>CBIHRS010000003.1:0-202780 GCA_966212505.1 uncultured bacterium
GGCTCGACCTGAAGCCGGCCCGAGGGCAGCACATCAACTCGGGGCCGGGCTTCGTGACCCGCGTGAACATCGAGAAGGTGGAGCGCTTCAGCGGGCAGTATCGTTAGCCCCGAGGGGCAGGCCGGGGGGCTGTCACCGTGTCAGGCGCCCCTCACGCAGCGCCCCTCAGCGCGCCGACAGACTCGGCAAGGCCCGCGGCCTACGCTGTGCACACGTTCCACGAAAGCGAGTGCAGCAAGGAGCCCGGCCATGAAGAGACACACCCCCGCAGCGATCACCTTCGCCTTCAGCGTGGTGGCGGCGTCCACCTTGATGGCCCAGGCGCCGAGCACCGATGTCGACGCCGTGACGAGCACGCCCGCCGTGCAGGTGCAGCAGGCGCCCAGCGGCGTGCAATACCTCAACGGCGGCGTCGGCGACCAGGAGCGCCAGGCGATGCGCTCGCACCAGCAGGAATTCCCGCTGCAGATCCTGTTCAGCGGCAAGGCCGGCGAGCTGGGCACGGCCAACCAGGTGCGCGTGCACAACAGCGCGGGCGAGGTGGTGGCGGTGCAGAACGCCGGACCGCTGCTGATGCTGAAGCTGCCGCCCGGCCGCTACACCGTGGAGGCCGACTTCAACGGCGGCGTGCAGCGCCGCTCGGTGCACGTGGGGCAAGGCCCGCAGCTGCTGCACTGGGCCAGCGCGCTGGTGTCCGCCAATTGACGGGCCATTGAAAAAGGGAGCCGAAGCTCCCTTGTCGCTGGCCGCTTCTGCGCGTTACTTCGCGGTCGGCATCACGAACTCGGCGCCCTTGGGCGTGCTCTCCGGCCAGCGCTGCATGATCGACTTCTGCTTCGTGTAGAAGCGCACACCTTCCTCACCGTAGGCGTGCATGTCGCCGAACAGGCTCTTCTTCCAGCCGCCGAAGCCCTGCCAAGCCATCGGCACCGGGATCGGCACGTTGATGCCGACCATGCCCACCTGGATGCGCCGCGCGAACTCGCGCGCCACATTGCCGTCGCGCGTGAAGCAGGCCACGCCGTTGCCGAACTCATGGTCGTTGACCAACTGCACCGCCTCGGCGAAATCCTTGGCGCGCACGCAGGCCAGCACCGGGCCGAAGATCTCTTCCTTGTAGATGCGCATCTGCGGCGTCACGTGGTCGAACAGCGTGCCGCCGGTGAAGAAGCCGTTCTCGTGGCCCGGCACCTTGAGGCCGCGGCCGTCGACCACCAGCCTGGCGCCTTCCTGCACGCCGGTCTCGATGTAGCCCTCGATGCGCTCCAGCGCCTGCTTCGTGACGATGGGGCCCATCTCGGCATCGAGCTCCATGCCGTTCTTGATCTTCAGCGTCTTGGCGCGCTCGGCCAGCATGGGCACGATCCTGTCGGCCACGTCGCCCACCAGCACCGCCACCGAGATGGCCATGCAGCGCTCGCCGGCCGAGCCGTAGGCCGCGCCGATCAGCGCATCCACCGACTGTTCGAGGTCGGCATCGGGCATCACCACCATGTGGTTCTTCGCGCCGCCCAGTGCCTGCACCCGCTTGCCGAAATGCGCGCCGCGCTCGTAGATGTAGTGCGCGATCGGCGTGGAGCCGACGAAGCTCAGCGCCTTGACGTCGTCATGCTCGAGCAGCGTGTCGACCGCGAGCTTGTCGCCCTGCACCACGTTGAACACGCCGTCGGGCAGGCCGGCCTGCTTCAGCAGCTGCGCCATGAAGATCGACGGCGACGGATCGCGCTCGCTGGGCTTGAGCACGAAGGTGTTGCCCGCGGCCAGCGCGATCGGGAACATCCAGCACGGCACCATGCACGGGAAGTTGAACGGCGTGATGCCGGCCACCACGCCCAGCGGCTGGCGGATCGTCCAGTTGTCGATGCCGGTGGAGACCTGGTCGGTGAAGTCGCCCTTCAGCAGCTGCGGGATGCCGCAGGCGAACTCGACGATGTCGATGCCGCGCGCCACCTCGCCCTGGGCATCGGTGAACACCTTGCCGTGTTCGGCGGTGATCATCGCGGCCAGCGTGTCGCGGTGCTGGTTCAGCAGCGCGAGAAACTGGTTCAGCACTCGGGCGCGCCGGATCGGGGGCATGTCGGCCCACTTGGGGAACGCGGCCTTTGCAGCAGCCACCGCGGCATTCACCTCGTCGACGCTGGCCAGCGCCACCTGCCGCGCCACCGCGCCGGTGGCCGGGTTGTACACGGCCTGCGAGCGGCCGCTGCGGCCGGCGTGCACTTCGCCGTTGATGTAGTGGCCGATGTCCTGGGTGCTGGTGAAGGCTTCGGGGGCGCCCATGGCGGGTCTCCTGTCGAGTGCTGAAGAGGGATCAGGGCAGTCTAGGCAGCGGCTCCCCGCATGCCAATGCCGCTGCGCTGGATTCATTGTTCACGATGGTGAACAATGCCTGGATGGACAGCCGAAAGATCGAGGCGCTGTGGTCGCATGTGCACTGGCTCACGGTACTGGGCCAACAGGGCAGCTACACGGCGGCGGCGCAGCGCCTGGGTGTCAGCAAGGCGGCGATGAGCCAGCGCATCGCCGAGCTCGAGCGGGCGGCAGGCGTGCCGCTGGTGCGCCGCACCACGCGCAGCGTGCGCCTCACCGAGGCCGGTCAGCAGTTGGTCGACGCCACGCAGGGCGCCTTCGAGCAGATCGCGCGCAGCTTCGCCGGCGTCAAGGACCTGGCGGCCACGCCGCGCGGGCTATTGCGCGTGACCGCGCCGGTGGCGTTTGCGCGCCAGCAGCTGGTGCCGCGGCTGCCCGATTTCTTCAAGGCGCATCCCGAGGTGCGGGTGGAGCTGGAACTGTCGGACCGGCTCAGCTCGCTGGCACAGGAAGGCTTCGACCTCGCGATCCGCCACAGCGCGGCGGTGCCCGACACGCACGTGGCGTGGACGCTGTGCGAGACGCACTCGGTGCTGGTGGCCAGCCGCGCCTACCTGCGCAAACGTGGCACGCCGAACGCGCCTGAAGACCTGGGCGACCATGACTGCCTGCACTACCTGCGTCCGCAGGAGACACCGGCCTGGAGCTTCGAGCGCAACGGCGGCCGCGCGGCGCGCAAGGTCACGGTGGCGGTGAAGGGCCCGTTCGCGGCCAACAACAGCGAAGCGCTGCGCGAGGCCGCGATGGGCGGCCTCGGCATCGCGCTGCTGCCGGATTTCAGCGCGCAGGCGGCGCTGCAGGCGGGCAAGCTCGTGCGCGTGCTGCCCGAGTGGCGGCCGGTCGGCGCCTTCGGCGAGCAGCTCTATGCGATCCGGCCCTACAGCCCCTATGTGCCGCGCGCGGTGCAGGCCTTCGTGGCCTACCTGCGCGAGGCGCTGAAGGAAGGTTTCCCCGCCTAGCCGGGCGAGTGGCAGACCGCCTCGACGTTGTTGCCGTCGGGGTCGATCACGAACGCGCCGTAGTAGTTGGCGTGGTAGTGCGGGCGCACGCCGGGCGCGCCGTTGTCGGTGCCGCCGGCACTGAGCGCCGCGGCGTAGAACGCCTCGACCTCGGTGCGCGACTTCGCGCGCCAGCACAGGTGCATCGGCCCCGAGGTGGGCTCGGTATCGACGAACCAGGTGTCGATCTTGAAGCCGACACCGGGCACCTCGGCCCCGAAGCCCAGCACGGCGACGCCGTCGTGGACCTGCTCATATGCAACGCGATATCCCAACGGCGCGAGCGCCTGTCGATAAAACTCACGGGTGCGGGCGAGATCCCGCACGCGCAGGGTGATGTGATCGATCACGGTTCGTTCCTCTCGAAGTGGCGTCTTGCGCCTCGGCGTTCTTGAAGAACGCTCTGTATGTGCCCCGCAGCTGGATCCAGACCCAAAAAAAGCCCACCCCGCAAGGGGTGGGCGTTCAAGTCCTCAAGAAAGGACGTCGTTGGGACCGGTTCGGGAAGCTGATGGATGCCTGAGCTGCGGCATGAAACCGTCAACCACCCGGAATACGTGGCACTGCGAACGACTCTAGGGTGTGCTGTATTGCACGGCCATCCCCAAAACGAGGGACGGGGTTTTCCGCTACGGGCACGCCGTGTGCCCATCGGTTACGCCTTGCTGCAAACAGAGGGCCGCCGCCAGGTCCCACAAGGCCGAACCGCAGCTCTTGAACAGCACGCCGCCACGCGCCTGCGGCGCTTCCCGCGCGATCGCTTCGCCCAGGCTAGGAAGCACTTGCATCGCCACGCCGGCCTGCAGCAGATCGCCTGCCTCATGCCGGGCGCTGGCGGTGTCGAGCACCACGGCGCCACGGTCGGCGCAGGCTCGCACCACGTCGGGCGCGAGCTCTGCCATCGTGGGGCTGAAGGCACCGACCGCCGCAACGAAGGCATCAGCCCGCGGCAAGCGGTCGAGGCAGACCTGTTGCGCCGATGTCGCAGTCACCACGACCGGGCATCGCGCCAGCGCCGCATCGAGGTCATCGGCCGGCTCGGCCCGCAGCCCGAGCTGCCGCGCATGCTGCAACAGGGCCTGCGCCGGCCCCGCACTGCGCGAGCGCAGCCAGACCTCGCGGGTGCCGAACAGTGCCTTGAATGCCTCGAGGTGCGCCCGGCCCTGCGCACCGGCGCCGATGATCAGCATCGGCCCGTCGGGCCGGGGCGCGAGGTGGCGTGCGGCCACGGCCGTCACAGCGGCGGTGCGGCGGCCGGTCACCGTGGGCCCGTCCATCAGCGCGAGGCGCTCTCCGGTAGAGGCCCGCAGCACCAGCACGTCGCCGAGGATGGCCGCCAGCCCGCGCGCGCCGTTCTCGGGGTTGTAGGTGATCAGCTTGGCCATCGCGAGGTCGGCCACGCTGGCGTCGACCCAGGCCGGCATCAGGAACCACGTCGTCTGCGGCCCGATGGGCAGCACCGAACGCTCGGGCACCTGCACCAGCCCGCGGGCCTGCGCCTGCAGGATGCGCTCGATCGCGTCGGCCAGGGGGCCCCAAGGCAATGCCTCGGCGGTGGCCTGGGCGTCGAGCAGCTTCATCGCGCCGGTCAGACCTGGAGGAAGCCCGGCGCCGCCGCCAGCGCCTCGGCATCCTGCTCGATCGCCCCGGGCGCGCCGCCCTTGCCCCACAGCGCGCCGGCCCAGGGCATGGCCATGAACTCGGCACACAGGCGCACGCTGTCGATCGCCGGCTGGGCCTTGGCGCGGTCGCCGCTGGTGGTGATCAGCCACAGCCGCTTGCCGGCCATGCGGACCTTGAAATCGAGGCCCGGCACGCGCATCCAGGCGCTCCAGTGGTCGAGGTAGAGCTTCAGCGGCGAGGGCAGGCTGTACCAGTAGACCGGCGCCACGAAAACCAGCTCGGTGGCGGCCAGCGTGGCATCGAGCAGCCGCCGGCCGTCGCCCTCGGGCATCGGGTAGGTGCCGATGTCGTGCCGGTGGTCCTGAAAGGGCGGCAGCTGCAGGCCGTGCAGGTGCTGCCAGGCCTGCCCGACCTCGGGCCCGAGCCCGGCGGCCGCGCGGCGCGCCAGCGCCTCGGTGTTGCCCACCACGCCGGGCACCCGCGTGCTGGCGACAAGAAACAGAAGGTGTCGATCGCTCATCGGCCGATCATAAGCAGCGCCTTGGCAGCGTGCTCGCGCACAATCGCGCCATGAAACCCGATGCGCCCGCGCCGCTGAACGAACACGACCTCGAGCGCCTGCAAGGCCTGCTCGATGCGCTGCCCGCGCCGCTGGAGCCGCTGGACGTGACGATGCTCGACGGCTTCCTCTGCGCCGTGCTGCTGCAACCCAGGCCAGTGCCCGAGGCCGAGTGGATGCCGCACGTGTTCGATGTCGACGGCCGCAAGCTGCCGCCGGGCATCGACGCCGCCCCGCTGCGCGAGCTGGTGCGTCGCCGGCACGCCGAGCTCGACGGCGCGATCCGCCGCCGCGACTGGTTCGACCCGTGGGTGTACGAGCTCGACGAGGAGGCTTCGCCCTCCGAGACCGTGATGCCCTGGGTGGCCGGCTTCGCCACCGCCACCGCGCTCTATCCGGCGCTGATGGAGCTCGAGAACCCGGAGATGCTGGAGCCGCTGGCCACGCTGTTCATGCACCTCGACCCCGACGACCTCGAAGACGCCGACGAACTGCTGGCCGAGATCGAGACGCTGGAGCCGCCGCAGCAGCTCGACGAGGCGGTCGAAGGCCTGGTGCGCAGCACGCTGCTGCTGGCCGACGTCTCGCGTCCGCTGCCGAAGAAGCCGGCGGTGCGTCCGGGCGGCGGCCCGCGCCGTATGTCGGGTCAGCGGGGCGCTGCCGGCGCCGGCCGGGCCGGTCCGCCGCGCAAGCGCTGACGCTTCATTCCCCTCAACGCTCGATGAGCCCACCTCCGACCACCGACCTGGCCACGCTGATGGCGCGCGTCGCGCTGAAGGACCGCAGCGCCTTCGAGCAGGTGTATCGCCTCACCAGCGCACACCTGCTCGGCCTGGCCACGCGCATCCTGGGCAGCACCGCGCGTGCTGAAGAGGTGCTGCACGAGGCCTACCTCAACGTCTGGCATGCGGCCGGCAGCTACCACGCCGGCATGGCGACGCCGATGACCTGGCTGATCAACGTGGTGCGCAACAAGGCGATCGATGCGCTGCGCTCCAACGCCAGCGAGCGCGCCAGCACCGTGCCGCTGCCCGACGAAGGCGCCGAGGCGCTGGCCGGTGCAGCAGAGCCCGACGAGGAACCGCATCGCCTGTTCGACCGCAGCGTCAACCAGCTGAAGATCGACACCTGCATGGGCCAGCTCTCGGCCCAGCAGCGCCAGGCACTGGCGCTCGCCTACTACCGCGGCCTGATGCACAGCGAGATCGCGACCCAGCTGGGTGCACCGCTCGGCACAGCCAAGGCCTGGGTGCGCCGCGGGCTGGCAAAACTGAAGGACTGCCTGATGGCGGCTGGGTTGGAGGAAGCGGTATGAAGGGCCTCCGATGAGGCGCGTCTCCCCCGAGCTGCTCGACCGCCTCGCGCAGGAATACGCGCTGGGCACGCTGCACGGCGGCGCGCGGCGCCGCTTCGAGACACTGATGCGCGAATCGGCCGAGGTCGCCCGCGCCGCCGCGGCCTGGCAGCAGCGGCTCTCGCACCTGGCGGCGTCGGTGCCGGCCATCGAACCCTCGAATGCGCTGTGGGCCGGCCTGCAGGGCCAGCTGTTCGGCGCGCCCGAACCGAAGAAGAAGCGCACATGGCCGTGGGCCTCGTGGGGCCTGCCTTCGCTGGGCGGCGCGCTCGCCGGCGCGGTGCTGTGCGTGCTGGTGCTGCAATCGCAGCCGCAGTGGCTGGGCCGCGAAACGGTGGCCGCCGACACGCTGCCGGCCAGCTACGTCGGCCTGCTGAGCGACAGTGCCGGTACACCTTCGCTGCTGGCCAGCTCTACCCGCCACGGCCGGCTGCTCAACGTCAAGCTGCTGCAGCCGCTGCGCGTGCCCGAAGGGCAGGTGGCGCGCCTCTATGCCCTGCCGGCCGACGGCCGAGCGCCCTTCGCGGTGGGCGTGGTGCCGGCCGGCGGCAAGGCCTCGCTGCCGCTGCCCGACAGCGCCGAGCATCTGTTCGCCAAGGTGCCGCGGCTGGGCGTGCGGCTGGAGCCCGCAGCGCCGGCGTCACCGCTGCCCGCGCCCACGGTGGAAAGCTTCGCGCTCAGCGGACCGTGCGTGAAGATGTGGTGAGGGGTGCATCCCGCCGGCGCGTGGCTCCGTAGATCAGGCAGGCAATGACGCCTGACCATCTTCGGAGGATTCCATGAACATCACCGCCCGCCCCCTCGCCGCCCTGATGCTGTCTGCGCTGCTGCTCGGCGGCGCTGCATTGCAAGCCCGGGCCGCCGACAATGCGCCGCCGGCCGCAGCGGCCGATCCGCTGGCCGCCGCACGCGAACAGATCGCCGCCAAGCACTGGGCGGCCGCGATCGAGGAGCTGCAGAAGGTCAACGCGACCGGCAGCGCCGACTGGAACAACCTGATGGGCTACTCGATGCGCAAGCGCAAGGTGCCCGACTACGCCGCCGCCGAGCGCTATTACGCCGAGGCGCTGCGCATCGACCCGCAGCATCGTGGCACGCTGGAATACTCGGGCGAGCTGGCGCTGATGAAGGGCGACCTGCCCACCGCCGAGCAACGCTTGGCGGCGCTGGACAAGATCTGCACCTTCTCGTGCGGCGAGTACCGCGACCTCAAGAAGGCGATCGAGCGCTACAAGGCCAACGGCAACCGCTACGCCGCGGCAGACTGAGGAGGTGCGCCCTATGCGGCGAAGTGCCGCTGGGCATGCACGCCCAGGCCCTGCGCCACGCTCGCGAAGCGGTCGCCGCGCATCGCGCGGGCCGACGGAAAGCGCGCGGCGATGCGCTCGGTCAGCGGTGCCAGGCCGGTCGAGCCGCCGGTGAAGTACAGCACGTCGACCTCGTCCGGCTTCAGCCCGGCCTGGCGCAGCGTCTCGGCGGCTGCATCGACGATGCGCTGCAGGTCGGCATCGATCGCGCCAGCGGCCTCGCGCTCGGTGAGGTCCACCGTCAGATCGTTCTCGATCAGGTCGAGGTCGATCTCGGTGGCGCCGCCCTCGGCGACGGCGATCTTCGCGTCTTCGGCCAGGCCCGCGAGCGCATGGCCCAGGCGCTCGGTCACCACGCGCATCAGCCGGTCGTGCAGGCGCGTGTCGGCATAGAACGAGCGCATGCGCCGCAGCTCCGCCACGCGCGCCGGCGCATACACCGTGTTGATCAGGTGCCAGGTGGCGAGGTCGAAGTACACGCGGCTGGGCACCTCGCGTGGCGCTTCGCCGCGGGTGCTCGGCCCGTATGACTTGTAGCCGCAGGCCGGCAGGATGCTCAGCAGCTCGATGTGGCGGTCGAAGTCGGTACCGGCGATGTGCACGCCATGGTTGGCGAGGATGTCGTCCTTGCGCTCACGCCGCAGCCGCCGCTCGGGGCCGACACGCACGATCGAGAAGTCCGACGTGCCGCCGCCGATGTCGGCCACCAGCACGCGCTGCTCGCGTTCGGCCTGCTGCTCGAAGTCGAGCGCCGCGGCGATCGGCTCGTACTGGAAGCTGATCTCGTCGAAGCCCACCGAGCGCGCCGCCGCCTCCAGCGCGGCCTGCGCCTGCGCGTCACGCGTGGGATCGTCGTCGACGAAGAACACCGGCCGCCCCAGCACCACGCGCGTCAGCGGCACGCCTGCCTGCGCCTCGGCCAGTTGCTTCAGGTGCCGCAGGTAGCCGCCGATCACATCGATGAATCGCACCGCGCGGCCGCCGCCCACGTCGGTGCTGGTCTCGATCAGTGCCGAGCCGAGCACGCTCTTCATCGAGCGCATCAGCCGGCCGTCGAGCCCGTCGATGTAGGCCGAGATCGCCGCGCGGCCGTAGTAGCGCGGCATCTCGTCGTGCGGGCTCGCGCCCTCGACGGCATAGAACACGGCCGTCGGCATGGTGCGATGGCCGGGTTCCAGTTCGACCAGCGACACGCCGCCGCCGGCCTGGGGCAGGGCGATGGCCGAGTTGGAGGTGCCGAAGTCGATCGCGCAGTAAGTCGGTGCCGGCATGACGAAAACGCCCGCCCGGCGCAGGCCGAGCGGGCGGTCGATGAAGGGAGGGGCGCGGATTCTAGCGAGTTCAGGCCGCGACGGTCACGCGTGTGGGCGCGGCAGCCCGCGCATCGCCGAAAAAGCCGAACTGCAGGCGCGGCCGCTGGCCGCACATCAGCTCCGCCAGCGCCCGGCCGGAGCCGGCACCATGCGTCCAGCCCAACGTGCCGTGACCGGCGTTGACCCACAGGTTGCCGATCTTGCTGCGGCCGATGTAGGGAATGTTGGTCGGGGTGCTCGGGCGCAGGCCGGTCCAGAAATTGGCTTCGCTCAAGTCGGCCACGCCGGGGAACAGCTCCTCGTAGCGCTGCACCAGCGCCTGGCAGCGCACCTTCGCGGTGGTGGTGTCCAGGCTGGTGTCGTAGCCAGCCAGCTCGGCGGTGCCGGCGATGCGGATGGTGTCGCCCAGGCGCGAGATCGCGATCTTGCGGGTGTCGTCGAGCAGGCTGACGACGCTGGCCCGCTCGGGATGCTTGAGCTTCAGCGTGGCCGAGTAGCCCTTGGCGGGGTAGATGTTCAGGTGCACGCCCAGCGGCTTGAGCAGCGGCGCGGTGTACGAGCCCATGGCCGCCACGTAGTGGTCGGCGGTGAGCGTCTTGCGCTGGCCGGTGAGCTGGTCGCCCACGCGCACGCCGCTGATGCGGCCGCCGGCGGTGTCGATGCCCACGATGTCGTGCTCGTACAGGAAAGTGGCACCCCGCTGCGCGCACAGCTGGGCCAGCTTCTGCGTGAACACGCGGGCGTCGCCCGATTCGTCGCTCGGCGTGTAGGTGCCGCCGAAGATGTTGGGGCCGAAGGCGGCGAGCGAGGGCTCCACCCTCAGCACCTCGTCACGCGACAGCACGCGGCGGTCGACGCCGTGCCGGCGCATGATCTCGGCACCCTCGGCGCCGGCCTCGAAATCGGCCTGGCTGCTGAAGAAATGCAGGATGCCGCGCTCGAGGCGGTTGTATTCGATGCCGGTGCGCGCCACCAGCTCCTTCAGCGACTCATGGCTGAAGCGGCCCAGCGCCACGAGCTGCTGCACGTTGCGCTCGAAGGCGGCATCGTTGCACTGCGTGAGGAAGCTCAGGCCCCACTTCCATTGCTGGGGGTCGAGCTTGGGCCGGAACAGCAGCGGCGAATCGTCGCGCAGCAGCCACTTGGCCACCTTGAACGGCGCCCCCGCATTGGCCCACGGCTCGCAGAAGCTGACCGAGATCTGGGCGCCGTTGGCGAAGCTGGTTTCCAGCGCTGCATCCTTCTGGCGGTCGACCACGATCACCTCGTGGCCCTCTTCCAGCAGATACCAGGCGGTGCTCACGCCGATGATGCCGGCACCCAGGACGATCACTTTCATCGCAGCTCCTTTGCTTCCGCGAGATTTTCGGCAGCTTCGGGCGCAGAATAAATATTCATTCATCGATTTCAGGATTGATTAGCTCGGCTTATGAAAGACCTGGACCCCGCCAACCTGGATTGCCTGGCCGCGCTGGCCGATGAAGGCAGCTTCGAGCGCGCGGCGCAGCGCCTGTCGGTCACGCAGTCGGCCGTGTCGCAGCGCCTGCGCGCGCTGGAAAGCGAAGTGGGCCAGCCGCTGGTGGTGAGGTCACGGCCGCTGCGCCTGACCGAGCCGGGTAAGGTGGTGCTGCGCTTCGCACGCCAATGGCAGGCGATGCGGTCCGACCTGGCGCGCGAGCTGGGTGCGGAGCTGTCGGCCGACGAGCGCGTGCCGATCGCCGTCAATGCCGACAGCCTCGCCACCTGGGTGCCGCCGGCGCTCGACGTCGTCGTGCAGGACGGGCTGAAGCGCGGCTACGGACTGGAGCTGGTGGTCGACAACCAGGACTTCACTCACGAATGGCTGCGTCAGGGCTCGGTGCTGGGCTGCGTGACCACCGTGGACCAGGCCTTGCGCGGCTGCCGGCTGCTGCCGCTGGGCGTGATGCACTACACCGCCGTCGCCAGCCCCGGCTTCATCGAGCGCTACCTGCCGCGCGGGCTGACGCGCGCCACCTTCCCGCAGGTGCCGTTCCTCGTGTTCAACCGGCGCGACACCATGCAGGCCGACTGGGTCAGCCGGGCCTTCGGGGTGAAGTCACCCCGCTTGCGTGAGCGCTATGTGCCGGCAAGCGATCCTTACGTCCGCGCCTCGCAGCTGGGATGGGGCATCGGCGTGGTGCCGGTGCTGCAGGTGGAACGGGAGCTGCGCGAGGGCACGCTGCGCATGCTGCATCCGGAGGTCACCGTGCCGGTGGCCTTGTACTGGCACCAGTGGCGCCTGGATGCCAAGGGCGAGACGCCCTCGTCACGCCTCGCGCTGCTGGACCGGATCGGCGACGCGCTGGCGGCCGGCGCCAGCAAGGTGCTGGCTCAGCGGGACGATCCGGCCGACTGAGGCTTGGGTGCTGCCGTGAGGTCGACTGCCGCCTCCCGCGCCGCCGCGGGGCCGGCGCTGGTGGCTTCCTTGGGCAACTGCAGGGACGAACGCCCTGCGTTGGATTTGCGCGACTCGGGCCAGCCGGGGTCTGACGCCGCCAGCCACAAGGCACTCGTGACGGCGGCCGTGACCGTGCCCCAGGTCAGCGTCTGCAAGGCGAAATGACGCATGGTTGTTTACTGCTCTAGAAAAGTGCACGCCGCGGATGAGCGCGCGGCGGTGCACCGGTAAAGCGCACAGCCTAGACCCGCAGGGGCCTGGTGACCATCCACCAAAATAGGGAAGAGGCTCGAACCGCCGGCATCCCGCACGCAGTGCAGGCGCCCGTGAACTCGTGCCACAACAAGCCCCCAAGCTCCGCGCATTTCGGCCGATTGAAACAAGTAGTGACACCCCACACTGGCCACATCGACCCGTGTGAAGTCACCGCTACCCGAGGGGCCCACCATGCGCAACGACGAAAGCTCTGCCTCGTTCCTGTCTCGCTGGATGCGGCCTCGGCGCGCGTCGATCCACGACGACCCGGCTGATCTGGGCACCGCGTTCGGACTGGACCTGAGCATGGAAGGCGGCTTGCCGCATCCCGTCGATGCCGCGGCGGGGTCGGTGCAAGCCGGTGCAGAACCGGCCGAAGGCTGGCTCGCACGGCTGCGCCGCCGCGCGGCCTGAGGTCTGCTCAGACCTCGATCAGTTTCAAAGGCTCGAAGCCCTCGTCCTCGCCCTTGCTCTCGAGACCCCTGGCCTGGCTGACCACGCGGGTGCTCCGACCCGCGCCGTGATCGACCACATAGTCGTGCCGGCAATGCAGGTGGCCGTGCAGCCACAGGTCCGCCATCGGCAGCAGGTCGTCGTCGGCATTGCAGAAGCTGGCGGTGCCGTTCTGTGAGCCATAGCGAGGATCGGCGCTGCGCAGGCTGGGCGCAAAGTGAGTGATCGCCACCGTGGCGTCCCACCGTCCCTGCGACGGCTCGGCTAGCGCCTGCGCCAACCACGCGCGACATGCAAGCGCCTCCTCGCGAACTGCCGCGGCGTCGAAGGGCGCGCCATGGCGGCGCGACCGCATCACCTTCATGAAGTAGGTGCCGGCTCGTTCGGCGCGCTCGCGCCTCGCTGGCCCGAACAGGTCGAAATCGCACCATCGGACGGTGCCGAGGAAGCGGATGCGCCGGCCCTGCACGTCGGTGAGCACCAGCGCCTCGCGCTCCAGCAGACGCAGGCCGAGCGCGGCACACCGCGCGCGGAGTGCCGGCCACGCCTCGTCGAGGTCGCGCTCGTCGAACTCGTGGTTCCCGGCGACGAAGATCACCGGCACCGGCCAGCCGGCAAAGCGCGCCAGCCCGTCCCAGCTGCGGTCGATGTCGCCGGCCAGCACCAGCAGCTCAGCCCCGGGGGCCGGCCGCGGATCGAAGGTTTCGGTCTCGAGGTGAAGGTCCGACAGCAGCTGCAGTCGCATCAGGCGCCGTGGCAGTGCTTGAACTTGCGGCCGCTGCCGCAGGGGCAGGGGTCGTTGCGCCCGACCTTGGGCGCGTCGCGCCGCAGCGTCGGCACATGGAATCGCCGCTCGCGCGTCAGGTCCCACAGTTCGACCACCGAGAGCACCAGATCTTCCACCGCCTCGTCGAGCGAGGTGAGCGGTTGCTCCTCATTCAGCTCACGAAGAATCTCGCGGTCGGTGTCGGTCTCGGGAGGCAGGTGGCGGAACACGCGATCGAGCGCAGAGACCACCGGTTCATCGGGCAGTTCCGCAAGCTCCTGGAAGACCGTGGTCGCGTACTGGAAGCCGGCGACCCAGCCGAACAGCGTGCGCGAATAGGGCGGCAGTTCAGCGAGCGGATCGTCTTCGCCCTCCGGCGGGGTAGCAGCCTCCTCAGGCAGCTCGTGCAGGATCGGGTCGAACCAGCCGTCTTCGGCCATCCCACGGTTCAACGCCGCCATGCGCCGCTCGATCAGTTCAGCGCAGCGCGCCTGCCAGGCCGGGTCGGTGCTGGCCGGCAGCGGCCGCCCCTCGAGGTCGAACACCGGTGGCAGCCATTCATCGATGCCGATGAGCCGCGGCTGCACCAGCACGCCGCAGAGGTAGCCATCGAGCATCACGAGGTCCAGCGCTTCCAGCGGCTCGGGCGTCTGGGCAAGTCGTTCGTCGAGCTCGTCCAGCTCGGTGTCGGTCAAGTCTTGGGCCATGGACGTGAATTGTGCCCGTCACTGCACCTTCGCCGTCGTTTTGGAGCGACGACTCAATACAAACCCTTAGGTATTTACCCTATACTGCACTGCAACAAGGATTGATTGATGAAGGAGGCTGATATGAGCCAAGCCGTGTTCTACCTGAAGCCCGTCGCCAGCAATGCCGCCGAAGCGGCTGCCGCATCGTTCGTGAGCCGTGCCGCGCAGCGCGTCGTCGATTTCTTCAGCTTCTCGGCGCCGGTGGTGCCCGAGACCGTGAGCCACCTGCTCGAACTGGCCGACCAGTACGAGCACACCCAGCCGAGCTACGCCGCCGACCTGCGGCACGCCGCGCTGAGCCACGAGCTGACCCGCCATTGAAAAAAGCCGCCCAAGGGCGGCTTTTGCATTTCTGAAGCGCCCCCGATCGGGCGCCGGCCTCACGAAGAGAGCTTGCCTTCGATGCGCGCCTTCACTGCGCGCAGCTCTTCCGGCAGCCCGAACGAGAGCTGTTCGAACAGCTCGGCGTGCAGCTTCATCTCCTCGGTCCAGGCGCCGTGGTCGATGCTGATCACCGCGGTGAACTGCTCGACGCTGAAGCTCGTGCCGTGCCACGACAGGTCTTCATAGCGCGGGCTGACGCCGAACACATGCTCCTGGCCGCCGGCCTGGCCCTCGACGCGGTCGAGGATCCACTTCAGCACGCGCATGTTCTCGCCGTAGCCGGGCCAGACGAACTTGCCGTCGGCGCCCTTGCGGAACCAGTTGACGCAGAAGATGCCGGGCAGCTTGGCGCCCGACGCCTCGAGCTTCGCACCGAGGTTGAGCCAGTGCTGGAAGTAGTGGCTCATGTTGTAGCCCATGAAGGGCAGCATCGCGAAAGGATCGCGGCGCACCACGCCCTGCTGGCCGGCCGCCGCTGCAGTGGTCTCCGAACCCATGGTCGCGGCCATGTACACGCCTTCGACCCAGTTGCGCGCCTCGCTGACCAGCGGCACCGTCGTCGAGCGGCGGCCACCGAAGATGAAGGCATCGATCGGCACACCCGCCGGGTTGTCCCACTCAGGGTCGAGCGCCGGGTTGTTGGTGGCGGGCACCGTGAAGCGGGCATTCGGATGGGCGGCCTTGGCGCCGGTTTCCTTGGCGATCTGCGGCGTCCAGTCCTTGCCCTGCCAGTCGATCAGGTGGGCGGGCGGCTGGTCGGTCATGCCTTCCCACCACACGTCTCCCTCGTCGGTCAGCGCCACATTGGTGAAGATCACGTCGCGCTTGAGCGAATCCATGCAGTTGGGATTCGTCTTGTAGTTGGTGCCCGGCGCCACGCCGAAATAGCCGGCCTCGGGGTTGATCGCATACAGGCGGCCGTCGGCACCCGGCTTGATCCAGGCGATGTCGTCGCCGATGGTCGTGACCTTCCAGCCTTCGAAGCCCATCGGCGGGATCAGCATCGCGAAGTTGGTCTTGCCGCAGGCGCTGGGGAAGGCGGCGGCGACATGGCGCTTGCGGCCCTTGGGGTCGGTCACGCCGAGGATCAGCATGTGCTCAGCCAGCCAGCCCTGGTCGCGGCCCATGGTGGACGCGATGCGCAGCGCGAAGCACTTCTTGCCCAGCAGCGCGTTGCCGCCGTAGCCTGAGCCGTAGCTCCAGATCTCGCGCGTCTCGGGGTAGTGGACGATGTACTTGGTCTTGTTGCAGGGCCAGGACACATCCTTCTGGCCGGCTTCGAGCGGGGCGCCCACGGTGTGCACGGCCGGCACGAAGTCGCCGTCTTCGCCCAGCACCTCGAGCACCGCCTTGCCCATGCGGGTCATGATGCGCATGTTGACCGCCACATAGGGGCTGTCGGACAGCTCGACGCCGATGTGCGCGATCGGCGAGCCCAGCGGGCCCATCGAGAACGGCACCACGTACAGCGTGCGGCCGCGCATGCAGCCGCGGAACAGCGCGTTGTCGCCGGTCTGCAGCAGGGCGCGCATCTCGGCCGGATCCATCCAGTTGTTGGTGGGGCCGGCGTCTTCCTTCTTCTGGCTGCAGATGAAGGTGCGGTCCTCGACGCGGGCGACGTCGCTCGGGTCGCTGCAGGCGAGGTAGCTGTTGGGACGCAGCTCGGGATTGAGCTTCTTGAAGGTGCCGTTCTTGACCAGCTGCGAGCAGAGCCGGTCGTACTCGGCCTGGCTGCCGTCGCACCAGTAGACCTCGGCGGCCTCGGTCAGCGCGGCGATCTCGGCCACCCAGGCCACCAGCCTCGCATGCTTGACGTATGCGGGGACGTTCAGGCGCAGGCCTTCCATCACGGGACGATTCATGGCAACTCCAATCAGCGATGTCGAAAAAGCGGGATTGGGCGAACCTCGCGCAACGCCTGCAGCGTCACCCGGGGCTCGCCCAATGCCGCCCATCTCGCTTGGGCCGGTATCCAGTCTCTAAGTTACACGGCAGTTTCCCGACCCAACCCCTCGGCTTCCACGTACACGTCGGGCTCGGTCGACGATTTCAGTGTAATTGGCAGGTAACTGGGAGACGGTCGATCTCCATGCAAATCCGGAATACGGAGATGCAAAGCACTTTTGACCGGAATGCATGGGATCGCGTCTTTGGCATCGCGATTGCCAGAAGGTGCTTGAACGCGCCGGTTCCGCGCGTGCCGACTTCTTCCGCCGATGGACGAACGCAGCGAACGACGGCAAGCCTGGCGACAGGCCGGGGCGTTGCTCGCCGTGGCTGCAGTGGTAGGGGCCATCACCACGGTGGTGTCGCGTCAACCCGACGGCCCCGATGAACTGAAGATTCCTGTCGCTGAAGCGCGATCCCAAGCGGCCGTGCTGGCGTGGATGGCCTCCGAACCCGGGCGGGTGCTGCCGCCACGGTTCGTCCGCGCTCAGCGCAGGCAGGTGCAGAAGAACGTCGTCCGCACCGGTCAGTCGTTGGAGGACCTGCAGCCCATCGCGTCGCTGCAGGCCGTGCCGCAGCAGGCGAAGCCGCATGTCGACGCCCTCCTGCGCGACAGCGACGCCACAGCGCTGCAGGCCCACGAGCAGGCGCTGATGACGCTCGAGCAGGGGCTGAAGCGATGAACTTCGGCGAGATCTTCCTCGGCGTCCTCACCGCGATGGGCGGCTTCGTCGAGATCGGCGAGCTCACCTTCTCGATCAACGGCGGCACCCGTTTCGGCTACCAGCTGCTGTGGATCTCGCTGCTCGGCACGGTGGGCATCATGGTCTATTGCGAGATGGCAGGACGCATCGCCGCGGTGCGGCGGCGCCCGGTGTTCACGCTGATCCGCGAGCGCGACGGCTTCCGCGCCGGCCTGGCGACGCTGGTCGCAGCCAATCTGGTGAACCTGCTGACCTGCACGGCCGAGATCGGTGGCGTGGCGATGCTGTGGCAGCTGTTGTCCGACTGGCCCTACCGCCCGCTGCTGCTGCTCGTACTGCTGTTCTTCCTCGTCACCGTGTGGGTGCTCAAGTTCGAATGGATCGAGCGCGTGTTCGGCCTGGGCGGGCTGCTGCTCATCGTGTTCATCGCCGCGTGGTGGAAATTCGGCCCCGACTGGGGCACCGTGGCCGCCGGCTTCGTGCCACGCTGGCCCAAGACGGAAGGCTCGCGCGACACGCTGCTCTACTTCTATTACGCGGTCGCGCTGCTCAGCTCGATCATGCTGCCCTACGAGACCTACTTCTACGCCTCGGGCGGCATCGAGGACGAGTGGACCGCCAAGGACATCGGCATGAACCGGCTGGTCGTCATCGTGGGCTTCGCGCTGGGCTCGGCGCTGTCGGTGGCGCTGGTCGGGGCCGGGGTCGAGTTCTTCGCGCCGCGCCACATCGATCCGCAGCTGCCGGGCACCGCGGCGTTCTCGGCAGCTCACGCCTACGGCAAGCTGGGCCTGTACCTCGCACTGCTCGGGATGTTCTTCGCCTTCGCTGGCGCAGCGATCGAAACGGCTTTGTCGGCCGCCTACAACCTCGCGCAGTTCGCCGGCTGGCCCTGGGGCAAGGCGAAACGGCCGCGCGACGCCGGCCGTTTCGCGCTCAGCTGGATCGTGGTGTTCGTCGCCGGTACGCTGATCGCGCTGACCGGCATCGACCCGGTGCAGGTGGTCGAGTACTCGATCGTGTTCTCGGTGGTGGTGCTGCCCTTCAGCTACTTCCCGGTGCTGATGGTGGCCAACGACCGCCGCATCATGGGACAACACGCCAATGGGCCGGTCGCCAAGGCCCTCGGCTGGTTCTACCTCGTGCTGATCACGCTGGCCGCGCTGGCGGCCATTCCGCTGTTCTTCGCGACCCATGGAGGCCAGGGATGAAGCACCTGGACCTGATGCGCGAGGTGCTCGACCAGGAGATCGTCGACGTCGACGGCGTCGCCTGCGGCACGGTCGACGACCTCGAGTTCCACGACACACCGCAGGGCCCGGTGGTGGCCGCCCTGCTGGTCGGTCCCGGCGCCTGGATGACGCGTCTGCCCGCACTGCTGCGCGTGCTCGCGCGGCCGCTGTTCGGCACCAGTTGCGTGCGTGTGCCGTGGAGCGAGGTGTGCGAGGTGGACGAGCAGGTGAAACTGGCTGCCCAGGCCGGCACGCTGGGCCTGGGCGTGCTCGATCGGAAGGTGCGCGCATGGCTGCGTCGGCTGCCCAAGTCCTGAACACCGTCTGCGCCTTCCAGCGCCTGCGGGTCGAGACGACCGACGGCCGGCGCCTCGGCCGCGTGTTCGACCTGCACTGCCGCTGGCCCCAGGGCACCGGCGACGCGCCGGTCATCGAGGCGATCATCTGCGGCCGCATCGGGCTGCTGGAGCGCGTGGGGCTGGTCGATCACGACCCCGACGCCGTGCCGTGGTCGGCAGTGCGCGAGATCCGAGACCGGGTGATCGTGGTCGACGGCGCGGCCATACCGGCCCGCCGGCAGCGCTGACGCAGGACGAGGGCGCGGCGCGAGAATCGCCGCATGAGCAAGCCACCCCGTCTCGTCAGCCTCAACATCGCCCGCGCCGAGCCGCGCCAGATCGACGGGCGCACCGTGATGACCGGCATCGGCAAGAAGCCGGTCGATGGCCCGGTGGAGGTGCGGCCGCTGGGCCTGGGAGGCGACGAGCAGGCCGACCTCTCGGTGCATGGCGGGCTGAGCAAGGCGGTGTACGCCTACCCGCTGGAGCACTACGCTGTGTGGAAGACGCTGCGCGCGCAGGCCGGCGCCGCCGCGTGGGATGCGCCGCTGCCGCCTGGCGCGATGGGGGAGAACCTGAGCCTCGAGGGGCTGCTGGAGCAACAGGTGTGGGTGGGCGACGTGCTGCGCTTTCCCGACTGCGAGCTGGCAGCGAGCGAGCCGCGCTTTCCCTGCTTCAAGTTCAACGCGGCGATGGGCTTCAACAAGGCCGCGAAGCTGATGGCGCAATCGGGCTACTGCGGCTTCTACCTCGCTGTGCGCACACCCGGGACACTGCAGGCCGGCCAGGCCTTCGAGCTGGTGCCGGGGCCGCGCGAGGTGGGCATCGTCGAGCTGTTCCGCTCGAAGGCCCACCGCATCGGTTAAACCTTCACCGTGTCCTGGTCCAGCGTCGGATAGTCGGTGTAGCCCTGCGCACCGCCGCCGTAGAAGGTCTTGCTGTCGGGCGTATTCAGCGGCGCGTTCTCGCGCCAGCGGCGCACGAGGTCGGGGTTGCTGATGAAGGGCCGGCCCACCGCCACCAGATCGGCGCGGCCACCGGCCACGGCCTCGAGCGCCATCTCGCGGGTGTAGCCGTTGTTCACCATCCACGCACCGGGGAAGCGCCGGCGCAGCTGCTCGTAGTCGAACGGCGCCACGTCGCGTGGGCCGCCGGTCGCGCCCTCGACCACGTGCAGGAAGGCCAGCCCCAGTGGTGCGAGCTGCTCGACAGCCGCGTTGAACAGCGCCTGCGGATTGCTGTCCTGCCCGGCATCGTTGCTCGGCGTCACCGGCGACAGGCGCAGGCCCGTGCGGCCGCCGCCGATCTCGGCCGTCACCGCCTGCATCACCTCGCGCAGCAAGCGAGTGCGGTTCTCGATCGAGCCGCCGTAGCCATCGGTGCGGTCGTTGATGCTGTCGCGCAGGAACTGGTCGATCAGGTAGCCGTTGGCGCCGTGCACCTCCACGCCATCGAAGCCCGCCTCGATCGCGCGGCAGGCCGCATCCCGGTAGCTCTGCACGAGGGCCGGGATCTCGTCGGTGCGCAGCGCGCGCGGCGCCGACACCGGCTCGAAGCCCTGGGTGGTGAAGGTCTTGCTGTTGGCTTGCCGTGCGGTGGATGACACTGGCACCTGACCGTCGGGCAGCAGCGACACATGCGAGATCCGGCCCACGTGCCACAGCTGGATCACGATCTTGCCGCCGGCGGCGTGCACCGCATCGGTCACGCGGCGCCAAGCCGCGACCTGCTCGGCGTTGTAGATGCCGGGCGTGTCGAGGTAGCCCTGGCCCATCGGGCTGATCTGGCTGGCCTCGGTGATGATCAGGCCGGCGCTGGCGCGCTGGGCATAGTAGGTTTCGGCGAGATGGCTGGGCACGCGGCCGGCAGCGGCGCGGTTGCGCGTCAGCGGCGCCATCACGAGGCGATTGGCCAGCGCGATGTCGCCGGCTTTGAAAGGGTCGAACAAGGTAGGCATGCGGCATAGCGTAGGGCAGGTCGCCATACCCGCACCGCCTGCCGTTGCACGGCTTTTGTGCTAACTCAAGGGCCGGCAAGGCTACAGTCCGGCCATGCTCGCCTACCGCCACGCCTTCCATGCCGGCAACCATGCCGACGTGCTCAAGCACCTCGTGCTGACCCATGTCCTGCGCTACATGGGCGAAAAGGACAAGCCTTACACGCTGGTCGACACCCATGCCGGCGCCGGCGGCTACTCGCTCGAGGGCCGCTACGCGCACAAGAAGAACGAGTTCGAGGAGGGCATCGCCCGCCTGTGGGCCCGCGACGACCTGCCGCCCGCCGTGGCCGACTACGTGCAGAAGGTGCGCGAATTCAACGGCGGCGGCGCGCTGGAGCAGTACCCCGGCTCGCCGGCGCTCGCGCAGATGCTGATGCGCCCGGCCGACCGGTTGCGCCTGTACGAGCTGCACCCCACCGACCACCGCATCCTCGAGGCCTTTCTCGGCCGCCGGCCGCACACGCAGGTGAGCATGAGCGACGGCTTCGCGGCGTTGAAGGGCGAACTGCCGCCGCCGTCGCGCCGGGGCGTGGTGCTGATCGACCCGTCGTACGAGCTGAAGACCGACTACGGCAAGGTCGTGGCCGCGGTGCGCGAGGCGCTGCAGCGCTTTGCCGAAGCGGTGATCCTGGTGTGGATCCCGCAGCTGCAGCTGGTCGAGAGCGCGCAGTTGCCGCAGCGCCTGCAGGCCGCGGCCGACGCTGCGGCCCCCAAGGGCTGGCTGCATGCACGGCTGACGGTGGCGCAATCCGACGAGCGCGGCTTCGGCCTGATCGGCAGCAGCATGCTGGTGGTCAACCCGCCCTACGTGCTGCACGACATGTTGCAGCAGACGCTGCCCTGGCTCACCGACGTGCTGGGCCAGTACGACGACGCCCACTACCTGCTGGAGCAGCGCGCGGCATGAGTCCTCTGGAAGGTCTGAAGGTGCTGGAGCTGGGCCAGCTGATCGCCGGCCCGTTCGCCGGCAAGACGCTGGCCGATTTCGGCGCCGAGGTCATCAAGGTCGAGCCGCCCGAAGGCGGCGACCCGCTGCGCCAGTGGCGCATGCTGCACAACGGCACCAGCGTCTGGTGGCAGGTGCAGAGCCGCAACAAGAAGAGCGTGGTGCTCGACCTGCGCAGCGACGAAGGCCGCGCGGCCGTGCGCGCGCTGGCGGCCGAGGCCGACGTGTTGATCGAGAACTTCAAGCCCGGCACGATGGAAAAGTGGGGCCTGGGCTACGAGACGCTCAGCGCGGCGAACCCGGGGCTGATCATGCTGCGCATCAGCGGCTATGGACAGACCGGGCCCTACAAGGACCTGCCCGGCTTCGCCGTCGTGGCCGAGGCGATGGGCGGCCTGCGCCACCTCACCGGCGAGCCCGGCCGCGTGCCGGTGCGCTGCGGCGTGAGCATCGGCGACACGCTGGCCGCGCTGCACGGCGTGATCGGCGTGCTGATGGCGCTGCAGGCGCGCAGCAAAACCGTGAGCGCCGAGGCGCCCAAGGGCCGCGGACAGGTGGTCGACGTGGCGCTGTACGAGGCAGTGTTCAACTGCATGGAGAGCCTGCTGCCCGAGTACAGCGCCTTCGGCGCGGTACGCGAGCCGGCAGGTTCGGCGCTGCCGGGCATCGCGCCGAGCAATGCCTACCGCTGCGCCGACGGCCAGGTGGTGATCGGCGGCAACGGCGACTCGATCTTCAAGCGGCTGATGCAGGCCATCGGGCGCGAAGACCTGGCCGCAGACCCGGGGCTCGCGACCAATGCGCTGCGCGTGCCGCGCGTGGCGGAGATCGACGCGGCCATCGGCACCTGGACCGCGCAACGGCCGGTGGCCGAGGTGGTGGCCGTGCTGCAGGCGGCCAGCGTGCCGGTCGGCCGCATCTACACGGTGAAGGACATCGCCGAGGACCCGCACTACCGCGCGCGGCAGATGATCGAGCGCGTGACCAGTGCGGACGGCCTCGAGGTCGAGGTGCCGGGCATCGTGCCGAAGCTGAGCGCCACCCCAGGCGCGATCCGGCATCGGGCACCCACGCTCGGCGAGCACCAGCAGGAACTGCTCAGGAAGCGCTGAACGACATCCGAGGCCGCGGCAGCTGCGCATCCTCTCGCAGCAGGTCGCGGAACTCGGCGAACAGCCACGAGCGCATGCCCAGCACCAGGGTGTAGGGCCGGCGCTGCTCGGGCGGCAGCTTCTGGTCGGCCAGGTGCTGCTGCGCGAAGTCCTGCGCCACGCGCGCGAGCCGCTCGTTGAACTGCATCGCGAGGCTGCGGCCGATCTGGCCGTGCACCAGCATCAGCAGCTCGCCTTCGCCGTCGAAGCCGCCCGAGTAGTAGTCGTGCACCACGTGCTCGCGGAAGAACTGCATCACCGGCCCTTGCGGGCGCCAGCGGAAGGTCTTGGCCACCTTGAGCCGGTAGCGGTTCATCGGCCGGAGCTCGATGATGTCGAGCCGGTCGAGCTGGGTCAGGCCCTTGACGGCCTCGGCCTCGCTGAGGCGGTAGGTGCCCACGATCTGCTCGAAGGTCCACTGGCTCAGGCAGCAGATCGCCAGCAGCAGCAGCTTGCGGTCGGCCACCACGGCCTTCTCCTGTTCCAGCGTCAGCTCGCGGCGCAGCGGCTGCGCATCGGCGATCTTGCGCGCCAGCTCGGCGAAATCCATCTTCAGCACGCGCAGCACCTCGTCGATGCGCGACAGCGGCATATCGCGTTTGGCGAAGATGCGCTTGATGCTCGATTCGGCCATGCCCAGCTCGCGCGCCAGGTCGGCATAGGTGATGCCGGCTGTCTTGAGCTCGGCTTTGAGGGCGGTGATGAGGTCGGCGGTGGTGCTCATGATGATGCGTCAGCCCCGCGATGGTATCGGCTCGCGATACTCGGCAGGCTCATCGCTTTCACCCACTTCGCGCTGCAGCCCGCGCCGGGATGGCTTGCCACTACAGTGCGCACACCGGCCCACAATCGGGCCGCCAGAGGAGAAGGAGCTCATGAAGGAAAAGATCGTCTACCAGCGCGATACCACCGGCTGGGTGCTGCAGGTGTGGCTCTCGTTCGCGCTCGCCGTGCTGGCCTGCGGCACCGGCGTGATGCTGCTGCCCAGCCAGCAGCTGGACCGCGCTTTCCTCGCGATCGGCTTCTTCTTCTGCCTGTTCGCCGCCTTCGCGGTGGCCAAGACGCTGCGCGACAACCGCGAAGCCCAGGTCGACACCGCCGGCTGGGTGATCATGGTGTGGGTGGGCTTCGGCGCCGCGGTGACGCTCACCGCCTGGGGCCTGTGGCGCATGGCGATCGTCGACTGGCAGAAGGGCTACATGGTCGTGAGCTGGCTGTTCCTGCTGTCGACCACCTTCACGCTGGCCAAGACGGTGCGCGACAAGCACGAGGCCGAGCTGTCGGCCCTGCACGAACCGGCCGAGACCCGTCCCGCCTGAGGTTCAATGCCGGCGCCGGCTCTCGAGGAAAGCCCCTTGCAACGCCAACCGCTCCGCGCAAGCTTCGGCCAGCCGGCGCTCGCAATGGGCGAGTTCTTCGCGCAATTGCGCCAGCTGCGCGGTGAGTGCCTCGGCCGGCACGCGGCCGTCCTCCATCACCACGGCGGCGCGCTGCGCGGCGGGGATCTCGAGGTAGTGCTGCAGCGAATCGGGGATGTAGCGGCGCAGCAGCTGGCCGAGGAACATCGCGTCCTCGGTGCGCCACGGGGGACCGGGCGGGCCGGCCTGCAGCGAGGGCGCCATGCGGCCCAGCACGGCCGCAATGTCGCGCAGCGTTTCGAGCGCGGCTGCGGGCAACTCGCCGGCACTGACACCGATCAGGGCATCGAGACGTTCGGCCGCCTCGAGGTCCAGAACCATGCCGGGCAAGGTGGGGGCTGCATCACGGCCCGGCCGGCGCCAAGCCAAAACAGCGGCGGCCGTGGCCAATGCCGCACCGCCCAGGGCCAACGGCACACTGGCCTGCAGCCAGCCGATGAACAATCCCACGGCACCTGCACAGGCGCCCAACCCGGTGACGGCCAGGCGCCATGCCGGCAGCCCGGCCCCGGAGGCGCGCGGCTTCAGCCGGTGCGCGAAAGCCGGCTGGTTCGCCAAGCGCCGCACCTGCTGTTGCAGTCGCGCCCGCTGGGCCGGTGCGAGCTTTTGCTTGGATTGGGGCAGCGGCGTGCGTCGGGCGGTGGGTCGGGGCAGGGCCATGCGGAAGGCGCGGCGAAGGCTGGGGCTGCCATCTTAGGCGTACAAAGAATCGGAGACGTGGCTTGAGTGCACAACAACATCCCAACCAGTTCGCGCTGCTGTCGCAGCGTCGCTTCGCGCCCTTCTTCTGGACGCAGTTCCTCGGCGCGGCGAACGACAACCTGTTCAAGTTCGCGTTCACCGTGCTGGTGACCTACCAGCTGCAGGTGAGCTGGCTGCCGCCTTCGCTGGCCGGGCTGGTGATCGGTGCGGTGTTCATCGCGCCCTACCTGCTGTTCTCGGCCACCAGCGGCCAGCTGGCCGACAAGTACGACAAGGCCCGGCTCACGCGGCTCGTGAAGTGGCTCGAGATCGGCATCATGCTGATCGCGGTGTTCGGCCTGTTCACCTCGAACGTCGGCGCGCTGCTGAGCTGCATCTTCCTGCTGGGCCTGCACTCCACGCTGTTCGGTCCGGTGAAGTACGCCTACCTGCCACAGCACCTCAACGAGCGCGAGCTCACCGGCGGTAACGGCATGATCGAGATGGGCACCTTCGTCGCGATCCTGCTGGGTGACGTGGCCGGCGGCCTGCTGATCGCGCTGCCCGGCATCGGCGCGCAGACGGTAGGCATCAGCTGCCTGGTGGTGGCGCTGCTGGGCCGGCTCACCGCGCAATGGGTGCCGGTATCGCCTTCCACCGACCCGCAGCTGGCGATCAACTGGAATCCGTTCACGGAGACCTGGCGCAACCTGAAGCTCGCGCACGAGAACGTGGTGGTGTTCCGCTCGCTGCTGGGCATCTCGTGGATGTGGTTCTTCGGCGCGGTGTTCCTCTCGCAGTTCCCGTCGTTCGCCAAGGAAGTGCTGCACGGCGACGAGCAGGTGGCCTCGCTGCTGCTCGTGGTGTTCTCGATCGGCATCGGCGTGGGCTCGCTGCTCTGCGAGGTGCTGAGCAAGCGCCACGTCGAGATCGGCCTGGTGCCGCTGGGCGCGATCGGCATGAGCGTGTTCGCGATCGACCTGTACTTTGCGTCGCGCGGCCTGCCGCCGTCGCAAACGCAGGCCATCGGCGAGTTCGTCGGCCGGCCGGCGCACTGGCACGTGATGGCCGACCTGTTCCTGCTGTCCCTGTCGGCCGGCATCTACAGCGTGCCGATGTATGCGCTGATCCAGATGCGCGCGCCCCAGAGCCACCGCGCCCGCATCATCGCCGCCAACAACATCCTCAACGCGCTGTTCATGATCGCCAGCGCCGTGCTGGCCGGCGCGCTGCTGGCCGCGGGCTTCAGCGTGCCGAAGGTGTTCCTCTTCACCGGCATCGCCAACGCCATCGTCGCCGGCTACATCTTCCTGCTGGTGCCGGAGTACCTGCTGCGCTTCATGGCCTTCGTGCTCACGCGCACGATCTACCGCTTCAAGGTGCGCGGCGACGAGCACATTCCCACCGAAGGTGCGGCGCTGCTGGTGTGCAACCACGTGAGCTTCGTCGACGCGGTGCTGCTGATGGCCGCGAGCCCGCGGCCGATCCGCTTCGTGATGGACCACCGCATCTTCAGGATCCCGGTGCTGGGCTGGATGTTCAAGCTGGCCAAGTGCATCCCGATCGCGCCGCAGAAGGAAGATCCCGCGTCCTATGCCGCGGCCTTCGAGGCGGCCGACCGCGTGCTGGCCGAGGGCGACCTGCTGTGCATCTTCCCCGAGGGCGCACTCACGCGCGACGGCGAGGTGGCCGAGTTCAAGGGCGGCATGATGAAGATCCTCGAGCGCCGGCCGGTGCCGGTGGTCCCGCTGGGGCTGTCGAACCTGTGGGGCTCGTTCTTCTCGCGCATCGAGCAGGGGCGGGCGATGGTGCGGCCGTTCCGCCGCGGGCTGTTCTCGCCTGTCGGCCTCGTCGCGGGGCCGGCGGTGCCGCCGCAGCAGGTCACGCCGCAAGGGATGCGCGAGCTTGTGCGGAGCCTGATCGCCACCCCTTGATCGCGGTTCGCGCCACGGCAGTGCTTGTTGGATACTCGCGCCGGCCCGCGGACATGCAGGGCCTGGAGCGAGAGAGGGAGCCGTGATCAAGCCGTCGTTGAGCCGCAATGCGATCGTGCGCATCGTGCCGTTCGCCGTGTTCATGCTGCTGCTGCAGCTGCGCGGCCTGGTTCCCGCCGACGGTTCCTGGGGCTTCGACGGGCGCTGGGTCTACGGCCTGACCGTGGTGGTCGTCGGCGGCCTGCTGCTGATGTGGCGGCGCGACTACGGCGAACTGGCGCGGCAGGCCCTGCCCGATGCGCGCGAGGCGATCGCCGCGGTGCTGGTGGGCCTGGCGGTGTTCGCGCTGTGGATCATGCTCGACGCGCCGTGGATGCATCTGAGCAGCCCGACCGCGGTGTTCCGTCCCATCGATGCGCAGGGCCGGCTCGACTGGCCGCTGATCGTTGTGCGCTGGATCGGTGCGGCCTTGCTGGTGCCGGTGATGGAAGAGCTGTTCTGGCGCTCGTTCCTGATGCGCTGGATCGACCAGGCCCGGTTCGATGCGCTGCCGCCGCAGGCAGTAAGCGCCAAGGCAGTGGTGCTGTCGACCTTCGTCTTCATGCTGGCGCACACGCTGTGGCTGGCCGCCATCGTCGCCGGCGTGGCCTATGCGGTGCTCTACCTGCGCAGCGGCAAGCTGTGGCTGCCGGTGATCGCGCATGCGGTCACCAATGGGGTGCTGGGGATCTGGGTCGTCGCGACGGGCAACTGGCAGTTCTGGTGAAGACCTGACAGCGCCCGGCAGCGCGCGCTAATTGGCAAGGTGGCTCGCCAATACTGGGAAGAGCTTCACCAGGCCATCGGCCAGCAATTCGACCGCCATCGCCGCCAGGATCAGGCCCATCAGCCGAGTCATCACGTTGATACCGGTGCGGCCCAGCACGCGCGCGATGCGCTGCGAGGCCGAGAACACAAGCAACGTCGCCAGGCCGATCACGACGCCGTAGCCGACCAGCACCGCATGCTCCCAGAAGGTGCGGGTCTTCTCGGCGTAGATCACCATCGTCGAGATCGTCGCCGGGCCGGTGAGCAGCGGGATGGTCAGCGGCACCACCGCGATGCTGTCGCCCGCATCGGCCTTGGCCTGGCCTTCGCTCACGTCGTCCTTGCCCGATTCGGCCGGCTGCGCATTGAGCATGTGCAGCGACGACATCAGCAGCAGCGTGCCGCCGCCCACCTGGAACGACGCGATCGAGATACCGAAGAACTCGATGATCTTCAGGCCCGCGATCGCGCTCACCGCAATGACCGTGAAGGCCGAGAACGCGCTGACGCGGACGGTGCGCCGCCGCTGCTCGGCATTGAAGTTCTGCGTGAAGTGGAGGAAGAACGGCACCGCGCCGATCGGATTGACGATCGCGAGCAGCGCGATGAGCGGCTTGAGGTCCATGGGGCCGCATCGTAGACGAGGCCCGGCCGAATCAGTGCAGCGAGTCGGCCTCTTGCAGCGCGAGAAACGCGGAACACACGCCGCGCAGGTAGACCACGCCCGGCAGCACCAGCGCCAGCGCGAACACCAGCCCGCCGCCGACCAATGCCGCCGCGCCATGCGCGTTCTGGGCCGCCGGCGCCCCTGCGGCGCCCAGGCTGCGCAGCCCGAAGCCGAACAGCCCCGCCATCAGCTGCTGCGGCGGCAGGTCGACGCCCACCACCAGCACGGCCAGCGCGGCCACGGCACGTCCACCGGCAATCACGCCGAAGCTCACCAATGCGGCCACCGCGGCCGTCAACAAGCTCACCGCCGCGCTGAGCAGCGCGGCGAACAGCAGACGCTGCCGCACCTGTCGCGCAAGAAAGCGCAGCGTGGCCACCACGCCGAGCCCGCTCCATACCGCCGGCGCCGCCAGCGGCCCCACGACCGCCACCGCCGTCAATGAGACGAGGCCCAGCACCAGCACGCCCAGCGGCACCACGGCACCGAACAGCAGCGGCCCCACCACCGGCAGCCGGCACAGCCACAGCAGGGCGAGCAGCAGGCCCAGTACGACCAAGCCGATCAGCAGTGCGGCGATCAGCACGAGCAGCAGCCGATGCGCACTCGTCAGCGCATCACGCACCGCATCG
This sequence comes from uncultured bacterium, assembly GCA_966212505.1. Lineage (GTDB taxonomy): Bacteria > Pseudomonadota > Gammaproteobacteria > Burkholderiales > Burkholderiaceae_C > CAMLIZ01. The sequence continues at coordinate 29,007 of CBIHRS010000003.1, forward strand.
GCCACGTCGCGCCGGGCGCGGCCCTGTGCATCGTCCATCACCAGAAGCCCCGCCGCGTTGCCGCCGTAGAAGGCGACGGTGAACGCGAGGCCGGCCTCGACGATGCCCCACCAGCCCGCATTGCGCACGAGCGACGACTCCGCCATCGCGAGCAGAAGCCCCGCGATCGAGAAGCTGCCGAGCAACGCGAACAGCGCACGACCGTTGCGCACGGAGTCGATGCTGGCCAGCACCCGATTCAGTGCACGCAGCGGACGGTCTTGGGGCATATCCATGGCGGGGGGCATCATAGCGGCGCAAAACCTCGGAGATTCGGGTTTTTCCCGACGCTTCCAAAACAACACTTCTTCGCAAACAGCTTTACTAAGCGTCGGAAATTACCTAGATAATCGAAGACCTGTGTCTGGAAGCGGCGCCTTCGCTTGAATGGTTCACGATGGGTTGAAGCTCCACATGGTATTTTTTTCCGGTATTTGAAAGGGGCTTCCCCATGGGAAACAAACTCTACGTCGGCAACCTCGCTTACAGCGTGCGCGACGAATCTCTGCACCAAGCGTTCTCGCAATTCGGTGCTGTCACCTCGGCCAAGGTCATGATGGACCGCGAAACCGGCCGCTCCAAGGGCTTCGGCTTCGTGGAGATGGGCTCTGACTCCGAGGCCCAAGCCGCCATCAACGGCATGAACGGCCAGGCCCTCGAAGGCCGCGCCATCGTCGTCAACGAAGCCCGTCCTCGCGAAGAGCGTCCGGGCGGCTTCGGTGGTGGTGGCAGCCGCGGTGGCTTCGGCGGCGGTGGTGGTGGCGGCGGCCGTGGCGGCTACGGCGGCGGCGGTGGCGGCTTCGGTGGTGGCGGCGGCCGCAGCCCCTACGGCAATGGTGGCCGTAGCGGCGGCGGTGGTGGCTTCGGCGGCGGTGGCCGCGGCGGCTACTAAAGCCTGACGAATCCGCTCCTCAAGAGCGACACAGGCGGCGCAGCCCTCGGGCGCGCCGCCTGTTTTTTTGCCGTCGTTTGATTCAGCTCAACGGTTGCCTTCGCCCTGCCGGTGTTTTCGCGGCCGGCCGGCGAGCAGGCGGTCGAACAGCGGGTTCGGCAGCATGCGCATCAATTTGGCGACCACGCCCATTTGCCAGGGAATCACCCGATAGCTCACGCCCGTGACAATCGCTTGAAAAGCCCTGTCGGCAAACGCCTCGGGCGACATCAGAAAAGGCATGGAATAGCGGTTTTCCCGAGTCAGCGGGGTGTCGATGTAACCCGGCGCGATGGTGACGACCTTGACGCCAAATGGCCGGCATTCGCCGCGCAGGCTTTCGCAATAACTGATCACGCCCGCCTTGCTCGCGCAATAGGCGCCATGCCCCGGCAGGCCGCGGATGCCGGCCACGCTCGCGATGCCCACCAGCGTGCCCGAACGACGCTCACGCATGCCTGCGACAAAGGGCTGGAAGGTGGCCGCCAGGCCGATGTTGTTGGTCTCGAAGGTGGCCCGCATCACCTCGATGTCGGCCAGCTCGGCGGTGTCCATGCCGACACTGATGCCGGCATTGGCGATCACCGCATCGGGCAGGCCCTGGGCCTCGATGCAAGCCCTGCCGGCGCCGGTGATCGAAGCCACGTCGCGCACATCGGCCGCGTAGACCGCGACACGCGCCGCGTCATAGCGCTGGGCCTGTGCCCAGGCCTGCACCTCGGCGCTGCGGCGCGCCACGAGCGCCAGCCGCCAACCGGCGGCGTAGAAACGCGCCGCAAGGGCCTGGCCGATGCCGCTGGAGGCGCCGGTGATGAAAACAAGCGGAGCGGCAGCGCCCATCGTCGGCTTCCTCGCAAGTGAAAAAAGTCAGCGCCGCTTGCTGGCAGGCGCAAAGCTGGCGCGCACGTGGCCCTTGAGCTGCACGACGCGCGACAGGTTGTCGTATTCCATGCCCTCGGCATGCAACTCGCTGCTGCCCTGGCGCACCTGCACGGGCAGGTGCGAACGCAGTTGTTCCGTGTTGAGGAAGGCATGCAGGAACTCGCCCTCGAACTCGATCGGCTCGCCGGTCGGCCCCCGGCTCGTGACGTGTGCGCCGCCCAGCAGCTGCACCTCGCTGGCATCGCCGTTGGCCAGGGCGCGGTTCGCCGAGGCCTGCGTCAGGCGCCCGTCGGCGCCGAGCGCATGGATCTGCACCGCGTCGATCTCCACCGTGTCGGTGTCGGGATAGTGGCGCAGTTGCGCGCCTTCGATGCGCACGCGCAACCGGCCGTCGGCCGCGAAGCGCTGCACCGCGAAGTGCTGCATCGTGTAGTCGGGTTCATGGCGCGGCGCCACGGCCGCACGCGGCTCTTCGGGCTGCGGCGTGTTCTTGACCAGCCACCAGGTGGTGAGCGCAAGCGCCAGCATCAGCAGCAGCGGCAGGTAGCCCATCACGAGCTCGCGCACCCGCCAGGTCCAGGGGACGCGGGCAGCGGAGGCGGCAGGGTTCGGCGTGGGCGCGGGCAGGTTCACGGTCGGGCAGGCGCGCCGCTCAGGGGCTGGCGTCCAGCGTCGTCAGGTGGCCGTGCAGCAGGGTCGCATAGCGGCCTGAGGCCATCAGCAGCAGGTCGCAGAACTCACGGGCGGCGCCATGGCCTCCGGACAGCGCCGTCACATGGTGCGCGATCGCCTTGACCTCGGCATGCGCGTTGGCCGGCGCACAGGCAAAGGCTGCGCGCTGCATCAGCGGCAGGTCGGGCCAGTCGTCACCGATCACCGCCAGCGACTCCCAGCCGATGCCCAGCCGTTGCAGCAGCTCGCTGGCGGCCAGCTCCTTGTCGTGCACGCCGTAGAACGCATGCTGCAGGCCGAGGTCGGCCACACGCCGGCGTACGGCCGCCGAATCGCGGCCGGTGATCACCACCGGCGTGATGCCGGCCTTGGCGAGCAGCTTCAGTCCATGGCCATCGAGCGTGCTGAAGGCCTTGAAGACCTCGCCCTCGTCGCCGATGTAGATGCGGCCATCGGTCAGCACGCCGTCGACATCGAAGATCGCGGCCTTGACGCCCAGGCCGGCGCCTTGTGCCTTCAGCAGGAGTTCGGGCGGGAACTGCAGCGCGGGAACCAGAGGTGCGGTCGCCATCGTCAGATGACCTTCGCGCGCATCAGGTCGTGCGTGTTGAGCGCGCCGACCAGTTCGTTGTTCGCATTGACGACCAGCACGCTGGTGATGCGGTGCTGCTCCATCAGGTCGGCCGCCTCGACCGCAAGCTCGTCCTCGCGCACGAGCTTGGGGCCGGGATGCATCACCTCGCGGGCGGTCAGCGCACGCAGGTCGCCACCGCCTTCGATCAGCCGGCGCAGGTCGCCATCGGTGAAGATGCCCAGCACGTGCTGCGCCTCGTCGACCACCGCCGTGGATCCCATGCCCTTGCGGGTCATTTCGCGCATCATGTCGGTGAAGCCCGTATCGGGGCCCACGCGTGGCACCGCATCGCCGCTGCGCATCAGGTCCCGCACATGGGTCAGCAGCTTGCGGCCGAGCGCGCCACCGGGATGGGAGCGGGCGAAATCCTCTTCGCGGAAGCCGCGCGCATCGAGCAGCGCGACGGCCAGCGCATCACCCAGCGCCATCTGCGCAGTGGTGCTCGCGGTCGGCGCAAGGTTCAGCGGGCAGGCCTCCTGGTCAACCGCGCTCGACAGCACGATGTCGGCATGCTGGGCCAGCGTGGAGTCGGCGCGGCCGGTCATCGCCACCAGCACGACGCCCAGGCGCTTGAGCACCGGCAGGATCACGTTGAGCTCGTCGCTCTCGCCCGAGTTGGAGATGGCCATCACCACGTCGGACTCAGTGACCATGCCGAGGTCGCCATGGCTGGCTTCAGCGGGATGCACGAACAGCGCCGGCGTGCCGGTGGAGGCCAGCGTGGCCGCGATCTTGCGGCCCACGTGGCCGCTCTTGCCCATGCCCATCACGACCACCCGGCCGCGGCACTCGAGCATGGCCTGCACCGCCAGCCCGAAGCTCTCGCCCTGCCGCGCCTTCAGGCCCAGCAGTGCCTTTGCCTCGATCTCGAAGGTTTCGGCCGCGAGCTGCAGTGCGCGCTGCGGATTGAAGGGCATGCTGGGTTTCACGGGGGCGTTTGTCCAATACGATCGGGCATTCTAGTCAGCGGCACGCAGCGTGCATTCCGCCCCCACTGAATGGTCTCGACCCTCGAACTGGTGCTGCTCTACCTCGTCGCCGCCGTGCTCGGCGTCGTGGCCTGCCGCTCGCTGAAGCTGCCGCCCATCCTCGGCTATCTGGCGGTGGGCATCCTGATCGGGCCGAAGGCGCTGGACCTCGGTCGCCACTCAGAGGGCATGCAGCACCTGGCCGAGTTCGGCGTGGTGTTCCTGATGTTCGTGATCGGCCTGGAATTCAACCTGCCCAAGCTGCGCAGCATGCGCAAGATGGTGTTCGGGCTGGGTCTGAGCCAGGTGGGGTTCACGATGCTGGCCGCGGTGATCGGCAATGCCGTGCTGGCCTGGCTGCTCGCGATGCTGGGCCAGCGCTGGGGGCTGGGCTGGCAGAGCGCGATCGCGCTGGGCGGTGCGCTGGCGATGAGCAGCACCGCCATCGTCGTCAAGCTGATGGCCGAGCGGCTGGAGCTCGAGAGCGAACACGGCCGGCGGGTGATCGGCGTGCTGCTGTTCCAGGATCTGGCGGTGGTGCCGCTGCTGGTGCTGATCCCGGCGCTGGGGTCGCGCCCCGACGAACTGGCGCGCGAGCTGCTGCTGGCCAGCCTGAAGGCCGCCGCGCTGCTCACCGTGCTGCTGGTGGGCGGCCAGCGGGTGATGCGCTGGTGGCTGACCATCGTGGCGCGGCGCAAGAGCGAGGAGCTGTTCATCCTCAACCTGCTGCTGGTCACGCTGGGCCTGGCCTGGATGACCGAGCATGCCGGCCTGTCGCTCGCGCTCGGCGCCTTCGTCGCCGGCATGCTGATCGCCGAGACCGAATACAAGCACCAGGTGGAGACCGACATCCGGCCCTTCCACGACGTGCTGCTGGGGCTGTTCTTCATCACCGTCGGCATGAAGCTCGACGTGCCGGTGCTGATGCAGCAATGGCCCCTGGTCATCACGCTGACGCTGCTGCCGGTGCTGTTCAAGTTCGGGCTGGTCACGCTGCTCGCGCGCCTGTTCGGTGCCGCCCCCGGCGTGGCCTTGCGCACCGGCCTGTACCTCGCGCAGGCCGGCGAGTTCGGCTTCGTGCTGCTGGCGCTGGCGCGCGACCGCAACCTGCTGCCGTCGAGCCTGGAGAACGCGGTGCTCACCAGCATGGTGCTGTCGATGCTGGCCACGCCGCTGATCGTGCAGTACAGCAACCGCATCGTGATGCGGCTGTCGTCGAGCGACTGGCTGATGCAGTCGGTGGCGCTGACCACGATCGCCAAGCGCGCCATCCATGCCGAGGCGCACGTGATCATCTGCGGCTACGGGCGCAGCGGCCAGAACCTGGCCCGCCTGCTCGAGGCCGAGCACATCCCCTACATGGCGCTCGACCTCGACCCCGACCGCGTGCGCCAGGCCGCGGCCGCCGGCCAGAGCGTGGTGTTCGGCGATGCTGCCCGGCTGCAGAGCCTGATGGCGGCCGGCCTGGCCCGGGCGAGCGCGGTGGTCATCACCTATCACGACACGGCGTCGGCGCTGAAGATCCTGCAGCATGTGCGCGAGCATGCGGCCAAGGTGCCGGTGGTTGTGCGCACCATCGACGATACCGACCTCGAGAAGCTGCGTGCCGCCGGCGCCACCGAGGTGGTGCCCGAAGCGATCGAGGGCTCGCTGATGCTGGCCAGCCATGCGCTGGCGCTGGTGGGCGTGCCGATGCGGCGGGTGATCCGGCTGACGCGGGATGCGCGGGATGCGCGCTACAGCCTGCTGCGCGGCTACTTCCACGGCGCCGACGACGACACGGTGGAAGAGCTGAACCAGGCCCGCCTGCTGAGCGTGAGCCTGCCAACTGCCGCACCCAGCCTGGGCAGCCGGCTCGGCGACCTGGCGCTGCATGCGGTGGGTGTGCACGTGGTGTCGCTGCGCCGGGGCAATGGCCGCGTGGTGGCGGCCGACGAAGACCTGCGGCTGGCCGCCGGCGACACGCTGGTGCTGTCCGGCCTCCCAGAGACCTTGGCCTTGGCTGAAGAGAAGCTCCTGCGCGGCTGAGCCGGAGCCGACAATCCCGCCCATGGACGACACCGCAACCACCGACCCTTCGGCCTACATCCGCCGGCACATCCGCACCGTGCCCGATTGGCCGGCGCCCGGCGTGCAGTTCCGCGACATCACGCCGCTGCTGCAGAACCCGCGCGTGTTCCGCGTGTTGATCGACCAGTTCGTGCACCGCTACTTCGACGTGAGGCCGGATGCGATCGCCGGCCTCGATGCGCGCGGCTTCATCATCGGCTCGGTGCTCGCCTACGAGCTGAACGTCGGCTTCGTGCCGATCCGCAAGAAGGGCAAGCTGCCGTTCACGACCGTGGAAGAAACCTACGAGCTCGAATACGGCTCGGCCACGGTGGAAATGCACACCGACGCGGTGAAGCCCGGCGACCGCGTGGTGCTGATCGACGACCTGATCGCCACCGGCGGCACGATGATGGCCGGACGCCGATTGCTGGAGCGCCTGGGCGCCACGGTGCTGGAAGGTGCGGCGATCGTCGATCTGCCCGAACTGCAGGGCTCAGCCAAGCTGCGTGCCGCGGGCCTGCCGCTGTTCACGCTGGTGGATTTCGAAGGGCACTGAGCCGGTCAGGTGACCGGGATGCTGCGTTCCATGTTGGCGCGCATGCGCACCGCGAGCACCGCGCCGGCCGCACGCAGCACCTCGAGCGCGAGTGACGGCTGACGGGCGGCGAGCTCCTCGAAGCGCGGGCCGCGCAAGGCCCAGACCACGCAGTTGGACATGGCTTCGACATTGGCCATGCGCGGGCCGTCGCCGAACAGTGCCGGCTCGCCGACGATGGAGCCGGCGCGCAGGATTGCGATGCGATGGCTGCCCGGCGTGCCCCGGTTGACGAAGACCTGCAGGCTCCCCTGCTCGAGCAGGTACATCGTGCGTTCGCGATCGCCCTGGCGGATCAGCATTTCGCCGCTGCGGATCTCGTGGCGCGTCAGGTAGGGCATGAGCGCCCGCCACTGGTCGGCACCCAGCCGCGCACCGAAGGCGTCTTCCGCGTTCAGGGTCTGCACGGCCTGCGTCAGCTCATAGATGTCGACCGTCGTGTTCATGATCTGCGTCCGTGCAAACTAGGGGGAAGGCGGGATTGCGTCAGCTTGATGAAAGTGCGGCTCATTATGGAATCGTCGTCCAGGCAGGACAACCGTGTGTCCAGGGGATGGCGCCAAGCCGGTACCGCCTGTCCGGATTCGGCCGCCGCTCGTCGCAACGCGGGCGGACCTTTACTTCCCGATACAGAAGCGGCTGAAGATTTCGCCCAGCAGGTCGTCGGCCGAGAAGGCGCCGGTGATCTCGCCCAGCGCGTTGTGGGCCAGGCGCAGCTCCTCGGCCAGCAGGTCGAGCGCCGGGTCCGGCACCGCGGCCTGCTCGCGGGCCTGCGTCAGGTGCTCGCGGGTGCGCTGCAAGGCGCGCAGGTGCCGCGCCCGCGCGATGAACACCCCTTCGGGCGAGGCATGCCAGCCCGCCCGCTGCAGCAGGGCCTCGCGCAGAGCTTCCAGGCCATCGCCAGTGCGCGCCGACAGCGCGAGGCCGGCGGTCGCTGAAGGCGCGACATCGGCCTTGTTGAAGACGTGCAGCACCCGCGGATGCGCCGCCTGCGCGTCGGCCAGGCCAAGGCGCTCGGCAATCTGCTGCTCGGCGGCGTCGTAGCCGGGTTCACCGTGGCGCGTCAGGTCGTGCAGGAAGATCACCGCATCCGCGCCTTCGATCTCGCCCCAGCTGCGAGCAATGCCGATGCGCTCGACCTCGTCGCTCGCCTCATGGTCGGCGCGCAGGCCGGCGGTGTCGATCACATGCAGCGGCACGCCCTGGATCTGGATCGTCTCGCTGACCTTGTCGCGCGTGGTGCCCGGGATCGGCGTGACGATCGCCAGCTCGGCACCGGCCAGCGCGTTGAGCAGCGAGCTCTTGCCCACGTTGGGCTGGCCCGCCAGCACCACCTTGATGCCTTCGCGCAGCAATGCGCCTTGATGGGCCCGGTCGAGCACGGCATCGAGGGCCGCCGCCAGGCGATCGAGCCGGCCGCGGGCGTCGGCCTTCTCGAGAAAGTCGATCTCTTCCTCAGGAAAATCCAGCGTCGCCTCGACCAGCATGCGCAGGTCGACGATCTGCTGGCGCAAGGCGTCCACCTGCTGCGAGAACGCACCGCTCAACGACCGGCTGGCGGAACGGGCCGCCGCCTCGGTGCTGGCGTCGATCAGGTCGCTGACCGCTTCGGCCTGTGCGAGGTCGAGCTTGTCGTTGAGGAAGGCACGCTGCGTGAACTCGCCGGGCTCGGCCAGGCGCAGGCCCATTTCGCGGCCCGCCTCGAGACAGCGCGCGAGCAGCAGCTGCAGCACCACGGGTCCGCCGTGCGCCTGCAGCTCGAGCACAGACTCGCCGGTGTAGGAGTGCGGCGCGGGAAAGTACAGCGCCAGCCCACGGTCGATCGGCTGGCCCTCGGCATCGAGGAAGGGCAGGTAGGCCGCATGCCGCGGCTTCAGCGGCTGGGCGCACAGCGCATCGATCAGCGGCTGCAGTTCGCGGCCCGACGCACGCACGATGCCCACCGCACCGCGGCCGGGCGCGGTGGCAATCGCGACGATGGGATCGTGGTGGCGCGGCAGCATGGGACGCGCGCTGATCGCTACTTGTTGGTCACGCCCAGCTGCTTGTTGATCAGCCACTGCTGGGTGATCGACAGGATGTTGTTCGTGAGCCAGTACAGCACCAGGCCGGCCGGGAACGAGAAGAACATCACCGAAAACACCAGCGGCATGATCCACATCATCTTGGCCTGCGTGGGATCGGGCGGGGTCGGGCTCAGCCAGGTCTGCAACAGCGAGGTGCCGGTCATCACCAGCGGCAGGATGAAGTAGGGATCCTTGGCCGACAGATCGGTGATCCAGCCCACCCAAGGCGCATGGCGCATCTCGACGCTGGACAGCAGCACCGAGTACAGCGCGATGAAGAACGGCATCTGCACCAGGATCGGCAGGCAGCCGCCGAAGGGGTTGACCTTCTCCTCGCGGTAGATGCGCATCATCTCCTGCTGCAGCTGCTGCGGCTTGTCCTTGTAGCGCTCGCGCAGTTCCTGCACCTTGGGGTTGACGGCCTTCATCTTGGCCATCGAGCGGTAGGCGCTGGCATTGAGCCAGTAGAACGCGATCTTCAGCAGCACGACCAGCGCGACGATCGCCCAGCCCCAGTTGCCGATGTAGGTGTGCAACTGGTTGAGCAGCCAGAACAGCGGCTTGGCGAGGATCGTCAGGCGGCCGTAGTCACGCACCAGCTCCAGCCCTGGCGCCAAGGCGGCCAGGCGATGCTCTTCGGCCGGACCCACGTAGAGCGTGGCCTCCTGCACCTTGGTGGTATCAGGTGCCACGTCGCCGAGCGGCAGCACCATCGCGACACCGTAGAGATGCTCCGCCAGCTTCTCGACCTTGAACTCACGCGGCTGCTGCGTGTTGACCAGCCAGGCCGACGCGAAATAGTGCTGCACCATCGCGACCCAGCCGCTGTCGGCGGAGGCGTCGTACTCGGCCTTGCCCTTGGCGATGTCCTCGAAGGGCACCTTCGTGAACTTGCTCTTCTCGGTGTAGACGGCCGGGCCATGGTAGGCGCTGGTGAAGGGGCCGGAGCCCGACACCGCAGTGTCGTCGTGCGCGAGGCGCAGGTAGAGCATCGGCTTGATCGGGGCCTTCGACAGGTTGACCACCTCGTGCTTCACGCCGATGGCGTAGTCGCCGCGGTGGAAGGTGTAGGTCTTCACCAGCTTGGCACCGCCGACTTCGGGCGACTCGAGCACCAGCTGCAGGTCGTTGGCACCGTCCTTCAGCGTGCGCTCGCCGGGACGCGCGGTCATCACCGTGTCGTGGTACGGCAGGGCACCGCCGGCGGCATTGATCAGGCCGGTCTGCGCGAAATACTGGTGCGGCGGGTTGCGCTCCAGCAGCACCACGTTGCGCGAGCGGTCCTCGTCGGCCGCCTGCTTCAGCAGTTCCACGCGCACCAGGTCACCGCCGCGGGTGTCGACGGTGGCCTTGAAGTTGTCGGTCGTGATGGTGACGAGTTCGCTGGCCGCAGCGGCACTGGCCGCCGGGGCCGCGGGAACGGCCGCCGTCGCGGGAGAGCCGGCGACCGCCGAGGCGGTCGGCGCCGGCAGAGTGCCGTTGGCCGGTGCAACGGCAGGCGCGGTGGCCACCGGCCGGCCGGGGCTGAACAGCGAGGGGCGGCCGTTGTATTTGTTCCAGCCGTCCCACAGCATCAGCAGAGACGTTGCGAACACCACCCACAGCACGGTGCGGCGTATATCGGTCATGGCGAAGTCGAGGTTGAAACGGTGGAATCTGACGAAGAGGGCGCGGGCGACGCCGGTGGCGACGCCAGCAATCGGGTGAACCAGCGCGGCGGATTCTCGGGCACGGGATCATGCCCGCCGGCGCACCAGGGGTGACATCGCAACAAGCGATGTGCCGTCATCAGGCTGCCGGCCACGGCACCATGCCGCTCCAGCGCGCCGAGCGCATAGCGTGAACAGGTGGGTTCGAAGCGGCACGAGCTGCCCAGCCACGGGCTCAGCAGCAGACGGTAGCCGCGCACCAGCCCGATCAGGAGCTGCTGCGGCAGGCGCTGCAAGCGGGCAAGCCAGGACGGCATGGCGTGGCCTTGGGCAATGCGGAATCAGCGCGCCGCGGCGCGTTGCAGCACCGTGTCGAGCTCGCTGCGCACGGCAATGCGCAGCGCCTCCGAACGGGCGCTGGGAAACTGCTTGGGATCGAAGGGCGAGCGCAGGCGCAGCACCCACAGCCCTTGCGGCAGGCCACCAGCGTGGCGAGCCACCGCGGCGCGCATCTGGCGCTTGATCAGTGCGCGCGTCACGGCGCGCTTGGCATGGCGCTTGGGCACCACCACCCCGAGCCATTGATGGTCGGGCGACGAGTTATCCACAACTTCGCGCCGCTCTGGTGCGTCGCCTGTAGACAACTCGGGGACAAGTGGCGCTGCCGGCTTCACGATCCGGCGCTGCGGCGCGGCGGCCAGATGATGGACGACGAAATGCGGGCTGCGCGCCCGCGAGGGCGCTTTCAGCACGCGTTCGAAATCGGCCGCCTGTACGAGGCGGCCGAGCGGATCGGCTTCGGGAACCGGCCGATCGTCCATCGAAACAGCCGGAAGCCTTAGACCGACAGGCGCTTGCGGCCCTTGGCGCGGCGGGCGTTGATCACAGCGCGGCCACCGCGGGTCTTCATGCGGACGAGGAAGCCGTGGGTACGGGCGCGGCGGACTTTGGAAGCTTGGTAGGTGCGTTTCATGATCGATCCTCGATGAACCCGAAGGCGGCCCCCCGGCGCAGCTCTTGCATCGGGATTCGGCCGGGTCGCGAGGCACGACTGTTGCTGTGAGCAAACCCACTTTTGAAGTGGCGCTGCACGACTGCTCGCGTCCGGGAAACCCACTATTACATCAAAAATGCCCTTACCGGTCAATGACTTGCACGGCAGCCCGCGGGGTTTGACGGGGATTGACCCCCGCGCAAAAACTGTGGATAACCACCGCTGGCCGGCCGCAGGGGACCGTACAATCCGGCCGCTCTAAAACAAGTTCTCCACAATGAGCGCAGATCTCTGGCAGCGTGGCTGTGAGCGTTTGGCCGCCGAGCTGCCCGAACAGCAATTCAACACCTGGATCCGGCCGCTGCCGCCTGCCGACGTCACCGACGACGGCGACAACGGGGCGGTGGTGTCGGTGCGCGTGCCCAACCGGTTCAAGCTGGACTGGATCCGCACGCAGTACGCGCCGCGCATCGAAACGGTGCTCACCGAACTCGCCGGCAAGCCGGTGCGGCTCGAGCTGGCGCTGGCGCCGCGTGAAATGCCGCTGCGTGCGCCGCTGGCCGCCAGCACCACGGTCACCGGCGTGCGGACGCCGCAGGCGGTGGGCGTGGGCCAGTTGCTGCAGCAAGCGATCCCGGCCGGTGGCTTCGGCGGGCATCCGGTGGCCGAGCCGCCGCAGGCCGGCGCCCCCGCCATCGTGATCCCGCGGCCGGCCGCAGCGGCACCCGCCGCCTCGCGGCACCGGCTCAACACCAGCCTCACGTTCGATACGCTCGTGCCCGGCCGGGCCAACCAGATGGCCCGCACCGCCGCGCTGCACGTGGCCGGCGCGCCCGGCCAGATGTACAACCCGCTGTTCATCTACGGGGGGGTGGGCCTGGGCAAGACGCACCTGATCCATGCAGTGGGCAACGCGCTGCTGCGCGACAAGCCCGACGCCCGCATCCTCTACCTGCACGCGGAGCAGTTCATCTCCGACGTGGTCAAGAACTACCAGCGCAAGACCTTCGACGAGCTGAAGGCCAAGTACCACTCGCTCGATCTGCTGCTGATCGACGACGTGCAGTTCTTCGCCGGCAAGGACCGCACGCAGGAGGAGTTCTTCAACGCCTTCGAGGCGCTGGTGGCCAAGCGGGCCCACATCATCATGACCAGCGACACCTATCCCAAGGGGCTGGTCGACATCGACGAGCGGCTGACCAGCCGCTTCGATGCCGGGCTCACGGTGGCCATCGAGCCGCCCGAGCTCGAGATGCGGGTCGCGATCCTGATCAAGAAGGCCGATGCCGAAGGCTCCGCGATGCCGGAAGACGTGGCCTTCTTCGTGGCCAAGAACGTGCGGGCCAACGTGCGCGAGCTCGAAGGCGCGCTGCGCAAGGTGCTGGCCTATTCGCGCTTCAGCCAGAAGGAAATCAACATCGGGCTGGCGCGCGAGGCGCTGAAGGACCTGCTCTCGATCCAGAACCGGCAGATCTCGGTCGAGAACATCCAGAAGACGGTGGCCGACTTCTACAAGATCAAGGTCGCCGACATGTACTCGAAGAAGCGGCCGGCCTCGATCGCAAAGCCGCGGCAGATCGCGATGTACCTGGCCAAGGAGCTGACGCAGAAGAGCCTGCCCGAGATCGGCGAGCTGTTCGGCGGCCGCGACCACACCACCGTGCTGCACGCCGTGCGCAAGATCGGCGGCGAGCGCCAGAAGAACACCGAGCTCAACCAGCAGCTGCATGTGCTGGAACAGACCTTGAAGGGCTAATCCAGACGTCGATCACCCGTCAAGTGACAAACCTGGGGACAACTTTCGAGCAACCCCTCAGCTATCCACAGGCCGGACGCCGGCCTCGAAGTTGTTGAGGGTTGTGCAGCCCCAAAACCAGGGTCCGGCCCACAGGGTTCATGCCGGCGTAAATCGTTGATGGAAAAAGCGAAAATAGCGTTCTCCACAGTTCGTGCCGCGCTCTACTAGAACGACCAGTTAAAGAGGAAGACATGATTGTTCTGAAAGCTCCCCAAGAAAAGTTGCTATCCACCCTCCAGGCGGTGGCCGGCATCGTGGAGCGCCGGCATACGCTGCCGATCCTGGCCAATGTGCTGATGCGCAAGAACGGCCCCAACGTCGAGTTCACGACCAGCGACCTGGAGATCCAGGTGCGCACCAGCGCCGAGCTGGGTGGCGACGCCGGCACGCTTTCCACCACGGTGGGCGCCCGCAAGCTGATCGACATCCTGCGCAGCCTGCCGGCCGACCAGGTGGTCACGCTCACCGCCGCGCAGAACAAGCTCACGCTGCAGGGCGGCAAGAGCCGCTTCACGCTGCAGACGCTGCCGGCCGACGATTTCCCGCTGGTCAACGAGGCGGTCGACTTCGGGCCGGCCTTCAGCGTGCCGCAGAAGACCCTCAAAGGCTTGATCAACCAGGTGCACTTCGCGATGGCGGTGCACGACATCCGCTACTACCTGAACGGCATCCTGTTCGTCGCCGAAGGCAAGACGCTGACCCTGGTGGCCACCGACGGCCACCGCCTCGCGCTGGCCCAGGCCACGCTGGAGGTCGAGATCCCCAAGCAGGAGGTCATCCTGCCGCGCAAGACGGTGCTGGAGCTGCAGCGCCTGCTGAAGGACGAAGACACCCCGATCGAGATGCGCTTCGCCGGCAACCAGGCCAAGTTCAGCTTCTCGGGCATGGAGTTCGTCACCAAGCTGGTCGAGGGCAAGTTCCCCGACTACAACCGCGTGATCCCCAAGAACCACAAGAACTCGGTCACGCTGGGCCGCGCGCCGCTGCTGGCCAGCCTGCAGCGCGCCGCCATCCTGACCAGCGAGAAGTTCAAGGGCGTGCGGATCAATATCGAGCCCGGCACGCTGCGCATCGCCTCCAGCAACGCCGAGCAGGAAGAAGCCAAGGAAGAGCTCGAGATCGACTACAGCGGCGACACCATCGAGATCGGCTTCAACGTGACCTACCTGATGGATGCGCTGGCCAACATGAGCCAGGAAATGATCAAGGTCGAGCTGCAGGACACCAACTCCAGCGCCTTGATCACCGTGCCCGAGCAGGCCGGCTTCAAGTACGTGGTGATGCCGATGCGCATCTGAGGTCGATCCGATCGATCTTGCGAGCGGGCCGCGTGCCCGCTTGAGTGCTTTTAAGAGACCCCTCCATGACCCAAGAGACCCCCCCGCCGACCGCTCCCGCCTCCGCTCCCGTGCCCCTGCCTGCCGGCGGCTACGACGAGTCCAGCATCCAGATCCTCGAAGGGCTGGAAGCGGTGCGCAAGCGCCCGGGCATGTACATCGGCGACACCTCCGACGGCACCGGCCTGCACCACCTGGTGTTCGAGGTGGTCGACAACTCGATCGACGAGGCGCTGGCGGGGCATTGCGACGACATCGTCGTCACCATCCACACCGACAACTCCATCAGCGTGGTCGACAACGGCCGGGGCATTCCGACCGGCGTCAAGATGGACGACAAGCATGAGCCCAAGCGCTCGGCGGCCGAGATCGCGCTGACCGAGCTGCACGCCGGCGGCAAGTTCAACCAGAACAGCTACAAGGTCTCGGGCGGCCTGCACGGCGTGGGCGTCAGCTGCGTCAATGCGCTGTCGAAGTGGCTGCGCCTGACGGTGCGGCAGAACGGCAAGACGCACTTCATCGAGTTCCGCAAGGGCGTGCCGCAGGACCGCATCCTCGAGATGCGCGACGGCTTCGAGATCAGCCCGATGAAGATCGTCGGCGACACCGAGAAGCGCGGCACCGAGGTGCACTTCCTGCCCGACGAAGAGATCTTCACCAACATCGACTTCCACTACGACGTGCTGGCCAAGCGCCTGCGCGAGCTCTCGTTCCTGAACAACGGCGTCAAGATCCGCCTGGTCGACGAGCGCAACGCCAAGGAAGACAACTTCGCCTTCGCCGGCGGGGTCAAGGGCTTCGTCGACTTCATCAACCAGGGCAAGCGGGTGCTGCACCCCAACGTGTTCCATGCCTTGGGCGAGAAGCAGAGCGAGCAGGGCACCACCATCGGCGTCGAGGTGGCGATGCAGTGGAACGACGGCTACAACGAGAACGTCCTCTGCTTCACCAACAACATCCCGCAGCGCGACGGCGGCACCCACCTGACCGGCCTGCGCGCGGCGATGACCCGCGTGATCAACAAGTACATCGAGGACAACGAGCTGGCCAAGAAGGCCAAGGTCGAGGTCAGCGGTGACGACATGCGCGAAGGCCTGGCCTGCGTGGTGAGCGTGAAGGTGCCCGAGCCCAAGTTCAGCAGCCAGACCAAGGACAAGCTGGTGTCGAGCGAAGTGCGCGCGCCGGTGGAAGACATCGTCAGCCGGCTGCTGAACGACTGGCTGCTCGAGAACCCGCTCGACGCCAAGATCATCTGCGGCAAGATCGTCGAGGCCGCGCGTGCCCGCGAGGCGGCGCGCAAGGCGCGCGAGATGACGCGCCGCAAGGGCGTGCTCGACGGCCTGGGCCTGCCCGGCAAGCTGGCCGACTGCCAGGAGAAGGATCCCGCGCTGTGCGAGATCTACATCGTGGAGGGCGACTCCGCAGGCGGCTCGGCCAAGCAGGGCCGCGACCGCAAGTTCCAGGCGATCCTGCCGCTGCGCGGCAAGATCCTCAACGTGGAGAAGGCGCGCTACGAGAAGCTGCTGAGCAGCAACGAGATCGTCACGCTGATCACCGCGCTGGGCACCAGCATCGGCCCCGAGGAGTTCAACGCCGACAAGCTGCGCTACCACCGCATCATCATCATGACCGACGCCGACGTCGACGGCGCCCACATCCGCACGCTGCTGCTGACCTTCTTCTACCGCCAGATGCCCGAGCTGGTGGAGCGCGGCCACATCTACATCGCGCAGCCGCCGCTCTACAAGGTGAAGCAGGGCAAGCACGAGCAGTACCTGAAGGATGCGCACGAGCTCGATGCCTTCATGCTCCGGGTGGCGCTGACCGATGCCGAGCTGCACACGGGTGTGAACGGCACCGTGCTGAAGGGCGAGGCCTTCGAGCAACTGGCGCGCCAATACGTGCTGGCCGAGAACGTGATCAACCGCCTGTCCAACTGGATGGATGCCGAGGCACTGCGCGTGCTCTCCACCGGCGTGGAGATCAACCTCGACACGCTGGAACAGGCCGAGATCTCCGCCACCGCATTGAAGGGCGCGCTGCACGGCGCCGAGGTGGCCGCCGAGTTCGACGCGCGCATGGACAAGCACATCCTGCGCATCAGCCGCCGCCACCACGGCAACATCAAGAGCAGCGTGATCACCGCCGACTTCGTGCACGGCGCCGACTACGAGGTGCTCAGCACGGCAGGCAAGACCTTCAAGGGCCTGCTCGGCGAAGACGCCATCATCAAGAAGGGCGAAGGCGAGAAGCAGAAGGAGCAGAAGGTGGCCGACTTCCGCGCCGCGATGCAGTGGCTGATGGGCCAGGCCGAGAACTCTGTGGGCCGCCAGCGCTACAAGGGCCTGGGCGAGATGAACCCCGAGCAGCTGTGGGAAACGACGATGGACCCCACCGTGCGCCGCCTGCTGAGGGTGCAGATCGAGGACGCGATCGAGGCCGACCGCGTGTTCACGATGCTGATGGGCGACGAAGTGGAACCGCGTCGCGACTTCATCGAAACCAATGCGCTGAGGGCGGCGAACATCGACGTTTGATGCGATGAGTCAGACCCTCGAGGCCCTTCCTGCTGCAAGATCGCTGCTCACCCTCGGAATCATTTCCGATGAGCAGTACCAGCGTGCTCTGGCGAGCGACATCGCTGACAAGCTGCAGGCCGCCGACTCGGCGGGCGAAGCGCTGTTCTGGATGGCGACCCGCGGTATCGTGACAGAGGCAGAGATCGATCGACAGGTCGATGCGCTGACCCAATCAGGGGCCGACGAAGCCGGGACGCATGCCGAGAAGCTGACCGCTCTTTCCGCTGCCCAGGAGGGCATCGCCGCCACGATCAGGAGCGTCAACGCGGAATACATGGATGCATTGCTCGAGCTGGGCCTGATCGATGCCGGGCAGCGCGATGCAGGGCTCGACCTCCGGCCTCAACGCGTGGAAGGCATCATCGACAGCCCCGGCAGGGCGTTGGCGGTCCTGGTGAACCGCGGGATCGTCACGGAAACCCAGTTCGACGACATGAAGGCCACTGCGGACAAGACCGCCGGCCAAGGCGAGCATCAGGCGCGCAACGACATCGTTGCCGAAGCCGCCAGGATCACGCACGAGATCGTCGGCCATTACGTCAAGGCCATGTCCGGTGGCGTCTTCCGCATGTTCGGGCTGTTGATGCTCGGGGTCGTCGTGGTGATCGGCCTGTTCCTGCTGCTCATGCGGTGATCGCGGGCGCAGGGACAATCGGGCCCATGGCTGAATCCGACACCGACACCCCCGACTCCATCCGCGAACCCCGCCTCTGGCGCGACAACGGCTGGACCGCCCGCGTCATCAAGAACGAAGACGACGACGGCTGGGCCGTGGCGATGATCAAGGACGGCGAGCCCGAGCCGGCGCTCGTCGGCCCGTGGACCATGGGTCGCGACAAGAAGAACCCGAAGCCGCTGGACACGGCGGCCTTCAACACGCTGGTCAAGACCGCCAGCGAGGTGATCCGCCGGCATGAGCAGCAGCTGCATGCGCTGCATCACAAGCGCGTGGAGATCACCACCGACAGCGGCCGCCTCACGGTGATGCTCGACATCGTGCCCGACGAAGACGACCCGCATGCCTGGCTCAGCGCGCAGGATGCATTCGGCGAGGAGCTGGCCCGCGTGCGGGTGCGCCCCACCTTCAAGCTCAGCACCGCCAGTGCCTCGGCCTGGATCGAAGGCGGCTTCGGCAAGCCGGCCTGATGAGTTCCTTTGACTCCCTCGGCCTGTCGCCCGCGCTGCTGCGCGGGGTGAGCGAGCTGGGCTACGACGCGCCGACCCCGGTGCAGGCGCAGGCCATTCCAGCCATCCTCGCGCGCGGCGACGTGATGGCGCGGGCGCGGACCGGCTCCGGCAAGACGGCGGCCTTTGCGCTGCCGTTGCTGCACCGGCTGGACCACACGCCGCGCGAGCGGCCGCGGCGTACCTACGGCCTGGTGCTGGCGCCCACGCGCGAGCTGGCGATGCAGGTGGGCGAATCGATCCGCCAGCTCGCTACACACCTGGCCGAGCCGCTGAAGGTGGCGGTGGTGTTCGGCGGCGTGTCGATCAACCCGCAGATGATGGGCTTGCGCGGCGGTGCCGATGTGATCGTCGCCACGCCGGGCCGGCTGCTCGACCTGGTGGCACACAACGCGGTCGACCTGCGCGACGTGGCGATGCTCGTTCTCGACGAGGCCGACCGTCTGCTCGACGAAGGCTTTGCCGAGGAGCTCTCGCGCATCGTTGCGCTGCTGCCTCGCGAGCGGCAGACGCTGTTGTTCTCGGCCACCTTCGCACCGGCGGTTCACGTGCTGGCGCAAGAGCTGCTGCAGTCGCCTACCTTGATCGACGTGCCGGCCGAGCCTGCCGAAGCGCCGCAGATCGAGCAGCATGCCGTGCAGGTGGACGAGGCGCGCCGCACGCAGCTGTTGCGCCACCTGATCGAGCAGGGCGGCTGGACGCGGGTGCTGGTGTTCGTGGCCACGCGCTACGCCACCGAGCATGTGGCCGGCAAGCTGGCTGGCCTGGGTATCGAGGCTGCGGCCCTGCACGGTGAGCTGAGCCAGGGTGCCCGCACGCGGGTGCTGGCCGACTTCAAGGCGGGCCGGCTGAAGGTGCTGGTGGCTACTGACGTGGCGGCGCGCGGCATCGACATCGCGCTGCTGCCGGTGGTCGTCAACTACGACCTGCCGCGCTCGCCGGCGGACCATGTGCACCGGATCGGCCGCACCGGGCGTGCCGGCGCCAAGGGGCTGGCGGTGAGCTTCGTCAGCGCCGCGAGCGAGGCGCACTTCCGCCTGATCGAGAAGCGCCAGGGCCAGCGCGTGCCGCGTGAGCAGGTGCCCGGCTTCGAGCCCAAGGAGGCGGCGCCGCCAGCGCCTTCTGCTGGCGGCGTGAAGGGCAAGCGCAAGAGCAAGAAGGACAAGCTGCGCGAAGCGGCGGCGCGGGGGGAGTGAGGCTCCTTCCTACGGTCAAGGTTCGCCGCTGAGGCTCCGGACCACATGATCCAGCGAGACTTTCACCCGTTTCACGACCTCTGACTCGGCATGTGCCGACAGTGCCAGCGTGTGCGTGGCCCGCGTCATGGCCACGTAGAGCAGGCGGATCGCTTCATCCGGGCTTTCGGTCTTCATCGGCAGGGCTTGCAGGCCGGCCACCAGCACATGGGGAAACTCCAGCCCCTTGGCGCTGTGCATGGTCAGCAGCTTGACCGAAGGCCTTTTCCAGTCGAAGCGGCGCAGCGCGCCAGACCCCATCGACTGATAAGGGATCTGGCGCCTGCCGAGTTCGCGCTCCAGGGGCGCCATCAGGTACTTGGTGCGAAACAGCACCGCCACCTGCTCCGGTAAGCTGCCGTCGGCCAGCGCTGAGCTGATGCGGTCTGCAAGGAGACGGGCCTCTTCCGCGGCATTGCCGGCCCGCAGCAGCACCGGCAGCGGACCGCGGCGTCCGGCTGTGGCGGGTTGCACCGTCGGCATCGAATCGTCGCCCGTGCCGTCTTCCTGCGGGGTCGTGTCCTGCAGCAGCGATTGCGCGCAATGGACGGCCAGGGTCAACACCTCGACGGTGTTCCGGTAGTTGAGCCGCAGGATGCTGGTCCTCCCCTGGGCCTGGATGCCCACGCTCGCAAAGCTGAAGCGCCGGCGCTTCTTCTGGTAGATCGACTGGGCGTCGTCGTACAGGACCAGCAGGCTGTTAGTGCTCGGGTTCACCATGCGCGTGGCCAGGCGCAGCCAGCCGTCTTCGAAGTCATGGGCTTCGTCGATCAGCAAGGCGGTGTATTGCCCACCGGGAACCATGCCGGTCTCGATCGAGCGTTCCACGGTGTCGACCAGCATGCGGTATCGCTCCTCCTGATCCTCGGTGGGAGGAATGTGGAGCTGATAGGTGTTCACCAGATCCTGGCACCAGCTGTGGAAGGTTCGCACCTGTACTCGATCATCGGCGCCGCGGTCTTTCAGCAGCGAGGTGATGCGATCGCACAGGTGCCGGTTGAAGCAGAGCACGAGGATGGGCTGGTCCGGCCGGGCTGCGGCCGCGAGCTGCTGCGCCCTGAAGATGAGGATCATGGTCTTGCCCGACCCGGCCGCGCCGTGGATCACGCGGTGTCCTTCGCCGAGAGTGCGGGCGATCTGTTCTTGCTGGATGTCCATCACCTGCAACAGGTCGGGGAGCATCGGCCGCGATGCAGGCTCTTCCAGCAGAGTGCCTTGCTGCTGGATCCTGACCTCGGGAAACAGGTGCCATCGGACCCGGTCGCGCTGGGGCAGCGACAGGGTGTAGGGATAGTGGACGGTGAACATGCCCGACAGCCGTTCGCAGAAGGCGCCCTCTGGAACGGATGCTTCGAGGTCGTCGAGCAGCAGCACCTGGTGCGGTGGAAACACCTCGCGGAATTCGTTGGTCGCAGCCTCTTCGGCCGGGATATGCGAGAACACCGCGCCCCAGCCGTAGGGAAACAGCAGCTTGCCTTTGAAGAGTCCGTCGGGGTGGACCAGGGTCTCGTCGAGTTTCATCAGGTCGACGAGCTCGAGGGCGAAGTCGCGCGCCTTGCGCAGCGGGTTTTCTTCGGCAACCATGCCCCGAGCGGTCTTGAGCTCGACGCGATCCTTCGTCGCATGGCTGAGCGTGGAGATCTTCCAGGCCTTGACCTCCAGCAACAGGACGCCCCAGCGCGGGCTGAGGATCACGAAGTCGGGTTGCCGGGCACGAGGCCCGATCGGCACGTCGTGCCAGATCAGGTAGTCGTCTCCAAGGCAGCGCTTCAGTTGATGCAGCACGCGGCGTTCGCCGACGTTGCAGCGCTGATCGACGTTGGTCAAGCCTTGAGGAAAGATGGCCATCCTGTCCTTGTCCGATCCCTGTATCGGCCGATGCTATCGCCGGGTGCCTTCCTTTCGCTATGACTTGTTTGACATCGGATCGGGCGCCTCCAGCTCCACCGCCGTCAACCACAGCCGCGTATCGAACTCCAGCTGGTGATACGCCGGCTCCATGTGCGTGCACAGCGCATAGAACGCCTTGTCGTGCTCGGGCTCCTTCAGGTGCGCGAGCTCGTGCACGACGATCATCTTCAGGAACGGAGCCGGTGCGTCCTTGAACAGGCTGGCGATGCGGATCTCGCGCTTGGCCTTGAGCCTGCCGCCCTGCACCCGCGACACCGCGGTGTGGGTGCCCAGTGCGTTGCGCACGATGTGCAGGCGGTTGTCGTAGATCACCTTGGCCAGCGGGCCGGCGTTGCGCAGGTGGCGGGCCTTGAGCTCGCTCACGTAGTCGTACAGCGCGCCGTCGGTCCGCACCCCGTGCGCCTCCGGGTAGCGCTGGCGCACCGCGGCGCCGAGCCGGCCCTGGGCGAGCAGGGCCTGCACCGGCTGCAGCAGGTGGGGCGGGTAGCCCTGGAGGTACTTGAGGCTCGTCATCTCGCCGCGAGTGTCGCAGCTCGCGGCGACGCTGCGTGGCGGGTCAGGGTTGGGGCGGCCAGAGGCCGTTCACCACGATGCACACGTTCAATCCGAGCTCGGGCGGGAGGATGGCCACCGGTAGGCCGCCTGCCCCGCTCATCGAGGCGGTGGCGCTGACACCGCCGAGCGCGACCTTGCTGCCCGCCGTGCTTGAGGGCGCGTACAGGGGCTGCGGGCGGCCCGATGCGTTGGACACGGCGAGCAGGTCACCGGCCTGTGGCGTGCTGTCGGTGCCGTTGGCCTGCAGGGCCTGCAGCGTGACGTTCACGTTGACGCCGCCGGGGGGCATGTTGCTCGTGGTCAGGGTCGTCGTCTCCTGGCCCCGCTGCTGGGCCAGTGCCACGGCGCTTGTGGCAGCGGTGGCGGCGCCTGCACCCACCACCGCACGGCCGCGCAGGTCGGGGAGGTTGAAGTTGGTGGCGTTGCCGCCATAGAAGTTGCCAATTTGCGCATAGAGCGCGCTGTAGGCCGATACCGGCAGTTGCCGGCCGTCGGCGGGCAGGTATCCCTCGGGGCAGTAGCGGCCCGCGAAGGCGCAGACTTCGCCGATGTAGGGTTCTGATCCGCAGGCCGATGCGACGTCGGCTGTTCCGAGCAGCACGAGTGCTGCCAAGGTGGTGTGGCGCGAGATGGTCATCTGCAGGCTCCCTGACGCAAGAGTTGTGGAACGCAAGTGGGAGCCTGCGTTTTGCCTGAATCCGATGGATTCGGCAAACCCGGAGCCTTGGGGTCCGGAACCGGCGCTCAGTGCTTCCAGAGCCAGAGGGTCGTCCCCCGGGCATCGAGGCCGCTGATGTTGATGCTGCCGAACGACGAGGCGGCGTGGTACTGGCTGCCCACGGCTGGGATCAGCATCGCGGCATCGAAGCTCACGTCCACCGGCGGGGCATCGATGGCGAACTGCATCACCGTGCCGCCGCTGTAGAACGGCGAGGCCATCGGCGGCAGGCCGCGCGCCAGCAGGGCTGCTTCGAAGGCGGCCTTGTCCAGCGTGGACACGTGTGCGTGTTCACTGCTCAGCAGCTTGAGCAGCGGGCCCACGAGCGGCAGTGCGTTCACCGCGTCGTCGGGCTTGATCGGGCTGGCCTGGCCGCTCACGCTGGCCAGCTCGGCTTCGTTCATCGCGCTCATCGCGGCGCGGGCCGGCGGCGCATGCAGCACCGCGGCGGTGAGCACGACCAGGGCCGAGGCGGCCATCGCCCAGCGGCGGAGCGAAGCCTGGCGGTCACGGCGGACGGCGGCAAGGGCGGCGGAGCGGCGCATCGGTGTTCCTTCGCGAACAGGTCGGACACCTGTGCTTCGGCGCCCGCATGCGGCTCTTGAAGGCCGGCGACCCCGCACTGCCTGCCGGTGCGTGACGGATTTCACCGATGGAACGGTGTTTGCCGGTCTTCACCTCATCCGCTGCCCCTGCAGTACGAAAGGAGCCCCGATGAAAGCCCTGTGTTGGCATGGCAAGCACGACGTGCGCTGCGAGACGGTGCCCGATCCCTCGATCGAGCATCCGCGCGACGCGATCATCAAGGTGACGAGTTGCGCGATCTGCGGCTCCGACCTGCACTTGTTCGACGGCTTCATGCCCGGCATGGAGTCGGGCGACATCCTCGGCCACGAGTTCATGGGCGAGGTGGTCGAGGTGGGCGCCGACAACCAGAAGCTGAAGGTCGGCGACCGGGTGGTGGTGCCCTTCACCATCTGCTGCGGCGAATGCGAGCAGTGCCGGCGCGGCAATTTCTCGGTGTGCGAGCGCTCCAACCGCAACAAGGATGTGGCCGACAAGGTGTTCGGCCACACCACCGCAGGGCTGTTCGGCTACACGCACATGACCGGCGGCTATGCCGGCGGGCAGGCCGAGTACGTGCGGGTGCCGTTTGCGGACGTGGCACCGGTCAAGATTCCCGATGGGTTGACCGATGAGCAGGTGCTGTTCCTGGGCGACATCTTCCCCACCGGCTGGCAGGCGGCGGTGCAGTGCGACATCGAGCCGACCGACACGGTGGCGATCTGGGGCGCGGGGCCGGTGGGCCAGTTCGCGATCCGCAGTGCGATCCTGCTCGGCGCGCGGCAGGTGATCTGCATCGACAACATCCCCGAGCGGCTGAGCATGGCGCGCGCCGGCGGTGCGATCACGATCAACTTCGACGAAGAGAGCGTGCTCGAGCGGCTGAAGGACCTGACCGATGGCAAGGGCCCCGAGAAGTGCATCGACTCGGTGGGCATGGAGGCGCATGTCACGCGCTCGCTCGATTCGATCTACGACCGTGCCAAGCAGGCGCTGATGCTCGAGACCGACCGGCCGCACGTGCTGCGCGAGATGATCTACGTGTGCCGCCCCGGCGGCATCCTCTCGGTGCCGGGCGTCTACGGCGGGCTGGTCGACAAGATCCCGTTCGGCGCGCTGATGAACAAGGGCCTCACGCTGCGCACCGGGCAGACGCACGTCAACCGCTGGACCGACGACCTGCTGCACCGCATCCAGATCGGGCAGATCGATCCGTCGTTCGTGATCACGCACACGGTGGACCTCGACGACGGGCCCGCGATGTACAAGACCTTCCGCGACAAGGAAGACGGGTGCATCAAGGTCGTGTTGAAGCCGCAGGGCATGGCATCGCAACAAGGAGCAGCAGCATGATCAACCTCGAAACCGGATCGCGGCCGGCTCGCCGCGCCAACACGCTGGCCCGCGCGCTGGGCTGGTTCAGCATCGGCCTGGGCGCGGCCGAGTTCCTCGCGCCGCGCATGACGGCCAAGGCGGTGGGCTTGCGCGGCAGCGAAGGCGTGGTCAAGGCCTATGGCGCGCGCGAGATCGCCACCGGCGTAGCCATCCTCACGACGAAGAACCCCACGCCCTGGGTGTGGGGCCGGGTGCTGGGCGACGTGCTCGACCTGGCCACGCTGGGCGTGCATGCGCGCCGCGGCCAGGCGATGAAGGCCGGCCTCGCGATCGCCGCGGTGGCGGGCGTGGCGGCGCTCGATGTGGCTTGCGCCAAGGCGTTGAGCAAGAAGCCGCGGCAGGCGGTGCGCGACTACAGCGACCGCCGCGGCATGCCCAAGCCGGCCGATGAGATGCGCGGTGCGGCGCGTGCCGACTTCGAGGCACCGCGCGACATGAGCATCCCCTCGGCGCTGCGGCCATACCCGCTGCTGAACGACGAGGTGCAGCCGGCCACGCGCCACTGATCCGACACGCCGGTTCTTACACCGGCGTTACCTCATCGTCACCCTGGATTCATCGATCGGGCGTGCAATGGCGCGCCATATCACTTCCAGGGAGTCTTTCGATGATGCGTTCCATCTGCGGCGCCGTGGCGGCGTCTTCGTGTGTCGCGGCCTTCGCGCTCGCGCCCGCCCAGGCCTCGGCCGCCGAGAACTACCTGCTCGCGGTGAGCTGGGAGCCGGCCTTCTGCGAGACCAAGCCGACCAAGCTCGAATGCCAGACCGAAACGCCCACACGCTTCGATGCCACCCACCTCGTGCTGCACGGGCTGTGGCCGCAGAGCGGCTCGTATTGCGGCGTGAGCAGGACCAAGCGCTCGTACGACACCAGCAACCGCTGGAACAAGCTGCCGGCGGTGCAGCTCAACTCGAGCACCTGGGCCGAGCTGCGCACCAAGATGCCCGGCACCGCCTCGTACCTCGAGCGGCACGAGTGGATCAAGCACGGCACCTGCTCCGGCTATTCGCAGCAGGCCTACTTCGCCGGCATGATCTCGCTGCTGGATGGCGTGAACGCCGGCAACCTCGCCACATTGGTGGCCGGCCACGTGGGCGGCGCGGTGAGCCTCGATGACCTGTACGGCGCGATCGCGCAAGACTACGGCAGCGGCAGCGAGACGGCGGTGGAGTTCATCTGCAGCAGCGTCAACAGCCGCCAGGTGCTGAGCGAGGTGCGCTTCCATTTGAACCTGCCGGCCACGCTGCCCGACCGCATCCTGCCGCAGCACCTGGTCGAGCCCGACCAGCCAGCCTCGGCCAGCCAGCTGTGCGATGCGGGCGACGTGTACATCGACAGCGTCGCCCGCTGAACGCATGGATCAGGCTTTGCGGCGGCGGCTCAGCCAGCCGACGATGCCCAGACCTGCACCCATCAATGCATAGGTGCTGGGCTCGGGCACGGCCGAGATCGACACTGCATCGAGATCGAAGCCCTTGCTTGCGCCCAGCTCGTCCATGCCGCCGATGCCCACCTTGGTGAAGGCACCGCCGTGCGCGGCCAGCAGGCCGGCATAGGGCGACAGGTCGAGCGTGATCGCGGGGTCGGCGCCCTTGGTCGCGCTGAGCTGCAGGAAGCCGCCGTCGGCGAACCAGACCCACACGTCGGCCTTCTCGCCGTTGTTGCCGGTCTCGTAGATCTTCAGCTGCGTGTTGGCGCCGAAGTTGCTGCCGAAGCTGACCTCGGCATACGCGCCCAGGAAGGCGGTGCCCGGGGGCTGCGGGCCGACGCCAGGCAGCGAGAGGAAGCGGTCGTCGGGCGCGCCGAGGATCGACGCCTTGGCGGTGTTGACGTCGAGCACCACCGGGAAGCTGCCGCTCAGGCTGCCGCCGTAGTAGTCGGGGAAGAAATCGCCGGGCGCGGTGCCGCGCAGCAGGTTGGTCACCGAGCTGGCGTAGGTTTCGGCGGCCTGCGCGGCCGGCAGCAGCGCGGCGCTGGCGAGGGTGGCCGCGAGGGCCCGCTTGATGTGCTTGTTCATGGTTTTCTCCATCCTGGTTGGTTGACGAGGCCGGGTGTTGTGAGGGGCCGCCGCCGGCCTCTGTGGCGGCAGCCTGCTGAAATCAGCGCGGCCGGCGCTGGTCTTGCAGCGGCCGCAGCTGCGGCATCGCAGCCAATGCCGCCCGGTCGCGCGGATCGACCAGCTGGCGCGCCAGCGGCCGCGCGAAGCGGTAGGTACGGCCGCTGACCGGGCCGATCACCGTGAGCGAGGTCGAGCCCACGTACTCGAACAGCGGCGTGCTGAACAAATGCCCGGTGAGCGGTGCCTGCGGTGCCGCGGGCGGGTTGAAGCAGAGCTGCATCAGCCGTCTCCAGAGTGGCATCACGCGTGGGCGGCGACCTGCGCGCTGCTCAGGCCGATCAGGTCCTGCCGCAGCACGGTGCTCGGGTAGCCGTGGCGGCCGTCGGTGACGCGATCGCTGGCGCTGAGCGTGAACGCGAAGGTGCAGAAGTCGCGCTGCTCGGGCAGCCAGTGGCGGTGGCCGGCGGCATCGGGCGCGGGCTGCAGCACCGTGTCGACATAGCCCTGCGCGTCGGCCGAGGGCAGGCCCAGCGTGCCGGTGAAGCGCGGCGGCAGCGCCGGGTAGCCCTGGGCCACCGGTGCGCCGCCGGTGCACACCACCGGCACCGGCTGCTGGCCGCCGCGGGTGACGGCCAGCTTCCAGCCGGCGAGGAAGCCATCGGGCTCCACCGCGCGGTAGCGCACCGCGATCGGCGCATCGGGCCGGCCGAGCTCGAACAGCGCGCAGTCGGCCAGCGGCTCGCCGCCCATCGTGATGCGCTCGATGTCGCCGGTGCTGGGGCGGTTGTGCAGGTAGAGCGTGATCTCGTCGGCGCTGCCGGGCACGAAGCGGTCGGCCTTGTCGTAGGCCTCGATGCGGAAGCGCACCGGCCCCGGCGCATCGGCCGGCCGGTAGAAGCTGCTCGAGAGGATGATCTTCAGGTCGTTCTCGAGCCACTGGGCATCGCCCTCGTGGCTGGCGTAGGTGGGCACCGGCTGCATCACGCGGCCGGCCAGCTCGGGGCTGGGCGTGACGTGGCGGTGGTGCGGGCCCACCGGGCTGCCGCCGGGCACCAGGCGGGGGATGTAGTCGAGCCGCAGCGGCTCGTCGACCGCGCGCCAGGCCTCGTCGCCCGGCAGCCGGTAGTAGAGGGCATAGCGCACCGCGTTGGGCTTGCCGAAGCGCGCATGCAGGCGCAGGGCGCCGCGCCAGGCCGCGCAATCGACCTCGGGCGCGTCGGCGTCGCGGCAGGTGATGCGGCCCTGCTCGTCGAGCGTGTTCACGCTCTTCAGCGCCGAAGGCAGCACCACCACGTCGCCGATGCGCTGGATCACGCCTTCGCCCGAGCCGCTGCGGCTGGGCTGGGCCAGCTTATGCGGCACGCACACGTCGATGCGCTGCAGGTTGGCGACGTTGCTGTAGGGCACCGTCTCGTAGTTGAGCGCGAGGCCGGTGCCCAGCACCTGCATCACCAGGTCGGGCCGCGACGGATTGCCCAGCGCCGAAGGCATCGACGGGCGGAAGCGGAAGATGTAGTGGCCGAGCTCGTCGGTGACCGCGAAGCCCAGGTCCTGCCGTGCGCCGCTGCCGGTGTAGGGGCCGCCGAGCTTCTCGTCGGGGCTGGGGTCGTATTCCTGCAGGCGCATCAGCAGGCCCGGCGCACGCCGGCCTTCGCTGCAGAAGCGGATGCCGGTCTCGCGCAGCGCGCTGATCGCGTCGAAATCGGGCCCCGACAGCAGATCGGTGCCCGCGCCCAGCGTGTGCGTCTGGAAGGCGGCGCGCTTCACGACCGTGCCCTGCACCTCGTCGCGCTGGAACACCAGCCCGTTGGCGGTGTTGGGCAGCCCGGTGGGGATGACGATCGGCCGCAGGTCGGGCGCGGCATCCGGCAGCGGCAGCCGCGGCATGCGCAGCCGCTCGGGGTAGAGCCGCGAGATCACCGAGCCCAGGTGAGGATGGCGCTGGCACAGCTCGGCCAGCGGGTGGTGCGGGTCGATCACGATGTAGTCGTTGCGGGCCGGGTTGAACACGCCGCTGCCGCCATAGGTGCGCACCGTGCCGTAGACGATGTAGTCGGCCGCATCCACCGGCAGCGCGCAGCTCAGCACCAGGCCGGCGTCGTCGCTGTCGCCCGTCTTGCCCGAGCGGATGTCGAAGCGCACCAGGCTGCCGGCGATGCCCGGAAAGCCGATGCGCTGCGCCGAATCGCGCCATGGCTGGGCGCCGGTGCGGTGCTGGACGTTGATCGACCACTGTGCGCCGGAGACGAACACGGTGGCGCCAGCCGCAGCGTCGTAGCTGCCGTTGCCGGTGTCGGCGCCGGTGACGACGAAGCGTTGCGTCAGCGCGGCGTTGCGGCTCTTGACCCGGAGGGTCCAGGAACCTTGCATCGTGATGGCCATGAGGGTGCTCCTGAAAGTGGGGTGCATTGCACGCTCAAAGCCTTCCCATCGCACCGCACGCACAGCGGCCGAAACGCGCCGGCGCAAGACGATTGCGAGACGATTCACCCTGCCCGCCAGGGACTGGGCCAGCCCCAAAAGCATCGACCCCTGCAGGCGTTGCCACCCGGCAGGGGTCGATCAGGCGCGGCGCGAACGCGCGGCTTTACGGCTTGGTGCTGCTGCCCGGCGCGGTGCGGGGCGGCTGCGGCTTGCCGCAGTCATCGCCACGCGGCGGCGGCGTGGTGCCGCGCGGCGGCTTGTAGCTCTTGTTGAAGTGCGGGAACTCGGGGATCTGCGCCGGCAGCAGGCCGATGAACGGCACGTCCTTGTGGTATTCGATGATGAAGTCGACCCAGTCGGTCACCTTGACGAACTCGATGATGTGCGGCTGCACCTGCGGCTTGGCCGGATCGGGGTTCACGTCGAGGTAGTAGGGCGAGCGCCAGTCCCACTTGCCGATGCGCATGGGGTCGGGCAGGAAGATGTTCATCGCCAGGTCGGGGCGCGAGAAATCCCAGGTCTCGGCCGGATCGGTCCAGGGCTGGCCCACGTCGCCGTAGCGCTTGATGCCCTTGAGCACCTCCTCGAGCGCGGCGGCCGTCTGCTGCACCTTGAACGGGCCGAAGTCCTCCTTCTGCAGCTCGTGCGCGAAGCTGCAGATGTCGGTCAGCTCGTCGGGCGGATCGAGGTCCATGTTGCCGTCGGAATCGAACTGCTGCGCACGGGCGATGGCCGCCTTGATGCGGCCGACGTAGGTGGCGCGCTGCGCGCCCTCGGCCGTGCGCAGGGCCGCCAGCAGCGCATCCGACATGTCGTCGATGCACTCGACGATCGAATGCATGCGCGACAGCTGCACCACGCATCCCACCGTCGGATGATGACCCTTGGCGGCCAGCACCTCATGATTGCCATCAGCAAACCACTGCGCCAGCTGCTGCGACGTGGCGGACCCGGCTGCCTGCAGCTTGGCGAACACCCCCGGATAGGCCTCGCCCGCAGTGAAGAAGTTGTAGTTCTCGTACCCCGTGGCGAACTCGGCATAGGGCGCGATCGTGTGCAGCACCTCCACCGACATGTTGAAGCAGTTGTTGAAGTGGATGCAGGCGAGCTTGGGGACGCCGGCGTCCTGGGCGGCTTTGAGGGCGGCGCCTAGGGCGTAGGTGGAGAGCAACCGATGATTGCCAGGTAGTGTCGGCGAGGGAAGAGGAAGAATAGGCGCGCCCGACGGAAGTACCGGCTCTCCACTGTTAAGTCGCGGAACGCTCCCTTTCCCGCTGATGCGCCATTCAATCGAACCGCTAGCGGTGAACGTCTTAGAGGTGAGCTGGGTTGGATCGATGTCTGGGAGAAACCCGGCCCCATGCCCTTCCATAGCGAGCAGCAATGTGGATGCGGGATAGCGCTGGTGAGCATGCTGCAGGAGACTCGCCAGGGTGGTGGGTGCATCCATCTGTTGCTTCCACTGGGAATTCACCTGCACGTCAGATGAATGATGGGCCGGTATCTCAATGAGGTAAGTGTCCTTTCCAACTAGATCGATGAGCGCAACGACATTTGCACCATGATCTGCCACAAGAGACAGGTTTTTGACGAGCGGATGTTGAAGAAGCTCTTGCGATGTCCCATCAGGAAACGTGCTTAGCACTGAGTCGGTTCCAAATGGAGCATAAACAGCAAGCGTCAACGGCGCACCGGACGCCGAGGATGAGATGGACATGAAGTTCCTTCCGTTCTCGTGACTTTGTAAGGCGGCTAGCCACACTTCGGCTCTGCCAACGGATCGATACACTAATCCTTACGATAGTCGCATGGAAAGGCACACTTAAGCCCCACTCCCTTCTTACTCCCAGACGATTCCTAGACGATCAACGGAATGAAGGTTTTGGTCCCCCCTAGTTTGTCGATGAGGCGTGAAGCGGCTCCTTCACCGGATGCTCTTGCGGATACGGTGCTGAGTGCAGCGCTGCAAGCCTATCGGGATAAAACGCTGACTCAGTTGCTGCAGCGGCGCCCACTGACAACCAGATGGTTTGCACGCCGGTGGTTAAGACCCGTACTTGGCGTTGTTGGTGAGTCCATGCCAAGTGAGGACGCGCTCGCATTTTCTGTGGAAATGCTTCTTCAATGGGCTATATCGCAGACTCGGCCGGATAGATCTTCAGACGTTGCGGATCTAGCTAGAGACGCGTGGCTTGATCGAACAAGCTGGCGTCCGGTCCTCGCTGTAATGTGCTATTTCGGATTTGCGTCGATCCCAGATTTTCGAGACCGATATAGAGCCCGACCAGATGAGCCGATCGTCGATCACCTCTGCGGCCTGTGGTCAGTAGGACCAAGTACCTTCTATCGATATCTGGACAAGGGAAAGCGTTTCTTAAGGGATCTACTCGTAGAGAGACGTTCCCTGGAGGGTGAGCGCCGCGCGTCGTTGCGTCGTATGGCCCAGCAAGGAGTCTATCGTCGAATTGCGTTGTCTAATGAGCAGCAACGGATTGATTGGCACGGCCATCAAGCAACGTATTCGCTTGCGCAGGGAGATACGCCGTCTGCGTTATGGCATTTCCTTCAAATCGGCGACATTTCGATGTTCTGCTCTGCGCTGAGTCGATTTCGGGTTGATCTCGCACGAGAGAGCGAAACCGATAGCTTGATTGATGAGGCATATAAAAATGTATCGCGGCTAAACGAGCATTTTGAGATTTGCCTGGCTCAGGCCGCACTTTTTCGCACTCGCAGTGCTGCCGAGAAAGAACGACAAGCATATGAGTCTGCGCTTCGGGTTGCTTCTACCGCCGGCAATAAGCTGATGTTGGGCATTGTGTATGGAGCACTTGGGCGCTTCTATGAGCCTCGAGATACCGATCGCGCATTTGCCTGTTTCGAGGATAGTGTCGAGTTTCTACGATCGGCCCACGAAACGAGTTCCGAATCTGAATCCGCTAAAGCTTTGGAGGAATATGTATCAGCGCTGGTGAAGCTCGGCTGGCTCTATGTTCTGCGTAACGATCCTCGCTCGCGTGTAGTTCTGGAAAAGGCAGAAGCGTGTCGAAAATATTCATCACTGTCTCCTGAAACAATAGCTCTACTGGAGCAAGCGTGGGGAGAGTATTGGAGAAGAGCGGGCGACTTACGCAAAGCTATTGAACATAAGCATCGAGCTCTGAACATCTTTGAACGACTAGAGGACAAACGGCAACTCCTATCTACATACAACAACCTTAGCTTGATATACGCAGAAGCAAAGGATTTCCCTCGCGCCATTGCTTATGGTGAGCGGGTAGTGGTGATGGCAGATAACCTGCCTGTTGATCCCTACATCTTGTCGAGTGCGCTACTCAATTTGGGAGCTGCATATTTCTGGCAGGGTCGTTATGACGATGCGATCGAATATTACCGCCGTGGTTTGGATCGAAGCATTGAAGCAAACCTTGAGGTTCATCTAAATCGAGCCCACTACAACTTGGCCGAAGCATATTACAAGAGGTTCCAGATCACGCGAGATCCTCGAGATGAGCAACTAGGCGATGCACACGCTGCGGCTGCAATGAAGGCGTTGCCATCCGAAGGTGACTCAGTATTGAAGGAAGCTACAAGAAACTTGAAGGCTGAGGTTCTCGGTCCGAATGAGGGTTTCGCCTATACTAGGCTTCTTCCAGAAGAGTTTGCCACCCATTTTGATGAGATGGCAGAGATCCAGCGACTTCGATCGGTTCTTGCGACTCCACTCTCCGCAGAGGTGCATATACGTGCCCATTTAGGTATTGTGAAGGCATACCTAGCAATGTCATTGAAGGAAAGAAAGGTAGCAGAGGCACTGATTAGCAAACATGCGCTGGAAGAGCGGTTTGCAAGCGAACTGGAATCGTTACATTTCGCGTTCGATATTGATCAAGCTACTAATCGGCAGTTGGTATCGCGATGGCAGCAGGCCGCCGCAGATCTCCTGGATGATCGCCGGCGTGCAGTATTGATAGCACATCTCATCAAGGCGAAATCAATCAGCAAGAGCGGCTATGCCGAGATTTGCTCAGTTGGCCTTGCAACGGCATCAAAGCACTTGGGTGTGCTTGCAGGGCGAGATTTGCTTATTCAAACAGGAAAGGGGCCAAGCACGCGCTACTTGCTCCCGGAGGCGGCGCAATAGGAAGCGCCCTCAGAAGGCCTACTTCTGCAGGGCGCTTTTATTCGATTAGCAGCGTAGACCAAGGAACCCGGCCGCCAGCTACACGTCGAGCCTCTGTTTAAGTCGGAGCTCTTTTATTTGGACACGGCTGAGGTTGCTGGGGGCTATAAAGTTGCATCGAACTCTCTTTGGTTGTCCCCTAAGCCGTCGGGCATCCGACTGGACCTCCAGCGACTTGTTTGGCTTCTTCACTGCTAAGCGGCACTGGTTGTGATGCAGGGTTTGCTAGTGGCGGGCTTGTTGATTCTTTCGTCATTGGAATATCTCCGATGGAGCTTTCATATGTAGCTGTTGAATCACGCAGTCGGTGAAGGTATCGGGCCTCCGGCCACCTGGTTTAATTCTCTGTCGGAAAACGGTTGTGGTTTTCCCGAGGTGGGTGACGGCATCATTTGCGTTTTCTTCATCAACATATCTCTTGAGAAGAAGTATTAACTCGTAGGGCATGGGACAGGGCCACCCGCAACTTGGGCAACCTCCTGCTCGTTGAGGGGGCGCAGAGGCTGATTGGGAACTGTCGAACCTGCCGGTCCTGTCTTCTCGCTCGTCATGTGAACTCCTTGAGGTGTGTTGGCTTCAATATTTCTAGCAGGTGGGACAGGGAACCGGTCCACCTGCGACTCTCCCAAAATCCTTCTCATCCAAAGGTTTGATCGGCGTTTGATTTGTTGACGAATCCTGCGGTTTCTCGTTCATGCTGTGACTTTCTGGCTGTTGGAAAAGTAGCGGACCACCGTTGACTTGCTCTACTTGACGCGGGCTCCGCGCAGCCATTCCTTCCGAACGGTACGGTGCTCCTGCTCTTGTATCTCTAGCAGGTCGGGCTCCCCCTTGGCCCTCCGCCTATTCTTTTCACTTCATCCTCATTCAGTGGCCGAGGCGGGACGGAAAAGGCAGGCTGCTTCTGCTGTTCAGTTGATTGCTCAGTCTTCCGGTTCACGAGATCCTCCTAGTATTTCCAGTCGATTTCGGTTTATCGGGCGCTGGACTGGAACAGCACCCGGCAACGGACAACCCACTTTGTTGTTCAGTGCAATCCGGATCCTTGTTGGCGCACTTGGCCGGTTGACTCATCGGAATCGTTCGCGGCGTTCCCATGAGCGGTGGTTAACATCCCCCGCTCCATCACCAACACCCTCCCCGCCATCGCAATCGTCTCCGGCCGATGCGCCACGATCACGCGGGTGAGGTTCATTTCCTTCACCGCCTCGTTGACCTGCTGCTCGTTGAGCATGTCGAGGTGGCTGGTCGCTTCATCGAGCACGAGGATGCGCGGCTGGCGGTAGAGCGCCCGGGCCAGCAGGACGCGCTGGATCTGGCCGCCTGAGAGGCCGGTGCCGACGTCGCCGACCAGGGTGTTGTAGCCCATGGGCATGTCGAGGATCTCCCGCTCGATGGAAGCAAGGCGGGCACAGGCTTCGATGCGCTCCATCTCGGGCAGCGGATCGAAAAAGCAGATGTTGTCGGCCAGCGAACCGGTGAAGAGGCGGTCGCCCTGCATCACGGTGCCGATCATCTGGCGGTAGTTGGTGAGACCCAGGCGTTGGATGGATTGGCCGTCGATGCACACCTCGCCTTGCGTAGGTGCCAGCAGACCCAGCATCACCTTCACGAGCGTCGTCTTGCCGCAGCCCGAGAGGCCGGTGATCGCCACGCATTCGCCGGCTTCGATCCTGAGGCTGATGTTCTCGAATACGTAGGGTTCGGTGGGCGAGTAGCGGTACGACACGTTGCGCAACTCGATCGTGGGCTGGATGCGGCTCGGATCGATCTCGTCGGCTTCGTGCGGCGCCTCGGGCTCGCGCTCCGACATCACGATGTCGGCCACGCGCTCGCCGTGCAATCTCAGCATGGCCAGCTCCACCAGCTTGTCGATCAGCGCAGCCACGCGGGTCGAGAACTGGTCTTTGTACGCGATGAATGCGAACAGCATGCCGGCGGTGAACGAATGGTCGAGCACCGCTTGCGCCGCGAGCCACACGACGATCACGCGTTCGAGCCCGAAGATCAGCGTCTGCGCTGTCTGGTAGCTGATGTGGATGCGTTGGATGCGCAGCTCGGCGTTGAACTGGTCGGCCAGCTGGTTGAGCCAGCCGGCACGGCGCTGATCGCCGCGCCCGAAGAGCCGCACGCTCTGGATGCCACGGGCTGTGTCGAGAAAGTGGGTCTGCTGCTTGGCGGCGAAGAGGATCTGCTCGGCAGTGGCGTTGCGCAGTGCGTGGTACACGCTCCAGCGCGTAGCGCCATAAAGCAGCGCCGCCACCAGAGCCACCGCAGCGAGCCGTGGGCTGTAGAGCAGCATCATCAGCAGCGTGCCGGCGACGAGCAGGCCATCGACGAGGGCTTCGACGAATCCGGTGGTCAGCGTCTTCTGGATGGTGGTGATGGATCCGAAGCACGAGAGGATGTGCCCGATGTGCCGCCGCTCGAAAAACTCCAGGGGCAGCTTCACCAGGTGCGAGAACACGTTGCCCAGCCATTGGAAATTGAGGTTGGTGCTCAAGGCCACGACGAACCAGCCGCGCACTGCGCCAATAGCCGCTTGCAACACGATCAGCAGGCCGAAGCCCAGCGCCAGCACGCCCAGTAGGTCGCGGTCTGCGCCGACCAGCGCCTTGTCGATCACCCACTGCAGGTAGAACGGCATCGCGATGGCGACGACTTCGAGTGCCACGGCCAGCGCCAGGATCTGCAGCAGCCCGCGCTTGAGACCGGTGATGCGGCCCATCAAGCTGCGCAGCGTGAACTGCAGCTTCTGCGTCGAGGGGGTGAAATCGCTGGTCGGGCTGAGTTCGAGGGCCACGCCGGTGAAATGGCGGGCGAATTCCTCCAGCATGAAGCTGCGCACGCCCACCGCTGGGTCGTGGATCACGGCGCCGCGCGCCGAGACGGACTTGAGCACCACGAAGTGGTTCATGTCCCAGTGGATGACACAGGGCAGCTGCAGCTCGGTGAGCCCGTCCATGTCGAGCTTGAGCGGACGGCTCTCGAGCTTGAGTGCGCGTGCGATGCGCATCAGGCTTTCGAAGGTCGCCCCCTTGCGCGAGATCGCGAAGCGCAGCCGCAGCGTGGCCAGATCGGTGCGGCAGCCGTGGTAAATGGCCACCATGGCCACCGAGGCCAGGCCGCATTCGGTGGCTTCGGTCTGCAGCAGCACGGGTAGTTGCCGGCCGAGACCCAACCCCAGGTCTGACAACCGGCTCATTAGAGGCGCCCCGTCATGCTGAAGAGTGGTTCGAGCGCCCACTCGGCCAAGGTGCGGTGCTCTAGCACGAGGTTGGCGGCGAGCTGCATGCCGGGTTTGAGCGGGTGCTGTTCCCCGAGGGCGGAGATGGTTTGTGCATCGAGCCGTACCCGAATGCGGTACAGAGGTTCGGCATGACTGGCGGGCAAGGGGCTGGCCGACACTTCACGCACCTCGCCGCGAAACTGGCCGAACTTCTGATAGGGGTAGGCGTCGTAGCGGATCTGCACTTCGGTGCCGGGGTGCACGAACCCGATGGCACGTGTGGGCGCGTAGAGCTCTGCTTCGAGATTGCTGCCGGCAGGCAGCACGCTGCCCAGCGCTTGCTCGAGCGCGACGCTCTGGCCGGGCTCGGCGAGCAGGGTTGTGACACGCCCGGCGTGGGGCGCCCGGACGATCACCGTCCGCTTGGCTTCGCTTTCTGCCCGATCCTGCGTCAGCCCCTCGATGTCTCGCTGCAACTGGGAAGCTTCGCGTTCGGCCTGCAACGGCAGATCGGCCAATGCGGCCTGCAGCTCGCCGAGCTCTCGCTGCAATGCGAGCCGGGATCGTTGCAGCGCCGTGAGGCGTGACTGCTGGTCGATGACCTCGGCGGCCTTTTGCTGAGCCTCGACTTCGGAGACGGCGCCGGTCTTCACGAGCTCTGGATAGCGTTGTGCAACATCGCGTAGCACCTGAAGCCGTTGCTGTTGAAGGCGAAGTTCCGCCTCGTGGTTCTGCAGCGACGCTTGCGTGTTGGCGATGCGCGCATTCAGCTCTGCTGCCTTGTTGCGAACCTGCTGCTCATGCTGGGTCAGCTCGGTGTGCAAGCCCTCGATGCGGGCTTGTAGCGTGGCGTTGATCGCAGCCTGGGTGTCGCCATGGGTGCTCGCCTTCTCGCTGGAAATCGTGAAGAGCGGGTCACCTGGTTGCACCAGCTGACCTTCGACCACATGCACTTGCGCCACCACGCCAGCCTGCGTCGCCGTGAGGCGCAACAGGCCTCGATCGGGGATGACGACACCGGTCACCGTCTCGCGGCGCGTGAAGCCGAACGCGAAGGCGAATGCGACGAGTGCGCCAACCACGCCACACAGGAACAGGGTCAATGCCGTTTGCGACCATGTGCGCGAGAGCACGATCGCACCATGGAAGCGCTGGCGCTGCTCATCGACGGCCTGGCGCCGGAACAGGTCGCTCACGTGAATCGCCCCTCCCCTGAACTCTTTCAGCCAGGGTAGGGGAGGCGCGAGATCCGCGGCATCCCACAAGGTTGGGATGCCTCAATGCTCGGGTTGTGGCAGGAAGATGCGTCCGGAGGTTTGCTGGATCCGTAGGTCTGGCATCTCGAACTTTTCTTGGAGAGCCCATGCGTACCCAAAACTTGATTCTCTGTGCCGCGACGCTGCTGGCTGGCTGTGCCAGCCAGCAATCCGGGCCGGTACCGACCATCCCTCCGAACCTGCAGCCTGCCGAAGCATCGACTGTCATCACCACCCTCGCCGCCAAAGGCGTCCAGATCTACGAATGCCGCCCGAAGAAAGACCAGCCGGACGCCGCCGAGTGGGCCTTCGTCGCCCCTGAAGCCGAGCTCTTCGATGCCCAGGGCCGCCGTGTCGGCAAGCACTACGCCGGCCCGAGCTGGGAGGCGGACGATGGCAGCAAGCTCGTGGGCAGCGTGAAGGCCAAGGCCGATGCGGCGAATCCGGATTCGATCCCCTGGCTGCTGCTGTCGGTGCGTTCGGTCGGTGCGGAGGGCGCATTCAGCAAGGCCACCTACATCCAGCGCATCAACACGCTGGGCGGCCAGCCGCCTTCGGCCGCGGCATGTACGACGGCCACGCTCGGCAAGATCGAGCGCGTCGGCTACACGGCCGACTATCGGCTGCTCGGGCGCTGAGGGTCGGGGCGCGGGCCTTGCCGATGGCAGGGCCGGTTGCTACACTCGCGCCCCTCTCTTCTGACTGCTGCTGCGGAACAAGAGATCCAGCGCTGCCGCTTCGTGCCGGCAGCACTCTCTTTCGCGCGTCTGTTCGTGCAAGGCGCGCAGGCCCCACCGGGGCCGGAAGCAGCATCATGTCTACCTCTGAACGTCTTCGCCGTGCGCTTGCGCGCGCCGGCATCGCCGTGTCGTATGACAACGGCATCTATCAACTGAGCGATGGGGCTGCGCAGGCCACCGTCCTGCTGCCCGCCGAGCTGCCGCTCGAGGAAAAGGCGGTGCGGCAGCTCCTGCACTTTGCCGCGGTGCGGTCACCCGATGGCCACCATGGCGTGTGCCGCGCCTGCGCGACGCCCGATTTCCATCCCGGATCGATCGCGCCGGTCGGCTCCATCGTGGCCACCGATCCCGGGTTCGTGATCCCGGCGGCGGTGGGGACCGACATCAACTGCGGCATGCGCCTGCTCACCACCGGCCTGTCGCTCGCGCAGCTCGAGCCGCTGCGGGCGGCGCTGGTCGACCGGCTGACCCATGTGCTGCTGCGCAACGGCCGCGATGTGCCGGTGCGCACGCTCGCGTTCAAGGCGCTGTTCGATGGCGGGCCGCAGGCCTTCATCGACGAGCTGGTGCCCGAGGGCCTGTGGGCCCATGTGGATCGCCAGCGGCTTTCGGCCGAGGTGGAGGCCTGCGTCGGCCTCGGCAGCTTCGGGGGCGCGAGCCGTCACGCCCCGGATGCCTACGTCGGCTCGCGCAGCGTCTACCGCGATCCGTGCCTTGGCACACCGGGCGGCGGCAATCACTTCGTGGAGCTGCAGGTGGTCGACGAGGTGCTCGACCGGCATGCCGCGTATGCAGCCAGGCTGCGGCAGGGCCAGGTGGTCGTGATGATCCACAGCGGCTCCCGCGACCTCGGCCGCCTGCAGGTTCACGCTGGTGGCCGTGTCGTCGCCGCCGCCGCAGGCGGCCAGCGCGACGAGCAAAGACAGCGAAGCGGCGAGCAGCGCCCGCCGGCTGGAGTTGTGAGTCTCATCGGCATTCCTCCCGAGATTGTTGTTGGTGGAATGCCGGAGTGTAGAGAAACTGACCCTTACTGCCGCGTCGGCCCGTGCGCTCCGCTCGCGATGTCCTCCGCATAGTGGCAAGCCACCTCCGTCCCCTCCACCGCGCGCAGCACCGGCACCTCGGCGCTGCAGCGCTCGGTCGCAAACGGGCAGCGCTTGTGGAAGGTGCAGCCCGAGGGCGGGTTCAGCGGCGACGGCAGCTCACCCACGATCTTGATCTTGGCGCGGCGGCTGGCGTCGATGCTGGGCGTGGCCGAGAGCAGGGCCTTGGTGTAGGGGTGCAGCGGCTGCGCGAACAGGCGTGCCTTGGGTGCCGACTCGACCACGCGGCCCAGGTACATCACCATCACCCGGTCGGCGATGTGCTCCACCACGCTCAGGTTGTGCGAGATGAACACGTAGGCGATGCCGGTGCGTTCCTGCAGGTCCATGAAGAGGTTCAGGATCTGCGCCTGGATCGACACGTCGAGCGCCGAGGTGGGTTCATCCGCCACCAGCAGCTTGGGCTGCAGCATCATCGCCCGCGCGATCGCGATGCGCTGACGCTGGCCGCCGGAGAACATGTGCGGGTAGCGCTGCGCATGCTCGGGCCGCAGGCCCACCTGCTGCAGCATCGCGCCGATGCGCTCGCGCCGCTCGGGTGCGCTCATCGGCGTGTTGAGCAGCAGCGGCTCCTCGAGCATCTGCGTGATGCGCTTGCGCGGGTTGAGCGAGGCATAAGGGTTCTGGAACACCATCTGCACGCGCTTGCGCAAGGCTTTGGCCTGCGCGGCGCTGGCGGCGGTGGCGTCCATGCCGTCGAGCATCAGGCTGCCGCCGGTGGGCTTCTCGGTCAGCGTGAGCGCGCGCGCCAGGGTGGACTTGCCGCAGCCCGATTCGCCCACCACCGCCAGTGTCTGGCCGGGGTTGACGCTGAAGCTCACGCCGTTGAGCGCCTTCACGGTGGCGTGCGGCTTGAACATGCCTCGCGACACGTTGTAGTGGCGCGAGAGGTCGCGCGCTTCCAGCAGCGGCGCGGTCGAGGAGGAAACAGCAGCGAGGGTCATGCCGGGATCTCTTGTTCAGCGGCCACGTTGACGGGGAACAGGCAGCGCGCCTCGCCGCCATCGGGCATGGCCAGCAGGGCGGGATGGGTGCTGCGGCAGCTGGCCTGCACGCGCGGGCAGCGCGGCGAGAGCAGGCAGCCCTTGGGCCGGTCGTACTGGCCGGGCACCACGCCGGGCAGCGTGGGCAGGCGGCGCGCGCCGCGGCTGTGTTCGGGGATGGAGGCGAGCAGCGCCGCGGTGTACGGATGGTGCGGCTGCTCGAACAGCGTGGGCACGGTCTGCGTCTCGACCACCTCGCCGGCATACATCACCGCGATGCGCTTCGCATGCTCGGCCAGCAGCGCGAGGTCGTGCGTGATCAGGATCAGCGCCATGTTCTGCTGGCGCTGCAGGTTGACCAGCAGGTCGAGCACCTGGGCCTGGATCGTGACGTCGAGCGCGGTGGTGGGCTCGTCGGCGATCAGCAGCTTGGGGTTGCAGGCGAGCGCCATTGCGATCATCACGCGCTGGCTCATGCCGCCCGAGAGCTGGTGCGGATAGGCGTCGAGCCGCGAGGCCGGGTCGGGAATCTCCACCAGCTTCAGCAGCTCGAGCGCGCGCTCGCGCAGCTGGGCCTTGGTGCCGGGGCGGTGCACCTTCAGCGTCTCGATGATCTGGAAGCCCACGGTGTAGCTGGGGTTCAGGCTGGTCATCGGGTCCTGGAAGATCATCGCCATGTCGCGGCCGACGATCTTGCGGCGCTCCTTGGGCGCGAGCTTCAGCAGGTCGTGCCCGTCGAAGCGCAGCACGTCGGCCGTCACGCGGCCGGGCGCATCGATCAGGCCCATCAGCGCCAGCATGCTGACGCTCTTGCCCGAGCCCGATTCGCCGACCACGCCGAGCAGCTCGCCGCGGTCGAGCGTGATGTCGACGCCCTTCACGGCGGCGAAGGCCTTGCCCACCGGACCGAACTCGACGGTGAGGTTTCTGATTTCGAGGAGGTGGCTCATGGCGCCCTCCGCCGAGCCGCCTCAAGGAGGGCGCCCGCCCCCTCGGGGGGCAGCGAACGAATGTGAGCGTGGGGGTTCGTCATGACAGCTTCTTCATGCGGGGGTCGAGCGCATCGCGGAGCCCGTCGCCCATCAGGTTGATCGCGAGCACGGTGGTGAGGATGGCCACGCCGGGGAAGGTGACGACCCAGTTGGCGCGCTCGATGTAGTCGCGGGCCGAGGCCAGCATCGTGCCCCACTCGGGCGTGGGCGGCTGCGCGCCCAAGCCGAGGAAGCCGAGCGCCGCGGCGGTGAGGATGGCATCGGAGAAGCCCAGCGTCGCGGTCACGATCACCGGCGCCATGCAGTTGGGCAGCACGGTGTCGAACATCAGCCGCAGCGTGCTCGCGCCGGCCAGGCGCGAAGCCACGACGTAGTCCTTCTGCAGCTCCGACATCGCCGAGGCGCGCACCAGCCGCACGTAGTTGGGAATGGCCACGATCGCGATCGCGAACATCGTGTTCAACAGGCCGGGGCCGAGCACGGCCACCACCGCGATGGCCAGCAGCAGGCTGGGCAGCGCGAGCATCACGTCCATCAGCCGCAGGATCC
Source organism: uncultured bacterium (assembly GCA_966212505.1). GTDB lineage: Bacteria > Pseudomonadota > Gammaproteobacteria > Burkholderiales > Burkholderiaceae_C > CAMLIZ01. Next base: position 71,284 of record CBIHRS010000003.1, read on the forward strand.
CGGTGCCCACGCGCGGAAAGAAGGCCGCGGTGAGCCCGAGCGCAATGCCGGGCAGCATGGCCAGCACCACCGCCACCAGGCCGATCATCAGCGAGAGCCGCGCGCCGTAGAGCAGGCGCGAGAGCACGTCGCGGCCGATGTCGTCGGTGCCGAGCAGGAACTTGGTGGAGCCGCCCTCGGCCCAGGCCGGCGGCGTGAGCAGCGCATCGCGGTACTGCTCGATCGGATCGTGCGGCGCCAGCACGCCGGCCAGCAACGCGCACAGCACGATGAACACGAAGAAGATCAGGCCCGCCAGCGCGCCCTTGTTGGCCGCGAAGCTGCGCAGGAAATCCTGCAGCGACGAGGGCGGTGCGCCGGCCTGCGAGGTTTCTTCGGTGGAGAGCACGGCACTCATCTCGAGGGTCTCACTTTGCATGGCGGATTCGCGGATTGATCAGCCCGTACATCAGGTCGACGAGCAGGTTGACGACGATCACCAGCGTGGCGGTGATCAGGATGCCGCCCTGGACGACCGGATAGTCGCGGCGGCTGATCGCATCGATCAGCCACTTGCCGACGCCGGGCCAGGAGAAGATGGTCTCGGTGAGCACCGCGCCGCCGAGCAGCGTGCCGACCAGCAGGCCGATCACGGTGACCACCGGCACCAGCGCATTGCGCAGCGCGTGCACGAACACCACGCGCGACGGTGCGAGGCCCTTGGCGCGGGCGGTGCGCATGTAGTCTTCGCGCAGCACCTCGAGCATCGACGAGCGCGTCATGCGCGCGATCACCGCCAGCGGCACGGTGCCCAGCACGATGGAGGGCAGCACCAGGTGCGACACCGCCGACTTGAACGCGCCCTCGTCGGGCGACAGCCAGGCGTCGATCAGCATGAAGCCGGTGCGCGGCGCGATGTCGAATTCGAGCGCCATGCGGCCCGAGACCGGCAGCGCGAACTCCGGCGCCCAGGTGCGCATGCCGACCGAGAAGAACATGATCAGCAGCAGGCCCCACCAGAAGATCGGCATCGAGAAGCCGGCCAGCGACAGGCCCATCACGCCATGGTCGAGCGGCGAGCCGCGCTTGATCGCCGCGGTGATGCCGGCCAGCAGCCCGGCCACGGTGGCGAACAGCATCGCGCACAGCGAGAGCTCCAGCGTGGCGGGGAAGAGCTTGGTGAACTCGCTCCACACCGCCTCGTGGGTGACGAAGGATTCCCCGAGGTCGAGGTGCACGGCCTTCCACAGGTAGATGGCGTATTGCTTCCACAGCGGCAGGTCCAGGCCCAGCCGGTGCAGCACCTCGGCATGGAAGGCGGGGTCGAGCCGGCGCTCGCCCGCCATCACCTGCACCGGGTCGCCCGGGATCAGGTGGATCAGCGAGAAGGCCAGCAGCGTGATGCCGATGAAGGTGGGGATCACCAGCGCCACGCGGCGCAACAGGAATCCGAACATGGTGGTCTCAGTCGAGTCGGGCTGCGCGGAAGTCGTTGCCTCCGAACAGCGTGGGGATGTAGCCGTGCACCCGCTTGTGCACGGCGGTGAGCACGATGCGGTGGGCCAGCGGGATCAGGCCGGTCTCGTCGCGCAGCAGGCGCTGCGCGCGCGTGTAGAGCTCGGTGCGCTTCTTGGGGTCGGTGGCGGTGCGGGCCTCGGTCAGCAGCCTGTCGAACTCGGCGTTGCACCAGCGCGCCTTGTTGCCGCCGCCTTCCACCGCGGCACAGCTGAGGTTGGGGGTGAGGAAGTTGTCGGGGTCGCCGTTGTCGGAGAACCAGCTCATGAACGACAGGTCGTGCTCGCCGCGGCCGGTGCGCTTGTAGAGCTCGCCCAGCTCCATCAGCTGCACGCGCACCTTGACGCCGATCTTGGCCCAGTCGGCCTGCAATATCTCGGTGGCGCGCTTCACCTCCACGTCGCGCGCGGTGGCAAACAGCACCAGCTCGGTACCGTCGTAGCCGCTGGCCTTCACCAGCTGCTTCGCGCGCTCCACGTCGGGCTTGTGCTGCAGGCTGGTGTCGTAGCTCCACATCGCCGGCGGCAGGAAGCTGCCGGCCGGCAGCGCGGAGCCGCTGTAGACCGATTGCGCGAAGGTGTTGCGGTCGGTGGCGAGCGACAGCGCTTCGCGGAAGCGCTTGTCCGACAGGAACTTGTGCTGGCTGTTCGGTGCGACGTAGGTGGTGGTCAGCGGCTTGCCGCGCACGATCTCCACCTGCGTGTCGCCCTTGAAGGACTGCGCCGCATCGCCCGAGAGGTGCATCGCCACCAGGCATTCGCCGGCCTTCACGCGCTGCACGCGCACGGCGGGGTCGGGCGTGATCGCGAAGATCAGCTGGTCGATCTTGGGCGCGCCGCCCCAGTAGCCCGTGTGCGCCTGGTAGCGGATCACCGCGTCCTTCTGGTAGCTCTTCAGCGCGAACGGGCCGGTACCCACCGGCTGGGTGTTCAGCTGCTCGGCCTTGCCGGCCTTCAGCAGCTGCTCGCCGTATTCGGCCGAGTACACGGCGCCCACGGCCGGCACGGTGAGGTCGGCGAGGAAGGGTGCCTCGGGCCGGGCGAGCGTGATGCGCACGGTGTAGGCATCGACCTTGGCCACGCTCTTCACCAGCGCGGGCAGGCCCATGCCGGTCCAGTAGGCATAGCCGTGGCCGGCGGCGGCATGGGCGGGATGCTTGGGGTCGTTGAGCCGGTTGAGCGACCACACCACGTCGTCGGCGTTCATCTCGCGCGTGGGCTTGAACCACGCGGTGCTGTGGAACTTGACGCCCTTGCGCAGGTGCAGCGTGTAGACCGTGCCGTCGGGGCTGATCTCCCAGCGCTCGGCCAGGCCGGGGGTGATCTCGGTGCTGCCCGAGCGCATCTCGACCAGCGTGTCGTAGAGGGTCAGGCCCGAGGCGTCGTTGGTGGCCAGCGTCTCGTACTGCGCGATGTCGAAGCCTTCGGGGGCGGCATCGGGGCAGAAGCTGAGCGTGCCGGCGGCCTGCGCGGCACCGCTCAGCGCGAGCGCGGCGGCGAATGAGGCGAGGCGTTTCATTTCACCGACACGTCGCGGAAATCGTTGTGCGTGAACGGGCTCGGGATGTAGCCCTGCACGCGCTTGTTCACCGCGGTCATGTACACCGGGTAGACCATCGGGATCACGGCCACCTCGTCGTACACGATGCGCTGGGCCTTGGTGTAGATCTCGATGCGCTTGGCGTGGTCGACCGTCTTGCGGCCGGTGTCGAGCAGCGCATCGAAGCTCTTGCTGCACCACTGGCTCTTGTTGCCGCCGCCTTCCACCGCCGTGCAGCTCAGGTTGGGCGTGAGGAAGTTGTCGGGGTCGCCGTTGTCGCCGGCCCAGTTGAGGAAGGTGATGTCGTGCTCGCCCTTGCCGGCGCGCTTGAGCAGCTCGCCCCATTCCATCATCTGCACGCGCACCTTGATGCCGGCGCGCGCCCAGTCGGACTGCATCAGCTCAGCCGCGCGCTTGCCGTCGATGCTGCCGCCGATGCGGGTGAACAGCGACAGCTCGGTGCCGTCGTAGCCCGAGGCCTTGACCAGCGCCTTGGCCTTCTCGAGGTCGTGCTTGTCGGCCAGCGTCTTGTCGTGGCTCCAGATCGGGGGCGGCAGGTAGCTGGCGGCCGGCGTGCCGTTGCCGCCGTAGATGGCCTGGGTGTAGGTCTTCTTGTCGAGCGCCAGCCACAGCGCTTCGCGGAAGCGCTTGTCCGACAGGAACTTGTGCTTGGTGTTCGGCGCGACGAAGGCGGTGAGCAGCGGGTTGCTGCGCACGATCTTCACGTTGGGGTCGTTGTCGAAGGTGCTGACCGTCTCCGGCTTCATGTTGGTGCCCACCAGGCACTCGCCGGCCTTCAGCCGCTGGATGCGCACGTTGGGATCGAGCGTGATCGCGAAGATCAGCTTGTCGACCTTGGGCGCGCCGCCCCAGTAGGCCGTGTTGGCCGTGTAGCGGATGATCGCGTCCTTCTGGTAGCTCTGGAAGATGAACGGGCCGCTGCCGATGGGCTGCGTATTCAGCTGCTCCAGCTTGCCGGCCTTGACCAGCTGGTCGCCGTATTCGGCCGAGTACACGGTGCCGATCTCGGCCATGGCCAGGTCGGCGAGGAAGGGCGCCTCGGGCCGCGTCAGCGTGATGCGCACGGTGTAGGGGTCGAGCTTCTCCACCGCCTTGATCAGCTGGGACATGCCCATGCCTTCCCAGTACACGTAGCCGTTCTTCGCGGCGCCGTAGGCGGGATGCTTGCGGTCGTTGACGCGGTTGATCGACCACAGCACGTCGTCGGCATTGAGCTCGCGCGTGGGCTTGAACCACGGCGTGGTGTGGAACTTCACGCCCTTGCGGATGTGCAGCGTGTACACGGTGCCGTCGGGGTTGATCTCCCATTTCTCGGCCAGGCCGGGCACCACTTCGGTGGTGCCGGGCTTGAAGTGCAGCAGCTGGTCGTAGATGGTCTTGCCCGAGGCGTCGTGCGTGACCGACGACTCGTACTGCGCCTGGTCGAAGCCGTCGGGCGAGGCTTCGGTGCACACGGTGAGGGTGCCGGCCGCTTGCGCGCCGGAGATGAGGGCCAGCGCGGCAGCGCCGGCCAGCAGGGTGCGACAGGAGTTCATGTTGTTGTGCGTGGGTGCGCTAGGGCACCGAGACATTGCGGAAATCGAGGTCGGCCTGGGGACTGTGGATGAAGCCCTTGACCTTCTGGTGAACGGCGGTGAAGTACTGCGGATAGGCCATCGGGATCACCGGCACCTCGTCGTAGACCAGGCGCTGTGCCTTCACATAGAGTTCGGCGCGGCGCCGAGGTTCCTGCTCCTTGCGCGCGGCATCGACCAGCGCGTCGAACTCCTTGTGGCACCACTGGCTCTTGTTGCCGCCTGCCGCGATGGACGAGCAGCTGAGGTTGGGCGACAGGAAGCCATCCGGGTCGCCGCTGTTGGCCCAGCCGAGGAAGGTGATGTCGTGCTCGCCCTGGCCGCTGCGCTTGAGCATCTCGCCCCATTCCATCATCTGGATGCGGGTCTTGATGCCCACGCGCGCCCAGTCGGCCTGCATCAGCTCGGCGGCACGCCGCCCGTCGAGGCTGCCACCGATGCGGGTGAAGATCACCAGCTCGGCGCCGTCGTAGCCCGAGGCCTTGACCAGCGCCTTGGCCTTCTCGGGATCGAAGCGGTTGGGCAGGCTCTTGTCGTGGCTCCACTGCGCCGGCGGCAGGAAGCTCTCGGCCGCCTGGGCATGGCCGCCGTACACGCTGCGGACGAAGTTGGCCTTGTCGAAGGCCATCGCCATCGCGAGGCGGAAGCGCTTGTCCGACAGGTACTTCTTCTGCGTGTTCAGCACGATGTAGTGCGTGAGCAGCGTCGGCCCGCCCACCAGGTTGACCGCCGAGCCCTCGAAGGCGCCAAGCGATTCCACCTTGATGTTCGAACCCACCAGGCATTCGCCGGCCTTCAGGCGCTGGATGCGCACCTGCGGATCGGGCGTGATGGCGATCACCAGCTGGTCGAGCGGCTGGCGGCCGCGCCAGTACTGCGGGTGCGCCTCGTAGCGGATCACCGCATCCTTCTGGTAGCTCTTGAACACGAACGGGCCGGTGCCCACCGGCTGGGTGTTGATCTGCTCCAGCTTGCCGCTCTTCAGCAGCTGCGCGCCGTATTCGGCCGAGTACACCGAGCCGGTGAACGGCTGCTGCAGGTAGGCGAACAGCGGCGCGGCCGGGCGCGTGAGCGTCAGCCGCACCGCGTAGTCGTCGAGCTTGTCGATCGCCTTCACGTCGTCGGCCAGGCCGTAGGCGCTCCACATGCCGAAGCCGTTCTTGGCCATCGCCTTCCACGGGCTCTTCGGATCGGCCTGACGCTGCAAGGAGAACACGACATCGTCGGCGTTCATCTCGCGCGTGGGTTTGAACCACGACGTGGTGTGGAACTTCACGCCCTTGCGCAGGTGCAGCGTGACCTGCAGCCCGTCGGGGCTGACTTCCCAGCGCTCGGCGAGGCTGGGCACGATCTCGGTGGTGCCGCGCTTCAGCGCGAACAGCTGGTCGTAGATCGTCTTGCCCGCGGCGTCGTGCGTCACCGCGGTTTCCGATTGCGCGATGTCGAAGCCGTCGGGCGAGGCTTCGGTGCACACCGTGAGCGTGCCGGCGGCGTGCGCGCAGGCGCACACCGCCAGCGCCGCCGCGGCCGGCAGGTGGCGGGTCCAACGGCCCTTCATGGCATCACCAGATGCGGATGCGCTCGCCGCTGGGCTTGTACATGCCGTCGCCCGGCTTGGTGCCGAAGGCGTCGTGGAAGCCGTCGTTGTTGACGGCCGCGCCGTTGGCGCGGAATTCCGGCGGCGAGTGCGGATCGGTGGTCAGCAGCTGCAGCGCGCGCTCCTCGCGGGTCTTCTCGCGCCAGGCCTGCGACCAGCCGTAGAAGAAGCGCTGGTCGCCGGTGAGGCCATCGATCACCGGCGCCGGCTTGCCGCCCAGCGAGAGGTGGTAGGCCTTGTAGGCGATCTGCAGGCCCGACAGGTCGGCGATGTTCTCGCCCAGCGTCAGCTTGCCGTTGAGGTGGTGGCCCGGCAGCGGCTCGTAGGCGTTGTACTGCGCCACTAGCTTCTCGCCCAGCGCATCGAAGGCCTTGCGGTCGGCCTCGGTCCACCAGTTGTTCAGCTTGCCTTCGCCGTCGAACTGGCTGCCCTGGTCGTCGAAGCCGTGGCTGATCTCGTGGCCGATCACCGCGCCGATGGCGCCGTAGTTCACCGCGTCGTCGGCGCCCATGTCGAAGAACGGCGGCTCGAGGATCGCCGCGGGGAACACGATCTCGTTGAAGCTCGGGTTGTAGTAGGCGTTCACCGTCTGCGGCGTCATGCCCCATTCGGTGCGGTCGACCGGCTTGCCGGCGCGCAGCGCATGGCGCTCGTATTCGAAGCGGCCGGCGCGCGCGGCGTTGCCGAAGGCGTCGCCCGCGCGCACCTCGAGCGCGGTGTAGTCGCGCCACTTGTCGGGGTAGCCGATCTTGGTCATGTACTTGCCGAGCTTGTCCTTCGCGCGGACCTTGGTCTCGGGGCTCATCCAGCTGAGCGCGTCGATCGACTGGCCGTAGGCCGACAGCAGGTTGGCCACCAGCTCCTGCATGCGGGCCTTGTAGGCCGGCGGGAAATGCTTGGCCACGTACATCTGACCCACCGCCTCGCCCAGGGCGCCGTCGAGCGACTTGGTGGCCTTCTGCCAGCGCGGCTGCTCCTGCTGCAGGCCCTTGATCGCCTTGCCGTGGAAGGCGAAGCTGGCCTCGCGGTATTCCTTCGGCAGCACGTCGGCGGCACCGTCGAGCAGGCGCACGCGCAGGTAAGTCTTCCAGGCCGGGATCGGGGTGTCCTTGACGATCTTGCCCACCGCGATGGCATAGCTGGGCTGCGAGACCGACAGGCGGTCGAGCGGCGGCAGCGCGGCGGCCTTGAAGAACACCGCCCAGTCGAGGCCCGGCGCCTTCTTCGCCAGCTCGGCCACGGTCATCGGGTTGTAGGTCTTCACCGCATCGCGGTTGTCGACCTTGGCCCACTGCGCCTCGGCCAGGCGCTTTTCGAGGGCGAACACCGCCTTCGCGTTCTCGGCCGCCTTGGCATCGCCCGACAGGCGCAGCAGCGTTTCCACGTAGCCGATGTAGGCCTCGCGCGCCTTGGCGAAGCGCGGGTCGTCCTTCAGGTAGTAGTCGCGGTCGGGCATGCCCAGCCCGTCCTGCCAGGTGAGCGCGCGGTTGATGCCGGGCTCCTTGGGGTCGGCGTCGACCCAGGTGACGATCGGCGTGCCGGCGATGCCCTGCAGCCGGCCCATCAGCACCACGAGGTCGGCCTTGTTCTTCAGCGCATCGATCTGCGCGAACCAGGGCTTCACCGGCGCGAGGCCGGCCTTGTCGATGCCGGCCTCGTCCATGTAGCTGCGGTAGTAGTCGCCGATCTTCTGCTCGATGCCGCCGCTGGGCTTGCCGGCGGCGAGCTCTTCGACGAGCTTGCGCACCCGCTCGTCGGAGCGGTCGCGCAGCTGGATGAAGGTGCCGTAGTCGGCCTTGTCGGCCGGCATCGGCGTGTCCTTGATCCACTGGCCGTTGGCGGCCTTGAACAGATCATCCTGCGGGCGCACCGAGGCATCGAAGCCCGCGCGGTCGAGGCCGGCGTTGAGCGCGGCCGCCACGGCGGTGCCGGCCTGCGGCGGCTTGGCGATGGCGGAGGCCTGCTGTGCCAGCGCGAGGCCGGCGTGCAGGGACAGGATCACACATGCGATAGGAGTGAGTTTCATGGCCTTTTGAGGTCTTGTGGACGCTGCTTGCAGCGGTAGCGAAAAACCCGGCCGTGTGGGCCGGGCATCGCTTTTTGTCTTTTTTCAGGCTCGCGGGATTACTTCAGGCTCACGCCGTAGAACTGCACCGACGCGAAGGGGCTCATCTTGTAGCCCTCGACGTTCTTCAGCACCGGCTGGTACACGACCGAGTGCGCCATCGGCACCCACGGCGCCTCGCGCTTGAACACCTCTTGTGCCTTCTCGTAGAGCTTGGTGCGCTCGGCCACGTTGGTGGTCTGGCGCGCCTTGGTGATCAGGCCGTCGAATTCGGGGTTGCACCACTGGCCGTAGTTGGAGCCGCCGACCGCGGCGCAGCTCAGCAGGTTGCCGACGAAGTTGTCGGGGTCGCCGTTGTCGCCGTTCCAGCCGAACATGCCGATGTCGCTCTCGCCCTGCTTGGCGCGCTTGAGGTACTCGGCCCACTCGTACTTCTGGATCTTGGCCTTGATGCCGATCTTGGCGAGGTCGCTCTGGATCAGCTCGGCAGCCTGCTGGCCGTTGGGGTTGTAGGGCCGCTGCACCGGCAGTGCCCACAGCGTGGTCTCGAAGCCGTTGGGGTAGCCGGCCTTGGCCAGCAGCGCCTTCGCCTTCTCAGGGTTGTATTCGTAGTCCTTCACCGACTTGTTGTACGACCACATCGTCGGTGGGATCGGGTTCACCGCCACCTGGCCCGCGCCCTGGTACACCGCATCGACCAGCGACTTCTTGTTGATCGCCATGTTGATCGCACGGCGCACGTCCAGGTTGTCGAACGGCTTGTGCTTCACGTTGAGCGCCAGGTAGCCGACGTTGAGGCCGTTCTCCGACAGCAGCTTCACGTTGGGCGCCTTCTTCAGCACCTCCACCTCGGCCGGCTTCGGGTAGATCGACACATGGCATTCGCCTGCCTTGAGCTTCTGCACCCGCACCGCGGAGTCGATCGTGATCGCGTAGATCAGGTTGTCGATCTTGGCCTTGCCGCGCCAGTAGTCGGGGTTGGCGGCATAGCGGATCTGCGAGTCCTTCTCGTAGCGCTTGAACACGAACGGCCCGGTGCCCACCGGCTTGACGTTCAGCTCGTTGGCCGTGTTGGCCTTGAGCAGCTGGTCGCCGTATTCGGCCGAGTGGATGGAGGCGAAGTCCATCGCCAGGTCGGCGAGGAAGGCGGCATCCACGCTCTTGAGCGTCATGCGCACCGTGAGCGGATCGACCTTCTCGACCTTGACCAGGTTGTTCGCCAGCCCGAGGTCATCCGCGTATTCGAACGAGGGCGTGGGCGACGTGGCCTTGTTGAACGGGTGCTCCTTGTTGAGCATGCGCTCGAAGGTGAACAGCACGTCGTCGGCGTTGAACTCGCGCGTGGGCTTGAAGTATTCGGTGGTGTGGAACTTGACGCCCTTGCGCAGGTGGAAGGTGTAGGTCAGGCCGTCGGCGCTGATCTCCCACTTGTCGGCGAGGCCCGGCACGATGCGGGTGCCGCCGATCTCGAACTCGACCAGCCGGTTGAAGATCGGCTGCGAGCTGGCGTTGAAGGTCGTGCCTGCCGTGTAGCGCGAAGGGTCGAAGCCCTCGGGGCTGCCTTCGGAGCAGTAGATCAGCGTGGTCGCTGCCTGCGCACCCACCATCGTGAGCGCGGACAGAGCGAACGCCAGGGTATGACGTGTCTTGAGTGTCTTCATGTACTGGGGCCACCTTGTGGATGACAACGAGTCGGGCGAGTCTATGGCAATTGCGCGCCGCATCAATGGTGGTAAGCACGAGGTGTGCTCACTTGTCTAGGCAGGTCTCCCCAGAGTGAAAACCCCAATCTCTCCGGGATTACCCATGCGTCAACGTGGTGCGGCGGCGCCCCGCCGACGGGCGCTTGTGCGTATCGGAAGGTAAGCACGGTGTCGCGACCCCCCACTATTGGGGGAGTGCAGTGGCAATCCCGTAGACGGTCGGCGAACCGAGGATTACCGTGCGTCCTCCGCCCGAACTGGGCGAATAAGCCATTTCCTCGCCGCCTCACAAAGGATCTGCCATGGAGCCGAGAACCGTTTCCCTTCGTCCGACCGCGATCGCTGCCGCGGTGATGCTGTGTGCCGCATTGGGCGCGGGCTGGATGCCCGTCCAGGCCGCGCCGACCGGCCAGAACAGCGATTCGACGGCCGCCCGGCCGACGCAGGACACCGGGTATGCGCTGGTGCAGCTCAATGGCGAATCGCTGGCCACGTATGTGAAGACCCGCCCGGCCAAGGGCAAGAAGATCGATTTCAGCAACAGCACGGTCAAGGCCTACCGCGCCCAGCTGTCGGGGCTGCGCAACGACTACAAGGCCTGGCTGCGCAACAACGTGCCCGGCGCGCAGGTCACGGGCGAGTTCGACATCTCGCTGAACGCCGTGGCGGTCAAGCTCAACGGCGCCACGCTGGCCCAGGTGTCCAACACCTCGATGGTCAAGCTGGCGCAGTACCAGGGCCTCTACTACCCGAACGCGATCGACCCCGACCTCAACCTGATCGAGGCACCGGCGGCCTGGGCGCAGGCCGGCAGCGCCGCCAATGCGGGCGAAGGCGTCAAGGTCGCGATCATCGACACCGGCGTCGATTTCGCGCACCCCTGCTTCAGCGATGCGGGCTACCCCGCGCAGACGCAGCTGGGCGACAGGCGCTTCACCAACAACAAGGTGATCGTCGCCAAGGTGTTCAACAACAAGACGCCGTCGCGCGGCTACACCGCCGAGGCGATCGGCGCGCACGGCACGCACGTGGCGGGCACGGTGGCCTGCAACGCCAACACGCCGGCCACGGTCGATGGCGTGAGCATCCCCTACGGCATCTCCGGCGTGGCGCCGCGCGCGCTGCTCGGCGCCTACAACATCTTCCCGAACGACATCGCCAATGCGCGTTCGGAGGACATCCTGAACGCGCTGGAAGCGGCCTATGCCGACGGCATGGACATCGCCAACATGAGCCTGGGTGGCGGCGCGCACGGCATCCAGGATCTGCTGACGGTGGCGGTCGACAACCTCGACCGCGCCAACATGGTGGTCGCCATCGCCAACGGCAACGAAGGCCCGGGCTACCGCACCGTGGGCTCGCCCGGCTCGGCGGCCCGCGCGCTGTCGGCCGGCGCCAGCTCGGTGGGGCATTCGCTGGTGTCCATCCTCACCGTCAACGGCACGAGCTACGAAGGGGTGAAGGGCGAGTTCGGCAACGTGCCGGCCGGCGGGCTGACCGCACCGCTGGGCGTGGTGGCCGATGCCGCCAGCCCCTTCGGCGGCCTGTCGGATGCCTGCTCGCCGCTGCCCAACAGCAGCCTCACCGGCAGGATCGCGCTGATCTCGCGCGGCACCTGCGACTTCACGGTGAAGCTGCTCAATGCGCAGAACGCCGGCGCAGTGGGCGCGATCGTCGTCAACCGGGTCGATGGCGATCCCTCGGTGATGGGGCAGAACGGCGATGCGACCGAGCCGACGATCCCCGCCTTCATGGTGGCGCTGTCGGCCCGCGGCGCACTGATGGCGGCCGACGGCCAGGCGGCCACGCTGCCCGACAAGTCGACCTACGTGTACAAGCCCTCGCGCAACGACATCGTGGCCGACTTCACCAGCTGGGGTCCGACGGATGTCGACTTCCGCGTCAAGCCCGACGTAATGGCGCCGGGCGTCAACGTGCTGTCGTCGATCCCGCAGCGCTATTGCGGCGGCGCGCCGTGCTTCGCGTTCTTCAACGGCACCTCGATGGCCACGCCGCACCTCGCCGGCTCGGCCGCCATCGTGCGGCAGCAGCACCCGACCTGGAGCGCGGCCGACGTGCGCTCGGCGATCGTCAACACCGCGGTCACCGGCGTCGTGAAGAACCCTGACGGTAGCCTAGTGACCGACGTCAACATCGTCGGCGCCGGCCGCGAAGACCTGCTGTTGGCGGTGAATGCCAAGGTCACGCTCGACCCGGTGAGCTTGAGCTTCGGCGCCGTGCCCTCGGGCAGCGGCCAGACGCGCAGCCTTGCGATCACGCTCACCAACGTGAGCGGCGCGTCGCAGACCTACTCGTTCGCGATCACCTCGCCCAGCGGCGCCGGCGTGAGCTACAGCGTTTCGACGCCCAGCCTCACGCTGGCCGCCGGCGCGAGCGGCACGGTGACGGTGAACGCGGCCGAGGCCGTGGGTGCCGCCACCGGCGGCAAGCAGGCCACGCTGCAGGTGAGCGCCGGCGGTGCGCCGGTAGCGCACGCGGTGCTGTACACGCTCGTGAAATGAGCGCAGAGCGCGGCATCTGCCGCGCTTGACCGAAGGCAAAAGCCCCAGGATGGGGCATGAACTCGGGCCGCCACTGACAATGGCGGCCTTTTTCGTTCCTGCCGTCCGCGTTGGCCATGTCGTCCGTTCCGCCGCCCAGCCTGTCCACCCCCGCCGCCTCGGAGCGCCGAGCGTGGCTGCGCGAGTTCTGGCCCGGCCGGATGCAGGTGAATGCCCGCGAGCGCTGGCGCGCGGCGATCGGCGCGCTGCTGGGCATCGGCCTCACCGCGCTGGTGTGCCGGCTGTTCGGCCTTGCCGGCGTGCCCTGGCTGGTGGCGCCTATCGGCGCGAGCGCGGTGCTGGTGTTCGCGGTGCCGGCCAGCCCGCTCGCGCAACCGTGGTCGGTGGTGGGCGGCAACACGCTGTCGGCGCTGGTGGGCATCGCCTGCATGCATGCCTTGGGCGCCACGCCGGCGGCGGCTGCGCTGGCCGTGGCCACCGCGATCGGCCTGATGTTCGCGCTGCGCTGCCTGCATCCACCCGGCGGGGCGGCGGCGCTGCTCACGGTGATGGCCGGCGTGACCGACTTCCACTTCGCGCTGTTCCCGGTGCTGGCCAATTCGCTGCTGCTGGTGTCGGTGGGCATGGCCTACAACAACCTCACCGGCCGGCGCTATCCGCACGGCCAGCGCGTGCAGCCGGCCGCGCCCGGCCCGCGCAGCCATGGCTTTGCCGAGGCCGACCTCGATGCGGTGCTGGCGCGCTACAACCAGGTGCTGGACGTGCCGCGCGACGACCTGCAGAACCTGCTCGAGCAGGCCGAGCTGCTGGGCTATCGGCGACGCCTGGGCGAGATCCGCTGCGCCGACATCATGTCGACCGACCTGGCGACGGTGGAATACGGCACGCCGCTGCAGGAGGCCTGGTCGCTGCTGCGCCGGCGCCGCATCAAGGCACTGCCGGTGGTTGACGGCGCCTACCGGATCATCGGCATCCTGACGCTCAACGACTTCATGCGCCATGCCGAGCTCGACCTGCACCACGGCTTCGACGAGCGGCTGCGCCGCCTGATCCGCTGGAGCCCGACCTCGCATTCCGACAAGCCCGAGGTGGTGGGCCAGATCATGACGCGGCAGGTGCGCGTGGCCAGTGCCGACCGCCACATCGCCGAGCTGGTGCCGCTGTTCTCGGCCACCGGCCACCACCACATCCCGATCCTCGGCGAGCGCGAGAAGCTGGTGGGCATCATCACCCAGTCGGACCTGGTGCGGGCGCTGTGCCACACCGACGACGTGTTGACGGCTCAGTAAACACTCTTTACCATCGCGGCCTCGCCATCGTGGAGGCCATCATGAAGATCGATCAGCACCTGGAATTCGTGTGATGCGGAGCATGCACATGACGCCGAAAGTGACTGATCCACCTCTTGATGATGAAAGGGCCAGCGTATGGCCAACCGCGAACAACGCAGCAACAAGGAAACGAAGAAGCCGAAGAAGAGCAGCGCACCGAACAAGCCGGTGACTGCGGCGACGGTGCCGGCACCGATCACCACCGTGATCATCCGGGGGCCGAAGCAGCGGCAACAGCAGTGAGCGTCAGGGCCTCGTGATCCGAGGCCCTTTTTGCGTGCGCTGCAGGCTCAATACAGGATCCGGCAGCGGATCGTCCCCGGGATCGTGCTCAGCTCTTCCAGCGCCACGTGGCTCGCGGTGGAGTCCACGTCGATCACCACGTAGCCCACCTCTTCGTTGGTGCGCAGGTACTGCCCCGCGATGTTGATGCCCGCGGCGGAGAAGCGCTCGTTCACGCGCGCCATGATGCCGGGCACGTTGCGGTGGATGTGCAGCAGCCGGCAGCGGCCGGTGAGCTCGGGCAGCGCCACCTCGGGGAAGTTGACGGCCGACACGGTGGAGCCGTTGTCGGAGTAGCGCACCAGCTTGGCGGCCACCTCCTTGCCGATGTTGGCCTGCGCCTCGGCGGTGGAGCCGCCGATGTGCGGCGTGAGGATCACGTTGTCGAAGCGCACCAGCGGCGACTCGAAGCGCGAATCGTTGCCCTGCGGTTCGACCGGGAACACGTCGATCGCCGCCCCGGCGATGTGCTTGCGCTCCAGCGCATCGGTCAGCGCATCGATGTCGACCACCGTGCCGCGCGAGGCATTGATCAGGTGGCTGCCCGGCTTCATGCGTGCCAGCTGCGCGGCGCCGATCATGTTCATCGTCTGCGGCGTCTCGGGCACGTGCAGGCTCACCACGTCGGCCGCCTCCAGCAGCGCATCCAGCGTGGGCAGCTGGCGCGCGTTGCCCAGCGGCAGCTTGGCCTCCACGTCGTAGAACACCACCTGCATGCCCAGGTGCTCGGCCAGCACGCCGATCTGCGTGCCGATGTGGCCGTAGCCCACGATGCCCAGCGTCTTGCCGCGCACCTCGTACGAACCGGCCGCGCTCTTGACCCAGCCATGGCGGTGCAGGATCGCGTTCTTCTCGGGGATGCCGCGCATCAGCAGGATGATCTCGGCCAGCACCAGTTCGGCCACGCTGCGCGTGTTGGAGAACGGTGCGTTGAACACCGGGATGCCGCGCCGCATCGCGGCCTGCAGGTCGACCTGGTTGGTGCCGATGCAGAAGCAGCCGATCGCGGCGAGCTTGTGCGCATGCTCGAGCACCAGCTCCGTGAGGTGCGTGCGGGAGCGGATGCCGACGAAGTGCGCGTCGCCGATCACGCTCAGCAGCTCCTCGCCGGCCAGCGCCTTGGCCGAGGTGACGATCTGCGTGTAGCCCTCGGCATTGAGCGTCTCCACTGCGGACGGGTGGATGCCCTCGAGCAACACGAACTTGAGCTTCTCTTTTGGAACGGACAGTCGGTTTGGCATGCGCCTACTGTACGGACCGGGCGGCAAGCCGGCATCGCGTAGGGGCTTGGCCGCGATACTGCGTGGATGAGCACGATGCAACGCGAGATCATCACCCTGGGCCACCGCCAGCGCGGCATGCGCGCGCAGGTGTGGCGCGGCGGCCAGGGCGCGCCGCTGGTGCTGCTGCATGGCGGCTGGGCCGGCGCGCGGCCGCACTGGTCGCCGGTGTGGAGCGCATTGGCCGAGCAGCACACGGTGATCGCGCCCGAGCTGCCGGGCATCGCGCCGGGCAGCGGCGATCCGCTCGACACCTATGCCGATTACGCCGACTGGGTGGCCGAGGTGATGGACACGCTGCAATGTGGCCCCGCCGCGGTGATCGGCAATTCGATGGGTGCCACGATCGCGTGGATGCTCGCGCTGCGGCATGCCGAGCGCTGCCGCGCGCTGGTGATGGTCGACGGCTTCCCGCCGCCACCGCTGCCTGGTTGGCTGCGGTGGGCGCTGCAGGCCACGCCGCTGCGGCGCGTGGCGCTCGCGCAGATGCGCCAGCAGGTGTTCGGTCCGCTGGCACTGCAGACCGGCTTCCACGATGCGCAGCGCGCGCCACAGGAAGTGCGCGACGCGATCGCGGCCCCGTCGCCGCACAGCGGAACGCCGGAGGCGATGCTGCGGATGCTGGTGCGCAGCGAGGCCGCCACGGCGCAGCCCGCGCAGCCGGTGCTGATCATGTGGGGCGCGAACGACCGGCTGCTCAAGTGCGAGCTGGCGCTGGGCCGCCAGCTGCATGAGCGCCTGCCGGGCTCGCGCTTCGCGGTGATCGACGAGGCCGGCCACCTGCCGCAGGTCGAGCAGCCGCAGCGCTTCTTCGCGGCGGTGCAGCCCTTTCTGGCCGAGACGGCAGGCTGACCGCGGTCAGACGCGCTCGAACGAGCGCTCGGCCGGCCACACGGCGGTGCCCAGGTCGGGCGCCAGCGCGCCGGTCACGGTGTCGGACACCGCCCGGCCCAATGACTGCAGCGGCCGCTCATGCTCGGGCGCGATCGGCTCGGTGGTCTGCTGCCGGCTGTTGCGCCAATCTTCGAAGTCGCGGCTGAAGCGGTGCTGGCGCCAGGCCTGGTAGTCGTCGTCGAGCTGGCGCTCGTGCTCGCTGCGCAGCTGGTGGTAGTGCCAGTCGTCGGGATGCGGGCTGTTCATCGGCGGTCCTTTCCTTGCGATGACGGGGAATCGCCCTGTCCCCAGCAACCCCCGTTCCTCCGGGCTCAGCGCGGCAGCGGGATCACCATCACCTGGTTGTCGAGCAGCGAGGGGATCCACAGGCGCTGGCCGGCGGCATCGAGGTGGAAGTCGGCCGGGCCATGCAGCGGGGCGGGCGTGCTCACCGTGCCCGTCACATGGCCGTTGCGGTCGACCACCTCGACCACACCCGGCGTCGGCGCGCCGAGCTTCACCCAGTCGGAGACCAGCAGCCGGCCGTCGGCCAGCAGCGCTGCGCCGTCGAGGATGCCGTGCGGCCCGCCGTCGATGCGGCGCGCGGTGCCGGGGTGGGCGAGGTCGACCTCGAACAGGTCGCCGCCTTCGAATTTCGCGCCAAGGCCGACGACGTAGGCCCGCTGCTGCCGCGCATCCATCGCAATGCCGTTGGCGCCCGGGATGTTGTTGGCCACCGGCGTGTAGCGGCCGCTGCCCAGGTCGAGGCGCAGCAGCATGCCGCGGAAGGTGTCGCTGACCAGCAGCGTGCCGTCGTTCTCCACCGTCAGGTCGTTCAGCAGCGTGGGCCCGGTGCCGTCGATCACCGCATCGACCACGCGGCGGCCGGTGGCCAGGTCGAAGCCGGCCACGCGGTCGATGTCGGCCACGTAGAGCCGGCCGCCGGCCACCGCCATGCCCTTGGGCGCGTGCAGCGGCGCGTCGCCGGCCTTGGGCAGCGCATGCAGCTCGACGATGCGGCCGCTGGCGTCGAGCTCGCTGATGAAGCCGTCGCCGTCCTTGGCCACCGGCTCGAGCTTGGCGCCGATGTTGGAGACGAAGACGCGCGAGCCGGCCATCGTCACGCTCTCGGGCAGCGAGAAGCCGCTGAGGGTCTGTGCGGTGGGTGCGGCAGGCGGGGAGGTTTGGCAGCCGGCCAGCCAGAACGAGGCGCCGGCGGCGAGCGCGGCACAGAGGGTGCGGAGGAGCGGAGGCTTCTTCATCGTTGGAGTCTTCGGTTGGATGGACAAGGGACCGAAGGCTAGAAGCCGGGTGGCGAGGCAACAAGGGAGCGGCTATCCTGGGATCGTGAATACCACCCTGACCGAGCACGCGACGCTCGGCGCCTTTCTGCGCGCCAAGCGCGAGCGCCTGCAGCCCGATGCGGCCTTCCGCCCCAGCGGCCTGCGGCCGCGCCGCACCCCCGGCCTGCGCCGCGAAGAAGTGGCCGAGCTGGCCGGCGTGAGCCTCGACTGGTACGTGCGGCTGGAGCAGAACCGGGCGCCGTCACCCTCGGCGGCGGTGCTCGAGAACGTGAGCCGCGCGCTGCAGCTCACCCCGCCCGAGCGGCGTTATCTCTTCAAGCTGGCCGGCCGCGAGGCGCAGCGGGCGGGCGAAGGCGAGCATGCGCCGCTGGACAAGGTGCACCCGAGCGCCCGCGCGGTGCTGCGCACGATCTCGCCAGCACTGCCCGCCTGCATCCTGAGCCCGCGGCTCGACGTGCTGGAGGCCAATGCGGTGTACGACGCGCTGCACCTGGGCTTCGGCGGGCATCCCCGCTTCGGACGCAACATCGTGTGGTTCATCTGCTGCGATCCGCGCGCCGAGGCGCTGCTGGAAGATCGCGCCTCGCTGTTCTCGGAGGCGATCGGCGCCCTGCGCGGCGGTTTCGGGCGCCACCTCGGCCATCCGGAATTCCTCGACCTGATCGACACGCTGCGGCAGGACTGCCCGGGCTTCAACGAGCACTGGGCCGAGCACCATGTGCGCGAGAAGGCGCAGGGCCGCAAATGCTTCCGCCATCCGACGGCCGGCACGATGCGGCTCGAATGGCATTCGCTGGTGGCGCGCGAGGCGCCCGACCAGCTGCTGATCGTCTACGAGCCGAGCGACGACGACAGCCGCGCGGCGCTGGCGCGGCTGGGCTGAACCTTCAGGCGCGCCAGTCTTCGAGGAGTTGGCGTGCGAGGCTTCGCAGCTCCACCGTGGTGCCCACCCGCTTGGCGAAGCCGAAGCGCTCGCCGGCGTAGATGCGGTCGTAGGCCAGGCGCGATACATGCGCCGGCCAGCCCTGGGCCGCCATCAGCGCCGAGAAGCGCTCCAGCCGCTCGATCTCGATCTGCACCGGACGGCCCTGCTTGGGGATCACCTCCTCGGTGACCAACCGCGGGGAGCCGCTGCCGCCCAGCGTCACGCGACGCGGGCCGAAGCTCGGCAGGTGGGTGGGGCGCTTGGAACGGGGCGTGGTCATGGCGGTCACTCGTCGGTGGCTGTGCCTTGTTTTCGGCACTGGCCACCACGATAGGACCGTCATCTCGCGCTGAACGGTGAAAAAGGCGCAGCTTCCCTGTACTTCTGCACGCCGCGCCAACAAGTTCACGCCTGCATCGGCGCCGGCACGAACACCGCGAAGGCAGCGCCTGCCGGATCGAGCAGGATCGCGAAGCGGCCCACGCCGGGGATGTCGGTGCCGTCCAGCAGCGTCTGGCCGCCGAGCTGGGCCGCGCGGGCGGCGGTGGCGTCGCAATCGGCCACGCGCACGTAGGGCAGCCACATCGGCGGGGCCGCCGGCTCGGCCGACTGCATCAGGCCAGCGCGCGCCTTGTCGCCGGCCTTCAGCTGGTAGTAGGTGCCCTGCGGGCCCATGTCCATCGTGTCGATGCCGTAGCCGAACACCTTTTCGTAGAACGCGAGCGCCATCTCGACGTCGGGCGTCCAGAGCTCGTTCCAGATCCAGTCGCCGACCGGCGTGTCCGCCGCGTCCGGCCGGTCGCCGTCGCGGCTGGTCCAGATCCACAGCTCGGCGCCGGTGGGGTCTTTGAAGGCGGCGCCGCGGCCCACCGGCGCAAACTCGGTGGGCGGCTGCAGGCTCTTGGCGCCGGCGGCCAGCGCCTGGCGGTAGCGGGTGTCCACATCGTCGACCGACAGGTAGCTGACCCAGCGGCTGCGTTCGCCGGGCTGCGCCTGGCGCAGCCCGCCGATGCCTTCGTTCTGCGGGTTGAGGATCATCGGGTAGGTGCCGCCGTCCATCGGCATGGATTCGACATGCCAGTTGAACAGCGGCTGGTAGAAGGCGCGGGCCAGGGTCAGGTCGGGCGAGACGTGTTCGAACCAGACGAATTTGCCGGTCAGGTGGCTCATGGGGCAGCTCCTCTTTCGAAGGTGGGACGAGACGCACAGGAACATCAACATAGGCGAGGATCGCGAGCACGAACAGCGCTGGATCAAACCCATGGAGAGACCGTGGAGGTCAACTTAGGGGCTTGACGAGCCAAGCGTCGCGCGGGTGCTTGCCAACGCGCGCCGGCTGTGCCCAAGCTGGGCGCACAACGACCAAGGAGACAGGCGATGAACGGCACGGAATTCGACTACCTGGTGGTGGGCGGCGGCTCGGCGGGCTCGGTGCTGGCCGGCCGGCTGACCGAATCGCCCGACGTGAGCGTGGCGCTGTTCGAGGCCGGCGGCATGAACCAGAGCTGGGTGGTGCGCACGCCGGCGGCCGCGGTGGCCATGCTGCCCACCCGGCTGAACAACTGGGCCTTCGAGACGGTGCCGCAGGCCGGCTTCAACGGCCGCCGCGGCTACCAGCCGCGTGGCAAGGGGCTGGGCGGCTCGTCGGCGATCAACGCGATGGTCTACATCCGCGGCCACCGCTGGGACTACGACCACTGGGCCGCGCTCGGCAACACCGGCTGGAGCTACGACGAGCTGCTGCCGTATTTCATCCGCAGCGAGAACAACGACACCTTCCGCGACCGCTTCCATGGCCAGGGCGGCCCGCTGCAGGTGAGCATGCTGCGCACCGACAACCCGTTCCAGCAGATCTACCTCGAGGCGGCGCGGCAGGCGGGCTTCCGCATCAACGCCGACTTCAACGGCGCCGAGCAGGAGGGCGTGGGCATCTACCAGGTCACGCAGAAGGACGGCGAGCGCTGGAGCGCCGCGCGCGGCTACCTGCATCCGCACCTGGGCCGGCCCAACCTCACGGTGGAAACCGGCGTGATGGTCACGCGGGTGCTGTTCGAGGGCCGGCGCGCAGTGGGCATCGAATGCCTGCAGGGCGGCGTGAAGCGCACCTTCCGCGCACGGCGCGAGGTGATCCTGGCGGCCGGCGCGCTGCAGTCGCCGCAGATCCTGATGCTGTCGGGTGTGGGGCCCGGCGAGCACCTGCAGTCGCACGGCGTCGAGGTGAAGCACCACCTGCCCGGCGTGGGCCGCAACCTGCAGGACCACCCCGACTTCATCTTCGGCTACACCGCGCCCAGCCTCGACCTCGTGGCCTTCACGCCGCGCGGCGGCCTGCGCATCGTGCGCGAGGGGCTGCGCTACCGCCGCGAGCGCCGCGGCATGCTGAGCTCCAACTACGCCGAAGGCGGCGGCTTCCTGAAGACCGATCCCGGCCTGACGGCGCCCGACGTGCAACTGCACTTCGTGGTCGCGCTGGTCGACGACCACGCGCGGCGCCTGCATTTCAAGCACGGCTATTCGTGCCACGTGTGCCTGCTGCGGCCCAAGAGCCGCGGCCAGCTCACGCTGGCCAGCGCCGACCCGCTGGCCGTGCCGCTGATCGACCCGGCCTTCTACCAGCACCCCGACGACATCGAGACCATGGTCAAGGGCTTCAAGCTGACGCGCCGGCTGATGGATGCACCGGTGTTCGCCCAGCTGCGCGAGCGCGACATGTTCGCCCCCGGCGTCGAGACCGACGAGCAGATCCGCCAGGTGCTGCGCCAGCGCAGCGACACCGTCTACCACCCGGCCGGCAGCTGCAAGATGGGCATCGACGAGATGGCGGTGGTCGACCCCGAGCTGCGCGTGCATGGGCTGCAGGGCCTGCGCGTGGTCGATGCCTCGGTGATGCCCACGCTGATCGGCGGCAACACCAATGCGCCGACGATCGCGATCGCCGAGAAGGCGGTCGACCTGATCCTCGGGCGGGCGAAGGCCCGGCCCGTGGCCGCTGAGCAGGCCGAGCCGGCGCTCAGCACAATCGCGGCATGACCGATACACTCGAAACCCAGGGACTCTTCCACGACGACGACGGCACCGCGCGCTGCCACTGGTGCGCGGCCACGCCGGGCTACCGCCACTACCACGACCATGAATGGGGCTTTCCGGTCACCGACGACCGGCGCCTGTTCGAGAAGCTGTGCCTCGAGGGCTTCCAGTCAGGCCTGAGCTGGCTGACCATCCTGAACAAGCGCGAGGCCTTCCGCGCGGCCTTTGCCGGCTTCGATGCGGAGAAGATCGCGCGCTTCGGCGAGCGCGATGTCGAACGGCTGCTGGGCGACGCCGGCATCGTGCGCCACCGCGGCAAGATCGAGTCGACGATCAACAACGCGAAGCGCGTGCTCGAACTGCGCGACGAATTCGGCTCGCTCGCGGCCTACGTGTGGCGCTACGAGCCCGACGCGGCCACGCGGCCGGCGCGCATCACGCGCGAGGCGATGCGCGCGATCACCACGTCGGCCGAGTCGGTCGCGATGTCGAAAGACCTGAAGAAGCGCGGCTGGAGCTTCGTCGGCCCCACCACCGTGTATGCCTTCATGCAGGCGATGGGGCTGGTCAACGACCACTTCGAAGGCTGCAGCGTGCGCGAGGCGGCGCTGGCCGCCCGGCACGCCGTGAAGCTGCCGGGCTGACCCCTCATGCGGTGCGCTGCGCCGCGGCCAGCGGCTCGGCGCCGGCCGGCGGCAGCCAGGCGGCTTCGCCGCTCAGTGCCGCGGCCTCGTCGATCGCCGCCATGACCTGCGGCATCGCCACGTGGTGCGCCATGTGGCCGGCATCGCTGATCTCGTGCAACTGGCTGCCCGGCACGGCATCGTGCAGCCGCCGGGCATGCCAGCCGGTAACGAGGAAACGGTCGTTGCGGCCGGCGGCGATCACCAGCGGCACCTTCAGCTCGTGGTAATGGTCCTGCAGCTTCAGCGCGGCGGGCATGCCGAGCGCGGCCTCGGAGGCGGCGGCCTGCATGGCACCCGGGCGCAGCGACATCCACACCGGGTAATCGTTGCGGAAGGCCTCGGTCGTCTTCGCCGGCGAGAAGATGCGGCGCACCATCAGCGGCCACATCAGGCGGCCGAGCAGCGGCGACACGGTGTTGCGCATCAGCCGGCCGACGAAGGGCAGCGCCGGCGTCGACAGCATCGGCGTGTCGAATCGCAGGCTGGGGTAGAAGTAGCCGGAGAGCACGACCAGCGCGCTCACCGCTTGGGGCGCCTGCAGGCCGAGCGACAGCGCGACCATGGCACCCCACGAATGGCCGAAGACGATCGGCCGCTCGATGCCCATTGAGGTGAGCGCGCCGCGGATCAGCTGCGCCTGCCGCTGCGGATCCCAGGTCACGTTGTCCGGCCGCTCGCTGTAGCCATACCCCGGACGGTCGAAAACGATCACGCGGTAGCGCTTCGCGGCGCGGTCGACGAGGCCGCTGAGCACCAGCTCCTCGGCCATCGCGCCCATGCCGTGCAGCATCACCAGCGGCGGGGCGTCGGGCGCGCCGCGCTCGATGTAGTGCAACCGCACGCCGTCGACCTCGATGAAGCGGCCGCTGGGCGGGTTGGCGGCTTCGGCCTGGCGCGTCTGGCGCTGCACGACGAGGGAACACACGGTGAGAAAGGCCGCGACGCCGGCGGCCTTGTTGATCAGTGAACGGGTGGACATCGGGACTCCTGGGAGATGACGGTGGCAATCCCCTCGCAGCGGCAACGCGCATTCCCTGCAACCGGCCGGGGCGGGCGCGCCGATTGCTGCACGGAGACTGTCGACCCACGAAGGAGACCCGCATGCGTATCCGTGTCTTTCCCGTGCTGTTGCTGCTGGTGCTGACCGGCCTGTTCGCACTGATCAACTGGACCACGTTCACGACGCCGACCACGCTGAACCTCGGCTTCGCGATGGTCACCGCGCCGCTGGGCATGGTGATGCTCGGCGTGGTGGCGCTGCTGGGCCTGATGTACATCGGCTCGGTGGTGTACCTGCAGGGCAGCGCGATGCTCGATGCGCGCCGCATGACCAAGGAACTGCTGGCGCAGCGCGAGCTCGCCGACAAGGCCGAGGCCTCGCGCTTCACCGAGCTGCGTGACTTCATGAGCGCCGAGCTGATCCGCGTGACGCATGCGTCCGACGAGATGCGCGGCGCGCTGCTGTCTCGCATCGAGCAGATGGAACAGCGTTCGCGCCAGATGATGGAGGAGACGGCGAACTCGCTGTCGGCCTACATCGGCGAGGTGGAAGACCGCATCGAGCATCGGCTCAGCGAGCCGATGCCGCTGCAGCGCACCGATTTCCGCGCGCCCCGCTAGCTAGCGCGGCGTGCGGAACGTGATCGAGTAGCGCAGCGCCTCGGTCGGCGCGATGCTGTGCTGCCAGCCCCAGCGTGCCTCGCCGCGCAGCTGGTAGATCGAGCGCGGCTCGAGCTCGAGGTTCAGCACATCGGCCTTCTTCGGGTTGACCGGCGGGTAGCGCCGCAGCCGCATGCGGGCCCAGCCGAGCAGCGACAGGCCGACGACGATCTCGTGGTCGGGCACGTCGCGGTGCCAGCCCAACGGCGTGCCGGGCTGGTATTCGGCCACGAGCGCGCCATGAAACTCTTCCGGCTTCAACCCGGCCCAGGCGGCGACGCGAGCGCGCAGCGGCTCCAGCTGCTCAGGCATCGGCCGGCCGGGCAGCAGGCGGTTGTTGTCGAAGTCGTAGCTGGTGCCGTAGCTCACGGTGCGGCGGCGCGCGGTGTATTCCTTGTAGCGCACGGGCTTGAACGGCAGCGTGCCGATCCACGCGAGCAGCGCCGCCTCGTCGTCGCGCGAGAGGAAGCCGGGTTCGTAGACGAGGCCGGGCGGCAGCGGCGAGCCGCCGAAGAGATCGGGTTGCAAGCGTTCAACCGTGCGTTCGTGTATCCCTAGCGTAGCGCTGGACGGGCAATACCGGTGCCCTACACTCGCCGCCACATCAAGGGACGAGGGGCAAGGGAGACGATGAGCCTGACGGCCGAAGCCGTGCTGGCGCTGGCGCCGGACGAATCCTCCGCCAAGGCGGCGCGTGGCCTGTTGTCGCCATCGAAATGGCCGACGCTGGGCGCCAACGATGCCGCCGTGTGGGGCGAATGCCAGGGCAGCGGCAGCAAGCCCTACCAGACGCAGGTCGACCTGAGCGGCCCCGCGTTCCGCTGCAGCTGCCCCAGCCGCAAGTTCCCCTGCAAGCATGGCCTCGCGCTGCTGCTGTTGCGCGCGGCCGATGCGTCGCGCTTCGCTTCGGGTGATGCGCCTCAGTGGGTGGCCGAATGGCTGGGCTCGCGCGCCGAGAAGGCCGAAAAGAAGGAGCAGAAGGCCCAGGCCGCTGCGGCCGCGCCGGCCGATCCCGAAGCTGCCGCCAAACGCGCCGCGCAGCGCTGGTCGCGCATGGCTGGTGCCGGCGAGGAGCTGCAGCGCTGGCTGTGCGACCAGGTCGCGCGCGGCCTCGGCAGCCTGGGCCGCGAGCAGCGGCAGGGCTGGAAGACCATGGCCGCGCGCCTGGTCGACATGCAGGTGCCCGGCCTGGCCGCGCGTCTGCAGGAGGCGGCCGACCTGATCGGCCAGGGCGACGACTGGCCCGAGCGCCTGCTGCACGGCCTGGGCCTGCTGCAGCTGGCATGCGATGGGCTGCAGCGCCACGAACATCTGAACCCGGCGTTGCGCGCCGACCTGCGTACGGTGCTCGGCTGGCCGCATGACAAGGCCGAGGTGCTGGCCGACGGCGAATCGCTGCGCGACCACTGGCAGGTGCTCGGCCAGGTCACCGAAGAGCGCGACGACAAGCTGACCGAGCGGCGCGTGTGGCTGCACGGCGAACGCAGCGGACGCCGCGCGCTGCTGCTCGACCATGCCTTCGCCGGCAAGGGCTTCGAGCAGGGCTGGCTGGTGGGCACCGCGGTCGAGGCGACGCTGGCGTTCTTTCCCGGTGCGCAGCGCCTGCGCGCGCTGGCGGCGCAGGCCCATGGCGCGCCCGAGCCGATGCAGCCCGGCGCCACCCAGCTGCAAGACGAATGGCGGCAGGTGGCGCAGCGCGTTGCGGCCTGCCCGTGGACGCCGCTGCATCCGCTGCTGCTCGCCGATGCGGTGCTGTGGCGCGAAGGGCCGCTGTGGCGGGTGGCCGTGGGCGACGAGGCGGTGCCGGCCTCGATGCGCGAAAACGATGCGCGGCTGCTGATGGCCCATGCGGGCGGTCATCCGATGCGGCTGATGGGCGAGTGGGATGGCCGGCTGCTCAGGCCGCTCAGCGCCTGGACCGGGCAGGGCCTGTGGCAGTCGGGGGCGGGCGAATGAGCGTCTGGAAACCGTTGCTGCCGGCCGCGATGGTCGGCACCGAGCGCATGTCGAGCTGGGCATTGCAGGCGCCGCCGTCGGTGGCCGCGCTGCTGGGCGAGCTGGAGGCGGCGCAGGCCGATCCGGCGCAGCGCCTGCTGCGCCATGCGGCGGTGCTGGCCACGTGTTCGCTGGCCGGCGCCCATCCCGTGCAGCGCGTGGCCGAGCGGCCGCCGGCGGCACCGCCAGAGCGCGTGCCGGCGCTGGCATCTTCGCCATGGCTGCTGCAGCTGCAATGGATCCTGCGTGGCGGCCCTGAGCGCTTGCAGCAGCAGGCCTTGCAGCAGCTGGCCGAGGCTGGCTGGCGCCTGCCGGTGGCGCTGCTGCCGCTGGCGTTGGATCTGGGCCGCCGCTCCGAGGCGCTGCGGCCGGCGCTGGCCGGCGTGATCGGCGAGCGCGGACGTTGGCTGGCCGAGCGTTACCCCTACTGGCGTTATGCGGTGGCGGTGAGCGAGGAAGAGAGCGAAGACACCCGCTGGGCACACGGCAGCACCGAGCAGCGCTGCGAGCTGCTGCGCCGCCAGCGCTTGCAGGCGCCCGATGCGGCGCGCGAGCGCATGGCCGCCGAGCTGGGCAACCTGCCGGCCAAGGAGCGCGCCGAACTCGTCGCCACGCTGTCGGTGGGCTTGTCGACGGCCGACGAGCCGCTGCTGGCCTCGCTGCTGAAAGACCGCGCCCGCGATGTGCGGCAGCTCGCCCGCGGCCTGCTGGTGCGGCTGCCGGGGAGCGCGCTGGTGCAGCGTGGCATCGCACGCCTGCAGCCGCTGCTGCAGCCGGAGCGCGGCCTGCTGCGGCAGCGCTGGACGCTGGCCGCGCCCGAAGCCGCCGACAAGGCCTGGGACGACGATGGCATCGAGCCTGCGCGCCCCAAGCACGACCCGCTGGGCGAACGCGCATGGTGGCTCTACCAGCTCGTGCGCCAGGTGCCGCTGGCGTGGTGGTGCGAGCACACCGGCATGGCGCCGCATGAGCTGCTGCGTTGGGCGGGCAGCACCGACTGGGCCGAAGCGCTGCTGCGTGGCTGGCGCGACGTGCTGCTGGGTGCGCCCGAGGCCGCCTGGAGCGAGGCACTGCTCGAGGGCTGGCCCTGGAAGGGGCTGGCCGACGACCCGGCCCGCATCCTCGCGCAGCTGCCGCTGGCGCAGCGCGAGCGCCACTGGCAGCGCCAGTTCGCCGACGGCAAGCTCGCGCTGCAGGCGCTGGTGCCGCAGCTGCTGGCCGCCTGCCCCGCCGGCGAATGCCTGTCGGCCGGGCTGTCGGTACCACTGGCCCAGGCGGTGCGCAAGGCGCTGGGCCAGCCCAACATCGCCTACGACTACACGCTGCGCGCCGCGCTGCCCGAGCTGTGCTGCGTGCTCCACCCCGATGCGCTGCCGCTGCTGGCCGAGATGCCGCGCAGCGGCGACGAAACCCCGGCCCATGCCGAGGCGCTGCACACGATGGCCCAGGCCATCGCGGCGCGCCGCGCCTTCGATCACCTGCCCCACGCCTGACCCCACCATGACGACGAACGCCAACGCTTCCCACCTGATGCGCCAGCATGCCGAGCAACAGTTCGCCGAGGAGCTCGCCGAGCTGCAGAAGCACGACGAGCGCCAGCGCCCCGAGAACTGGAAGCTCTCGCCGTGGGCCGTGGTCACCTACCTGATGGGCGGCACGCTGGCCAACGGCTTCGAGGTGTCGCCCAAGTACATCGGCAACCGCCGGCTGATGGAGATCGCGGTGGCCACGCTGGCCACCGACCGAGCGCTGCTGCTCTACGGCGTGCCGGGCACCGCCAAGTCGTGGGTCTCTGAGCACCTCACCGCGGCGGTGAGCGGCGATTCCACGCTGCTGATCCAGGGTACCGCCGGCACCAGCGAGGAGCAGCTGCGCTACGGCTGGAACTACGCGCAGCTGCTGGCGCACGGCCCGTCGGAGAACGCGCTGGTGCCCAGCCCGATGATGCAGGGCATGCGCCAGGGCCGCATCGTGCGGGTCGAAGAGCTCACGCGCATTCCGGCGGACGTGCAGGACACGCTGATCACCGTGCTGTCGGAGAAGACGCTGCCCATCCCCGAGCTGGGCACCGAGGTGCAGGCGCGGCGCGGCTTCAGCGTGATCGCCACCGCGAACAACCGCGACAAGGGCGTCAACGAGCTGTCGGCGGCGCTGAAGCGGCGCTTCAACACGGTGGTGCTGCCGGTGCCGGCGAGCGAGGACGAGGAGGTATCGATCGTCGTCAAGCGCGTGGCCGAGATGGGCCGCGCGCTGGCGCTGCCGGCCGAGCCGCCGGCGCTGAAGGAAGTGCGCCGCATCGTGCAGATCTTCCGCGAGCTGCGCAACGGCAAGACCGAGGACGGCAAGATGCAGATCAAGTCGCCGAGCTCCACGCTGTCGACCGCCGAGGCCATCTCGGTCATCAACAACGGCATGGCGCTGGCCGGCCATTTCGGCGACGGCGTGCTGCGGCCGCACGACATGGCCTCGGGGCTGATCGGCGCGGTGGTGAAGGATCCGGTGCAGGACGCGGTCGTCTGGAAGGAATACCTCGAGACGGTGGTGAAGGAGCGCGAAGAGTGGAAGGACCTGTACCGCGCCTGCCGCGAGCAATGACCACGTCCTTCTTCGGCATCCGCCACCACGGCCCGGGGTGCGCCCGCAGCCTGCTGAAGGCGCTGGACCACCTGCAGCCCGATGCCCTGCTGATCGAAGGCCCGCCGGAAGCCGAGGGCCTGCTGCAGGCCATCGTGCATGAAGCGATGCAGCCGCCGGTCGCGTTGCTCAGCTACTGCCCCGATGACACGGGGCTGGCGGTCTATCACCCCTTTGCGGTGTTCTCGCCCGAATGGCAGGCGCTGAAGTGGGCGGTGGAGCGCAACGTGCCGGTGCGCTTCATCGACCTGCCGCTGATCCATTCGCTGGCGCTCGAGCAGCAGCGGCGCGAGGAGGCCAAGGCTGCGGCCGAAGCCGCGCCTCAGGCCGAGCCGGCTGTGCAGGCTGCAGAGTCCGTCGAGTCGGCACCGGTGGAAGAGGCGGCGCCCGATGCCGTCGATCCGCTCGGCTGGATGGCCCGTGCCGCCGGCTATACCGATGGCGAGAGCTGGTGGAACCACATGGTCGAGGAGCGCGGCGACGGCGAGGAGCTGTTCGCCGCGATCGCCGAGGCGATGACGACGCTGCGGCTCGAGCTCGGCGACAAGGCGCGCGAGCGCGACGAACGAGAGGCCCGGCGCGAAGCGCTGCGCGAGGCCCACATGCGCCAATGCCTGCGCGAGGCGCAGAAGGCGGGGCACGAGCGCATCGCGGTCGTCTGCGGCGCATGGCACCTCGCCGGCCTGCAGGCCGAGACCACGGCCAAGGCAGACCAGGCGCTGCTCAAGGGCCTGCCCAAGGTCAAGGTGCAGAGCACCTGGATTCCCTGGACCTACCGCCACCTCGCCCGCAGCAGCGGCTATGGCGCCGGCGTGTCGGCCCCGGGCTGGTACGAGCACCTGTGGCTCAGCAGCGCCGAGCGCAAGCCGCGCACCGTGGGCTGGCTGGCCCGCGTGGCGCGGCTGATGCGCGAGAAGGACCTCGACTGCTCGTCGGCCCACCTGATCGAGGCGGCGCGGCTCGCCGAATCATTGGCGGCCCTGCGCGCGCGGCCGCAGCCCGGGCTCGAGGAGCTGAACGAGGCCACGCGCACCGTGATGTGCATGGGCGACGACGCCGCGCTGAAGCTGATCGACGATGCGCTGGTCGTCGGCGACCGGCTCGGCGCGGTGCCGCCCGACGTGCCGGCGGTGCCGTTGCAGCGCGACGTGGAGCAGGCGCAGAAGTCGCTGCGGCTCAAGCCCGAGGCGCTGCAGCGCACGCTTGACCTCGACCTGCGCAATGCCAACGACCTGGCCCGCAGCCACCTGCTGCACCGGTTGCGTCTGCTCGAAGTGCCCTGGGGCGGGATCGCCCGCACCGGCCGCTCGGCGCGTGGCACCTTCCACGAGGTGTGGTCGCTGCAGTGGCAGCCCGAGTTCCAGCTGCGGCTCATCGAAGCCAGCCGCTGGGGCCGCACGGTGCTGCAGGCCGCCACCGCCCGCGTGATCGACCGCGCCGCCAATGCCGCCAGCCTCGACGAGCTCGCGAAGCTGGTCGACGAGGTGCTGCTCGCCGAGCTGCCCGAGGCGGTGCAGCCGGTGACGCAGGCGCTCGAGAGCCGCGCCGCGATGACCGGCGATGCACTGCAGCTGCTGGCCGCGCTGCCGCCGCTGGCCAACGTGTTCCGCTACGGCAGCGTGCGGCAGACCGACGCCTCGCTGGTCTCGCATGTGCTCGACGGCATCATCGTGCGCGCCTGCATCAGCCTGCCGCTGGCCTGCGGCTCGCTCGACGATGCGGCGGCCGAGGTGCTGCGCCAGCAGCTGCTGGCCGCGCATGGCGCGGTGGCGCTGCGCGGCGCCGAGGAGCAGACCGAAGCCTGGCGCCGCGCGCTGAAGGCGATCGCGCGGCACGACGGCACGCATGCGCTGATCGCCGGCCTGGCGAGCCGGCTGATGCTCGACGACGGCGCGCTCGAGGCGGAAGAGGCCGCGCAGGCACTGGGCCTGCAACTCTCGGCCGGCGCCGAGCCGGGCCATGCGGCGGCGTGGCTCGAAGGCTTCCTCAACCGCAATGCACTGGTGCTGCTGCACGATGCCACCGTCTGGGGTCTGGTCGACAACTGGCTGTCGACGCTGAGCGAGGAACATTTCCTGCGCGTGCTGCCGCTGGTGCGCCGCACCTTCTCGGGCTTCGGCCCTGGCGAGCGGCGCGACCTCGGCACGCGGGCGCGCAGCACCGTCGGCGCGGCGCCGGTGGCCGTGGCCGCACCCGCGGTGGCGTGGGACGACGCGCTGGCCGCGCTGCCCTTGCCCACCCTGCGCGAACTGATGGGGCTTTCCGCATGAGCGACGACGTGATCACGCCCGAGGAAGAACAACGTCTGCGCCGCTGGCGCCTCGTGCTCGGCAGCGAGGCCGAGGCCTCCTGCGGCGCGGTGGCCGGCCCCGCGGCCGAGCTCGACCAGGCGCTGGCCGCGCTCTACGAACCCGACGGCCCCAACGGCCTGGGGCAGGGCAGCCGCCGCGGCGGGCGTGGCTCGTCGGCGCCGTCGGTGGCGCGCTGGCTGGGCGACATCCGCAAGTACTTCCCGAGCTCCGTGGTGCAGGTGATGCAGCGCGACGCGCTGCAGCGGCTCAACATGCGCGACATGCTGCTGCAGCCCGAGATGCTCGAGAGCGTGCAGCCGGACGTGCACCTCGTGGCCAGCCTGATCTCGCTGGCCAGCGTGATCCCGGCCAACACCAAGGCCACCGCGCGGCTGGTGGTGCAGAAGGTGGTCGACGAACTGATGAAGCGGCTCGAGGAGCCGATGCGCAGCGCCGTCACCGGCGCGCTCGACCGCAGCCAGCGCAACCGCCGCCCGCGCCACAGCGAGATCGACTGGCACCGCACCATCCGCGCCAACCTGAAGCATTGGCAGCCCGAGTACCGCACCGTGGTGCCCGAGCAGCTGCACGGCTACGGCCGCAAGGCGCGCCGCCCGCAGCGCGAGGTGGTGCTGTGCATCGACCAGAGCGGCTCGATGGCCAACTCGGTCGTCTACTCCAGCATCTTCGGCGCGGTGCTCGCGTCGCTGCCGGCCGTGAGCACGCGGTTGGTGGTGTTCGACACCGCGGTGGTCGACATGAGCGACAAGCTCGACGATCCGGTGGAGCTGCTGTTCGGCGTGCAGCTGGGCGGCGGCACCGACATCAACGGCGCGGTGAGCTACTGCCAGTCGATCATCCGCGAGCCGCGCAACACCGTGTTCGTGCTGATCTCCGACCTGTACGAAGGCGGCGTCGAGGCGCAGCTGCTGCGGCGCGCGGCCGAGCTGGTGGAGTCGGGGGTGCAGTTCATCACGCTGCTGGCGCTCAGCGACGAGGGCGCGCCTTCCTACGACCGCGACCTGGCGGCCAAGCTCGCCGCGCTGGGCGTGCCGTCGTTCGCCTGCACGCCCGATGCGTTCCCGGGGCTGATGGCGGCGGCGATCCGTCGCGACGATGTCTCCGCTTGGGCGGCGGGGCAGGGGCTGGTCACCAGCCGTGCCGGCGGCTGAGCCGGGGTCTTCACACACACTTCATCCTCGCTTCTTCCTCGCCGCCAACACTCCGCCCGCTTCATTCACGAGGAGGAGAAGCGATGCGGTTTCCGTTGTTGGGGAAGGCGGCGGGCCTGATCGCCGTGGGCGTCGGGCTCGCGTGGGGCCTGGGCATGGTGGGCGGTGTGGTGGCCGAGCGCGAGGGCCGGCTGCATGAGGCGCAGCGCGGCGTGGCCGCCAGCCTCGCCTCGGAGCAGACGCTGGTCGGGCCGGTGATGCAGCGCAGCTGCGTCGAGACCTGGGAAAGCACGCAGGGCGAAGGCAAGGACCGCAAGACCACGACCGAGCGGCGCGACTTCACGGTGCTGCGGGCGCCCAATGCGCTGCAGGTCGATGCGCGCGCGTCGCTCGAGCCGCGCTACCGCGGGTTGTACAAGGTGAACGGATACCTCGCGAAGTCGACGCTGAAGGCCACGTGGACTGACACGGCCTGGGCCATGCCTTCGCCGCAGCAGCCGCATGCGAGCGTGCGCTGCGAGGCGCCGGTGCTGGCCGTGGGCATCGGCGATGCGCGCGGCATCCGCAATGCGCAGCTGAGCGTGGGCGGCGTGGCGCAGAAGCTGGAGGCCGGCAGCGTGCTGCCCAACCTGCCGCGCGGCTTCCATGCGCGGCTCGACCCGGCCGTGCTGAATGCCGGCACCTTGAGCGTGGAGGTGGGGCTGGAGGTGGTGGGCACCGAGACGCTGGCCTTCGCGCCGATCGCCGATGCCACCACGGTGCACCTGGCCTCCGACTGGCCGCATCCGTCGTTCGCGGGCCGCTTCCTGCCTTCGCAGCGCACGGTCACCGCCAAGGGCTTCGATGCCAGCTGGCAGCTCAGCACGCTGGCCAGCTCGGCCCAGCAGGAGCTGCTGTCGGGCGCGGCCACCTGCGCGCTCGGTGATTCGCCGGAGGAGGCCCTGGCCCGCAATGCGCCGGAGAACAGCAGCGGCAAGCGGACCGGCTGCGTCGAGACCTTCGGCGTCGGCTTCATCGACCCGGTGAACCCCTATGTGCTGAGCGACCGCGCCACGAAGTACGGCCTGCTGTTCATCGGCCTGACCTTCGTCGCGGTGCTGCTGGTGGAGGTGATGCGCCGCCTGCGCGTGCATCCGATCCAGTACCTGCTGGTGGGCTCGGCGCTGACGGTGTTCTTCCTGCTGCTGGTGAGCCTCACCGAGCACATCGCGTTCGAATGGGCCTATCTCGTGGCCAGCGCGGCCTGCACGCTGCTGCTCGGCTTCTACGGCGCCTACGTGCTGCGCGGCCGCCTCGCGGGGCTGGCGTTCGGCGGTGGCATCGGCCTGCTCTATGGTGCGCTGTACCTGCTGCTGCAGATGGAGCAGAACTCGCTGGTGCTGGGCTCGGGCCTGCTGTTCGCGGTGCTCGCCGCGGTGATGGTGGTCACGCGCAGGGTCGACTGGTATGGGCTGATGGCGCAGCTGCGGCTGGAGCGCGGGCCGGAGCCGGCGCCTGAACAGGGCTGACACCGCGGGGCCGGCGCCGCACAATGCGCCGGTTTCCACTGCGGAGCTGACGATGGGCGTGTTGATCGCGGGGCTGGTGCTGTTCCTCGGCATCCATTCGGTGCGCATCGTTGCGGATGATTGGCGCACTGCGCGCATCGCGGCCTGGGGCCCGGGCCGCTGGAAGGGGCTGTACTCGTTGGCGGCTATCGCCGGGTTGGTGCTGGTGGTGTGGGGCTACGGCCTCGCGCGCCAGCATCCCGTGGTGCTGTGGAACCCGCCCTCGTGGACGCGACCGGTGGCCGGCGTGCTGGTGCTGCTGGCCTTCGTGCTGCTCGCCGCGGGCCGGGTGCCGGGCAATTCGATCAAGGCCCGCGTGCACCATCCGATGGTGCTGGGCGTGAAGACCTGGGCCTTCGCGCACCTGCTGGCCAACGGCACGCTGGCCGACG
This sequence comes from uncultured bacterium, assembly GCA_966212505.1. Classification (GTDB taxonomy): domain Bacteria; phylum Pseudomonadota; class Gammaproteobacteria; order Burkholderiales; family Burkholderiaceae_C; genus CAMLIZ01. The sequence goes on from CBIHRS010000003.1 coordinate 105,197, forward strand.
TGGTGCTGTTCGGGCCGTTCCTCCTGTGGGCGATCTTCAGCTTCCGGGCCGCGCGGCGGCGCGATGCCGCCGCCGGCACGGTCTATCCCGAGGGCTCCACCGGCCGCACGGTCGCGGCCGTGGCGGCGGGCGTAGTGGTGTGGGCGGTGTTCGCCTTCTACCTGCACGCCCGGCTGATCGGCATGCAGCCGCTGCCGTGAGCCGGTGTGCGCTGCGCTGAGCTGGCGCCGGGCCGCCCCAAGCCAGCTCAGGCCCTCTCGGAGGGTGGACGCGGTACTCCGCGGCCGGGTGCCGTCATCCCTACCAGCCGATGGTGAAGGTCACCGTCGTCGGCGCATCGGTGTGCAGCGAAGGGCTGAAGCCGCCCACGTCGTCATAGGCGAAGCCATAGGCCAGCCGGTTGATGCTGTGGTCGTGCCAGAACTTCGCGAAGTAGTTGGCCCGCTGGCCCGCGGGATAGAACGCCGCGGCGTTGTGCCAGTTGGCCGGATCGTCGAGCACGTGGCGGTTCAGCGCGGCGCACACCTGGGCCTGGATCTGCAACTGCACCTTCGGGTCCGAAGCATTGGCGGTGTCGTCGAGCAGGCCGTTGCCGAGCATCACCATCGCGGTGGTGGGCTTGCCGTTGATGAAGTAGGTGCCGTTGGCATTGCCGCCGGTGAAGCGGAACACGTTGCCGCTGACGCGCCCGCGGAAGGTGCCGAGGTTGTCGAGCGTGAACACCAGGTCCTGCGTGCTGAACTTGGTCCACATCGCGTCGATGTAGCCCTGCAGGTAGTTGGCGTTGGCCTGGCCGGCCTGGAAGCTGGCGTGCGCCGGCGCCATGATGCGGTAAGGCGAGTAGGGCGCCTGCGCCAGGCCCTTGAACTCGGCCGGCACCTCGTTGATGAACTTCGTGAACAGCGCATCGCGGCCTTCGGTCAGCGGCTCGCCCACCGTCTGGTCGTAGCCGTTGAGGCCCTGCACGCGCAGCTTCAGCGGAAAGCCGTACTGGTCGACCCGCGTGGTGTTGACGAAGATGCCCGCATCGGCGCGGCCCTTGGGCACGATGGCCATCTCGCCGAAATCGAAGATCACGTCGATGTTCGGGTCGGTCGGGTTCTCGATGTTGGCGCCGGCATAGCCGATCTGGCCGTTGCCGTCGAGCACGACCTTGATGTACATCGGGCTGCCGACGCTGAAGAGGATGCGCGCCGAGTTGATGGCCGGGATCGTCACCGAGCGGCCCTGGGCCAGCGTGTAGAAGTAGTTGGTGTAGGTCTGGCCGTTCTTGGCCAGCGCGCCGTTGTCGGCCAGCTGCATCGGAACCAGGTTGCCGTTCAGGTCGACGTGCACGAACTGGCCGGTGTTCCAGTCCTTGCCGATGATGGCCCAGTAGACCTGGCTGTCGGCCCAGCGACCATTGGTCTGGTTGACGAGGTTGAAGGTGGTGTAGCCGTTCCACGCGGCGCCGCTGTTGATCGTGTAGGTGCCGCTGGCCACGGCCGAGTCGGACAGGCCCGACTTGATCGCGATGGCTTTCACCGTCTTCGTCGCCGACACGAGGAACGAGCCGGTGTAGGTGGCCGAGCTGGCGGTGGGTGTGGAGCCGTCGGTGGTGTACTTGATCGTGGCGCCGGCGGTGGCGGTGCTGATCGAGACGGTCTGCGCCGAGCTGAAGCTGCCGGGCGCGGGCGAGAAGGTGGGCGTGGCGACGCTGCCGCCGGAGCCACTGCCTACCGTGAAGTTGAACACCGGCGTGTCGTAGGCCGGCGTGCCCTTGTTGTAGGTGAAGCTGTAGCCCAGTGTGTTGCCGGTGGCGACCGGACTCACGTTCTGCTCGTAGCGCGCGTTGCCGGCGTTCCAGCCCATGCGCAGGTTCTGCTGGCTGCTGCCGTTGAGGCTGTAGTGCACGTCGACCCAGCTGGTGGTCGACGACGTGGGCTTGAACCAGATCGTCGCGACGGTGCCGCTCACCGCCACGCCTTGCGTGTAGTCGGCGGCCGATTGCGCCAGCGCCGGCGGCGCGAGCCAGGCCAGACTCGCCAGCAACGCGACGAGCCAGAGGAAGAAGCGTTTCATGCGTTTGTCTCCGTGGAAGTTGTGGCCGGAATGCGGCGCGCCCTCCTCACGGGCGTCTTTGAAAGCGCTTTCTCATGCGCGCCGGAGGCGGATCATAAAAGCATGGGCTGGAAGAAAGAAAGCGCTTTCTGGCGCCAAATGGTGTCGGCGCCGTTACGCTGGACCCGTGTTGGGGATTACCTCAGGGCCACGCCCCAGGGCAGCTCGCCGACCGCGATGTCGGTGAGCCGCTGGCGCCGCGCGGTGTCGATCACCGACACGCTGTTGGAGCGGCCGTTGGCCACGTAGAGCTTGCGGCCGTCGGGCGTGAGCGCCATGTTCCAGGGGCGCTGGCCGACCGGAATCTGCGCGAGCACGCGGTGGCTTGCCACGTCGATCACCGCCACGGTGGCGCCGCGGCCGCTGGAGACGTAGAGCGTGCGCCCATCGGGATGCATCGCCACGCCGTTGGAGAACTCGCCGGCCTCGATGCGCTGCAGCACCTGGTGCGTGGCGGTGTCGATCGCATACACCGCACCGTCGAGCTCGCAGGCCACATAGGCGCGCTGGCCGTCGGGCGTGAAGGCGACGCCGCGTGGTCGCTTGCCGACTTCGATGCTCGCCACCTGGCGCCGCGCGGCGACGTCGATCACGTCGACCTGCGATGCTTCTTCGGCACTCACGTAGAGCCAGCGGCCATCGGGGCTGAAGACGGCGTGTTCCGGGTTGCGGCCTTCGGTCTTGATCGGCGCCAGCACCTCGCTGCGCAGCGTGTCGACGAGCATCACCGCATTGAGCTGCTCGCTGGCGGCGGCCACCAGGTGACCATCGGCCGACACGTACACGCCTTCGGGAGATTCGCCGAGCGCGATGCGGCGCACCACCTCGCCGCTGCGCGTGTCGAGCACCAGCAGCGCGTTCGACGGCTGGTCGCTCACATAGAGCCGGCTGCCGTCGGGGCTGGCGGCCACGCCGCGCGGCTTGCCGCCGACGGCCCAGGTGGCGATCACGCGGTCGGTCTCGGTGTCGATCACGCTGATGCTGCCGGCCTTCTCGTTGGGCACGTAGGCCAGCGGCGCCGCCTGCACGCCGGTGCAGGCCCACAGCGTGAGCAGCAGCGCGAGCCACAAGCCGACCTGCAGCAGCCACAGCGGCGCGCGGCGCAGCGGATGGGCGATCGGCGAGAAGGAGGGACGGCGCAGCATCAATGGGCCTCGAATGCGGTTCGACATGGGCGGGAATGCCAGTTGGAGCCGATGGAGCAGCCAGCATGCCCGTAGGGACAAACCCACAGGGGCATGGGGATTGCCGAATGCGCTGCAGCCGAACACGGCGAATGAGGAGACCCATGTCACGTGCCGATCGAGTCCGGGCGATGCTGGCGCTTGCGCTCGCCGGCTGCCTTGCCGCGGGCCCTGCGCTCTGCGCGAGTGCCGTCGCGGCCGACGACGGCAGCTGGCCGATGGCGGCGCATGACCATGCCAACACCCGCTACAGCGCGTTGGCGCAGATCGACGCGTCCAATGTGGCCAAGCTGAAGCTGGCCTTCAGCTTCGAGACCGGCGGCTCGCGTGGCCACGAGGCGGCGCCGCTGGTGGTGGGCGACACGATGTACGTGGTCACGCCGTATCCCAATGTGCTGTGGGCGCTCGATCTCTCCAAGCCCGGCGCCAACGTCAAATGGAAATTCGAGCCACGGCCCGAGGCAGCCTCGCAGGGCGTGGCCTGCTGCGACGTGGTGAACCGCGGCGCCGCCTATGCCGATGGCCGCGTGTTCATCAACACGCTCGACAACCAGACGATCGCGGTCAATGCGGCCACCGGCAAGGAGCTGTGGCGCACGAAGCTCGGCGAGATCCAGCGCGGCGAGACGATCACGATGGCGCCGCTGGTCGTCAAGGGCAAGGTGCTGGTCGGCAACTCGGGCGGCGAGATGGGCGTGCGCGGCTGGCTGACGGCATTGGATGCCGCCACCGGCAAGATTGCGTGGCGCGCCTACACGACCGGCCCCGACAAGGACGTGTTGATCGGTCCGAACTTCAAGCCGTTTTACAAGCAGGACCGCGGCACCGACCTCGGCGTGAGCAGCTGGCCGCCGGAGGCCTGGAAGATCGGCGGCGGCACGGTGTGGGGCTGGATCTCGTACGACCCGGAGCTCGACCTCGTCTACTACGGCACCGCCAACCCCGGCCCGTGGAACCCGGAGCAGCGGCCGGGCGACAACAAGTGGACCTCGGGCATCTTCGCGCGCCGGCCCGACACCGGCGAGGCGATCTGGTACTACCAGTACAGCCCGCACGACCTGCACGACTACGACGGCGTCAACGAGAACGTCCTGGTCGATCTGGCGATCGGCGGCACGCTGCGCAAGGTGATGCTGCATCCCGACCGCAACGGCTACCTCTACGTGATGGACCGTGCCACCGGCCAGGTGATCAGTGCCGATCCCTTTGTCTACATCACCACCACGACGCGCGTCGACCTGCAGACCGGCCAGCTGGTCTACAACCCCGAGAAGGAGCCGCGCGCCGGCGAGAGCATCCGCAACATCTGCCCGGTGTCGCCCGGCGGCAAGGACTGGCAGCCCAGCGCATGGTCGCCGCGCACGAAGCTGCTCTACATCCCGCACCAGAACCTCTGCCAGGACGCCGAGACCTACCAGGTGAGCTACATCGCCGGCACGCCCTACGTGGGCGCCGACGTGAAGATGTATGCAGGCCCCGGCGGGCACCGCGGCGAGTTCACCGCCTGGGACCCGGTGGCGCGCAAGCCGGTGTGGAAGCTGAAGGAGCAGTTTCCGGTGTGGAGCGGCGCGCTGGCCACGGCCGGCGACGTGGTGTTCTACGGCACGATGGAAGGTTGGTTCAAGGCGGTGGATGCGCGCACCGGCCAGCTGCTGTGGCAGTACAAGACCGGCTCGGGGATCATCGGCCAGCCGGTGAGCTACAAGGGCCCTGACGGCAGGCAGTACATCGCGGTGCTGTCGGGCGTGGGCGGCTGGGCCGGCGCCGTGGTGTCGGGTGGGCTCGACCCGCGCGACGGCACCGCGGCCATGGGCTTCGTCAACGCGATGAAGGACCTGCCGGCCCACACCGGCAAGGGCGGGACGCTGTATGTCTTCGCGCTGCCCTGACCGCCTCGGCCTCGTTGCCGTGCTGCTGGCTGCATGGCTGGCCACGCCGGCCTATGCCGAAGAGGCACCGCCGCTGCGCGTGTGCGCCGACCCCGACAACCTGCCGTATTCGCGCAGCGACGGCAGCGGCTTCGAGATCCGCATCGCGCAGCTGCTCGCGGCCGAGCTGAAGCGGCCGATGGCGGTGTACTGGCTGCCGCAGCGCCGAGGCTTCGTGCGCAAGACCGTTGGCGAAGACCACTGCGATGTGTGGATGGGCGTGCCGGCCAGCTTCGAGCGGCTGCTGACCACGCGGCCCTATTACCGCTCGGGCTATGTGTTCGTGTCGCGTGCGGCCGATGCGCAGCCGCTGCGCTCGTTCGACGATCCGCGGCTGCCCGCGCTGCGCATCGGCGTGCAGCTGATCGGCAACGACCTCGCGGCCACGCCGCCCGGCTATGCGCTGGCCCGCCATGGCGCGGTGCAGAAGGTGCGCGGCTACACCATCGACGGCGGTGAAGGGCCGGCGGCGCAGCGCATCGTGCAGGCGCTGGCCGAAGGGCAGCTCGATGCGGCGCTGGTGTGGGGACCGCAGGCCGGCTACTTCGCCGGGCATGCGTCGCAGCCGTTGAAGGTGAGCCTTGCGCATGCGCCCGAGGGCATGACGATGCCGTTCGAATTCGGCATCGCGGTGGGCGTGCGCAAGGGCGACCCGGCCTTGCGCGATGCGCTGCAGGCAGCGCTCGATGCGCGGCATGCCGAGGTGGATGCGGTGCTCGCCGAATACGCCGTGCCGCGCACCGATCGCGAAGAGGCCGTGCGATGAAGCGGTGGCTGCTGGTCGTCACGCTGGCTTGCCTTGCGGGCTGCGACCGCGAGACGCGGCAGTTCGAGACGCCGCCGCACGATGCATCGGCCGCGCATGCCACCGCCACCTCGGTGCTCGCGCCCGGCCCGTATCCGCTGGCGGCCTCGGTGCCGGCCTCGGCCGCCTCGGCGGCGCCGCCGCAGCGCCGCGTCGACCATCCCTACGAGGAGAACGCCTACGCGGTGTCGCAGGGCAAGCGGCTATTCCGCTGGTACAACTGCAGCGGCTGTCATGGCAACGGCGGCGGCAACATCGGCCCGCCGCTGATGGACGACAAGTGGATCTACGGCTCTGCGCCGCAGCAGATCGTCGACACCATCCTGCATGGCCGGCCCAACGGCATGCCGGCCTTCGCCGGCCGCATCCCCGAAGACCAGGTCTGGCAGATCGCGGCCTATGTGCGCTCGATGAGCGGGCAGCTGCGCTTCGACGTGGAGCCGTCGCGCAGCGATTCGCTGAGCCCGGGCGAGCCGGAGCAGCGGCGCAGCCCGGAGCGGCCGAAGGCCGTGGCGGAGCACTGAGATGGCCCCCCTGCAAGACTCGCTGCACACCTTCGGCCCGCAGGCCGGCCACATCCTCGACCTGTGGCGGCTCACGCTGCTGATCTGCACGGCGGTGTTCACGCTGGTGCTGCTGGGCTTTCTGTATGCGGTGTGGCGCGCGCCGAAGGCCGGGCCCGGCACGCCGCCCGACCTCGGCTCGTTCGAGCATTCGGAGCCCCGGGTGCAGCGCAACGTGATCGCCGCGGTGGCGCTCTCGGCCGCGCTGCTGCTGGTGCTCATCGGCGCCAGCGTGTGGACCGACCGCGTGCTGGCGCAGATGTCGCTGCGCAATGCGCTGCACATCCAGGTCACCGCGCACCAGTGGTGGTGGGAGCTGCAGTACGACGATGCGCAGCCGGCCAGGATCTTCACCACCGCCAACGAACTGCACGTGCCGGTGGGCCGGCCGGTGGTGCTGACGCTGAAGTCCGACGACGTGATCCACAGCTTCTGGGTGCCCAACCTCGCCGGCAAGAAAGACCTGATCCCCGGCCGCACCGCGCAGATGCAGTTCCGCGCCGACAAGGCCGGTGTGTACCGCGGCCAGTGCGCCGAGTTCTGCGGGTACCAGCACGCGTGGATGGCCTTCGAGGTGGTGGCCGAAGAGCCAGCAGCGTACGAGGCTTGGGCCGGCGCGCAGCGCCAGGCGCCGCCGCCGCCGGCCGACCCGGTGGCCGCGCGCGGCATGCGCCTCTTCCTCGGCAGCACCTGCGTGATGTGCCACAACATCGCCGGCACCGATGCGAGCGCGCGCAAGGCGCCCGACCTGTCGCACATGGGCAGCCGGCGCACGCTGGCCGCCGGCGCGCTGCCCAACAACGCCGAGCAGCTGGCCGCCTGGATCACCGACCCGCAGAAGATCAAGCCCGGCGTCAACATGCCGGCGCACGCCTTCGCGCCCGACGACCTGCATGCGCTGGTCGTCTACCTGGAGAGCCTCAAATGACGCGCGACCCGGCCTGGCCCGAGAAGCCCGACATCGAGCCGCTGCGCAACACCGTTCCGCCCACGGCCGAGCAGGTCATCGCACTCGAGCGCACCTGGCGCGACCCGCCGGGCTGGCTCGGCTTCATCAGCGCGATCAACCACAAGACCATCGGCGTGCGCTTCATCGTCAGCGCCTTCGGCTTCTTCGTGGCCGGCGGACTGCTTGCGGCGCTGATGCGGCTGCAGCTCGCGCGGCCGGAGAACAAGCTGATCGGCCCCGACCTCTACAACCAGCTGTTCACGATGCACGGCACGACGATGATGTTCCTGTTCGCCGTGCCGGTGATGCAGGCGGTGTCGGTTTACCTGGTGCCGCTGATGGTGGGCGCGCGCAGCATCGCGTTCCCGCGCATGAACGCCTTCGCCTTCTGGATCTACCTGTTCGGCGGGTTGATGCTGTACGTGGCCTTCGCGATGAACATCGGGCCCGACGCGGGCTGGTTCGCCTACGTGCCGCTTTCCGGTCCCGACTATTCGCCCGGCAAGCGGGTGGACTTCTGGGCGCAGCTGATCACCTTCACCGAGCTGTCGGGCCTGCTGGAGGCGGTGATCCTCGTCGTCACGGTGTTCAAGCTGCGTGCGCCGGGCATGACGCTGAACCGCATACCGCTGTTCGTCTGGGGCATGCTGGTCACCGCGTTCATGGTGATGTTCGCGATGCCGTCGGTGATGCTGGCCAGCACGGCGCTGATCATGGACCGCCTCGTCGGCACGCATTTCTACAACCCCGCCGAAGGCGGCGATGCGCTGCTGTGGCAGCACCTGTTCTGGTTCTTCGGCCACCCCGAGGTCTACATGATCTTCATTCCGGGGCTGGGCTTCATTTCGGCCATCATCCCCACCTTCGCGCGGCGGCCGATCTTCGGCTATTCGGCGATGGTGCTGGCGCTGATCGCCACCGCGTTCCTGTCGTTCGGGCTGTGGGTGCACCACATGTTCGCGACCAACCTGCCCGAGCTCGGCAAGAGCTTCTTCACCGCGGTGAGCATGATGATCGCGATCCCGTCGGCGGTGCAGATCTTCTGCTGGATCGCGACGCTGTGGACCGGCAAGCTCGACCTGAAGACGCCGCTGCTGTTCGTGCTGGCCTTCTTCGTGATCCTCGTGATCGGCGGCCTCACCGGCATCATGCTGGCCTCGGTGCCGCTGGACCTGCAGGTGCACGACACCTACTTCGTCGTCGCGCACCTGCACTACGTGCTGATCGGCGGCGCGGTGTTCCCGCTCTTCGGCGCGATCTACTACTGGTATCCCAAGATCACCGGCCGGCTGATGAGCGAGCGGCTGGGGCGCTGGAACTTCTGGCTGTTCTTCGTCGGCTTCAACATCGCCTTCTTCCCGATGCACCTGCTCGGGCTGATGGGCATGCCGCGGCGCGTGTACACCTACCCGAAGGAGATGGGCTGGGGCGGGCTGAACCTGCTGTCGACCGTGGGGGCGGTGATGGTCGCCTTCAGCGTGCTGCTGTTCCTCGTCAACGCGTGGCGCAGCCGCACGCACGGCGCGCTGGCCGGCGACAACCCGTGGGGCGCCGGCACGCTCGAATGGGGCACCAGCTCGCCGCCGCCGGCGGGCAACTTCAACGCGGTGCCGGTGGTCCATGGCCGCGAGCCCTTGTGGGAGCCGCAGCCCGAGCCCACCCACGTGAGCGGCCTCGCCGCTGACCAGCGCGAGGTGCTGGTGACGACGCTGATGGAAGCCCACCCCGACCATCGCGTGGTGTTTCCCGAGCCCACGCCCTGGCCCTTCATCGGTGCGGTGGCCACGACGGTGCTGTTCGTCGGCTCGATCTTCACGCCGTGGGCGGTGGTGTGGGGCATGGTGCCGGTGGCGATCGCGCTCACCGCATGGTTCTGGCCCCGCCGCCGCGAGGCGCAGGCCCATCTCGCGCTGGAGCGCACGCCGTGAAGTTCACCAATGCCGAAGCCATCGAGCGGCGCACCGATGCGCAGTCGCGCGTGCGGCAGCAGGGCGCCGCGCTGGACGTGAGCGCGATCCCGAGCTTCGGCTTCGGCCACCGCAGCCTGATGTGGTGGGGCACGCAGGGCCTGATCGCGATCGAGAGCACCGTGTTCGCACTGACGGTGGCCACGTACTTCTACCTGCGCATGCATGCCGACCGCTGGCTGCCCAATGAGGCGCCGCCCGAGCTGCAGTGGGGCACGCTGAACACCGTGCTGCTGCTGGTGAGCCTGTTGCCGGCCTGGCTGACCAAGCGCCGCGCCGAAGCGCTGGCCCTGCCCGGCATGCGGCTGTGGGTCACCGTGAGCACGCTGTTCTCGTTCGTGGTGCTGGCCGTGCGGTGGTTCGAGTTCAAGACGCTCAACTGCCTGTGGTACGGCAGCGCCTACGGCTCGGTGGTGTGGACGCTGCTGGGCCTGCACACGCTGCACCTGATCACCGATGCCTACGACACGCTGGTGCTCAACGTGCTGGTGTTCACCGGCCCGCTGGAGGGCAAGCGCTTCGTCGATGTGAGCGAGAACGCGCTGTACTGGTACTTCGTCGTGTTCAGCTGGCTGCCGATCTATGCGGTGCTGTACTGGGCACCGAGGGGAGGCTAGCCATGTGGGTCTGGCCTGCATTGCTGATCGCGCCGATGCTGGCGCTGGGCGAGCTGTCGGCGGTGTTCGCGCTGGCCACGCCGCTGTGCCAGCGCCAGGCGGGCGAATGGCTGCATGCGGTGTCGCTGCTGTTCATCGCGCTGGCGGCGCTGCTCACCTGGCTGTCGTGGCGCGAGGCGCGGCGGCAGAAGCAGGCGCATGGCGGCACGATCCCGACCGACACCGACCGGCATGGCCCGCAGCGCCTGTTCCTCGCGCGCGTGGCCACATGGTCGGGCGCGTTGTCGATGCTCGTGCTGATCGGTCTGTGGATTCCGGTGTGGGGCCTGTCGCCGTGCTGGTCGTGAGGCGTTTCGCGGTGGCCGGGCTGATGTGGCCGGCGCTGCCGTGTGTGGCGCATCCGGCCGATGCGCCGGCGGCCGCATGGTCGCTGCCGTGGAGCTTCGAGCCGTGGGTGATCGGCTGCCTGGTGCTCAGTGCCGCGGGCTATGCCCTGGGCCTGTGGCGCCTGTGGCGCGAAGCGGGCGTGGGCCGCGGTGTCTCGGTGGGGCAGGCGCTGGCCTTTGTCGCCGGTTGGTTGTCGCTGGTGATCGCGCTGGTGTCGCCGCTCGATCCGCTGGGCGTGCGGCTGTTCTCGGCACACATGCTGCAGCACGAGCTGCTGATGGTGGTGGCCGCGCCGCTGATGTGCCTGAGCCGGCCGCTCGTGCTGTGGACCTGGGCGATGCCGATGGGCTGGCGCCGGCGCGTCGGCGGCTGGACGAAGCGGCCCGTCTGGTCGGCGTTCTGGCGCGGATTGACTGCACCGCTCAGCACCTGGGCGCTGCATGCGGTGGCCTTGTGGGGGTGGCACGTGCCGCTGCTGTTCGAGGCCGCGCTGCATGGCGAGGGCATCCACACGCTGCAGCACGTGAGCTTTCTCGGCACCGCGCTGCTGTTCTGGTGGTCGGCGCTGAAGCCGGCCTCGCGTAGCTCGCAGGGCAGCGCGATGCTCTACCTCTTCACGACGATGATCCACACCGGCGCGCTGGGCGCGCTGCTCACGCTGTCGCCAATGCTGTGGTACCCGAGCTACCAGCCCACGGCCGGCGCACTCGGCCTCGACCCGCTGGAAGACCAGCAGCTCGGTGGCCTCGTGATGTGGGTGCCGGCGGGGCTGGCCTACGTGGTGGCGGGGCTGGCGCTGGCGGCGCGGTGGATCGGGCTGGGAAGGGCAGCGCGCACCGTGCGCGCCTGACGCCACGTCTTCATCGAGATCCGCTGCTCGATCCACACCGAGTCGCCGAACTCGTGCGTGCGGTAGCGGTGCTGCTCCAGCGCTTCGTCGGCGCGCAGCAGTGCGGCATCGTCGGTGAAGGCGCGCAGCAGCTCGTAGTGGCTGGTGCCCGGCTCGTGCGTGCCGGAGAGCAGCACGTCGACCACGCGCAGCGGCGTCGTCGGGCCGATCTTCTGCGTGGCGATGCCTTCGCCAGCGGGCACGATGCCGCCATGCAGCGAGGCGGCATGCTCCAGCGCGCGGACCACCGTGGTGCCGATCGCGACGACGCGGCCGCCCTCGGCACGGGTCTGCGCGATCGCCTCCGCGGTCACGGCGGGGATGAAGTACGGCTCGTCGAACGGCAGCCTGGCATCGAGCGCCGGATCGCCTGTCGACGACAGGCCGGCCGCATGCGTCAGCGTCGCGAAGCGGGCGCTGCGCTCGCGCAGTGCCCGCAGGCCCTGCCATTCGAGTGCGAAGCCGGCCGACGGCGCCTCGAAGGCCACCGGCGCGCCGGCGATCGAGGTCCACACATCCCACAGCTTCAGCGGCGGGTCCATGTGGGCGTACTGCACCGGCTTGCCATGGCGAGCGAGGCCGGCCCAGATGCCGTCGGCCGTGCCGTGGAAGTGCAGGCCGATCAGGCGCGGATGGCCGAGCAGGCCGGTCACGGTGGCGTAGAGCGTGCCGAGCGCGAGCAGGTCGCCTTCGCGCAGCGCGGGCGGTGCCGGCCGGTCTTCGGTGCGCTGGCGGTGGTCGCCTTCGCCGAAGACGATGGCGCTGAAGTCGTGCACGTCGTCCACCGCGAGCGAGCGGCGGCCGGCGAGGCGCACTTCGACGGACTGGCCGCTGCGCAGGTGCGTGCCGCGCAGGCTGGCCGGCAGCGTGGCCGCATCGTTGGCGATCACGAGGTCGCCGGGGCGCAGCAGCTCGACGAATCGATGGCGCGGCAGGTGCTGCAGCTCGCCGCGCGCATCGAGCGCGAGCAGGCGGGCGTCGGCGGGGCGTTGGATCGGGCGGTCGGCAGCTTTCATCGTGCGACTCCTGTCGGCAGGGCGGCCGCGATCACGTCGATCAACTCGCGTGCGGCGGCCTCGGGGCGTTTCAAAGTGGCGCGGTCGGCATCGGGCACGGCCAGCGCATGCAGCGGCGTGTCCATGTCGCCCGGGTCGACGCTCAGCACGCGCACGCCTTCGCCCTGCAACTCTTCGTGCCAGATGCGGCTCAGGTGGTGCAGCGCGGCCTTGCTGGCGCTGTAGGCGCCCCAGGTCGGGTAGGGGTTGATCGCGGCGTCGCTCGACACGTTGAGTACCACCGCGCCGCGGCCTTCGCGTGCCGAGGCCGACAGCGCCCCCAGCAGCGCCTTCGTGAGCCTGAAGGGCCCGAGCAGGTTGGTGGCCAGCGCGAGCTCCAGCTCCTCGCACTCGGTGTCGGCCAGCAGCTTCAGCGGCGCCGCGCCGAGGCTGGAGGCGTTGTTCACCAGCACGTCGAGGCCGCCGAGCCGGCCGCTGATCTGCAAGGCGATGCGGTGGATCTGCTCTTTGTCGGCCACGTCGCCGACGATGCCGTGGCTGCCTGGCAGGAGGCGCATCACGCGGGCCACCGCTGCTTCATGCCGCGCGACGAAGGCCACGTGCGCACCACGGGCATGCCACGCCTGTGCGAGGGCGAGGCCCAGCCCCGAGGTGCCGCCGGTGATGGCCACGCGCAGCGGCGTGGCGCTTGGGTATGCTGCGTTGCTCATGTGATGCTGCTCCAGTCGTTGGATCGATGGCTTGCAGCTTAGGAACCGGCGGACGATGCGGCGAGCGGCTTGTCCAACCGGTTGGCAGAACGTCAGGAGAGCAGACCGGCATGACGGACAAGACCGAGGGCCAGGCAGACGGCAACGGCGCGGAGGCCGAGCGCGTCGGCGCGCACCTGGCGCGCAACCTCACCAGCCTGCGCCATGCGCGCAAGCTCACGCAGGACGCGCTGGCCGCCGCGGCCGGCGTGCCGCGCTCGACCATCGCCAACCTCGAGTCGGGCGACGCCAACCCGTCGCTCGCGGTGCTGGTCAAGGTGGCCGGTGCGCTGCACGTGCCGATCGACGAGCTGCTGGCCGCGCCGCGCGCCAAGGTGCGGCGCTGGCCGGCCGACGACGTGGGCGTGCAGCACCGCGGCCGCGGCGTGACCGAGCGACCGCTGGTGCCCGAGCCGGTGCCCGACCAGATGTGCACGCTGATGGACTTCGCGCCCGCGGCGGTGATGGGCGGCACGCCGCACCTGCCGGGCACGCGCGAGTTCTTCACCTGCCTCGAGGGCAGGGTGAATCTCTTCGTGGCGGGGGACCGCTATGAGCTCGGTGCCGGCGATGTGCTGGCGTTTCCCGGCAACCTGCCGCATTCGTACCAGAACCCCGATGCCACCACGGCGGCGCGCGGCGTGTCGCTGGTGATCCTGGCCAAGGCCGGCGTCTGAGATGTCGGCCCCCACGTCGCTTCGCTCCTGCCCCCCGAGGGGGTGCTCAGCCGGCTTGAGGCGGCTCGGCGCCGGCTGAGGCGCCTGCGGGCTATGGCCGCAAAGCCTTCACCGACCAGCAGGCGGCCGTGAAGCGCACCTCGCCGCCCTGCACGAAGGGCTCGAAGGCCGCGCGCACCGCGCCGCCCACGCGGTCACGCGTGGCATCGTCGGCCTTCTGCAGCACCTGGCCCACGGGCCCCATCCAGCGGATGTAGTTCGGCAGCTCCTGCGTCGGCATCGTGCAGGTGAAGTCGACCGGCTCGATCTCGATGCCGGTCCAGCCGCTGTCGCGCAGGATCGTGGCGACGCGCTCGCGATCAGCGAAAGCGAACTGCCCTGGGGCGCCGGGCCGGCGGGTCGGCAGCTCGGGCAGCAGCGGCGCGGCGGCGCGCTCGGCGGTGGTCATGAACGGGTTCTCGTCGGCGCTGCGCCAGGCGGTGAAGTGAAGCCGCGCGCCGGGGCGTGCGGCCCGCCACAGGTTGGTGAAGGCGGCCACCGGGTCATCGAAGAACATCACGCCGAAGCGCGAGATCAGCGTGTGGAAGGTGGCGGGTTCGAAGCCATGCAACTGAGCGTCGGCCGCGATGAAGCTGACCGGCAGCTGCTCGCGTGCCGCGCGGTCACGTGCCATCTCGATCATCGGGCCCGAGATGTCCAGGCCCACGCAGCGGGCCTGCGGCCCCAGGCGGCGCGCTGCGGCCAGCGTGGTGCTGCCGGTGCCGCAGCCGATGTCGAGCAGCGCGCCCGGGTGCGTGCTGGTCAGCGAATCGATCAGCAGCTGCTCCATCGGCTCGAACATCTGGTCCATCACCTGCTGCGTCTCGACCCAGGCGCGGGCGCCTGTGCCGTTCCACAGGGCCGATTGTTCGCGGTTGGTTTCGGGAGTGGTGTTCATTGCGTTGGTCCTTCCTGCTTGCGTTGGCGATGCGTGGATGGCACTCTGCCACTTCAAGTCGACTTGAAGTCAAGAGGTGGATCGGAATGGACATCGCCGAAGTGGCCAGGCGCTCGGGCGTGCCGGCCTCGACGCTGCGCTACTACGAGGAGAAGGGGCTGATCGCCTCGACCGGCCGCCAGGGGCTGCGGCGCCTGTTCGATGCCGGTGTGCTGGAGCGCCTGGCGCTGATCGCGCTCGGGCGCGCGGCGGGCTTCTCGCTCGACGACATCGCGCGCATGTTCGGTGCCGAAGGCGGGCCGCGCGTCGACCGCCAGATGCTGCTGGCCAAGGCCGACGAGCTCGACCGCACCATCCACGAGCTCAGCACCATGCGCGACGGCCTGCGCCATGCGGCGGCCTGCCGCGCGCCAGATCACCTGCAATGCCCCACGTTCCGCCGCATCGTGCGGGCGGCGGCGGTGGGCGCCATCGGCCCGCGCCGGCGCACCCGCCCGCCCAAGACGTAACGGGTGTAGCGCGCTCCCTGCAAGCGAGTCAGGCGGCCCTGACAACGCGCAGCGGCATTCTGGAATTGGCGCATCGAGCAGCGATCTCCACCATGACGCCTGAGCCCTGCGCACACGGGTGTGTGCAGCAGGTTCCGGGTATCGCAGTGACTAAGGAGATGGCTATGAACTTGATCATTTGGCTCGTCGTGGGTGGCATCGTCGGCTGGATCGCCAGCCTCATCATGCGCACCGATGCGCAGCAGGGCATCGTGCTGAACATCGTCGTCGGCGTGATCGGCGCGCTGCTCGGCGGCTGGCTGCTGGCGCCGATGCTGGGCACCGGCACGATCAACAGCAATGACTTCAGCGTCGCAGGATTGCTGGTCTCGCTGCTGGGCGCGGTGATATTGCTCGCGATCGTCAACCTCGTCCGCCGCGGCACCGTACGCTGATGGCGCGCGCTGCCGACATGCAGCCGGCCCCGGCCTCGGCCTGGGCATCGCCCTCGCTGGCGCTGCTCGGGCTGGAGCCGGTGCGTGCCGCGCTGGAATACATGGGGGCCCGGCTGATGGACCGCAGCGCATTGCCTTCGGGTGATGGCCATCCGGTGGTCATCTTCCCGGGGCTCGCCGCCGACAAGTCGGCGATCGAGCCGCTCAAGGGCTGTTGCCTCGATCTCGGCTATGCCGCCTATGACTGGGGCCGCGGCCTCAACATGGGCCCGCGTGGCGACATCGAGGTGTGGCTCGACGAGCTGGCGGCCCATGTGCAGAGCGTGGCGTGCCTGCACGAGCAGCGGGTGAGCCTGATCGGCTGGAGCCTCGGCGGCATCTATGCACGCGAAATCGCGCGCAAGCTGCCCGACGCGGTGCGCCAGGTGATCACGCTCGGCTCGCCGTTTGCCGGCGATGGCGATGCCACCAACGTGGGCTGGCTGTACCGGTTGCTGAGCGGGCAGATGCCCAAGGTCGACGAGGCCTTGTCGCAGCGCCTGCGCAGCACGCCACCGGTGCCCACGACCTCGATCTACAGCCGCAGCGACGGCGTGGTCGCGTGGGAAGCCTGCCGCGAGGCCGAAGGGCATCCGTGGGCCGAGAACATCGAGGTCGAGGCCAGCCACATCGGGCTGGTGTGGCATCCGAAGGTCTGGGCCGTGGTGGCCGACCGACTCAGCCAGCCCGAAGGCGAATGGCGGCCCTACCGCGATCCGGCCGAAGCGGCCAACGACGCGCCGGTCGCGGCCAAGGTCTCGGCCCGCATCGGCCGCCTCGCGGCCTGAGAGATGTCGGCCCCCACGTCGCTTCGCTCCTGCCCCCCGAGGGGGCGCTCAGCCGCCTTGAGGCGGCTCGGCGCCGGCTGAGCCCGAACGCAGAGCGTCAAAGACGCCGTTGGGATTCCGCGTCGAACAGCGACACACGGGTCGCGTCGATGCGGAAGGCGACCGGTCGGTCGAGCAACGCCTCGGTGTTGCTCACCGATTGCACGGCCAGCGGGCGGCCTTGCTGATCGAGCCAGGTGACCCAGTGCGCACCCATGGGCTCCACCAGCGAGACCGTGCCGCGGCCGTGCGCCTCGCCCTCCGGCGCTTCGAGCGCGATGTGCTCGGGGCGGATGCCCAGCACCACCGGCTGCCCGGGCTGCGGCGCCTGCGCGAAGGCATAGCCTGATACGTCCGCCGACAGCAGATCGGAGACGAAGCGCCCGCCCTGCAGCCGGCCTTCGATGAAGTTCATGCCCGGCGCGCCGAGGAAGCCGGCGACGAACATGTTGGCCGGCCGGTTGTAGATCTCGGCCGGCGTGGCGATCTGCTGGATGCGGCCGTCCTTCATCACCGCGATGCGGGTGGCCAACGTGAGCGCCTCGACCTGGTCGTGCGTCACGTAGATCATCGTCGAGCCGAGCGCCTTGTGCAGCTGCTTCAGCTCGCGCCGCAGCTCGGTGCGCAGCTTGGCGTCGAGGTTCGACAGCGGCTCGTCGAACAGGAACACCTCCGCCTGCCGCACCAGCGCGCGGCCGATCGCCACGCGCTGCCGCTGGCCGCCCGACAGCTGCGCCGGCTTGCGCTTCAGCAGCTCGGTGAGGTGCAGCATCTGCGCGGCGCGCTGCACGCGCTGGTCGATCTCGGGCTTGGGCGTGCCGTTGATGCGCAGCCCGAACGACAGGTTGCGCTCGACGTTCATCGTCGGGTAGAGCGCATACGACTGGAACACCATGCCGATCGAGCGGTCCTTCGGATCGGCCCAGGTGACGTCGTGGCCGCCGATCTCGATGCGGCCGCCGGTCACGTCGAGCAGGCCGGCGATGGAGTGCAGCAGCGTCGACTTGCCGCAGCCCGAAGGCCCGAGCAGCACGAGGAACTCGCCGGGATGGACTTCGAGGTCGAGGCCCTGCAGGATGGAGACAGGGCCCATGCGGACCTGAAGGCCCTGAACTGAAACGCGGGACATGAAGACTTAACCCTTGACTGCGCCGGCGGCGATGCCGCGCACGAACCAGCGGCCGGACACGAGGTAGATGACCAGCGGCACCAGCGAGGTCAGCAGCGTGGCCGCCATGTTGACGTTGTAGAGCCGCTCGCCGGTGGTGGTGTTGATGATGTTGTTGAGCTGCACCGTCATCGGCAGATGCTCGCGGCCGGCGAACACGAGGCCGAGGATGAAGTCGTTCCAGATGTTGGTCACCTGCATGATCACGGCCACCACGATGATCGGCACTGACATCGGCAGCATCAGCTGGAAGAAGATGCGCCAGAAGCCGCCGCCGTCGATGCGCGCCGCCTTGAACAGCTCGCCGGGCACCGACGCGTAGTAGTTGCGGAACAGCAGTGTCATCACCGGCATGCCGAAGATGGTGTGGATCAGCACGATGCCCGGCAGCGTGCCGTACAGCGACACGCCGGCGAACGCGCGCACCAGCGGGAACATCAGCACCTGGTAGGGCACGAAGGCGCCGAGCAGCAGCACGGTGAAGCACCACTGCCCGACGCGCGGCTTCCAGAACGACAGCGCATAGCCGTTGATCGCGCCCATCAGGATCGACAGCACGGTGCTCGGCAGCACAATGGCCACCGAGTTCCAGAAGCCGCCGCGGATGCCTTCGCACTGCAGCCCGGTGCAGGCTGCCTGCCAGGCGGTGGCCCAGGGCTCGAACGTGACCGAGTGCGGGAGCGCGAACAGGTGGCCGAGGCGGATCTCCTCCATCGGCTTCACCGAGGTGACCAGCATCACGTACAGCGGCAGCAGGAAGAAGGCCGCCGAGCCGAGCAGGAAGGCATACAGGCCGAGGCGCGCCGGCGAGAAACGGGCCGGGCGCTTCATGCGGCGGCCCTCGCGGCGGCGCGCTGGCGCGCGAACATCCACGGCATCAGCAGCGCGAGCACGGTGGCCAGCAGCACGGTCGAGGCGGCGGAGGCGAGGCCGAGGTTGGCGCGGCCGAAGAGGTAGTCCATGATGAATTTCGCGGGCACTTCGCTGGCCGTGCCGGGGCCGCCCTGCGTCATCGCCACCACCACGTCGTAGACCTTGATCACGCCCACCGCCAGCAGCACGAAGGCAGTGGCGAACGAGGGCCCGAGCATCGGCAGCACGATGCTGGCGTAGTAGCGCCAGCGCGGGATGCCGTCGACACGCGCGGCCTTCCAGAGGCTGTCGTCGATGCCGCGCAGGCCGGCCAGCATCAGTGCCATCACCAGCCCCGAGGCCTGCCACACCGCGGCGATGACGATCGCGTAGATCACCATGTCCTGGTCGACGATCCAGTCGAAGCGGAAATGCTCGAAGCCCAGGCCTCGCACGGTGGCCTGGATGCCGAGCTCAGGGTTCAGCATCCATTGCCACACCAGGCCGGTGGCCACGAAGGACATCGCGTACGGGTAGAGGAACACCGTGCGCAGCAGCCCCTCGCCGCGCACCTGCTGGTCGATGAACACCGCCAGCAGGAAACCCAGCACCAGGCAGGCGCCGATGAACAGCACGCCGAAGATCGCGACGTTCTGCAGCGAGAGTATCCAGCGCTCGTTGTTGAACAGCTTCACGTACTGCGTGAGGCCGACGAAGTCGGCGATCGGCAGCGTGCGCGAGCTGCTGAACGACATGCGCACCGACCAGCCGATCGTGCCCAGGTAGGCCAGCAGCACCGTGGCGATCATCGGAGCCAGGGCCGCGTAGACCGGCCAGCGGTGCCACTTGCTCTTCATCGCCCCATCATCCCTTCAGCGCGGCGGCGATGGCCTTGGCGGCATCGTCGACCGACTGGTCCTTGTTCCAGAACTTGGTGATGATGTCCTGCAGCGCGCCGTTCATGTCGGGCGGCACCAGCATCTCCGCATTGGGCAGCTGGCGCGAGGCGTCCTTCATGATGTTGAGGCCGGCCTGGGCGCAGATGTCCATCGCGCTGGCGTCCACATCGGTGCGGATCGGGATCGAGCCCTTCTTGTTGTTGAACGCCACCTGCGTGGCCGGCGCGGTGAAGGTGCTGGCCAGCAGGTGCTGCGCCTTGATCGCGGCGGCATCATTGGTCTTCGGGAACACGAACACGTCGCCCGCGATGATGTACGGCGACTTCGGCCCCAGGCCTGCGATGCAGCCGAACTCCTTGCCGGCCGTCTGCTTGGCGGCCTGGAACTCGCCCTTGGCCCAGTCGCCCATGATCTGCACGCCGGCCTTGCCCGAGATCACCATCGAGGTGGCGTCGTTCCAGTTGCGGCCGGGCGAGCCGGCATCCACGTAGTTGTGCAGGCGCTTGAAGGTGGCGAGCACGTTCTTGAAGGCCGGCGAGTTCACGGCCTTCTCGTCGCGGTCGCGGTAGACCTTCAGGTAGAGGTCGGAGCCGCCGACGTTGGCCAGCACCGCGTCGAAGGTGATCTTCTCCTGCCACGGCTGGCCGCCCAGCGCCAGCGGCACGAGGCCGGCGGCCTTGAGCTTGTCGAGGTCGGCGAACAGCTGGTCGACCGTCTTCGGCTCATCCTTGATGCCGGCCTTGGCGAAGGCGGCCTTCGAGTACCAGAACCATGCCGGCATGTGGATGTTGACCGGCACCGCGTAGTAGTGGCCCTTGACCTTGATGGCGTTGAGCACCGGCGCCGGGAGCATCTTGTCCCAGTTGTTCTTCTGCGCGACGTCGTCGACGTTGTTCAGCAGGCCCTGGTCGATGATGTCGTGGAACTGCTGCGAGGTGTTGAACTGCGCCGCGGTCGACGGGTTGCCGCCGACGATGCGGTTGATCGCCGAGGCGCGCGCGGCTTCGCCGCCGGCCACCGCGTTGTCGACCCAGGTGCCGCCGGCTGCCTTGTAGGCATTGGCCAGCTCCTTCACCGCGGCCGATTCGCCGCCCGAGGTCCACCAGTGGATCACCTCGGCCTTCTGTGCGTGGGCGCTGCCGGCGAGCAGCACCAGGGCCGCGGCGGCGGCCAGCTGCGAAATGCGTGCGTTCATCTCTTCTGTCTCCTGCTTGGGGGTCAGTGTCGGCGCCGCTCTTGGTCGGCGCCATCGGTATTCATGCCGTCGCGCGACGCGCCTGCATGAAGTGCTGCACGGCCAGCGCGCTGTCCTTCAGCGTGCGGGCCTGGGTGTCGTAGTCCACATGGACGAGGCCGAAGCGGCGCTCGTAGCCGAAGGCCCATTCGAAGTTGTCCATCAGCGACCAGCAGAAATAGCCGCGCACGTCCACGCCCTGCTGCATCGCGGCGTCCAGCGCCTGCAGGTGGCGCAGCAGGAAGCTCAGGCGCTGCGTGTCGTGCACGCGGCCATCCTGCACGCGGTCGTCGCAGGCGATGCCGTTCTCGGTGATGTAGATCGGCGGCAGCGCGGCGCCATAGGTCTCGCGGAAGCCGACCAGCAGCGTGCGCAGGCCTTCGGGATAGACCTCCCAGCCCATCTGCGTGCGCTCGAGGCCGTCGACATGCACCTCCTCGAAGCCGTGCGCGCCGTCGCTCTTCACATGGCTGCGGAAGTAGTAGTTGATGCCGAGGAAATCCATGCGCTGGCCGATGGTGGCGAGGTCGTCCTCCAGCACCAGCGGCGCGCTGCCGGGCCACAGCTCGTCGAGCGCCTCGGGGTAGCGCTGCTTCAGCAGCGGATCGAGCACCCAGCCGTTGTGCTGGATCTCGAAGAGGCGTGCGGCGCGGCGGTCGGCCTCGCTGTCGGTGATCGGCTGCGCGTGGCCGACGTTGGCGACGATGCCCAGCTTCGAGCCGGGGTCGCTCGCGCGCAGCGCCTGGATCGCGAGGCCGTGGCCCAGCAGCAGGTGGTGCATCGCGGCGCGAGCGTAGCGGATGTCGGTGCGGCCCGGCGCGTGCCGGCCGTTGGCATAGCCGAGGTAGGCCGAGCACCACGGCTCGTTCAGCGTGGCCCAGGCCTCGACGCGGCCGCCGAGCTCGCGCCCCATCAGCTCGGCGTACTCGGCGAAGCGGTAGGCGGTCTCGCGGTTGGTCCAGCCGCCGCGGTCTTCCATCCACTGCGGCAGGTCCCAGTGGTAGAGGGTGACGTAGCGCTGCAGGCCTTTCTCGGCCAGGCGGTCGAGCAGGCGCTTGTAGAAGTCGATGCCCTTGTCGTTCTTGCGGCCGTCTTCGGTCATCACCCGCGGCCAGGCGATCGAGAGCCGGTAGGCGTCGACGCCGAGCGAGGCGATCAGGTCCACGTCCTGTTCCCAGCGGTGGTAGTGGTCGCAGGCCACGGTGCCGCGGTCGCCGTGCAGCACACGGCCGGGGGTGCCGTCGTAGGTGTCCCAGATCGAGGGCAGGCGGCCGTCTTCATCGACCGCGCCTTCGATCTGGTACGACGAGGTGGCCACGCCCCAGAGAAAGCCGGGGCGGCCGATGCGGGAGGAACTCAGGGGAGCGAGGGCCTCGGCGACAGGCAGCGCCGGGCTGGAGGAGGAGGCGAGGGTGTTCATCTGGCGAGAAGGATTTTGAAATCTGTCGTTCGGGAAATCGATTTCCCGAATTGGACGCGATCCGGCTTGGACCGGTCAAGCGTCCCGGGATCAGGGGTTACCCGATGTCGTACGAGGAGAAAAGAGCCAGGCGGTGGGCCGATAGAATGGCCCGGATCCGCCGATCCAGCGATGCAGCATTCATGAAATCGACAAACCCGCCGGCCGAAGACGCCGGCCCGGTGACCGTGCAGCAGGTGGCGCGCGCCGCCGGCGTGTCGCCGGCCACCGTCTCGCGCATCCTCAGCGGCCGCAAGCGCGTGTCGCCCGAGACGCGCGAGGCCGTGGAGCGCGCGATCGCGCAGCTCAAGTTCGAGCCCAACCTGCTGGCGCAGAGCCTCAAGCGCGGCAGCTCGATGACGGTGGGCGTGCTCACGCAGGACGTTGGCAGCCCGTTCTTCAGCGAGCTGCTGCGCGGCATCGAATCGGCGCTCGACGGCACCGGCTACGAATCGCTGATCGCCAGCGGCCACTGGAAGGCGGCCGATGAGGTGCAGCGCGCGCGCCGGCTGATCGCGCGGCGGGTCGACGGCGTGGTGGTGCTGACCGGCCCGCTCACCGACGAGCAGCTGCTGCCGCTGTCGGAGCAGGTGCCGATCGTGTCGACCAGCTCACGGCTGCGCGGCCCGCGCGCGGTGGGCCTGATGCTCGACAACGAGGCTGGCGGCTATCTCGCCACGCGCCACCTGCTCGAGCTGGGCCACCGCCGCATCGCGCACATCGTCGGCCGGCGCGACCATCCCGATGCGGAGGAGCGCCTGGCGGGCTACCGGCGGGCCCTCGAAGAGGCCGGCCTGGCCATCGACGAGCGCCTGATCCTCGAGGGCGACTACACCGAGGCCAGCGGCGTGCTCGCGCTGAACCGCCTGCTGCACAGCGGCGCGCCGTTCACCGCGATCTTCGCGGCCAACGACCAGACGGCCTATGGCGTGCGGCTGGCGCTGTACCGGCTCAACATCCGCGTGCCGGAAGACGTGTCGCTGGTGGGCTTCGACGACCTGCCCGGGTCGCTCTACACCACGCCGCCGCTCACCACCGTGCGGCAGCCGCTGTTCGAGGTGGGGCAGGCGGCCGCGCAGGCGATGCTGCAGCTGCTCGAGGGCAAGCCGGTGGCGCTGGCGGCGCCGCCGCTGCAGCTGGTGGTGCGCGAAACGACGCGGCGGCTCGTGTAGCCCGGGCCTTCAGGCCGTCCGCAGATAGGACGTCGCCTGCTGCAGGTCCTGCAGCCAGCGCGCGAATGCCTCGTCGCGATCGCCCCCGCGCAGCCGCAGCAGGGCCGACGGATGCAGCGTCACCAGCACCGGCCGGCCGTCGCTCTCGCGCGGCAGCCAGTGGCCGCGCTCGGCCATCACCGGCACCGGCCGGCCGAGCAGTGACTTGGCGGCCGTGGCCCCGAGCGCGACGATGGCCTGCGGCTTCACCAGCTCGATCTCGCTGAGCAGCCAGTGCTGGCAGGCCGCGATCTCGCGCTGCGCCGGCGTCTTGTGCATGCGCCGCTTGCCGCGCAGTTCGAACTTGAAATGCTTGACGGCATTGGTCACGTACAGCCGCTCGCGCGGCCAGTGCAACTGCGCCAGCGCCGCGTCGAGCAGATGGCCCGCAGGCCCGACGAAGGGGCGGCCCTGCAGGTCTTCGTGGTCGCCCGGTTGCTCGCCCACCAGCATCAGCGGCGCGCCGACCGGGCCTTCGCCC
Organism: uncultured bacterium; assembly: GCA_966212505.1. GTDB lineage: Bacteria > Pseudomonadota > Gammaproteobacteria > Burkholderiales > Burkholderiaceae_C > CAMLIZ01. The sequence goes on from CBIHRS010000003.1 coordinate 129,078, forward strand.
CACACCGTCTGTGTGCCGATGAAGCCGATCGGGCATTCGCGGCAAGCGGCGGCATCGTCGGCCACCGCATGCAGCGCGATCACGGCGCGCGGCGACGCCTTCGCGCGCGGGGCGCGGCCTTCAGGCGGCGGATGGCCGGGTTGGGAGTGTTGTGCCATGACCGAGGACCGGCAAGGCGGGTGCCTGTCGACAGCCTCCCTCCGATGGGGGAAACGCATACCCCCTCCCTCCACAGAGGGGGCCTTCACCGCCGGTTTTCCTCCCTCTTGGCGATGGCGGCAACACCTCTGGATACGGAACATGCCGGCCTGTCACAGGAGACCCGCACCATGTTCCGCACCGAGCCCCTTGCCATCGCCACCGAGCCGCCGACCCAGGGCGAGCGCCGCTGGCAGCCGCCTTGCGGCTGGTGGGAATCGAGCCTGGACCTGATGCGCGGGCTCGAGGTGATCGAGCACGAATGGCCCGCCGACACCGACTGCGAGGCGCTGATGTCGGTGGTCAGCTTTGGCTGAAACCCGGCTGCGTGCGCTGCAACTGCTCAAGGCGATAGCGGCGCAGCATCATCAAGCGGGTGTAGGGCTGTTCGCGGCCCGACAGCGTGATCGACAGGCGCGTGACCCAGTCATGGGTGCGCGAGGGTGGGGCACCGGCCGGCGTGAGCACCATCCAGACCAGCAGCCCCGCCAGCAGCGCCTTCGGCGCCTGTGTCTGCGGTGCGGTGGCCAGGCGCAGCGCGAAGAGGCTGGCCACGGTGCCGATCGCGAAGCCGGCGATCGCCTCGGAGACCGAATGCGCGCCGGTCATCACGCGCGATACCGCGATCAGCGCCGCGAATCCGTAGCTCGCCAGCAGGGCCAGCAGCTTGACGCGCGGTGACGCGCCGGACGTGATGGCGCCGGCCAACACCGGCAGCACGGCCGCGGCGAACATCGAGTGGCCAGAGATGCCGGTGAAATCAAGCGGCGCATAGCCCACCTCCCAGCCGATGAACGCGACCTTGGTGGCGGTGGTGAGCAGCGCAGCGACGCCGATGCACACCAGCCACACCCGCACGACCGGCCGGCCCTGCGGGCGCAGCGCAAACCACACCAGCATCACGACCAGCGCGGGCAGCAGGATCTGGGCCTCGCCGAGGCGGGTGACGGTGTGCCAGAAGGAATGGAAAGCGGGACTCATGCAGAGGGAATCGTTCTTCGAGAAGCACTGTAGCGCGGGCATCTGACTGCCGATCGGCCGTCGGGTTCAATTTCTCCCGCCTATTTCCGGTGGACTTCTTCACATCCGCGCGAAACCCGCAACACCGGTCAGAGCATTTCCTCGGGCGCAAACGGCGCCAGCAGCTGCAGCGTCAGCCGGCGCCAGAAGCTCGACTCCGGCTCGACGTTGTCGACCACCGGGGCCGGCGCGCCGGGCGCCTGCGTCACCCAGCGCAGGCGCTCGCGGCCGTTGAGCTCGACGTGGTAGCTGTCGCGGGTGGTCACCTCGTCGAACAGCTTGCGCATGTCGGCCGACAGCTCGGGGCTGCGGATCAGCAGCGCGATCTCGCTGTTGAGGTCCATCGAGCGGCGGTCGAGGTTCATCGAGCCGATCAGCAGGTCGCGGCCGTCGACCACCAGCGCCTTCGCGTGCAGCCGCGCCTGCGAGCGGCCGAAGGTGCCGAAGCGGCTGCGGTCTTCACCGAGCTGCGGCCGCAGCTCGTACAGCTCGATGCCGGCCTCCAGCATCGGCCGGCGATAGCGCGCGTAGCCGATGTGCACCACTGGCGCGTCGGTGGAGGCCAGCGAGCAGGTGAGGATGCGCACCTTCACGCCGCGCTGGCGCAGCTCCTTCAGCAGTGCCATGCCGTCCTTGCCCGGCACGAGGTAGGGCGAAATGATCAGCACCTCGCGCTGTGCCGAGCGCAACAGGCTGCGCACGTCGTCGAACATCGTGTCTTCCGGGCCCACGTTGTCCGGTTCCTCGAGCTTGGCCGGGTCGTCGGCCAGCAGCCGCGAGCGCGCCCACTGCAGGCGAAGCCTGCCGCCGGGCTGCAGCTCGCTCGCCGCCGAGTCGGGCTCGGGTGCCGGCGTCTGCATCACCTCGGCGGGCGGCGCGGCATCGAGCTCGCTGGCCGCGGCGGAAGGCGCCGGAGCGGCCGGCACGATGGCCGTGACCGGATAGGCGAGTTCGCTGTTCCAGTAGCGGTCGAACGAGCGCGACAGCGCGCGCACCGCCGGGCCGGCTACCACCGCATCCATGTCGACGAAGTTGGCCTTGTCGCTGCGCAGGAAATAGGCGTCGCCCAGGTTGCGCCCGCCCATGAAGCCGATCGCGTTGTCGGCCACGAACATCTTGTTGTGCATGCGGTGGTTGATGCGCTGCATGTTCGTCAGCGAGCTCATCACCTTGGTCACGGTCGAGAAGCGGCCCGCGGGCAGCGGGTTGTACAGCCGCACCTCGATGCGCGGATGGTCGGTGAGCCGGCGCAGCGCACCGTCGGTGCCGGCGGTGTTCATGTCGTCGACCAGCAGGCGCACGCGCACGCCGCGGTCGGCCGCTGCGCGCACGTGCTGCATCAGCAGCCGCGTGCTCGGCTCGTTGGTGAGGATGTAGTACTGTAGGTCGAGCGTGCGCTCGGCCTGGTCGGCCAGCGCGATCAGCGTGGCGAGCGCATCGCTGCCGGAAGTGACGATGCGAAACCCGGAGAGGCCCTTCTGCGGCGTGACGGCCGCAATGCGCTTGCCCCAGGCGGTGTTCTGCGGATCGGGCAGCGCCTGCGTGGCCGGTCGCGGTGGCGGCGGCGGCAGGCTGGCGCAGGCGCTGAGGGCTTGCGCCACTGCGAAGAGCAGCACGAACAGGCGCAGAACGCGAAGGCCGGCGCTGCGGCCGGCAAGGCAGGGCGAGGGCAGCATGATGAAGGCCGCAAGGGCATGTTGCTTGCTGCCATTGGGGCAAGCGGCGTGCCGCGGCCTTTGCCGCCCGGGTCTGTCAGGCGAAGCGTCCGGCGCGGAAGTCCTGCACCGCCTGGAAGATCTGCTCGTTGCTGTTCATCACGAACGGGCCGTACTGTGCGATCGGTTCGTTCAGCGGCCGGCCGGCGATCAGCAGCGCTTTGGTGGACGCATCGCCCGCCTGCAGCACCACGCCATCGCCGTGGTTCGCAAGAATGGCCATCCGCTGCGCCGGTACCGGCGTGCCGCCGATCGAGAGGCTGCCGCGGTAGACGTAGACGAACGCGTTGTGCCCGGCCGGCAGTGCCTGCTCGAAGCGGGCGCCCGGCTCCAGGTGCAGGTCGAGGTACAGCGGCTCGGTGACCTCGCGCTGCATCGCACCCTGCACGCCATGGCTCTCGCCGGCGATCACCCGCACGCGGGCGCCGGGCAACTCCACTTCGGGGACCTCGGTGCTGCCGATGTCTCGGTACCAGGGCTCGGTCATCTTGCGATCGGCCGGCAGGTTGAGCCAGAGCTGGAAGCCTTCCATCCGGCCTTCTTCCTGCTCGGGCAGCTCGCTGTGGATCACGCCGCGGCCGGCGGTCATCCACTGCACGCCGCCGTTGCTCAGCAGGCCTTCATGGCCGGCCGAGTCGCGGTGGCGCATGCGGCCGGCGATCATGTAGGTCACCGTCTCGAAGCCGCGGTGCGGATGGTCGGGAAAGCCGCCGATGTAGTCGTCGGGGTTGTCGGTGCCGAAGGCATCGAGCATCAGGAAAGGATCGAGCCGGCGCTGCAGCGGCTGCGTCAGCACGCGGGTCAGCCGCACGCCGGCACCGTCGCTGGTCGCCTGGCCGGCGACCAGGCACTCGACGGCGCGCGGTTCGCGGACAACGAGGGTTCCAGCTTCCATGTCATGGCTCCTTGGTCAGGCGGTGACGCCGAGCAGGGCGTCGATCTGTGCACGGGCCTCGGCCAATCCCGCGGCTTCGGCTTCCGGGCCCATGTTGAGCCCTTCGGCGTAGATGAATTCCACATCGGTGATGCCGATGAAGCCCAGCAGCGTCTTCAGGTAGGGCACCTGGCTGTCGGCCGGCGTGCCGCGGTACTTGCCGCCACGCGTGAGCACCGCATAGGCCTTCTTGCCCTTCAGCAGGCCTTCCGGGCCGTTGGGGCCGTACTGGAAGGTCACGCGGGCGCGGGTGATGGCGTCGATCCAGTTCTTCAGCTGCGAGGTCACGCCGAAGTTGTACATCGGCACGCCCAGCACCAACACGTCGGCGGCCTTGATCTCGGCGACCAGCGCATCGTCCAGCGCGACCCGCGCCGCCTGTTCGGGCGTGCGGGCCTCGGCCGGCGTGAACACGGCCTGCAGCGTGGCTTCGTCCAACGCGGGATGCGGCTGGCGGGCGAGGTCGCGCACGGTGACCTGGGCGCTGCTGTCGGCGTCGCGCAGCCTGGCGACCAGCTCGTTGGCGAGGCGGGTGGAGTGCGAGCCCTGGCCGTTCTCGAAGACGCGGGCGCTGGAGTTGATTTGCAGGATGTTCATACCGGGCTCCATCTGGAAAGGTGTCGATGGAGTCAATGTATTGGCTCGAATGACCACCCGGAAGACGCCGAAATGGATAAGATTGTTCCACTGGAAGAACAAAAGGGGGTGACCATGGGCATCGAACCGAACGACCTGCTGCTGTTTGCGCGGGTCGTCGAGGCGGGCAGCTTCAGCCGGGCGGCCGAGCGCCTGCGCCTGCCCAAGTCGACCGTCTCGCGCCGCGTGGCCGAGCTGGAACGCCAGCTCGGCGAGCGGCTGCTGCAGCGCACCACCCGCAAGCTGTCGGTCACCGAGTTCGGCCTCGGCGTGCTCGACCATGCGCGCCAGGTGGCCGAGGAGGTCGACGGCGCGCTGGCGCTGGCGTTGCACCGCCAGGCCCGGCCCAGCGGCAAGCTGCGCGTCTCGATGCCGGGCGACTTTGCGAGTGTCACGCTGTCGAACATGCTCGCCAGGTTTGTGCGCGAGCATCCGGCAATCGAGCTGGAGCTCGACCTCTCGCCGCGGCGGGTCGACCTGATCGGCGAGAACTTCGACCTCGCGATCCGCATGGGCTCGCTGCCCGACGATTCGGCGCTGTCGGCCCGCCGGCTGGCGGTGTTCTCGATGGGGCTCTATGCGGCGCCGGACTATCTGGCCACGCACGGCGAGCCGCAGAGCCCGGAGGCGCTGCCGTCGCTGCACGGGTTGATGGTGCTGGCGCGATCTGGCGACCCGTTTCCGTGGACGCTGCGGCGCGAGGGCGAGGCAGACCAGGTCTGCACGCCGGCGCAGCGCACGGTCGCCAATTCGCCGGAACTGCTGATCCGGTTGGCCCGCGCCGGCGCGGGCGTGGCAGCGGTGGCCAACTACTTCGCCGAACCCTATGTGCGCGCCGGTGAACTGCGCCGGCTGCTGCCGCAGTGGTGCCTCGCGCCGTCGGTCGCGTGGGCCGTGTTTCCCGGCCGGCGGCTGATGCCGGCGAAGACGCGGGTGTTCCTCGATGCGCTGACGGCCGAGCTGGCGGTCTCGCCGGAGGTCGAGGCCAAATGCATCGAGGAAGAGCGCCGCGCCCGCGAGCGCGGCGAGGCCTTGTTGGCGGCGGTGTGAGATGTTGGCTCCCACGCTGCGCACGCCGCACCACCGCCGGCTCCGCGAGATCTGGCGCTCGGCCGGCTGGCCCTGCCAGGACATGCTGGAGGTGGAACTGCTCGCAGCCGGCCTGCTCGAGCGCGTGCGCGATGCACAGGGTCGCGAGACGCTGCGCGTCACCGATGCCGGCATCCAGGTGCTGGCGCAGACGCTGCAGAAGAACCGCGGCGCCCGCGATGCGCACGAGGCATTGGTTGCCCGCGTCGCGCGCGAGATGCAACGTGCCGGCCGCATCGCCTGGCGCGGCCTGAGCCTGCGCGCCAAGGTCGGCGAGGCCTGGGGCATCGCGATGCCCGACGTGTTCTCGGTGCGCCACACCACGGTGGAAGACTATCTCGAGCCGGTGGTGCACGAGATCAAGGTGCGGCGTGCCGACCTGCAGTCGGACCTGCGGCACGAGACCAAGCGCCTGGCCTACCTGGCGCTGTCCAGCCAGTGCTGGTATGTGCTGCGCGCCGGCATCGCCGAGCCCGATGAGATTCCCGAGCCGTTCGGCGTGATGCTGGCCCACGAGGGCGGGGCGCTCGAGGTGGCGCGCGCCGCGCCGAAGCGGCCGATGCGCATGCCCTTCCACCTGTGGATGTCGCTCGCGCGGGCGGTGCCGGAGCCGGTGGACGACGATGCGCAGCAGTGGCTCGGCGAGCCGGAGCCCGATGCTGGCGGCTAGCGCTTCAAGGCCTGACCGGCGAGCGCCATCGCGAGCAGGACGGCCAGCACCGCATCGATCCAGGCCACGCGCTGCAGCGCCGGCGTGATGCTGCCCGACAGCGACAGCAGCGCGAAGCCGGCGGTGCTGGCCAGTGCCACGGTCAGCATGCCGGTGCGCGACGCGGCCACGAAGCCGGCCAGCACCATCAGCGCGCCGAGCAGGCCGAACATCAGCGCCCGGTGGCGCAGCATCAGCAGCACCGATGGATCGGCGATGTCGACGCCGTAGAGCGCTGAGAGCCGGCCGGCGCCGGCAAGGCCCAGCATCGGCAGCAGGTGCAGCGCACCGGCCAGCCAGAGTGCGATGCAGGCGAAGCGGTCGAGGTTCATGCGCGCGCACTGTGCACGGTCGGGAAACCCCGGTCGATGACCTGCGAGGTCATGGGCTGCACAATGCCCGGCTCAGCCTTTTCCACCGGAGATCCCGATGGCCAAGCTCTCGATGCATGCCGGCCTCGTCGTCGCCATGTTGCTGGCGCTGGCGCCGATCGCGCCGCACGCCGCCACGTCGCCTTCTTCGGAGGCGATCGCGTGGCTGCCCGCGGCCGGCGACGCCGACGTGGACCGCGCTTTCGCGCAGGCGCGCAGCGAAGGCAAGCCGCTGCTGCTGTACTGGGGCGCCAAGTGGTGTCCGCCGTGCAACCAGCTGAAGGCCACGCTGTTCAACCGGCACGACTTCATCGAGCGCACGCAGGCCTTCGTCACTGTGAGCATCGACGGCGATTCGCCTGGCGCGCAGAAGCTGGGCGCGCGCTTCAAGGTGCGTGGCTATCCGACGATGATCCTGTTCAACCCGCAGGGCCAGGAGCTGACGCGACTGCCGGGTGAGATCGACGCGCCGCAGGTGGTGTCGGTGATGCAGCTGGGCCTGGCCAATGGCCGGCCGATCCAGGCGGTGCTGGCCGACGTGAACGCGGGCAAGCGGCTGAGCGCCAATGAATGGCGGCTGCTGGCCTTCTACTCGTGGGACACCGACGAGCAGCAGCTGGTGCCGGAATCGGAGCGGCCCGCACTGCTGCTGCGCTTGGCCGAAGCCAGCCCGGCCGACGACCCTGAAACCTCCACCCGGCTGTGGCTGCGGGCGCTGGCCGAGAACGCGGGCAACAAGGGCTTCAGGCCCGATGCGTCACTGCGCGAACGCGTGCGCAGGCTGCTGGCCGACCCGGCCGCCTCGCGCGCGCAGATGGACCTGCTGACCAATGCGGCGCCCGACATCGTCAAGGCCCTGGCCGGCACCGATGCCGCGCAGCGCAGCGCGATGGCCAAGGCCTTCGACGCGGCGCTGCAGCGCTTGCAGGCCGATGCCACGCTGTCGCGCGCCGACCGCGTGGGGGCGCTGCTCGAGCGGGTGGAGCTGGCGCGCCTGCTCGCCGGCGCGCCCGACAAGGCGCTCAACGTGCACCTGCCTGCCGCACTGCTGAAGGAGGCGCGCGACACCGCTGCGCGTGAAGACCGCGAGATCACCGACGGCTACGAGCGCCAGGCCGTGATCGGCACCGCGGCGCACGTGCTTGCGCGCGCCGGGTTGTGGGATGAGTCCGATGCGCTGCTGAAGGCCAACCTCGGCAAGAGCCATTCGCCGTACTACCTGATGTCGTCGCTGGCCCGCCATGCGCAGGCGCGTGGCGACAAGGCCGGCGCCTTGCGCTGGTACCGCGAGGCCTATGACCGCAGCGAGGGCGGCGCGACGCGGCTGCAATGGGGCGCGAGCTACGTGGCCGCGCTGATCGACCTGGCGCCGCAGGACAGCGCGGCGATCGAGAAAGCCGCGCAGCGCGTGTTCGGCGAGGCCGCGAAGCAGCCCAATGCCTTCTACGAGCGCAGTGCGCAGTCGCTGCAGCGGGTGGGCGGCAAGCTGCAGGCGTGGAACGCCGGCAATCGCCATCGCGATGTGCTGCAGCGGCTGCAGGCGCAGCTGCAGGGCGTGTGCGGCAAGCTCGAGGCGGCCGACCCGCAGCGCGCCACCTGCGAGGGGTTGCTCAAGCCGGCCGCTCGCAAGGCTGCGGGCTGAGCACCCGGCCGGCCTACTTCTTCGCGTCCCCGTGCACGAGGCCCTCGGCCTTGAGCGCCTGCTGTACCGCGGGCCGCGCCGCCACCCGGGCCATGAAGTCGGCAACGCGGCTGAGGTTCGTGATCTCCACCTTCGTCGGATGCGCCCAGCGCGTCACGACGAACAGGTAGCCGTCGGCCACGGTGAAGTGCTCGCCGGTGAGGAAGGGCTTGTCGGCGAGCTGCCGGTCGACGTAGCCATAGCGGTCGGCCAGCTTGGTGCGGACGAGGGCCTTGGCCTCTTCGGGCATCGCCGGGTTGAACAGCACGCTGAAGCTCTTGTGCAGCTCGGCGGTGATGAAGTTGAGCCACTCGACGAGGCGGTAGCGTGCCATCGTGCCGGGCGGCGGGGCGAGGTGCTTCTCGGGCACCTGGTCGGCGATCCATTGCACGATGGCCGGGCCTTCGCTCAGGCGCTCGCCGTCGTCGAACTCCAGCAGCGGCACGTAGCCCTTGGGATTGATGCCGTAGAAGTCGGTCTCGTCGGCCAGCTTGTGCGTCTTCAGGCTGACCATGCGCGCCTCGAACGGCAGGCCGGATTCGTGCAGCGCGATGTGCGGCGAGAGCGAACACGCGCCGGGGCTGTAGTAGAGCTTCATGCGGTCTCCTTGCACCTGGGAAAGCGTTCACGATAGCCGCAGGCGCAAGCCCCTGCGTGCGGGTCAGCCGGCAGCGGCCTCGCGCTCGCGCCGCAGCCAGTCGCGCGGCGACACGCCGATGCGCGCCGCAAAGGCACGCGACAGCGCCGACGCGCTGCCGTAGCCCACGTCGAAGGCCACCTGCTTCACCGGCTCGCCGCGGGCCAGTCGTTGCTGCGCCAGCGCGAGCCGCCATTGCGCGAGGTGCTCGGCTGGCGTGTCGCCCACCTGCTCGCGAAAGGCCGCGGCGAAGCTGCTGCGCGACATGCCGGCCTGCTGCGCGAGCGCGGGCAGCGTCCAGTCGTCGCCCGGCCGTTCGTGCATCGCCACCAGCGCGCGCGCGAGCTGCGGATGCGCCAGCCCGTTGAGCAGGCCGGCCGGCAGCGGGTAGCGCTCGGGCTGATCGAGCAGCCAGCGCAGCAGCTGGATCAGCAGCACGTCGAACAGGCGATCGGCCAGCAGCCGGCGTCCGCAGCGCGCCGCATCGGCCTCGCCGAACAGCAGCTCGAGCGTGAGCTGCGCCGGTTGCAGTTCGGCCAGCGGCACAACGATCAGCGGCGGCAGCGCCCGCGCCAGCGGATGCTGTGCGCCGCCTTCGAAACGCAGCGTCGCACAGACCATGTCGGAGCCGTCGCGCGGCGGGTTGATGAAGTCGTGCGGCCAGGGCCGCGGATAGAACAGCAGCGTGGGCTCCGACAGCTTCAGCCGTTGCGGCGGACCGCCGCGCTGCCGCCGGTGCGTGACCTCCATCGTGCCGCTGCGCAGCACGTGGATGAAGCCCAGGCCCGGCTTGTCGCTGAAGTGCTCGATGCCGCACAGCCGCCCCGCATGGAACATGTGGGCCTGCACGCGAAAGCGCTCGAAGAGCGCACTGAGGCGATCGACGTCGGCCATGGTGCTTGGACGATAGGTGATGTTCGAAGGACGGAAAGCCACCTATCGTACAGGAATGGCCGGCACAGTGACGGGGTGCGCTGTTGCACGACTTCCCCCGAACAGCAGGAGAACCCCTCATGAATGCCATCCCCCGCATCGCTCCCGTCACCACCGACAACACGCCCGCCGCTTCCGCCCCGCTGCTCGCTGCCGTGAAGGCCAAGCTCGGCCTCACGCCCAACATGATGGCGACGATGGCCCATGCCCCGGCCGTGCTGCGCGGCTACCTCTCGCTGGCCGAGGCGCTGGGCGGTGGCCGCCTCGGCGGCGCCACCGGCGAGGCGATCGCACTGGCGGTGGGTGAGGCCAACCATTGCGAATACTGCGTGTCGGCCCATGCGGTGCTGGGCAAGGGCGCCGGCCTCAGCGAGGCCGACGTGTCGGCCGCGCGCCGCGCCGAAGCCTCCGATGCGCGCCGGAATGCGCTGCTGCGCTTTGCGCGTGCGGTTGTGCAGCAGCGCGGCGAGGTCGACGATGCGGCGCTGGCCACGGCACGCGCCGCCGGACTGGCCGATGCCGACCTGCTGGAGGCGGTGGCGCATGTGGCGCTCAACATCCTCACCAACTACGTGAACCACGTGGCCCGCACCGAGGTCGACTTCCCTCGACTCGCCTGAGGTGGGTGCAGGGCGCGGCACTGCGCTAACCTCCGCGCCGGAGGTTATCCATGCCGCGTCAGATTCTTGAAGAAGCCCGCCTGCATCCCGCGATCCGGGAGCAGGTGGCCCGCCACCAGGCCGACATCGTGGCGGAGGTGCAGCGGGCCATTGCGCAGCATCCGGTCGTGGTCGTCGGCATGGCGGGCAACCCGTTTCCGCGCAAGGTACGCAAGGCGCTCGATGCGGCGGGCATCGCCCATCACTACCTCGAATACGGCAGCTACCTCAGCCAATGGCGCCGCCGCAATGCGCTGAAGATGTGGACCGGCTGGCCCACCTTTCCGATGGTGTTCGTGCGCGGCATGCTGGTCGGCGGCTTCGAGGACACGCAGAAGCTGATCGCGAGCGGCGAGCTCAAGCGCATGCTGGCCTGATGGACTTCTCGGCAAAGCGTCTCGGCGCGATGCTGCTGGCGGCCGCGTCGTTCCTCCCGCTGCTGGCCCAGGCACAGGCCTCGTTGCAGCCCTGCCGTCTGAAGGGCCTGGCGCATGAAGCGCTGTGCGGGCAGCTGAAGCGGCCGCTCGATCCTGCGCGGCCGCAAGGTCCGCAGATCGAGCTGCACTATGCGGTGCTGCCGGCGCTGGCGCGCAACAAGAAGCCCGCTCCGGTGTTCTTCTTCGCCGGCGGACCGGGCCAGAGCGCGATCGATCTCGCGGGCCCGTTGGGCGCCTTGTATGCACGGCTGATGAATCGGCACGACCTCGTGCTGATCGACCAGCGCGGCACCGGCCGCAGCGCGCCGCTTCAATGCGAACCCGACGATCCCGGCCTGCCGCTGGCCGAAACGCTGGACCCGAAACGACAGGTGGCGCAGATGGCCGCTTGCCGCGAGCGCCTGCAGAAGCTGCCGCATGGCGACCTGCGCTTCTACACCACCCCGATCGCGATGCAGGACGCGGATGCCGTGCGCCAGGCGCTCGGCGCGGACCGCATCGACCTGATCGGCGCCTCGTACGGCACGCGGGCGGCGCTGGAGTACATGCGTCAGTTCCCTCAGCGCGTGCGGCGCGCGGTGGCCGATGGCGTGGCACCGCCCGACATGGCGCTGCCTGCCGCATCCTCGGCCGACAACCAGCGCGCGCTCGACGCGGTGTTGGCGGCTTGCGAGAACGAGGCGGACTGCCATCAACGGCATCCCGAACTGAGGGTCCGCTGGCAGCGGCTGCTGAACAGCCTGCCACGCACCGTGAGCATCGCGCATCCGATGACCGGTCGCTCCGAAACGGTGATGCTGACACGCGAGCTGCTGCTCTCGATGGTGCGGCTGCCCTTGTACGTGCCGTCGCTCGCAGCGGCGCTGCCGCAGGCGATCGACGAGGCGGCGCAGGGCCGCTTCGAGCCGCTGGCCGCGCTGGCCAGCAGCATGCAGGGCCCGCGCAAGGAGACGGCGATCGCCCAGGGCATGCACTTCTCGGTGATCTGCTCCGAGGACATGCCGCGCCTGGCCAACGGCCCGGGCGATGCGCCGGGCGCCGACTTCGGCGACGCATCCGCAGCGCAGTACCGCCAGGTCTGCGCCGGCTGGCCGCGCGGCGACGTGCCGGCCGGGTTCTATCGCATTCCACCGGCGCCGGCCGCGACGCTGCTGCTGTCGGGCGGCATCGATCCGGCCACGCCGCCGCGCCACGCGCAGCGCGTGGCCGATGCGCTGGGCGTCAAGGCCCGGCATGTCGTCGTACCGAATGCCGGCCATGGCGTGATGGCGATCGGCTGCATGCGCGATGTGCTGTTCCGCTTCGTCGATGCCGAGACCGACGACGAGGCACTGAAGCTCGACATGCGCTGTGTGGAGGCGATCCCGCGGCCGCCGATGTTCAAACCGGTGGAGGCCGCGAAATGATCGACGTGCAGCAACTGGCCAAGTGCTTCACGCACGGCCGCGGCCGACGGGCGAAGACGGTGCGTGCCGTCGACGGCGTGAGCTTCACCGCGGCCGATGGCTGCATCACCGGCCTGCTCGGCCCCAATGGCGCCGGCAAGACCACCAGCCTGCGCATCGTGGCCGGCCTGATCACGCCCGACGCGGGCCGCGCGCTGGTCGATGGCATCGACGTGGCGGCGACCCCGCGCGCCGCGCTCGCCCGCATGGGGGTGCTGAGCGATGCCCGCGGCCTCTATCCGCGGCTCACTGCGCGCGAGAACATTGTCTACTACGGCCGCCTGCACGGCATGGCCGACGACGCGGCGCAGGCACGTGCCGAGGCACTGGCCGAGATCCTCGAGATGCGGCCGCTGCTCGACCGGCGCACCGACGGTTTCAGCCAGGGCGAGCGGATGAAGACCGCGCTGGCCCGGGCGCTGGTGCACGACCCGGCCAACATCATCTTGGATGAGCCCACCAACGGCCTCGACGTGCTGGCCACCCGCAGCCTGCGCGAGGCGCTGCGCCGGTTGCGTGATGAGCAGCGCAAGTGCATCGTCTTCTCCACGCACATCATGCAGGAGGTGGAGCGGCTGTGCGATCACGTGGTGCTGGTCTCGCATGGCCGCACCGTGGCGCAGGGCACGGTGCCGGCGCTGTGCGAACGCGCCGGGCGCGATGATTTCGAGGAGGCCTTCGTACGGCTGGCCTTCACGCCACAGGAGCAGGCGGCCGGCGAAGTGCAGGCCGAGGGGAGGGCGGGGCGATGAGGGCGGCCTGGGCGGTGTTCCGCAAGGAACTGCTGGATGCGCTGCGCGACCGACGCACGCTGATGATGGTGATGCTCAGCTCGGTGGTGATGGGGCCGGTGGTGCTGGTGGCGCTGTCGGCGCTGATCGCCGGCATCGAAGAGCGTGCCGAGCTGCGCGAGATCGTCGTCGCCGGCATCGAGCATGCGCCAACGCTGCGCAACTACATCCAGCGCCAGAGCTACACGATCAATCGGGCGCCGCCCGACTACGAAGACCAGTTGCAGAAAAGCCGCCTCGGCGACCCGGTGCTGGTGATCGGCCGCGATTTCGAAAGCGAGCTGCTGCATGGCGAGGCGCCCGTCGTCGAGTTGGTGAGCAGCAGCGCCAACCAGCGCGCGCAGGCCAGCGAAGGCCGCATCGTGCGGCTGCTGCGCGGCTTCGTCGCCGAGCAGGGCGGGCTGCGGCTGGCGTCGCGCGGCGTGGCGCCGGTGCTGCTGGAGGTGCTGCAGATCGAGGACCGCGACCTCGCCAACCCGCGCAGCCGCGCCGCGCAGTTCACCGGCATGCTGCCGTTCTTCGTGCTGATGGCGGTGCTCTACGGTGCGCTGAATGCCTCGCTCGACACCACCGCCGGCGAACGCGAGCGCGGTTCGCTCGAGCCCTTGCTGATGAATCCGGCACCGCGCGTGGCGCTGGTCATCGGCAAGTGGGGTGCGGCGGCCAGCGTGGGCATGTTGATCGCGGTGCTGTCGAGCTTCAGCTTCCTGCCCGGCCAGTGGCTGCTGCGCAGCGAGACGCTGGCCGCGATGTTCCAGTACGGCCCGCAGGAGGCGGGGCTGTTCGTCGCGCTGCTGGTTCCGCTGGCGGCTGCGCTGTCGGCACTGATGATGGCCGTGGCCATCCGCTGCAGGACCTTCAAGGAAGCGCAGGCCAACAACACGGTGATCATCCTCGCGATGTCGCTGCTGCCGATGGTGACCGTGTTCAACCAGAGCGGCGAGCAGCCCTGGCATCTGTGGCTGCCGGGCCTGGCGCAGATCACGCTGATGAGCCGCGTGCTGAAGGGTGAATCGATCGCGGCGATCGACGTGCTCACGGCGACCGCAGCCTGTGCGGTGCTGACGGTGCTGGCGATCGGTTATGTGGCGCGGCAGCTGAGGCGGGCCGCGCTGCGCTGAAGCGTCGGAGCTGCTCAGCCAGGCGAGGGCTGCGTGTCGTGTTCCAGGCAGCCCAGCCATCGCATGGCCTGCTCGCGGGAGCTGCCGCACATGTCCTCGGCCGGCATCAACGAGCTGCAGACGGCGGGGCGTTCCGGATGACCGAAGATCCGGCAGCGGTGGGCCTCGTCGAGCTGGATGCAGCGAACGCCGGCCGGCTTGCCGTTCGGCATGCCGGGAATCGGTGTGGAGATCGAGGGCGCGATGCAGCAGGCGCCACAGCCGGGTCGGCAATCCATGCGGGATTATTCCCTTGCCGTCCTGGCGCCTGCCCGTGTTGGCACTGACGCCTGAGGGGTGGGGCACCTAAAATTCACACTTTGCTCGCGCAAGTTCGCGCGGCACTTCAGCTTCGGTGGCGCAAGGTGTTGTATCCCAAGGAATTCGATGTGATCGTGGTCGGCGGCGGACACGCCGGCACCGAGGCGGCGCTGGCCGCCGCGCGCATGGGCTGCGCCACGCTGCTGCTCACCCACAACATCGAGACGCTGGGGCAGATGAGCTGCAACCCATCGATCGGCGGCATCGGCAAGGGCCACTTGGTCAAGGAGATCGATGCGCTGGGCGGTGCGATGGCGGCTGCCACCGATGAAGCCGGGATCCAGTTCCGCATCCTCAACGGCTCCAAGGGACCGGCTGTCCGCGCCACCCGGGCGCAGGCCGACCGGGTGCTCTACAAGGCCGCGATCCGCCGCCGGCTGGAGAACCAGCCGAACCTGTGGCTGTTCCAGCAGGCCGTGGATGACCTGATGCTCGAAGGCGACCGTGTGGTCGGCGCGGTCACGCAGGTGGGCTTGCGCTTCCGGGCGCGGGCGGTGGTGCTGACCGCCGGCACGTTCCTCGACGGCCGCATCCATGTGGGCCTTCAGAACTATGCGGCGGGCCGCGCGGGCGATCCGCCGGCCGTGAGCCTGTCGGCCCGGCTCAAGGAGCTGAAGCTGCCCCAGGGCCGGCTGAAGACTGGCACGCCGCCGCGCATCGATGGACGCAGCATCGATTTTTCAAAGTTGACCGAGCAACCGGGCGATCTCGATCCGGTGCCGGTGTTCAGCTTCCTCGGCAGTGCCGACCAACATCCGCGCCAGGTGCCGTGCTGGATCACGCACACCAACGAGCGTACCCACGAGATCATCCGGTCCGGTTTCGACCGCAGCCCGATGTTCACCGGGGTCATCGAAGGGGTGGGGCCGCGTTACTGCCCCAGCATCGAAGACAAGATCAACCGTTTTGCCGACAAGGAATCGCACCAGATCTTTCTCGAGCCGGAGGGGCTGACGACCCACGAGTTCTATCCCAACGGCATCTCGACCTCGCTGCCGTTCGACATCCAGCTTGCCGCGGTGCAGTCGATGCCCGGACTGGAGCAGGCATTCATCCTGCGGCCCGGCTATGCGATCGAGTATGACTATTTCGATCCGCGCGGCCTCAGGGCGAGCTTCGAGACGCGGGCGATCAGCGGATTGTTCTTCGCCGGCCAGATCAACGGGACGACCGGCTACGAGGAGGCGGCGGCGCAGGGCCTGTTTGCAGGCGTCAATGCGGCGCTTCAGGTGCAGGGGCGGGAGTCCTGGTGCCCGCGGCGCGACCAGGCCTACCTCGGCGTGCTGGTCGACGACCTGATCACCAAGGGTGTCACCGAGCCCTACCGCATGTTCACCAGCCGCGCTGAGTTCCGCCTGCAGCTGCGGGAAGACAATGCGGATATGCGCCTCACGGACGTCGGCCGCGAGCTCGGCCTTGTCGACGACGTTCGCTGGGCGGCATTCAATCGCAAGCGGGATGCTGTTTCACGTGAAACAGAGCGGATGCGGTCCACATGGGTGCACCCGGGCATCCTTCCCGCGAACGAGGCCGAGCGGTTGATCGGCAAAGCCCTCGAGCGGGAATACAGCTTGGCAGATCTGCTGCGGCGACCGGGAATCGGGTTTGATGTCCTGCAGCAGGTAGCCTCCATTGCACGCCCGGACGCTGGTGTTTCACGTGAAACACTCCGCTCCGAACTCGGTGCTGATTTGGCGGACGCAGTGATAGAGCAGGTCGAGATCGCCACCAAGTACGCCGGCTACATCGACAAGCAGGTCGAAGAAGTGCAGCGTGCCGCTTACTACGAAGACATGAAGCTACCGCCGGAGCTCGACTACTCACAGGTGACGGCGCTGTCCTTCGAGGTGCGGCAAAAGCTGAACAAGCATCGCCCGGAGACACTGGGCCAGGCCTCGCGCATTTCCGGGATCACGCCAGCCGCGATTTCGCTGTTGCTGGTGCACTTGAAGAAGGGCCGGTTCAAAGGGTTTGCTGCGAACTCCGACGACGTGGGCGCAGCCGCGTGAACGGCTCGATCGATCTCGACAAGCTGGCTGCAGTGCTTGCAGATGCCAAGCGTCAGCTCGGCGTCGAAGCGTCGCTGCCGCAGTTGGAGCAGTTGCACCGCTACCTGGGGTTGCTCCAGCGATGGAACGGCACCTACAACTTGACGGCATTGCGTGATCCGGCACAGATGCTGTCGCACCATCTGCTCGATTGCCTGGCGGTGGTGGCACCGCTGGGCCGGCATCTCGCCGGTCGATCCGTCAGGGTGCTGGATGTCGGCAGTGGGGGTGGGTTGCCGGGTGTGGTGCTCGCACTGATGCTGCCGTCGCTCGATGTCACTTGCGTAGACACCGTTGGCAAGAAGGCGGCATTCATCCGGCAGGTGGCGGCCGAGCTGCAGTTGCCGAATCTGCATGCCCTGCATCAGCGCGTCGAGCAGGGGCGTGGGCAGTATGACCTGATCACGTCTCGCGCTTTCGCCACGCTTGCCGACTTCTGCAAGCTCACCCGGTCCTTGCTGGCAGAAGGCGGCGTCTGGATGGCGATGAAGGGCAAGGAGCCGGCGGAGGAAATTGCACAGCTGCCCGTGGATGTCGATGTGTTCCACGTGGAACATCTTGACGTCCCCGGCCTGGATGCAGAGCGTTGCCTGGTCTGGATGCGGGTTCGGGCTGGCTGAGCGGCGTGGAGCCATTCAACGGCCAGTGTTTCTGCGTTACGCTCGGGAGGCCCGCCTGAGTTTGCCGACGGGTCCATCTTGGTCTTCCTGCGGGTGTGTCACCCGTCTTCGAGCGAGTCCTCCATGTTCGGTATTGCTGACTACGGCGCCTTCTGCGCCGCGGTACTCGTGTTCCTGTCCTTGCCGGGGCCGGGTACCTTCGCGTTGTTGAATTCGACGGGGAAGGGTGGTTTCCGGGCTGGCGCCGCGGCGACCTTCGGGATCATCGTCGGCGACCAGGTGCTGATGTGGATGGCAGTCGCCGGCGTGGCCGCGCTGTTGGCAGCTCATGCGGTTCTGTTCAAGACCGTGCAATACGCAGGGGCCGTCTATCTCGCTTGGATGGGCCTGAAGCTCGTGTTGCCACGGAAGGCCGGTGCGGCCGCCCCGGTCAACATCACGCCAGGGCGGTATGCGCGGCAGGCGTTCGTCATCACCCTGCTCAATCCGAAGGCCATCGTGTTCTACATGGCCTTCTTTCCCCTCTTCATCGATCCGGCCACCCTTCCTGGCATTGCGACCTTTGCCGCCATGGCGGTGACCATCGCCATGCTGACCGCGATCTATTGCCTGACGCTGTGCGCCTTCGCTCAGGCGGTCTCCCGACAGGTGAAGGCGCATCGCCGGCTCGCTCGCTGGCTCGAACGCCTGACCGGTCTGCTGCTCATCGGCTTCGGCCTGCGCCTCGTCCGCAATTGACGCAGCCCCTATTCGTCTTCCTCCCTCAATACCCGCTGCCACCATATGGCTCGAATCTTTTGCATCGCCAACCAGAAGGGTGGGGTCGGCAAGACCACCACCACCGTGAACCTGGCCGCGGGGTTGGCGCTCGTCGGCCAGCGCGTCCTGGTGGTCGATCTCGACCCGCAGGGCAATGCGACCATGGGCTCGGGCGTCGACAAGCGCAAGCTCCCGCTCTCCGTCTACGACGTGTTGCTCGAGAGTGCCGGCATTGCCGAGGCCAAGGCGCGTTCGGAAAAGGGCGGCTATGACGTGGTCGGCGCCAACCGGGAGCTTGCCGGGGCCGAGGTCGAGCTGGTGGAGCTGGAGCACCGCAACGAGCGGCTGCGCACGGCGCTGAAGGCGGTCGCCGACGACTACGACTTCGTGCTGATCGATTGCCCACCATCGCTCAGCCTGCTGACGCTCAACGGCCTGTGCAGCGCCCATGGCGTGATCGTGCCGATGCAGTGCGAGTACTTCGCGCTCGAAGGCCTGAGCGATCTCGTCAACACCATCAAGCAGGTGCATGCCAACCTCAACCGCGACCTGCAGATCATCGGCCTGTTGCGCGTGATGTTCGATCCTCGCATCACGCTCCAGCAGCAGGTGAGCGACCAGTTGAAGGCGCATTTCGAAGACAAGGTGTTCAACACCGTGATTCCGCGCAACGTGCGCTTGGCCGAAGCGCCGAGCTACGGCCAGCCGGGTGTCGTGTTCGATCCGTCGTCCCGCGGGGCTCAGGCCTTCATCGAGTTCGCCAAGGAAATGGTCGATCGGGTGAAGGCGCTGTGAGCGGAGCAGGGCAGATGTTGCTGGACGATGGAATTCCGATCGGGCTGCTGTCGCGCATCGAAGATGCCAGCCTGAATGCCAGTGCGCCTCCCGGCCAGCGGCTGCTCGACGGGTGGTTGATCCGCCTGTCGCCAGGCAAGGCCAAGCGGGCCCGGTCGATCAATGCGATCGCCGAAGGGCGCCTGCCCTTGGCCGAGCGGCTGGCGCTGGCGCGCGCAGCCTTCGAGGCCGCGGGTCTGCCGCTGATCATCCGCATCACGCCGTTCTCTCCCGAAGGGCTGGATGCCTCGCTCGCCGAGCAAGGGTTCCGGCGCTTCGACGACACGCGCGTGATGGTTCATCCGGCCTTGTGGGAGGTGAAGGTGCCTGCGCTGCCGGAGGGATGCAGCGTCGAGCCGCTGCCGGTCGTGCAGTTCGCCGAGCTGGTCGGGGAGCTTCGCGGGTCGCCGAAGGAGCAGCGTCTCGCGCAGGCCGAGCGCATGGCTCAGCTTCCGGTGCCGTGCCACGGCTATGTGCTTCGCTGGCAGGGCGACATCGTGGCCTGCGGGCAGATGACGAGCGAGGCCGACCTCGTTGGTCTCTATGACGTGTTCACACGCCCGGGTTGCCGGGGCCGCGGCTTTGCGAGCGCGCTGTGCGAGCAGTTGATCGCGAAGGCGTGCACCAATGGCGCTCGAACCGGCTATCTGCAGGTCGACAGCGACAACCTGCCCGCGCGCGCCGTGTACCGGCGGCTCGGCTTCAGGGATGCCTACGCCTATCACTACCGGACCGACGACCCGTCAGCCAAGTAGCGCGGCCTCGCGTCTTCAGAGGCCCAAGCCTTCGTCCACGCCGAGGTGGATGTTCATGCATTGCACGGCGGCGCCGCTCGCGCCCTTGCCCAGGTTGTCGAGCCGGGCGATCAGCACCGCCTGCGTATCGCTGGCGAACACGAAGATGTCGACGCGGTTGGTGTCGTTGCAGGCCTGCACGTCGAAGTAGCCTTCATCGAGCGTGGCGGCGTCGCTCAGCGGCATGACGCGGATGAAGCGCTCGCCGGCATAGTGCTTCTCGAGCGCCGCCTGCAGCTTCGCGGCGTTGGCGCCCGGCGCAAGCTCCGAAAAGTGCAAGGGCACACTCACGGCAAGGCCCTTGTAGAAGCTGCTCACGATCGGCAGAAAGATCGGTGCGATCTGCAGCCCGGTGTGGGCCATCATCTCCGGGATGTGCTTGTGCGCGAGCTTCAGTCCGTAGGGGCGCGGCGAGCTCAGGCGCTGGTCGCCGCCGGCTTCGTACTGCTCGATCATCTTCTTGCCGCCACCCGAGTAGCCGGTGATCGAGGTGGCAGAGACCGGCAGGTTGGCCGGCACCAGGCCCGCCTCGACCAGCGGCCGCAGCAGCAGGATGAAGGCGGTGGCATGGCAGCCAGGGTTGGCGATGCGCTTGCTGCGGCGCAGCTTGTCGCGCTGGCCGGCCGCAAGCTCCGGCAGGCCGAAGACCCACGAAGGGTCGGTGCGGTGGGCCGTGCTGGCGTCGATCAGGCAGGTGTTGGGGTTGTTCAGCAGCACCACCGCCTCGCGGGCGGCGGTGTCGGGCAGGCAGAGGAATGCGACTTCGGCTTCGTTGAGCAGGCGGGCGCGCTCGGCCGGATCCTTGCGGCGATCGGGGTCGATGCACAGCAGCTCGATGTCGCTGCGCTGGGCCAGATACTCGTGGATCCGCAACCCCGTGGTGCCTTCCTGCCCATCCACGAACACGACATGCTTCATCGCCAGCCCCTCACATGCAAACTCTGCACAATGCAACCGAAAGAACCCTCAAGGATAAGGCAAGGACATGAGTGACGTGCGGGTGCTGATTCTTCCCGGATGGCTGAACTCGGACGATGCGCACTGGCAGAGCCGCTGGGAGCGCCTGTACGGCTACCGCCGCGTGGAGCAGGACGACTGGCTCTGGCCCCGGCGTGGCGACTGGATGGCGCGGCTCGACGAAGTGATCCTCGAGAGCGACACGCCCGCGGTGCTGGTGGCCCACAGCCTCGGCACCCAGCTCACGGCGGCCTGGGCTGCGCATTCCCGGCACGCAGGGCGGGTTCGTGGTGCGCTGCTGGTGGCGATTCCCGATGTCGAGCACCCCGATACGCCGCCGCAGCTGAGTGGCTGGCGGCCGATGGTGCGCCAGCGCCTGCCGTTTCCCGCCCAGGTCGTGCTGAGCACCAACGATCCCTTCGGCGCATTCGAGCGCGCGCAAGCGATCGCGGCTGACTGGGGTGCGCCCGTCGAGTCGATCGGGCCGCGCGGCCACATCAACGCCGAGTCGGGCCTGGGCGACTGGCCCGAAGGCCACGCCTTGCTGCAGGGCCTGATGGCCGACAATTGACCCATGGTCACGAAAAAACCCAAAGGCCTTGGCCTCGGCCTGGAAGCGCTGCTCGGTCCCAAGGTGGCAGACACGCCGGCATCCGTCGCGCGTGACGGCGAGCCCTCGGTGCTCAAGCTCGATCAGCTGCAGCCGGGCAAGTATCAGCCTCGCACCCGCATGGACGAAGGCTCGCTGTACGAGCTGGCCGAGAGCATCAAGTCGCAAGGCGTGATGCAGCCCATCCTGGTGCGTCCGGTGGGCGGTCAGAAGTACGAGATCATCGCCGGCGAGCGGCGCTCGCGGGCGGCCAAGCTGGCCGGGCTCAGCGAGGTGCCGGTGCTGGTGAAGCCGGTGCCCGACGAGGCCGCAGCGGTGATGGCGCTGATCGAGAACATCCAGCGCGAGGACCTCAACCCGCTGGAGGAGGCCCAGGGCCTGCAGCGGCTGATCCAGGAGTTCAACCTGACGCACGAGCAGGCGGCCCAGGCCGTCGGGCGCTCGCGCAGCGCGGCGAGCAACCTGCTGCGCCTGCTCAACCTGGCGCCGCCGGTGCAGCAGATGCTGATGGCCGGCGACCTCGACATGGGCCATGCGCGCGCGCTGCTGTCGCTCGACAGCGCCCAGCAGATCCTCACCGCCAACGAGATCGCGGCGAAGAAGCTCTCGGTGCGGGATGCCGAGAAGCTGGTGGCCCGCGCCAGCGGCAGCGGTCGTCAGACGCCGCTGCTGCGGGTCAAGAAGGACAAGTCGCGCGACATCGTCCGGCTCGAAGAGGCGCTGGCCGACAAGCTCACCGCCGACGTCGAGATCCGCATCCAGCGCAAGACCTCGCGCGGCGAGCAGGGCGAGATCGCGATCCGCTTCGGCTCGCTCGACGAACTCAACGGCCTGCTCGACAAGCTGGGCGCCACCGAGCGCTGAACCCGGCGGGCGCCGCAGCCTGCCTCAGCGTGCGGCGCGGCACATGCCCATCTCGCAGCGGACCTGGATGGTCTGTGCGCCGCATTGAACGTCGAAGACCTCGACGCTGCCCTGCCGGGCGCGCAACACTGCTTGCGGGCGCACGCCGCCCGGGCCCTCACAGCCGCGCTCCTTGGCGGCGCGCTCGGCCTCGAACGTGAAGCTGCTGGGTCGCAATGCCGGGTCGGCAGACATCGCGGCCGCCGGCTTTGCCGGGGCAGGGCTGGCCGCAGCGCCGGCAGAGACGGCCGATGGTTGTTGCACTGCAGTGGAGCGCATCAACGGGCTGTTGACCAAGCTGCTCTCCATCACACCGGCGCGGCCTGCATCGGCCGACACCTCGGCCAGCTTCGATCCGGCGCTCAGCAACCCCATCTTCACTTCCTGCCAGACGAAGGTCGGCTGGCCGGCCCGGGTCTGGACGCTCAGCGTGCTGGTGTTCTCGCCCTTGGAGACGATCTCGTGCGTGCCCTCCGGCAGGTCGGCGATCAGATAGGTCTTGCCCTTGGTCGTCCCCGCGACCCGCCCGTCGACCGTGAGGTCCAGGCCGACCAGTGTGCCGAGGAATTCGTTGCGGTAGATGTACAGCCGCGACAGGCCCGGCGGCGCGACGAACTGCTTGGCTTGTGCGTCCTGGTCGGCAGGCGCCCGGGGTGCGGAGGCGCACCCGACGAGGCTCATCAGGATGGCTGCCGCAGCCAGTGTCGAAAGTGCCGTTCTCCTCTTCAGCATGAGACTCCTGTCCGATCGCATCGCGTGATGTTGAGGGACCGATCATAGAAGACGAAGTTGTTGTTGAAAAAACGCGGATCGGAGCGCGACTTCTCGATGGATTCGACACAGCGGGCCGCAACAGGCGCATCATTGGGCCGTGTCCGTGAAGTTTTCCGATGCGGCGTCGTCCAAATGGGAACACAGTAGCCACACGAGGTACCAAGAAGAAAGACCGCTTGTCCACGGCGCCGCAAGACGCGGCGTTAGACAAGCCAGAGAGGGACGACGCGAGCGGCGCCTTCAGGGTCGATGTCGCAAGGGCACGGTCCTTGCTCAGACCCAAGGGCACACGAGAAGCGAATTGTTGGGTCAACCCCTCGCTTCTCGGTGTTTAGTCCGCAGCCCAGCTGTGCGATGCTGTAGGCAAGACGAAAAAGAAGCTGAACGACACGAGTCGCTGAAGACCGGAAAGCTCTGATGGCGCCCGGGCCAGTTTGAAAGGCCGGGACTTCATCAGAACTTCCCAGACGCAGGTGGCGCTTCACACGCGCGCCAGGCGTCTTCCTACAGGAGGTCCGCATGGACGACGTGATCAGCAGCTTTGCCGCCCGCTACGAACGCACCCGAGAGGAGGAGTTGTCGCTCGAGGACTACCTCGCCGAGTGCAAGCGCAACCCCTTGGCCTTTGCCACCGCCGCCGAGCGCATGCTCAAGGCGATCGGTGAGCCGCAGATGGTCGACACGCGCAACGACCCGCGCCTGTCGCGCATCTTCGCGAACAAGGTCATCAAGCTCTACCCCGCCTTCGCCGAGTTCTACGGCATGGAAGACGCCATCGAACAGGTGGTGTCGTACTTCCGCCATGCGGCGCAAGGCCTGGAAGAGAAGAAGCAGATCCTCTACCTGCTGGGCCCGGTGGGCGGCGGCAAGAGCTCCATCGCCGAGCGGCTGAAGCAGTTGATGGAGCAGGTGCCGTTCTACGCCATCAAGGGCTCCCCGGTGAACGAATCGCCGCTGGGCCTGTTCGATCCGCAGGAAGACGGCCCGATCCTCGAGAAGGAATACGGCATTCCGCGCCGCTATCTCAACCGCATCCTGAGTCCCTGGGCCGTGAAGCGGCTCGAGGAATACGGCGGCGACATCCGCAAGTTCAAGGTCGTCAAGCGCTACCCCAGCGTGCTGAAGCAGGTGGCAGTGGCCAAGACCGAGCCGGGCGACGAAAACAACCAGGACATCTCGTCGCTGGTCGGCAAGGTCGACATCCGCAAGCTCGAGACCTACGCGCAGGACGACCCCGACGCCTACAGCTACTCCGGTGGCCTGTGCCTGGCCAACCAGGGCCTGCTCGAGTTCGTCGAGATGTTCAAGGCGCCGATCAAGGTGCTGCATCCTTTGCTGACCGCCACCCAGGAAGGCAACTTCAAGGGCACCGAGGGCTTCGGTGCGATCCCGTTCGACGGCATCGTGCTCGCGCACTCGAACGAGAGCGAGTGGAAGGCGTTCCGCAACAACAAGAACAACGAGGCTTTCCTCGACCGGATCTACATCGTCAAGGTGCCTTACTGCCTGCGCGTCAGCGAAGAGATCAAGATCTACGAGAAGCTGATCCGCGGCTCCTCGCTGGCCGAGGCCAAGTGCGCCCCGGGCACGCTGAAGATGATGGCGCAGTTCGCGATCCTCACGCGGCTGAAGGAGCCCGAGAACTCGTCGCTGTTCAGCAAGATGCTGGTGTACGACGGTGAGAACCTGAAGGACACCGACCCGCGCGCGAAGAGCTACCAGGAGTACCGCGACTACGCGGGGGTGGATGAAGGCATGGCCGGCATCAGCACGCGCTTCGCGTACAAGATCCTCTCCAAGGTCTTCAACTTCGACTCGCAGGAAGTCGCTGCCAACCCGGTGCACCTGATGTACGTGCTCGAGCAGCAGATCGAGCGCGAGCAGTTCCCGGCCGAGCTGGAGCAGAAGTACCTGGCGTTCATCAAGGAGCACCTGGCCACGCGCTATGCGGAGTTCATCGGCAAGGAGATCCAGACCGCCTACCTCGAGAGCTACAGCGAGTACGGCCAGAACATCTTCGACCGCTACGTCACCTATGCCGACTACTGGATCCAGGATCACGAGTACCGCGACACCGACACCGGCGAGGTGTTCGATCGTGCGGCATTGAATGCCGAGCTCGAGAAGATCGAGAAGCCGGCCGGCATCGCCAACCCGAAGGACTTCCGCAACGAGATCGTCAACTTCGTGCTGCGCGCGCGGGCCAACAACCAGGGCAAGAACCCGGTGTGGACCAGCTACGAGAAGCTGCGCACGGTGATCGAGAAGAAGATGTTCTCCAACACCGAGGAGCTGCTGCCGGTGATCAGCTTCAACGCGAAGGCCAGCGCCGACGAGGCCAAGAAGCACGAGGACTTCGTCACCCGCATGGTCGACAAGGGCTACACGCCGAAGCAGGTGCGCCTGCTCTGCGAGTGGTACCTGCGCGTGCGCAAGAGCAGCTGAGGACAGGCCTGACACTCAAGGAAAGGTATCGTCCATGCTCCACCAGATCATCGATCGACGTCTTGCTGGCAAGAACAAGTCGATCGGCAATCGCGAGCGCTTCCTGCGCCGCTACAAGGAGCAGATCCGCGAAGCGGTGCGGCGGGCGGTCGACGGGCGCGGCATTCGCGACATGGAGCGCGGCGAGGACATCCACATCCCCAAGCGCGACATCAGCGAGCCGGTGTTCGGCCATGGCCAGGGCGGGGTGCGCGAGATCGTGCACCCCGGCAACCAGGAATACGTCAAGGGCGACCGCATCGAGCGGCCCAAGGGCGGTGGCGGCGGCGGCTCCGGCCGCGGCCAGGCCAGCGACCAGGGCGAGGGGGAGGACGACTTCGTCTTCCACCTCAGCAAGGAAGAGTTCATGCAGGTCTTCTTCGACGACCTGGCCTTGCCCAACCTCGAGCGCACGCAGCTGGCCGAGACGCCGGAGTGGAAATCGCACCGCGCCGGCTTCACCAGTGACGGCACGCCGAACAACCTGCACGTGGTGCGCTCGATGCGTGGCGCCATCGGCCGCCGCATCGCCATCGGCGCCGGATCGCGCGGTGAATTGCGCGAGCTCGAGAAGCACCTCGACGAGCTGATCCGCGACCGCAGGCCCGGTGATGCCGAGCAGGCGCAGGCCATCGCCGAGACCGAGGCCAAGATCGTGCTGCTGCGCGAGCGCATCGGCCGCATCCCCTACCTCGATCCGATCGACCTGCGCTACCGCAGCCGCGTGCGCGTGCCGGTGCCCACCAGCAAGGCGGTGATGTTCTGCCTGATGGACGTGTCCGGCTCGATGGACGAGGCACGCAAGGATCTCGCGAAACGCTTCTTCATCCTGCTGTACCTGTTCCTGACGCGGCACTACGAGAAGATCGACATCGTCTTCATCCGGCACCACACCCAAGCGCAGGAAGTCGACGAGCAGAACTTCTTCCATGCCACCGAAACCGGCGGCACCGTGGTGTCGAGCGCGCTGGTGCTGATGGAAGAGATCATCCGCGCGCGCTACCCCAGCGGCGAATGGAACATCTACGGTGCGCAGGCGAGCGATGGCGACAACTGGCACCACGACAGCGGCCGCTGCCGCGAGCTGCTGGCCGACAAGATCCTGCCGCTGTGCCGCTACTACGCCTATGTGCAGGTGGCCGAGGAAGAGCAGAACCTGTGGGAAGAGTATTCCCAGCTGGTCGGCGAGGTGAAGCACTTCGCGATGCGCAAGGTCACCGAGGCCTCGCAGATCTACCCGGTGTTCCGCGAGCTGTTCAAGAAGGAAGGCACCCCCGCCTGAGGGTGCCGCGAGGACTCTTATGAGCACGACGTTCGAGAACCGCCGACAGATCGGCGCCGCGCCGCGGCCGGACGGCTACGGCGGCCGCCGCAAGCAGACGCCGCTGCGCCAGCCGCTGCCGCTGAAGGAGCGCCCGTCGGGACCGCTGCCCGGGCCCAGCGACTGGACCTTCGAGCTGATCCACGAGTACCACGACGTGATCAAGGCCACGGCCCAGCGCTACGGCCTCGACACCTATCCCAATCAGCTCGAGGTCATCACGGCCGAGCAGATGATGGATGCCTATGCCAGCGTCGGCATGCCGGTGAACTACCGGCACTGGAGCTACGGCAAGGAGTTCATCTCCACCGAGAAGAACTACCGGCGCGGCCACATGGGCCTGGCCTACGAGATCGTCATCAACTCGAACCCCTGCATCAGCTACCTGATGGAGGAGAACACGATGGCGATGCAGGCGCTGGTGATCGCGC
This sequence comes from uncultured bacterium, assembly GCA_966212505.1. GTDB lineage: Bacteria > Pseudomonadota > Gammaproteobacteria > Burkholderiales > Burkholderiaceae_C > CAMLIZ01. The sequence continues at coordinate 156,349 of CBIHRS010000003.1, forward strand.
ATGCCGCCTACGGCCACAACAGCTTCTTCAAGGGCAACTACCTGTTCCGCATGTGGACCGATGCGTCGTCGATCATCGACTACCTGGTCTATGCCAAGAACTACATCGCCGAATGCGAGGAGCGCCATGGCATCGATGCGGTGGAAGAGCTGCTCGACAGCTGCCATGCGCTGCAGAACCACGGCGTCGACCGCTACCGCCGGCCGCAGAAGCTGAGCCTCGCGCAGGAGCAGGCGCGCCGCGCCGACCGCGAAGCCTATGCGCAGCAGCAGATCAACGACCTGTGGCGCACGCTGCCCAAGAAGGCCGAAAAGGCCGAAGAGGCAGCGGCCGAGCGGCGCTTCCCGAGCGAGCCGCAGGAGAACCTGCTGTACTTCATCGAGAAGAACGCGCCGCTGCTCGAGCCCTGGCAGCGCGAGATCGTGCGCATCGTGCGCAAGGTGGCGCAGTATTTCTATCCGCAGCGGCAGACGCAGGTGATGAACGAGGGCTGGGCCACGTTCTGGCACCACAAGCTGCTGAACACGATGTACGACGACGGCTACCTCACCGACGGCGTGATGATCGAGTGGCTGAAGTCGCACACCAACGTGGTTTTCCAGCCGCCGGTCGGGCATCCGGCCTACAGCGGCATCAACCCGTATGCGCTGGGCTTCGCGATGTACACCGACATCAAGCGCATCTGCGAGAACCCCACCGAAGAAGACCGCCAGTGGTTCCCCGACATCGCCGGCAGCGACTGGCTGCCGACGCTCGACCACGCGATGCGCAACTTCAAGGACGAGAGCTTCGTCGGCCAGTACCTCAGCCCGCAGCTGATGCGCGAGTTCCGGCTGTTCTCGATCCTCGACGACGAGAAGGAAAACGAGCTCGAGGTGTCAGCCATCCACGACGAGTCGGGTTACCGCCGCGTGCGCGAGGCCTTGTCGCGGCAATACGACCTGGGCTCGCGCGAGCCCAACATCCAGGTGTGGAACGTCAACCTGCGCGGCGACCGTTCATTGACGCTGCGACACACGCAGCACAACGACCGGCCGCTGCACGACACCGCGCAGGAGGTGCTGAAGCACGTGGCCCGGCTGTGGGGCTTCGGCGTGCACCTGGAGAGCGTGAACGGCAAGGGTGAGCTGACCCGTCGCTGGACGGTGCAACCGCCGAACGAATAGCGCCGGTCAGACTGAAAAGATCTTTCCGGGATTCATGATGTTCCGGGGATCGAGCGCGCGCTTGAGCGTGCGCATCATCTCGATCGCGCCGGCACCGGCCTCGTCGACGAGGAAGCCCATCTTGTGCAGCCCGATGCCGTGCTCACCGGTGCAGGTGCCTTCGAGCCGCAGCGCGCGCTGCACGAGCTGGAAGCTCAGCCGCTCGGCCAGCTCGCGCTCGGCCGGGATATCGGGGTCGAGCAAATAGCCGACGTGGAAGTTGCCGTCGCCCACGTGGCCGACGACGAAGTAGGGCAGGCCGCTCGCATCCGCCTCGGCCATCGTCTCGCTCACGCATTCGGCAAGGCTCGAGATCGGCACGCAGGTGTCGGTGGTCACGCAACGGCAGCCGGGCTTCATCTGCAGCGCCGACAGGTAGGCGTGGTGGCGCGCGGTCCATAGGCGGGTACGCTCTTCTGGCGTAGTGGCCCATTGGAAGTCCTCGCCGCCGTTCTCGCGCGCGATCTCCTGCACCGTTTCGGCCTGCTCCTTCACGCCGCCTTCGCTGCCGTGGAACTCCATCAGCAGCATCGGCGATTCGCGCAGGCCCAGCTTGTCGTGCCGGTTCACCGCGCGCACCGCATTGCTGTCGAGCAGCTCGCAGCGTGCGATCGGCACGCCCATCTGGATGATCTGGATCGTGGTGTCGACCGCCGCCTCGACCGTCGGAAAGTGGCAGATCGCTGCCGAGATCGCCTCGGGCAGCGGATACAGCCGCAGCGTGACCTCGGTCATCACGCCCAAGGTGCCCTCGCTGCCGACGAACAGCCGCGTGAGGTCGTAGCCCGCGCTGGACTTGCGAGCCCGCGTGCCGGTGTGGATGACCTCGCCGCTGGCGGTGACGACGGTGAGGCCGAGCACGTTCTCGCGCATCGTGCCGTAGCGCACGGCGTTGGTGCCGCTCGCCCGCGTGGCGGCCATGCCACCGAGCGATGCGTCGGCGCCGGGGTCGATCGGGAAGAACAGGCCGGTGTGGCGGATCTCGTTGTTCAGCTGCATGCGCGTGACGCCGGCCTGCACGGTGACCGTGAGGTCTTCGGGGTTCACGCGCAGGATCCGGTTCATGCGCGACAGGTCGATGCTGACGCCGCCTTGCACGGCGAGCAGATGGCCTTCGAGTGACGAGCCGGCGCCATAGGGAATGACCGGCACCGAGTGTTCTTGCGCGAGGCCGACGACGAAGGCGACCTCCTCGGTGCTCTCGCAATACACCACCGCATCGGGCGGCGGCACATCGAACACCGACTCGTCGCGTCCATGCTGCTCGCGTACCGCCATCGCGGTGGAGCAGCGCTCGCCGAAGCGGCTGCGCAGCGCCTCGAGCATCGCCGCCGGCATCGGCCTCGGCTCCAGGTGCGGCAGATGGTGGGCGGGCAGCGGCGCGTTCATGGCGACTCTCCAGAGGGTGTCCGGCTCATTCTAGGCAGCGGCTTGCGCAGGGTCATTCATGCATCGCACAAGCCTTGATCCCGACGACGCCGAGTGCCAATATCGGCTTCCGATCAACCGGTGGAGGCAGCAATGACCGAAACGGGATGGTGGATTCTCCTGGGCGTGATGCTGCTGGCCCTGTGCGCCAGCGCCGTGCGATTCGACGTATGGTGGGCCCTGCTGCGCGAGCGCTTCACGCCGCCGCAGCGCGAGCCGGATGCCGAAGCCGGCGCCGAGCCTGAACGGCGCTCAGCATCGCCAGGTCGGCGCGCCCATCACGCGGCGCCGCACCAGCGGCCGGCGTTTCACCGCAGCGGCCGCCGCGGTTGAGGCCGGTGGCGGCGGGCGGTTTACGATCGCCGCATGGCCAACCGACTTTCACAGATCGCGACCCGCACGGGCGACGACGGCAGCACCGGCCTGGGTGACGGCACCCGGGTCCGCAAAGACCATCTGCGCGTGATGGCGATGGGCGATGTCGACGAGCTGAACTCGCAGCTCGGGGTGTTGCTGTGCGAGCCGCTGCCCGACGACGTGCGGGAGCTGCTGGTCACCGTGCAGCACGAGCTCTTCAACCTCGGCGGCGAGCTCTCGATTCCCGGCTACACGCTGCTGAAGGACAGCGCCGTGAGCCGGCTCGACGATGCGCTGGCGCACTACAACGCCCAGCTGCCGCGGCTCAAGGAATTCATCCTGCCTGCCGGCACACGCAGCGCATCGCTCGCGCATGTGTGCCGCTCGGTGGCCCGCCGCGCTGAGCGGGCGGTGGTGGCACTGGGCCGCGAAGAGGCGGTCAACGATGCGCCCCGCCAGTACCTGAACCGCCTGTCGGACCTGCTGTTCGTGCTGGCCCGCGTGCTCAACCGGGCCAATCTCGACGGCCTGGGCGGCGACGACGTCTACTGGCACAGCGAGCGCCTGCAGCAGATGGACGAGTAGAAAGACCAAGGCCCCTGCGCGAGGGGCCTTGGCGGTTCAGGAGCGGAAGCGGCTTACTTCGTCGTGGGGGCCGAAGCGGTCACGCCGGTGGCGAATTCATCGGCGCTGATGAAGCCGTCGGAATCCTTGTCGAGCTGGGTGAACTTCTCGGCCACTGCGGGCAGGGAAGCGGCCTCTTCGCGCGACAGCTTGCCGTCGCTGTTGGCATCGGCGCGCTTGAAGGCGGCCTGGATCGCGGCGCTGTCCTTCGCGCTGGCGGCCGGGGCGTCCTTCGAGGCATCGGCGGCCTGGGCGGTGGCAACGAAGGCGAGGGCCGACAGCGAAACGCCGATCACCAGCTTGGCCTGTTGCAGCAGGGTGGAAGAAGGCATACGGGAACTCCTCAGAGCGTTGTGGGACAAGGCCGCCATTTCATCGGCCTTGCCCTTTCGCACCTAGCAACTTTGCTCCGCGTTGCCGTCGTTGACTTCAGCAGTGTGGAAGCTTACCGACGCTTGCGCCCCCTCACAGCACTGCATCACTGTGAGGGGATGCGTTTTCCGGCTCAGCCGCGCCGGGTCTTCACGGCCTGGCTGAGGATGTCGAGCACCTTGATCGAATCGTCCCAGCCGATGCAGGCGTCGGTGATGCTCTTGCCGTACTCCAGCTTCGAGGCGTCATCCTTGCCTGGGGTGAACTTCTGCGCGCCGGCGGTCAAGTGGCTTTCGACCATCACGCCGAAGATGCTGCGGCTGCCGCCCACCATCTGCTGCGCGATGTCGCGCGCCACATCCACCTGCTTCTCGTGCTGCTTGCTGCTGTTGGCATGCGAGCAGTCGATCATCAGCGTGCACGGCAGCTTGGCGGCCTCGAGGTCCTTGCAGGCGGCTGCCACGTGGGCGGCGTCGTAGTTGGGCGCCTTGCCGCCGCGCAGGATCACGTGGCAGTCCTTGTTGCCCTTGGTCTCGACGATGGCCACCTGGCCGTTCTTGTGCACCGACAGGAAGTGGTGCGGACGGGCGGCAGCCTGGATCGCGTCGGTGGCGATCTTGATGTTGCCGTCGGTGCCGTTCTTGAAGCCGATCGGCGCCGAGATGCCCGACGCCAGCTCGCGGTGCACCTGGCTCTCGGTGGTGCGGGCGCCGATCGCGCCCCAGCTGATCAGGTCGCCGATGTACTGCGGCGAGATCACGTCGAGGAATTCGCTGCCCGCCGGCATGCCCAGGCGGTTGATCTCCAGCAGCAGCTGGCGCGCGATGCGCAGGCCCTCGTCGATGCGGTAGCTCTCGTCGAGGTAGGGGTCGTTGATCAGGCCCTTCCAGCCGACGGTGGTGCGCGGCTTCTCGAAGTAGACCCGCATCACGATCTCCAGCGTGTCGGCATAGCGCTCGCGCTCGGCCTTCAGGCGCTTGGCGTATTCGAGCGCCGCTGCCGGGTCGTGGATGGAGCAGGGGCCGATGACCACCAGCAGCCGGTCGTCCTTGCCCTGCATGATGCGGCGGATGCGCTGCCGCGTGTCGACCACCAGCGTCTCCATCGGCGTGCCGCGGATCGGGAAGAAGCGGATCAGATGCTCAGGCGGCGGCAGCGGCATGATGTCCTTGATCCTTTCATCATCGGTCTGGCTGGTGCGGTCGGTCGGCGCATACCAGCCCTCGGCGGCTTGGGTGGACTTGGCGTTCATCGGGCGGTTTCTCCTCGTCGGGCTGGAATCGTTGAAGGCATAAAAAAACCGCCGGGGGGACCCGGCGGTTTCTAGGATTCGGTGCGCTTCGTTGGCCTAGGCGCTTGCCTCTCCTCCGCCGGTGCGGTGCGAGAACCAAAAGCCAAAAAAGTAAAAACGGGCGGCGAGGCGCATAGGGGCGGAATGTAGCACGGGCTTGCGGCAGTGCGTCAAGCCCCTCGGGTCAAGCGGTGCCGCCGACGGTGAGGCCGTCGATGCGCAGCGTGGGTTGGCCCACGCCCACCGGCACGCTCTGGCCTTCCTTGCCGCAGGTGCCCACGCCGGTGTCGAGCTCGAGGTCGTTGCCGATCATCGTCACGCGGGTCAGCGCATCGGGACCGTTGCCGATGATGGTCGCGCCCTTGACCGGGTACTGGATGCGGCCGTTCTCGACCCAGAAGGCCTCGCTGGCCGAGAACACGAACTTGCCGCTGGTGATGTCGACCTGGCCGCCGCCGAAGTTGGTGGCATACAGGCCGCGCTTGATGCTGGCGACGATCTCTTCCTTGGTCTTGTCGCCGGCCAGCATGTAGGTGTTGGTCATGCGCGGCATCGGCACGTGGGCGTAGCTCTCGCGCCGGCCGTTGCCGGTGGGCTTGACCTTCATCAGCCGCGCGTTCATCGCATCCTGGATGTAGCCGCGCAGGATGCCGTCTTCGATCAGCACGTTGCGCTGGCTCGGGTTGCCCTCGTCGTCGACGTTGAGCGAGCCGCGGCGGTCGGGCAGCGTGCCGTCGTCGAGCACGGTGACGCCCTTGGCTGCCACGCGCTGGCCGATGCGGCCCGAGAACGCGCTGGAGCCCTTGCGGTTGAAGTCGCCCTCCAGCCCGTGGCCGATGGCTTCGTGCAGCAGCACGCCGGGCCAGCCGGGGCCGAGCACCACGGTCATCTCGCCGGCCGGCGCGGGGCGCGACTCGAGGTTGGTCAGCGCGGCGTTCACCGCCTGGTCGACATAGCCCTCGATGACCGCATCCTGGAAGTAGCCGAGGCCGAAGCGGCCACCGCCGCCGCCGGAGCCCACCTCGCGGCGGCCGTTCTGTTCGGCGATCACGGTGACCGACAGCCGCACCAGCGGCCGCACGTCGGCCGCACGGGTGCCGTCGGCACGCGCGACCATCACCACGTCGTATTCGGCGCCCACGCTGGCCATCACCTGCACGATGCGCGGATCCTTGGCGCGAGCCAGCTTCTCCACCTTCTCGAGCAGCTTCACCTTCTGCGTGCTGTCGAGCGTGGTGATCGGATCGGTGGGCGCATACAGCACCCGGCTGCCGGCCACGGTGGGCTGGCTGGGAATCTTGACGCGACGGCTCTGGCCCGCGGCGGCGATCGTGCGCACCGTGCGCGCCGCATCGAGCAGCGCGGCTTCGGAGATGTCGTCCGAGTAGGCGAAGGCGGTCTTCTCGCCGGCCACTGCGCGCACGCCCACGCCCTGGTCGATGCTGAAGCTGCCGCTCTTGACGATGCCTTCCTCCAGGCTCCAGCCCTCGTGGCGCGTGGTCTGGAAGTAGAGATCGGCGTCGTCGATGCGGTGCTCGCCGATCGTGCGCAAGGCATTCGCCAGCACAGCCTCGCTGAGGCCGAAGGGTTCGAGCAGCAGCGACTGGGCGATGCCCAGACGTTCGAGGGTGGGTTCGCGGGCGATCATGGCGGCCATTGTAGGAGCCGGCTTTGGGCCTGTCGCGCTCCTGGGCTTGGCCGACAGCTCAGTCGTCGGACGGGGCGTTCTTCAGCGCCAGCGCGCGGGCGTAGAGCGCGTTGCGCGGTGCGCCGGTCAGCTCGGCCGCGAGAGCCACCGCCTGCTTCAGCGGCAGGGCCTCGATCAGGCGGGCCAGGGCGCGCTCGGCAGCGGCGGGGAGAGCATCGGTATCCGCCTCGGCCTGCACCGAGTGCAGCACCAGCACGAACTCGCCGCGCATGCGGTTCGCATCGGCGGCGAGCCAGGCGGGGAGGTCGGCGGCAGGCAGGGTGGCCACCGTTTCAAACTGCTTGGTCAGCTCACGGCAGACGGTCACCGGCCGCGACCCCATCGCTGCGGCCAGCTCGCGCGCCAACTGCTCGATGCGATGCGGTGCCTCGAACAGCACCTCGGCCTCGGTGCTCGCGGCCAGCCGTTGCAGCGCCTGTTGTCTTTCAGCGGGTTTGGTCGGCAGGAAGCCGGTGAAACGGAAGCCCTGGGCCTGCGCATCGCCGGCCACGCTGAGCGCCGCCACCGCGCTGCTGGCACCGGGAATCGGCAGCACGCGATGGCCCGCCGCTGCCACAGCCTTGACCAATGCGGCGCCGGGATCCGATACCGCCGGCGTCCCGGCATCGCTGACATAGGCCACGCGCTGCCCCTGCGCCAGCCGCGCCAGGACCGCCTCGGCGGCCTGCTGCTCGTTGTGCTCGTGCACCGCCAGCAGCGGATGGCTCAGCCCGAAGTGGCGCAGCAGCGAGCCGCTGACGCGCGTGTCTTCGCAGGCCACCGCATCGACCAGGCTCAGCACGTGGAGGGCACGCAGGCTCAGGTCGGCCAGGTTGCCGATCGGCGTGGCGACCATGTAGAGCGCGCCTGCCGGATACTGCTGGCCGCCGGCCGCCGCGTGCGCGGCCTGCAGGAGCAAAGAGGCATCGATGTTCAAGGCGGGGAAGGATGGCGGCACCAAGAAGGTCGGCGATGCGGCGGAAGACCGCGCGCTCGCCTGCCTGTTGCGCCAGGGCCTCAAGCTGGTGGAGCGCAATTATCGGGTGGCCCGCGGCCCCAGCTCGCGCGGCGGCGAGATCGACCTGATCCTGCGCGATGCCGACGGCACGCTGGTGTTCGTCGAGGTGCGGGCGCGCCGCGACGACTCGCATGGCGGCGCCGCGGGCAGCGTCACCTTCGGCAAGCAGCGCCGCATCATCTATGCCGCCCAGCACTACCTGCTGCGCTTTGCCGAGCTGCCGCCATGCCGGTTCGATGTCGTCGCGATCGATGGCGACGACGTTCAGTGGCTCAAGGCTGCCTTCGACGCGTCATGAGGGCGCCGCCCTCGCTGTCTTATCATCCCCGCCACCATGCTCGAGCAGCGCATACAGCAGCAGTTCTTCGACAGTGCCGACCTGAAATACCAAGCCGCCGAGGCGCTGACGCGGCCGATCGCCGATGCGGTGCAGGCGGTGCTCGGCTGCATCACCGCCGGCGGCAAGGTGCTGGTGTGCGGCAGCGGGCCGGCGGCCCTGTCGGCACAGTACTTCGCCGCGCAGTTCATCGGCCGCTTCGAGCGCGACCGACCGGGCCTGCCGGCGCTCGCATTGAGCGGCGACACGATGATGCTGGGCGGCGTGGGCGACGATGCCGACCTGGCGCAGGTGTTCGCCAAGCAGGTGCAGGCGCTCGGCAATCCAGGCGACGTGCTGATCGTGCTGGCGCCGCAGGGCAGCGCAGCGGCCGTGCTGGCCGCCGTCGATGAAGCCCATGCCAAGGAGATGGCGGTGGTGGCGCTCACCGGCAACGGCGGCGGCCTGCTGGGCGCGCAGCTGATCGAGACCGACGTACACATCTGCGTGCCGCACGACCGCGCGGTACGCGTGCACGAGGTGCATAACCTCGCGCTGCACTGCATCTGCGATGCGGTGGACCTTCAACTGTTGGGTGAACAGGACAACACATGACTTCCAAGATGACCTTGCGCTCCAGTGCGCTGATGGCGGCCCTGCTGGGCTCGCTGACCCTCTCGGCCTGCGCGCCGCTGCTGGTGGGCGGCGCGGTGGGCGGCGCCCTGATGGCTTCCGACCGCCGCACCTCGGGCACCCAGGTGGAAGACCAGGCCATCGAGCTGAAGGCCGTCAACCGCACGCGCGACATCCTCGGTGACCGCGGCCACGTCAATTCGACCAGCTACAACCGCGTGGTGCTGATCACCGGCGAGGTACCGACCGAGGCCGATCGCACGGCCGTGGAGCAGACGATCTCGCGCATCGAGAACGTGAAGTCCACCGTCAACGAGCTGGCCGTGGCAGGCAACAGCTCGCTGACCGCGCGCTCCAGCGACGCGATCATCACCGGCAAGGTTAAGGCCACCTTCGTCGACGCGAAGGACGTGCAGGCCAATGCCTTCAAGGTGGTCACCGAGCGCGGCGTGGTCTACCTGATGGGCCGCGTGACCGAGCGCGAAGCCAAGCGCGCGGCCGAGCTGGCCAGCGGCGTGGGCGGCGTGCAGAAGGTGGTGCGCGTGTTCGAGATCCTCACCGAGCAGGAACTCGCCGACCTCACGCCGAAGGCGCCGAGCAAAGACCCGGCCAAGCAGCAGTAAGGCCAAGCCGAGCCCAGAGACGCCGCGAATCCGGCTCCGCCGGTTCGCAGGCGTCGCCCCCTTGAGGGGGAAGCGCCGAAGGCGCTCCGGGGGTGGGCCTATTTCAAGCGGCGAACCAGGCTGGAGGTGTCCCAGCGCCCGCCGCCCATGGCCTGCACCTCGGCATAGAACTGATCGACCAGCGCCGTCACCGGCAGGCGCGCCCCGTTGCGGCGCGCCTCGTCGAGCAGCAGGCCCAGGTCCTTGCGCATCCAGTCGACTGCAAAGCCGAAGTCGAACTTGTCGTCGACCATCGTCTTGCCGCGGTTGTCGAGCTGCCAGCTCTGCGCCGCGCCCTTGCCGATCACCTCGAGCACCAGCTTCATGTCCAGCCCGGCCTTCTGGCCGAAGGCGACAGCTTCCGACAGGCCTTGCACCAGGCCGGCGATGCAGATCTGGTTGACCATCTTCGCCAGCTGGCCCGCGCCGGCTTCGCCCACGCGGGTGACGGCGCGCGAATAGGCCATGGCCACCGGCTTCATCGCATCGAACGGTGCAGCATCGCCGCCGCACATCACGGTGAGCGCTCCGTTGACCGCGCCGGCTTCGCCGCCGGACACCGGTGCGTCGATGAAATGCAGCCCGAGCTCGCGCGCCTTGGCGTGCAGCTCGCGTGCGACCTCGGCCGAGGCGGTGGTGTGGTCGACGAACACGGCGCCGGGCTTCATGCCCGCGAAGGCGCCGGCATCACCCAGCGTGACCGAGCGCAGGTCATCGTCATTGCCCACGCAGGCGAACACGAAGTCGGCATCGTCTGCCGCCGCACGCGGCGTCGGAGCGGCACGGCCGCCGTACTCCCGCGCCCAGGCCTCGGCCTTCACCGCCGTGCGGTTGTAGACCGTCACCTGATGGCCCGCCCGCGCCAGGTGGCCGGCCATCGGGCCGCCCATCACGCCCAGGCCGAGGAAGGCGACGCGCTTGGGTTCGATCGGTTCGTAGCTCTTGGCGGCAGCGGTGGCCATGGCGGATCTCCTGCTGGGAATTGAAAACGGCCTCACGAGGAGGCCGTGTGCGATCGCCGATGATCGCTCAAACGATGGTGAGGTGTTCGGTGCCGGAGGCCAGATCGGGGTTGCGCGCCCGCTGGCTGTTGAGCTTGATCTGCAGCCGCAGGTCGTTGACCGAGTCGGCGTTGCGCAGCGCATCCTCGTAGCTGATCATGCGCGTTTCGTACAGCTCGAACAGCGCCTGGTCGAAGGTCTGCATGCCGAGTTCGCGCGAGCGCTTCATCAGCTCCTTGATCTCGCCGACCTCGCCCTTGAAGATCATGTCGGAGATCAGCGGCGTGTTCAGCAGGATCTCGACCGCGGCGATGCGGCCCTTGCCCTCTTCGCGCGGCATCAGGCGCTGCGAGATCAGCGACTTCAGGTTGAGCGACAGATCCATCAGCAGCTGTGCGCGCCGCTCTTCCGGGAAGAAGTTGATGATGCGATCGAGTGCCTGGTTGGCACTGTTGGCGTGCAGCGTGGCCATGCAGAGGTGGCCGGTCTCGGCGAAGGCCACCGCGTGCTCCATCGTTTCGCGGTCGCGGATCTCGCCCATCAGGATCACGTCGGGCGCCTGGCGCAGCGTGTTCTTCAGCGCCTGTTCCCAGCCGTCGGTGTCGATGCCGACCTCGCGCTGGGTGACGATGCAGTTCTTGTGCGGATGCACGAACTCCACCGGATCCTCGATCGTGATGATGTGGCCGTAGGAGTTCTCGTTGCGGTAGTCGACCATCGCCGCCAGCGAGGTGCTCTTGCCCGAGCCGGTGGCGCCCACGAAGATGACCAGCCCGCGCTTGGTCATCGCCACGTCCTTCAGGATCTGCGGCAGGTTCAGCGTGTCGATGGTGGGCAGCGTCTGCGGAATCGTCCGCATCACCAGGCCGACGTGGCCTTGCTGCATGAAGGCATTGACGCGGAAGCGGCCGATGCCCTGAGGTGACACCGCGAAGTTGCATTCCTTGGTGCGCTCGAACTCGGCGGCCTGCTTGTCGTTCATCACCGAGCGGGCCAGCGCCAGCGTGTGCTGCCCGGTCAGCGGCTGCGGCGAGACCTTGGTGACCTTGCCGTCGACCTTGATCGCGGGCGGGAAGTCGGCGGTGAGGAACAGGTCGGACCCGTTGCGCGCGACCATCAGCCGCAGCAGGTCGTTGATGAATTTGGAGGCTTGGTCTCTTTCCATCGTCTTCCCTTGGGGAACTTCATTCGCGGGAGAGCAGGGCGCTCAGGCGCGCGCTCACCTGCCGCAGCCGCAGCGAGAGCCGGCGCGACATCGAGGTGAGCAGCGCGAGCGCGAGGCGGGGTTCGTCATTGATGAGCCGGTCCATCGATGCGGCGTCGAGCACCGCGAACACGCAGGCCGACAGCGTGGTGCAGGCCGAGAAGCGGGCGCCGGCATCGAGCAGCGACATCTCGCCGAGCATGTCGCCGGCGCGTGCCTCGGCCAGCCGCGCGCGGCCGCCCCAGGGCTGCACGCGGTCGACCGCGACCACGCCTTCGAGCACGATCAGCATGTAGTCGCCCTGCTCGTCCTGGCCGATCACTTCCTGGTTGGTGGGCACGCGCACGAACTGCAGGTACTCGCTCATGCGCAGCAGCGCCTCGGGGCCGAGCGCGGCGGCATGCCGGTCTTGTCCCCACTGCTGAGCGAACAAGTGCGCGCCCTGCTGGCGGTCGAACGGCTTCGCGTCGACCTCGGTGGCGCGCATGATCCAGTTGACCAGCAGCTGCGTGTCCTCGCTGCGGTCGAGGAACATCGTCGAGAAGAAGCCGGCATCGCTGTCGTCGGTGTCGGTGGGCGCCGCGCGGACGGTGGCGCCCTTGAGACGGTCGAAGAGCTTCTTCATCGGGCGTGGCCTGGATCAGCCGGGGAAGTTCTCGGGGAACTTCGCCTTCGCGCGGGCCTCGACCGGCGCGATCACGTTGCGGCGCACCAGGTCGGCCAGGTTCTGGTCGAGCGTCTGCATGCCGAGGTTCTGGCCGGTCTGGATAGCCGAGTACATCTGCGCGATCTTGTTCTCGCGGATCAGGTTCTTGATCGCCGAGGTGCCGATCATGATCTCGTGCGCGGCCACGCGGCCCGAGCCGTCCTTGAGCTTGCACAAGGTCTGCGAGATCACGGCCACCAGCGATTCCGACAGCATCGCCCGCACCATCTCCTTCTCGGCAGCGGGGAACACGTCGACGATGCGGTCGATGGTCTTGGCGGCGCTGGAAGTGTGCAGCGTGCCGAACACCAGGTGGCCGGTTTCGGCGGCGGTGAGCGCGAGGCGGATGGTTTCCAGGTCGCGCATTTCGCCGACGAGGATGGCATCGGGGTCTTCGCGCAGCGCCGAGCGCAGCGCGTTGCTGAAGCTCAGCGTGTGCGGCCCGACCTCGCGCTGGTTGACCAGGCACTTCTTCGATTCGTGCACGAACTCGATCGGGTCTTCGACCGTGAGCACGTGGCCGTATTCGTTCTCGTTGAGGTGGTTGACCATCGCGGCCAGCGTGGTGCTCTTGCCCGAGCCGGTGGGGCCGGTGACCAGCACCAGGCCGCGCGGGCGTAGCGCGAGGTCGGCGAAGACCTTGGGCGCGGCGAGCTGCTCGAGCGTGAGGATCTTGCTCGGAATCGTGCGGAACACCGCGCCGGCGCCGCGGTTCTGGTTGAAGGCATTGACGCGGAAGCGCGCCAGGCCCTGGATCTCGAACGAGAAGTCGCACTCCAGCGTGTCTTCGTAGACCTTGCGCTGGGTGTCGTTCATGATGTCGTAGACCATGTCGTGCACTTGCTTGTGCTCCATGGCTTCGACGTTGATGCGGCGCACATCGCCATGCACGCGGATCATCGGCGGCAGGCCGGCGGACAAATGCAGGTCGGAGGCCTTGTTCTTGACGGAAAAGGCCAGCAGTTGGGTGATGTCCATGGGGGCGATGGGTTAGGCTCGGGCCATTATGGCGAGCATCCTGGAGAACTTACAACAAACGCGGCAGCGCATTGCCAGTGCTTGTACGGGGGCGCAACGCCCCGTGGAAAGCGTCACGTTGCTGGCGGTGAGCAAGACCTTCGGGGCCGATGCGGTCCGCGAGGCGCATGCCGGCGGGCAGCGCGCCTTCGGCGAGAACTACGTGCAGGAGGCACTCGAGAAGCTTAGTGCGCTGGCCGATCTTCGATCGCAGCTGGAGTGGCATCTGATCGGCCCACTTCAGAGCAACAAGACCCGCGTGGTGGCCGAGGCCTTCGACTGGGTGCACTCGGTCGACCGGCTCAAGATCGCGCAGCGGCTGTCGGAGCAGCGGCCCGAGGCGATGGGGCCGCTGCAGGTGTGCCTGCAGGTCAACATCAGCGGCGAGGCGAGCAAGAGCGGGCTGCGGCCCGATGAGGTGGCCGCCGTGGCGCACGAGGTAGCGAGGCTGCCGCGGCTGCGTCTGCGTGGGCTGATGGCGATCCCCGAGCCCGGGGGCGACTTCGAGGCGCAGCGCCGGCCGCACCGTGCGCTGCGCGAGCTGTTCGATCAGCTGCGGGCCGGCGGCCTGGCGCTCGACACCCTGTCGATGGGCATGAGCGCCGACCTCGAGGCGGCCATCGCCGAAGGCGCCACGATGGTGCGCGTGGGCACCGCGATCTTCGGCGGCCGGCCGCGCCTGGCGCCGGTCAGCGCGGCCTGAGCTGCAGCAGGCGCGGCATGCCGCCGCGCCAGAACACCACCACGTTGCCGAGCGCGACCAGCACCAGCCCCAGCAGCGCCGGCAACGTCCACTGGTAGCCCTCGACCCAGGCCGAGACATTCAGCGCGACCACCGGGAACAGCACGGTGCAGTAGGCCGCCTTGTCGGCGCCCAGCCGGCCCACCAGCGTGAGGTAGGCGGTGAATCCGATCACCGAGCCGGGGATCGCGAGGTACAGCCAGGCACCCACGTAGGTGGCCGACGCATCGAAGCGCAGCGGCTGCCCGCTGGCCAGCGCATAGGCTGCGATCGCCGAGGCGCCGATGGTCATCGCCCAGGCGTTGGTCTGCAGCGGTGTCTGGCCCTGGCGCTGCATCGCGCCCGACAGCAGGTTGCCGAGCGAGAAGCAGTAGGTGCCGGCCAGCGCGAGGCCCAGGCCCCACAGCGTCTCGGGCCGGCCCAGGTCCTCCAGCACCTCGCTGCCGAACAGCAGCAGCAGGCCGGCCAGGCCCAGCGTGCCGCCGAGCAGCACCTGCCTCGCCAGCGCCTTGCCCTGCAGCAGCCGGCCGTTGAGCGCGTTCCACAGTGGCGCGGTCGAGAAGCACACCGCCACCAGGCCGCTCGCGATCCAGCGGCTGGCGTTGAGGAAGCACACGAAGTTGAGGCAGAACAGGCACAGCCCCTGGCACAGCAGCAGCGGCCACACGCCGCGCGGCGGCAGCTTCCATTGCCGGCGCCATGCGAGCCAGCCCATCAGCACCGCGGCGGCCAGCCAGAAGCGGTAGGCGATCGACCAGGGGATGGGCACGCTGCCGATCTGCAGCTTCAGCGCGATCCAGGTCGTGCCCCAGATCAGCACGGTCGTGAGGTACAGCAAGGCGGTGTTCATGGCGGCAGTCTGCGCGGCGGGCGCGCCCGGGCGTGGCAGGAAATTGCGCTTTTCACGCGGGCGACGGCCGTGCGGTGTGCACACGGCGCGTGCAGCCCGTAAGCTGCGCGCCATGGCTTCCCCCGGTTTGAACGGCTTCGATGTCTACGGCGAACTGCTGCGCTCGCGCGCGACGCCGCAGCGTGCCGCGCCGGTGGGCAGCGAAGGCGCCTGGCTGGTGCAATGGCGCAATGCCGACACCCAGGCCGAATACCACCGGCCCGGCCACCACACGCTGTCGCTCTACCTCGAGGGCGGCGAAGACGTGCGCTGCCTCAACGTGGCGTCGGCACGCGGCGGCCCCGGCAGCCTGTGCTGCATGCCCGCCGGCCATGAGTCGCGCTGGGACGTGCGCGGCTCGCTGCGCATGCTGCACCTGTACCTGCCCGAGCTGCCGCTGGCCGAGGCGGCCGAGCGCTGGTTCGACCTCGATCCCCGGTTGGCCACGCTGGCCGACCGCATCTACTTCGACGACCCGGTGCTGGCCGCCCTGGGCACCGAGCTGGCGCGGCTCGAATGGCAGGAGACGGATGCGGCGCTGCGCATGCAGCACCTCGTGCTGCAGATGCAGGCGCGGCTGCTGCTCGAACACAGCGGCGCGAAGCGGGCGCCGCCGGTGCTGCGCGGCGGCCTCTCGCCGGTGGCGCGCCGGCGCGTGCTCGAACGCATCGAGGCCTCGCGCGGGGCCGATCTGAGCCTGGCCGAGCTGGCGCAGGCGGCCTGCCTGTCGGAGTTCCACTTCGTCCGCATGTTCAAGGCCAGCTTCGGGCTGAGCCCGCACGCCTGGGTGATGCGGCGCCGGCTCGGCCATGCACGCGAGCTGCTGGCCGAGGGCCGCTTCAGCCTGCAGCAGGTCGCGGCGCAGGCCGGGTATGCGCACCTGAGCCACCTCAACGCGGCGCTGCGCCGCGCGGGCCTGGGTTCGGCGGCGCGCTACCGCGAGGCGGCGTCGGCGCTCGCTTCGGCCACCGCATCCCACGAGCCGGTGGCGGCGAGCTGCGGCGCATAGTCGACCTCCGAGGCCCGCAGCGGCAGCGCCGCGGGCCGCCACCAGGCCTCGTCGAGTTCGAACCGCAGCAGGCGCTGCGCCCCGGCAAAAGCTGCGAGCTCCGGCCCATCCCACAGCACCTCGGCGCGGCCGGTGAGCTGCAGCAGGTGGCCGCGCGCGAAGTCGGCGAACAGCAGCCCCGCACGCGGGTTCACCTGCAGGTTGCCCAGCGTGTTGAAGAAGAAGTTGCCGATGAAGTCGGGCGCGGTCAGCACCGTGCGGCCGGCCTCTTCGGTCACGCGCACGAAGCCCGGCTTGCCGCCGCGGTGCGACACGTCGACACCACCGTTGGGCGCGCGTGCGTCCAAGCCGGCATCGGCCGATGCAGTGGCGATGAAGAAGGTGTCGGCCTGCGCGATGCAGGCGGCCGCCTCGGGCGGCAGGCGCTGGCGGCTCACCACGGGGTTGGCGGCGGACACCTCTTCACGTTGGAAGCGCAGCTCGCGCGCCTGGATGTACTTGGGGCAATTGCCGAAGCTCTGCTGCACGCGCACGCTGAAGTGCGCGTGGCCACGCTCCACCACGGGGCCGTTCATGCGGTTGCGACGGCGTGTCTGCGGCTCGATGCCGAGCAGCCCCACCGCGACGCCGGGCTGGACTGCATCGGCCAGCGGATCGTGTGCGCCGGGCAGGGCCTGAAGCCGCAGCGTCTGTGCATCCGGCGTGCTGGCGAAACCCGGCTCGCCGACCAGCATCGAGGCCCACGGCCGGCCTTGCGCATCCAGCGCGCCCAGCAGCATGAAGGGCAGCTTGCCGAACAGCTCGCGGTGCTGGTCCGGCATGAACCCGCGCACCACGCTGCGGCCGACCTGCTGCATGCGCTCGTGCACGCCCGCACGCGCCTGCATCGCCTGTTCTCCGGCATGGAAGGGCGGTACGTCGTGCGGCCAGCCGGTGGGGAGGGCGTCGCTCATTCGCAGGCTCCTCGCGTTCAGTCGGTCAACGGGCTGGCCTCGGGCCGTCGCGCCATGCCGACGAAGCCGGGCAGCGCCTCGATGCGCGCCAGCCAGGCGCGCAGCTGCGGATACGGCTGCAGCGAGACGCCGCCTTCCGGCGCATGCGCGGTGTAGGTGTACATCGCGACATCGGCGATCGTCGGGGCCTCGCCGGTGAGGAAGGGCCGGGCCGCGAGATGCGCCTCCATCAGCGTGAACAGCTGCTTCGCGATCTCGTGCCGCTTGGGGTCGCGCGGCCGGTTGAACAGCACCTCGACTCGTGCCGTTCCCGGGCCGGCCGCCAGCTGTCCGGCGGCCACGCTGAGCCAGCGCTGCACCTCGGCCGCGCCTTCGGGCGTGCGCGGCAGCCAGCGGCCGCTGTCGTCGTAGCGGCTGGCGAGGTAGACCAGGATTGCGTTGCTGTCGGCCAGCGTCAGCGCGCCGTCCTCGATCACCGGCACCTGGCCGAACGGATTCTTCGCGAGGAACTCCGGCTGCTTGTGCTGGCCGCGCGCCAGGTCCACCTCGACGATCTCGTGCGGCAGGCCGAGCAGCGACAGGAACAGCTGCACGCGGTGGGCATGGCCCGACAGGGCGAAGCGGTAGAGGCGGATCGGGGTGGTGCTCATCGTGGGTTCTCGTGGTGAAAGAAAGGGACGGGCCTCACGATATTCATTCCGCTCCAAAAACGGAATCACCTCGCTTGACACATCACCATTACGCTCGGTGGAATAGCTGGATGAGCGATCTGGAACATCTGCGGGTCTTCGTGGCGGTGGCCGATGCGGGCGGCTTTGCGCCGGCGGCGCGACGGCTGAGGATGTCGCCGCCGGCGGTCACGCGGGCCATCGCGGCGCTCGAGCGGCACCTGGGTGCGCGGCTGCTGCACCGGACCACTCGCTCGGTGCGCCTCACCGACGTGGGCGAGCGCTTCCTGGCCGACAGCCGGCGCATCCTGATGGAGCTCGAGGAGGCGGAGGCCGCGGCCCGCGGCGCGCACGTGGAGCCGCAAGGGCTGCTGTCGATCACCGCGTCGTCGATGTTCGGCCGGCTGCATGTGGCGCCGGTGCTGCTCGACTTCCTGGCCCGGCATCCGAAGGTGAATGCGCGCACGCTGTTCGTCGACCGCATCGTCCACCTGATCGACGAAGGCTTCGACGTGGCGGTGCGCATCGCGCGGCTGCCCGATTCGAGCCTCACCGCGGTGCCGGTCGGCCTGGTGCGTCCGGTGATCGTCGCGTCGCCCGACTACCTGGCCGAGCACGGCGAGCCGCAGACGCCGGAAGAGCTGGCACAGCACCGGGCGATCGGCTTCTCCCAGGTGGGCGCCTTCGATTCGACCTGGACCTTCCGGCGCGACGACGGCAGCTCGTACACCGCCACGCCACGCATCCAATGGGTGGCCAACGATGGCGAGGTCGCGATCGCGGCGGCGGCTTCCGGCCACGGCCTGTCGCGCGCCATCTCATACCAGGTGGCCGAGGCCGTCGAGGCTGGCCGCCTGCGCCGCGTGCTGCAGGCCTACGAGCCGCCGGCGATCCCGGTGCAGCTGGTGTATCCGGCTGGCCGCAAGGCGGCGGCCAAGGTGCGGGCGTTCGTCGACTTCGCGGCCGAGCAGTTGCGCGCGCGGCTGGCGTGAGTCACACGCGAATAGTGCAAGGCTTGCCGTCAAATTTGCGGTTTGGGATCGCAGAAAGGAGAAATATCGGTTGATCTGCGCGCCGAAATACAAGCGTGTGTGAAGGGCTTCTCCGCAAAACTGCCCGCGCAGTGCCAAGGCAACAAAACGTTGGCTGTCGCACTGAGGGGCGCCGGAGGCGAGCTTAGGAGAGCAGCCGTCGGTGTTGAGGATTCAACGAACCCAACGACACACACAATGAAGAGACTCGCGTTCCATTCCTGCGCCATCGCCGGCGCCATCGCCAGCCTGGTCGCCGCTTCCGTGGCCCACGCCGAAACCAACGTCACCATCTACGGTGTGGCCGACGTGTACGTCGCCTTCCAGAAGGGCGACAAGAGCGAGACCAAGGTCGACTCCGGCGGTCTGTCGGGTTCGCGCCTGGGCTTCAGCGCCTCGCAAGACATCGGCAACGGCATGAAGGTGCTGGGCAAGTTCGAAGCGGGCGTTGCTGCCGACAGCGGTGATTCCACGCAAGGCGGCAAGACCTGGGGTCGCCAGACCTGGGTGGGCCTCTCGGGCAACTTCGGCACCGTGACCGCCGGCCGCCAGTACACCCCGACCTTCGTTGCGCTCGACAACGACGATCCCTTCGAGACCGGTGCAGGCAGCGCGATTTCCAGCGAGATCGTCTCCATCGTCGGTGGCTCGCGCGCCAACAACTCCATCGCCTGGGAGTTGCCGAAGTTCGGTCCCGTCACGGTGAACCTGATGTATGCCGCTGGCGAATCCGGCAGCGGCTCCAGCAGCAACAACGCGTTCTTCGCGGGTGGCCTGCGCTACTCGCAAGGCCCGCTGGGCCTGGGCCTGACCGTGGGTCGTAAGAACCGCGCCGACGACACGGGCGTGGCCGCCACCTCGGTGCTGCTGGCCGGCACCTACGACTTCGGCGCCGCCAGCGTGCATGCCGGTGTGCAATCGGTTCGCAATCTGACCCGTGCTGCTGCCACCGAAGACAACCGCACCGAGTTCTTCGCCGGTGTGCATGTGCCGGTGGGTGACGACAAGATCTGGGCCGGCGTCGGCGCTGGCAAGACAAAGAATGTGGACAACTCGCGTGCCACCCAGGTCAGCCTCGGTTACCTGCACTCGCTGTACAAGAACACGACGCTGTATGGCGTCGCGACCACCATCCACAACGGCACCGGCGCCCTCAACCTGAGCGAAGGCGACGGCAGCTCGTACACCGCGAACACCGCCACCGGCGGCGGCGCGGCCGTGTCGCCTGGCAAGAACGCCAGCGCGCTGCAGGTCGGCATCCGCTACCGCTTCTAAGCGAGCCCTCGACTCGTCCCTGGCCCGGGCGCGACAGGAACAACAAACGCGCCCGGGCTGTTCCAACCCATAGGAGACTTTCTTGAACGCTTCCCTCCCGCTCAAAGCCGCGGCCGTCGCAGCCGCCGCCCTGTTCGCCGGCATCGCGTCGGCTGAAGACATCGTCGTGAAGATCGGCCACGTCGGCCCGGTCTCCGGCGCCCAGGCCCACTACGGCAAGGACAACGAGAACGGCGCCCGCATGGCTGTCGAAGACCTGAACGCCAAGGGCGTGATGATCGGCGGCAAGAAGGCCAAGTTCGAACTGGTGGCCGAAGACGACGCCGCCGATCCCAAGCAAGGCACCGCCGCCGCGCAGAAGCTGTGCGACGCCAAGGTCAACGGCGTGGTCGGCCACCTGAACTCGGGCACCACCATCCCCGCCTCCAAGGTCTACAACGACTGCGGCATCCCGCACATCACCCCGTCGGCCACCAACCCCAAGCTGACGCAGCAAGGCTTCAAGACCTCGTTCCGCCTGCTGGCCAACGACAACGCGCTCGGCGCCGGCCTGGCCTTCCATGCCGCCAGCAACCTGAAGCTGAAGAAGGTCGCGGTGATCGATGACCGCACTGCCTACGGCCAGGGTGTTGCCGAGGTGTTCAAGAAGACGGCCCTGAGCAAGGGCATCCAGATCGTCGACGAGCAGTACACGACCGACAAGGCCACCGACTTCATGGCCATCCTGACGGCCATCAAGAGCAAGCAGGCCGACGGCATCTTCTACGGCGGCATGGACCCGCAAGCCGGCCCGATGCTGCGCCAGATGGAGCAGCTGGGCATGACGAACGTGAAGTTCTTCGGCGGCGACGGCATCTGCACGGCCAAGCTGGCCGAACTGTCGGGCGGCGCCAAGACGCTGGGCAACGTGATCTGTGCCGAAGGCGGTGCTTCGCTCGAGAAGATGCCCAGCGGCACGGCGTGGAAGAAGAAGTACGACGCCAAGTACCCTGGCCAGTTCCAGGTCTACTCGCCCTACACCTATGACGCGGTGATGGTGCTGGTCGATGCGATGCAGAAGGCCGGCTCCGCCGACCCGAAGGTCTACGGCCCGCAGCTGTTCAAGACCAACTTCCAGGGCGTGACCACCAAGGTCGCCTTCGAAGCCGATGGCGAGCTGAAGAACCCCGCCATGACCCTGTACGAGTACAAGGACGGCAAGAAGGTCCCGCTGAACTGAAGAACTCCGGAGGGGGAGTTTTTCCCATGAGATGACCCGCCTGCGACATGCGAGCAGGAGTTTGGGGGTGCCTTCACAGGCGCCCCCTTTTTTGTGCCCTGTTCAGAAGCTGATGCGGGCGGTGTTCTTCACTTCTTCCATCACTGCATAGGTGCGGATCGCGCGCACGCCGGGCAGGCTCCAGACTACCGAGGCCACGAGGTCGCGGTAGGCGGTCATGTCGGCCACCCGGGTCTTGATCAGGTAGTCGAAGTCGCCGGCGACCTCGTGGCATTCGAGGATCTCCTCGCGCGCCTGCACGGCGGCCTTGAACGCGGCGTTGAGGTCGCGCTCCATCGTCTCCAGGCGCACTTCGGCGAACACCAGCAGCGCGGCATGCAGCAGCGCGGGGTTCAGCACGGCCTCGTAGCCGAGGATGAAGCCTTCGCGCGTGAGCCGGCGCACGCGCTCGTGCGCGGCCGCGGCCGAGAGGCCGACCGCCTGCGCGAGCTTGAGATTGGGAATACGCCCGTCGGCCTGCAGCAGGCGCAGGATCTGCGCATCGGTCTCGTCGAGGTGGAAGGGGTGGTGTGTCGACGGAGTTGCCGTCGGTGGGCACTGGCCGGTGCGCGCCCGCGGGCAGGGCTCGGGCTCGGCGGGCAGCGCCTCGGCTTCATACGGTTCGGCGGCCCAGGCGATGGGCTGGGATTCCTGCTGATGCGGCCGCCTCATCGCGCACCTTTCCAGAGCCGATTCCGTGTTGCCAGGTCCATGCGCCGAACACCTCCATGCGAGCGCCGACACGATGCCGGCAGGATGCAGAAGGTGCCTGAAGCAGACGGGCCTAGTTCACGGATTTCGGCGCTGGCGGCCGAGCAATCGACGGGATTCCGGAAGCTGGGGAGTGCGGCCTTCGGTACTGGCCTACAGCGCCAGCGTGGTCGTGTTCTTGACCTCTTCCATCACCGTGTAGGTGCGGGTCTCGCGCACGCCGGGCAGGCTCCAGATCACCGAGGCGATCATCTCGCGGTAGGCGCTCATGTCGGCCACGCGGGTCTTGATCAGGTAGTCGAAACCGCCGGCCACGAGGTGGCACTCCAGGATCTCGGGCCGGGCTTGCACGGCCGCCTTGAAGGTGTCCATCACATCGGGCGCGGTGCGGTCGAGCAGCACCTCGATGAACACCATCATCCCCGCGCCCAGCTTGGACGGGTTGAGCCGCGCCTCGTAGCCGAGGATGTAGCCCTCGCGCGTGAGCCGCTTCACCCGCTCGAGCACTGCCGTGGGTGACAGATGCACGGTTTCGGCGAGCTTGAGGTTGGAGATGCGCCCATCTTTCTGCAGCACGCGCAAGATGCGCGCGTCGATCTTGTCGATGCCGCGCTCCAGGCTGCGCTCGGGCAGGCGCTGGGAAAGGTTCGGATCGGGCTGGCTCATGGGGAGTCGATTATCCATGAACCCGTCTGAAACTCCGAATCTATCGCTGAAGTGCGGCGCCTATGCTGCACGATCATCCGAACACCCGGAGCCATCCGATCATGAGCGCCCCCACCTTCCCGCTGCCGCCGGCCCGTGCCCGCCTGCCGTTCCCGTACCGCCCCGAATCCGAGGTGGTGGCCCTCTCGATGCAATCGTTGCAGGGCCGGCTCGACTGGCCCGCGGTGATCGAGGCGGCCCGGCCCTGGGTGCAGGCGGTGCGCGAGAAGCCGGCGCCGTTCTGGGCGATGGAATCGCTGCTGCGCGAATACCCGATCTCCAGCGCCGAAGGGCTGGCGCTGATGCGGCTGGCCGAGGCGCTGCTGCGCGTGCCCGATGCCGAGACGGCAATCGCGCTCACGGCCGACCAGCTGGGCCGCGCGCAGTTCGAAGGCGGCAGCGATGGTCCGCACAAGATGCTGGCCAGCCTGTCGGCCAGCGCGATCGCGCTGTCGAAGAAGTTCCTGCCCGATGCCGAGGGCCAGTCGGGCCTGCTGAGCCGGCTCGGCGCGAAGACGGTGGTGGCGGCCACCGTGCGTGCGATCCAGCTGCTGGGCCGGCAGTTCGTGCTCGGCCGCTCGATCGCCGAGGCGATGGGCGAGGCCGACGCGCAGCGCCGCGAGGCCACCGGCAAGCTGCGCTTCTCGTACGACATGCTGGGCGAGGGCGCCCGCACCGAGCACGATGCCGAGCGCTACCTGGCCTCGTACCGCCGGGCGATCGAAGCCATCGCCTCCGGCCGCGTGGCCGCTTCGCCCGAGGAGGCCGACGGCATCTCGATCAAGCTCTCGGCGCTGTTCTCGCGCTATGAAGACGCGCAGCGCGAGCGCGTGTTCGAGGAGCTGCTGCCGCGCGTGTGGTCGCTGATCGAGCTGGCTGCGCGCGCCAACCTCAACCTGACGATCGATGCCGAAGAGAGCGACCGGCTCGAGCTCTCGCTCGAGGTGCTCGACGCGCTGGCCGCGCGCATCGCGCAGGCCTTTCCGCAGTGGCGCGGCTTCGGCCTGGCGGTGCAGTCCTACCAGACCCGCGTGCTCGGCGTCATCGACGAGGTGGCGCGCATCGCCCGCGCGCATGGCCTGCGCTTCATGGTGCGCCTGGTGAAGGGCGCCTACTGGGACGGCGAGATCAAGCGCGCGCAGGAGATGGGCCTGCCCGGCTACCCGGTGTTCACGCACAAGCAGCACACCGACGTGTCCTACCTCGCCAGCGCCCGCGCGCTGCTGGCGCACAAGGACGTGATCTATCCGCAGTTCGCGTCGCACAACGCCGGCACCATCGCCGCCATCCTGCAGATGGCGCAGGCCGCGGATGCGCCGTTCGAGATGCAGCGCCTGCACGGCATGGGCGAGGGCATCTACCGCGAGGTGCTGAGGAATCCCAATGTGGCCTGCCGCGTCTATGCACCGGTGGGCGAGCACCGCGACCTGCTGGCCTACCTGGTGCGGCGCCTGCTCGAGAACGGCGCCAACTCGTCGTTCGTGCACCAGCTCGCCGACGATGAAGTGAGGCCCGAGGAGCTGCTGGCTTCGCCGCTCGAGGGCGTGCAGCCCCAGCCCTCGCTGCCGCTGCCCGAGGCCTTGTATGGCCCGCGCCGGCGCAACTCCACCGGCGCCGACCTGGCCTGCATCGCGCAGCGCGAGCCGCTGCAGAAGGCCGTGGCCTCGGCCAGCGTGCCGCTGGTGCGTGAGGCCGCGCCGGCCGATGTCGATGCCGCGATGGTCCGGCTGCAGGCCGGCTTCGCCGCCTGGAATGCAAGGACTGTCGCTGAACGGGCGGCCATCCTTCAGCGCGCGGCCGACGTGCTCGATGCGCGCCTGCCCGAGTTCTGCGGCCTGCTCGTGAAAGAGGCGCACAAGACGCTGGGCGATTGCGTGGCCGAGGTGCGCGAGGCGGTGGACTTCCTGCGCTACTACGCGCAGCAGGCCGAAGACGGGCTGCAGGGCAGCCAGGGCCGCGGCGTGTTCGTCTGCATCAGCCCATGGAACTTCCCGCTCGCGATCTTCGCTGGCCAGGTGGTGGCGGCGCTGGTGGCCGGCAACACCGTGGCCGCCAAGCCCGCGGAGCAGACGCCCGCGGTGGCGCAGCGCATGGTCGCGCTGCTGCACGAGGCCGGCATCCCCGCCGACGCGCTGCAGCTGCTGCACGGCCCCGGCGAATCCGTGGGTGCGCGCCTCGTGGCCGATGCGCGCACGGCCGGCGTGTGCTTCACCGGCTCCACGCAGGTGGCGCAGATCATCAACCGCACGCTGGCCGCGAAGGATGGCCCGATGGTGCCGTTGATCGCCGAGACCGGCGGCCTCAATGCGATGGTGGTCGATTCCACCGCGCTGCCGGAGCAGGTGGTCGACGCGGTGGTGATGAGCGCCTTCCGCTCGGCCGGCCAGCGCTGCAGCGCACTGCGCCTGCTGTGCGTGCACGAGAGCATCGCCGACGGCGTGATCGAGATGATCGGCGGCGCGATGGCCGAGCTGAGCGTGGGCGACCCCGCGAAGCTCGAGACCGACGTGGGCCCGGTGATCGACGACGAGGCTTTCGAGAACATCCGCGGCCATGTCGCGCGGCTGAAGCGCGAGGCCAAGCTGCTGGCCGAGACGCAGGGCGCGGCACGCCTGCCGCGGCTGGTGGCGCCGGTGGCCTTCGAGCTGCAGGACATCGCCGCGCTGAAGCAGGAGATCTTCGGCCCCGTGCTGCACGTGGTGCGGTGGAGCGGCGAGGTCGAGGCGGTGGTCGACCAGATCAATGCGCTGGGCTATGGCCTGACCTTCGGCATCCAGACGCGCATCGATTCGCGGGCCCAGCGCCTGGCCGACCGCGCACGCATCGGCAACGTCTACGTCAACCGCAACATGATCGGCGCGGTGGTGGGCGTGCAGCCCTTCGGCGGCGAAGGCATGAGCGGCACCGGCCCCAAGGCCGGCGGGCCGCACTACCTGCTGCGCTTCTGTGCGCCGGCGTTGGCGCCGTCCATGCCACCGGCAAAGCCAGCGACCGCGGGGGCGGCCGCCGGGTCGGTCGATCCGGTGTTCGCTGCAGTGGCGCCAGCGCAGGGCCGCTGGGCTGCGCGATCGCTCGACGACCGCATCGCTGCACTGCAGCGCGCGCAGCGCAAACTGCCGGACACACTGGCGCAGGCCTGGGCCGCGGCTCTGAAAGGTGCACAGCCGGCGCTGGCGCCGATCGCGCTGCCCGGCCCCACCGGCGAGAGCAACGAGCTGCGGCTGCATGCGCGCGGCATCGTCGCGCTGCAGGCCGATGCCGCGCCGACCGAAGTGGCAGCTGCCACGGCGATGGCGCTGGTGACCGGCAATGCGGCGCTGCTGGCCGGCGGCGAGGTGGCTGAGGTGCTGCAGCGTGCGCTCTCGACGGAAGACGAGGCGTCTGCGCTGGTGGCTGCGCTGCCCGGCGCGGCCTGGCCTCAACTGCTGGCCCATGCGTCGCTGGCCGCGGCCTGGGTCGCCGACGACGCAGCGGCGCGCAGTGCCTGGCGCAAGCTCGCGGAGCGCGACGGCGCGATCCTGCCCGTGATCACCGCGGCCGAGACCGCCGATGCCCGCCAGCGCTACCGTTTCTGCGCCGAGCAGACGCTGACCATCAACACCGCCGCTGCTGGCGGCAACGCAGCGCTGCTGGCGGGCATCCCCGCCGGTGGCATGTGAACGCACAGCCGGCACCGGCCTCACGCCGTGTGCTGGTAGCGGTGCTCCTGCGAGCGGCCGCCATAGCCGTAAGCGCTGGCGCGCAGGTCGGCGATGTGCGTATATGAATGCTCGGCCACCTCGCCGAGCAGCTCGCGCATCGCCGCATGCACGGCCTCGAGGTAGGCCGCCTTCTCGTTCTTGGTGTTGGTCTCGTCGGTGATGCTGACCATCCAGTGGTAGCTGCGCGGCCGGCCCTCGGCCAGCGGCTCGCCGGCGATGAACCAGTGCGGCGACGGAATGAACTCCACCGCCACCGCGGTGAGCTGCGCATCCTTGCGCAGGATGCGCGCGGTGAGGGCGGTGGCCTGCTGCGCGATGCGGGCGGCGAGCGCGTCGTCGGCGCGGCCAGACACCTGGATGTGGATATAGGGCATGTGCGGCTCCTGTGGTTGACGGCTTCACTCTAGGGGCCGACGATTGCGAAGAGAAGCAGAACAATCGCTTCGCATTCGGCAGAAAGTCTGATGAATCATCTCGACCCGCTGTGGCTACACAGCTTTGTCGCCATTGCCGGCAGCGGTGCGATCGCGCGTGCCGCGCAGCGCGTGCACCGCACGCCTTCGGCCGTCAGCACCCACCTCCGGCAGCTTGAGTCGGCGCTGGGCGTGCAGCTGATCGAGCGCAGCACGAGGTCCCTCAGGCTCACCGCCGAGGGCGAGCGCTTCCTGCCCTATGCGCAGCAGCTGCTCGACCTGCAGGCCGCTGCCCAGGCTGCGCTGCGGCCGGCCGAAGCCGAGGCGGTGTGGCGCGTGGGCATCAGCGAGTACTTCATGCCGCATCGGCTCGACCAGTTGCTGGCGCTGCTGGAGGCGCAGGCCGAAGGCGCGCGGTTGGAGCTGCTGTGGGCCAGCTCGGCGCAGCTGCAGCAGCTGTGGCAGGCCGGCGAGGTCGACCTGGCGGTGTTCACCAGCGCCACGCCGGTGCCCGAAGCCAGGCTGCTGCGGCGCGAGCCGCTGGCGTGGGTGTCGGCGCCGGCGCGCAGCGTGTCGGCCGAGCGGTCCACGCCGCTGGTGCTGCTCGGGCCCGACTGCCCCGTGCGGCAGATCGCGCTGGCGGCGCTCGCGCGCGCCGGCCGACCGCACCACCTGCGCCTCACCTGCGGCGGCAGCCAGGCCGCGGTGGCTGCGATCCGTGCCGGCTGGGGCGTGGGCTGCCTCAACCACTCGGCGATCCCGCCCGACCTGAACTGGCTGGCCCGGCAGGATGCCAAGCGTTGGGCTTCACCCGGCCGGCTGGCCTTCTACCTGCTCGCGAAGCCCGCGTTGCAGTCTGTGGCGAAGGCGCTCGCTCAGTGGGCGGCCTGATGACGACACCCGGCCGCTGAGTACAGCGGCCACCCTCCGAGAGGGTCCGAACCGGGCTTGGGGCGGCCCGGCGCCCGGTTCGGATGTCGGCGCCGGCTCACTGATCGATCTTCAACCCGATCTTCTGGATGATCGCGCCCCAGCGCTTCGTGTCGGCGGCCACGGTGGCTCGAAAATCGGCCACCGAGCCACCGCCCGGCTGCAGGCCCTGGGCATCGAACACCGACTTCACCGACGGATCCTGCAGCACCGCGTTGACGTCGGCATTGATCTTCTGCACCACCGCATCGGGCGTGCGGGTCGCGACGAAGAAGCCGTTCCAGATCAGCGACTCCACGTTGGGCAGGCCGCTCTCGACCAGCGTCGGGAGCTCCTTCATCGATTCGAGCCGGTGGCGCCCGGTCACCGCGATCAGGCGCAGCTTGCCGCTCTTGGACAGGGGCAGCAGCGCCGGCGCCGCGGCGATCAGCGCATCGGTGTCACCGCTGGCGACCGACAGCGCGGCGGGCGGCGAGCCGTTGAAGGGCAGGTGCGTGGCCTGGATGCCGGCCTCGGCGAGCAGCAGCTCCATCGTCAGGTGCGACGAGCTGCCCTGTCCCACCGAGGCGTAGTTCAGCTTGCCGGCCTTCTGCCTGCCCAGCGCGATGAAGTCGTGCACCGTCTTCACCGGCAGCGCCGCATTGACCGCGAGCACGTTGGGCTGCAGCGTGGTCATCACCACCGGCACCAGGTCCTTGGCCGGGTCGTAGGGCATGCGGTGATACATGAAGGGCGCGAACGCGATCGGCCCGTTGAAGCCCACCGCAATGGTCAGGCCATCAGGCGGCGCCTTGGCGGCCACGTCCACGCCCAGCATGCCGCCCGCGCCCGGCTTGTTGTCGACGATCACCGGCTGGCCCCAGCGCTCGCGCAGCTTCTCGCCGAGCAGCCGCGCGATCACGTCGATCGAGCTGCCGGGCGGGGCCGGCACGACGATGTGCACGGGCTTGCCCGGCCAAGGGTTTCCTTGCGCCTGCACGGCGAACGGCAGTGCGGCGGCGGTGATGAGGGCGAGGAGGTGGCGGCGATGAAGCATCTTTGGAACGGCAATGAAAAAGGGCCCCGAAGGGCCCGCATGGTACTTACGCAGTGACAGCGCCGCACGTCCCCCTGGGACAGGCCGCAAAGCGGCCAGGGGCAGCGGTGAAAGACGAGCGAAACCAGGACGGGTTGCCCGGCCTGGTTTCGAGCCCCCTCGGGGGGCGGCCGCCAGACGGCCGGGGGCTCACTCAGTCAGGGATAGAGGCCGCGTTCTTCGCGGGCAATGAGAATGCGCTCGCAGGCCACCGCGAAGGTCGCGGTGCGCAGCGTGATCTTGTGCTTGTCGGCCGTGGCCCAGATGTGGCGCAGCGCGTCGACCATGATCTTGTCGAGCCGCAGGTTGATCTCGTCCTCGGTCCAGAAGAAGCTGGAGAAGTCCTGCACCCACTCGAAGTACGACACGGTCACGCCGCCAGCGTTGCAGATCACGTCGGGCACCACCAGCACGCCGCGGTCGGCGAGGATGTCGTCGGCCTTGGGCACCGTCGGGCCGTTGGCGCCTTCGAGCACCAGCTTGGCGGTGAGGCGGTTGGCGCGCTCGGCGGTGATCTGGCCTTCGAGCGCGGCGGGGATCAGGATGTCGCACTTGACGTCCCAGAACGCCTCGTTGTCGATGCGCTCGGCGCCCTTGAAGTTGCCCACGCCGCCGTCGCGCTTGAGCACCGGCATCAGCTCGGCCATGTCGAGGCCGTTGGCGTTATAGATCGTGCCGGTGTGGTCCTGCACCGCGACGATCTTGGCGCCGGCCTGCGCGAACAGTTCGGCTGCGGACGAGCCCACGTTGCCGAAGCCCTGCACCGCCACCTTGGCGCCGTCGAGGTTCAGGTTGATGCGGCGCGCGGCTTCACGGCCGGTGACGAACACGCCGCGGCCGGTGGCCTTCACGCGGCCCAGCGAGCCGCCCAGGTGGATCGGCTTGCCGGTGACCACGCCGGTGGCGGTGGCGCCGACGTTCATCGAGTACGTGTCCATCATCCAGGCCATGATCTGGCCGTTGGTGTTCACGTCGGGCGCGGGGATGTCCTGCTGCGGGCCGATGATGATGCCGATCTCGCTGGTGTAGCGGCGGGTGATCTTCTCGAGCTCCTTGAGCGACAGCTTCTTCGGGTCGACGCGGATGCCGCCCTTGGCGCCGCCATAAGGCAGGTTGACCGCGGCGTTCTTCACCGTCATCCAGGCCGACAGCGCCATCACTTCTTCCAGCGTCACGTCGGGGTGATAGCGCACGCCGCCCTTGCCGGGGCCGCGCGACAGGTTGTGCTGCACGCGGTAGCCCTCGAAGTGCATGATCGTGCCGTCATCCATCTCGATGGGCACGTCGACGATCAATGCGCGCTTGGGGCGCTTCAGCGTCTCGCCCCACTTGGCCAGGTGGCCCAGGTAGGGGATCACGCGATCCACTTGCGACAGGTAGGTGCCCCACGGACTGTCTGCCGTGGGATGCACATAGGACAAGGGGCTGCTCATGAGGATGTTTCCTTCAGGCGATGATGAAAATTGGTGTGGGCATGCCGTTTGAAAAATGCGGCAACCGCGTGGCTGCGCACTGTAGGCGCCCTGCCGCCGAATTTGTCACCGAGCCCCATGCTTCGTTTGCATGACCCCTGCACGTCGGCCACATGGCACCTAGGGTTAGCCCGTTGTCCGGCCGCTAAACTGACCGGATGACATCGTCACGCATCGCTTTCATCGGCGGCGGCAACATGGCCAGCGCCATCATCGGCGGCCTGGTCAAGGCCGGCCGCGATCCGCAATCCATCGTGGTGGTCGAGCCCTTCGACACGCAGCGCGACAAGCTCGAAAAGCAGTACGGCGTGTGCACTCTGCCGCAGGCCGACGCCTCTTTGGGCGCGGCGGGGCTGGTCGTGTGGGCGGTGAAGCCGCAGCTGTTCAACGAAGCGGCCGCGCCTTGCAGCGGCCATCTGGGTGCGGCGCTGCACCTGAGCGTGATGGCCGGCATCCGCAGCGATGCGATCGCGCGGGCCACCGGCAGCGAGCGCGTGGTGCGTTCGATGCCCAACACGCCCGCGTTGATCGGACAGGGCATTTCCGGTCTTTTTGCACGGCCCGCGGTGAGCGCCGACGACCGCGCGCTGGTCGAGCAGGTGCTGCAGCCCACCGGCACCACCTGCTGGGTGCAGCATGAGCACGACCTCGATGCGGTGACCGCGCTGTCGGGCTCGGGCCCGGCCTACGTGTTCTATTTCGTCGAGGCGATGATGCAGGCCGCGCAGGAGATGGGCTTGAGCGAGGCGCAGGGCAAGCAGCTCGCGCTGGCGACCTTTGCGGGTGCTACCGCACTGGCGCAGCAGTCGGACGAACATCCTTCGGTGCTGCGCGAGCGCGTCACGTCCAAGGGTGGCACCACCTATGCGGCGCTGACGTCGCTGGAGGCGTCGGGCGTGAAGGATGCGTTCGTGAAAGCGCTCAAGGCCGCACAGCAACGCGCGAAAGAACTCGGCGACGAATTCGGCCGCTGATCAGCGCAGCAGGTAGTCGGCGACGATGCCGACGAAGATCGCGAAGCCCACCCAGTGGTTCTCACGGAAGGCGCGGAAGCAGCCTTCGCGGCTGCGCGTGCGGATCAGCGTGTAGTGCCACAGCGCCTGCGCGACGCCGGCCGCGATGCCGAGCACGAAAGGCCAGTGCAGGCCCTGCGCCAGCCCGAGCCACAGCCAGCTCGCGAAGAACACGCCGTAGAAGCCCATCACCGCGGCCACGTCGAAGCGGCCCAGCGTGAGCGCCGAGGTCTTGATGCCGATGCGGATGTCGTCGTCGCGGTCGACCATCGCGTATTCGGTGTCGTAGGCCAGCACCCAGAAAAGATTGCCCAGCAGCAGCCACCACGGCAGCGCCGGCAGCCGGCCCTGCACGGCCGTGAAGGCCATCGGGATGCCGAAGCTGAACGCGATGCCCAGCACTGCCTGCGGCATCGACAGGAAGCGCTTGGTGAACGGATAGGCGATGGCTACCGCCAGCGCCGCGAACGACATCGCGATCGTCGGCCCATTGGTCGTCAGCACGAGGCCGAAGGCCACCAATGCCAGCACCGCGCCCAGGCCCAGCGCCTCCTTCACCGAGACGGCGCCGCTGGTCACCGGCCGCTGCGCGGTGCGCTTGACGTGGCGGTCGAACTCGCGGTCGGCCACGTCGTTGACGCAGCAGCCGGCGCTGCGCATCAGGATCGTGCCGAGCGTGAACACCGCCAGCAGGTGCCAGCCCGGAAAGCCGTGCGCCGCCAGCCACAGCGCCGACAGCGTGGGCCACAGCAGCAGCAGCCAGCCCGCGGGACGGTCCCAGCGGATCAGGTTGAGGTAGAGCTGCAGGCGGCTGGGCTGCGGGGCGGCGGCGGTGTTCATCGTGCGCTCATGACAAACGCTGCTGAAACACCAGCCCCGCGTGCTCGCGCAGCGCGTGGAACTTGATCTTCGGCCAGTTGTCCTGCATGGCCCGCAGTTCGCCGGCGTATTCGAGCATCACGCAGGGGGCGTCGACCGCATCCATGGCCACGCGGTGGGCGTTGGCGTCGATGTAGCGCTTGAGCTCGCGCTCGTCGGCCGCGGTGCCTTCGCCGGTCTCGGCGGTGACCCAGCGCGCCACGTTGTAGCGCGCGGGCTGGATGCGGGCCTTCACGCCGTATTCATGCTCCAGCCGGTGCGCCACCACTTCGAACTGCAGCTGGCCCACCGCGCCCAGCAGCAGCATCGAGGCCGCCACCGGACGGAACACCTGGATCGCGCCTTCTTCGCCCAGCTGGGTGAGGCCGGCGCGCAGCTGCTTGGTCTTCAGCGGGTCGGCCACTTCGACCGTGCGGAACATCTCGGGCGCGAAGAACGGCAGGCCGGTGAACTGCAGGCTCTCGCCTTCGGTCAGCGTGTCGCCCAGCTGCAGCACGCCGTGGTTGGGAATGCCGATGATGTCGCCGGCAAAGGCCTCGTCGAGCAGCTCGCGCTTCTGGCTCATGAAGGTCACCACCGTGTTCGGGCGCAAGGTCTTGCCCGAGCGCACCACCTTCAGGTTCATGCCGCGTTCGAAGCGGCCCGAGGCCACGCGCACGAACGCGATGCGGTCGCGGTGCGCCGGGTCCATGTTGGCCTGGATCTTGAAGACCACGCCGCTGAACTTGGGCTCCTCGGGCTGGATCTCGCGCTGGATCGCCGGCCGCGGGCCGGGGGGCGGCGCCAGGTCGACCAGCGCATCGAGCACCTCGCGCACGCCGAAGTTGTTGATCGCCGAGCCGAAGAACATCGGCGTCTGCTTGCCTTCGAGGAACTGCGCCTCGTCGAACGGCGGGGCTGCTTCCTGCACCAGTTCGATCTCGTTCTTGGCCTGCTCGTACTGCAGGCCGAAGCGCTCGGCATAGACCGGGTTGTCCAGGCCCTGCAGCATCTCGTCGTCGTCGTGCGCGCGGTCTTCGCCGGGGCTGAACACCCGCATGCGTTCCTCGCGCAGGTCGAGCACGCCGTGGAAGGCCTTGCCCATGCCCACCGGCCAGGTGAAGGGCACCACGCTCATGCCCAGCTCGCGCTCGATTTCGTCCATCAGCGCCAGCGGCTCCTGCACCTCGCGGTCCATCTTGTTCACGAAGGTGAGGATGGGCGTGTTGCGCGCGCGGCAGACCTGCAGCAGCCGCCGCGTCTGCGGCTCGACGCCGTTGGCCGCGTCGATCACCATCAGCGCCGCGTCCACCGCGGTGAGCACGCGGTAGGTGTCTTCCGAGAAGTCCTGGTGGCCGGGGGTGTCGAGCAGGTTGATCACGCAGTCGCGGTATTCCATCTGCATGACCGACGAGGCCACCGAGATGCCGCGCTGCTTCTCGATCTCCATCCAGTCGGAGGTGGCGTGGCGACTGGCCTTGCGCGCCTTGACCGAGCCGGCGATCTGGATCGCGCCGGAGAACAGCAGCAGCTTCTCGGTCAGCGTGGTCTTGCCCGCGTCAGGGTGGGAAATGATCGCGAAGGTGCGGCGGCGGCGCACCTGGGTGGGAATGTCGGCGGACATGGGATGAAGAGCGGGCGCGGCCTGGGGAAAGCCGCAGCAAGGACTGCGAAACCCCGGATTATCGCGGCTGGGCCGTTGCCGGCTCCGCCCAGGTGATCCGGTCGAACAACTGTTGCAGCCGCGCCGCCTTGGCGGGATTGAGCGATGCGGCCCAGGCGATGCGGCCGCGCAGCCGGTCTCTGGCGTCGCCCGGCTGCGGGCCGCCCAGCGACAGCCGGTGCAGCTCGGCCTTGAAGCGGTCGAACTCGGCGCGCGGCAGGTTGGGATGCCGGTTGACGACGATGCCGCACACGCGCTGCTGCGCTGCCTGTGTCGCCACGTGCGTCTTGCGGTGGTTGAGGCGGAAGCCTTCTTCCAGCGCGATCGCGCCGACGCGCGCGGCCAGCTGTGCCGCACGGGCCGCGAGCAGCGGCGGGCCGGAGATCACCAGGTCGTCGGCATAGCGGCTGTAGCGCGCCTGCAGCGAATCGGCCAGGGCCTGCAGCCGCAGGTCGAGGCTGAAGGCGCACAGGTTGGCCAGCGCCGGCGAGGTGGGCGCGCCCTGCGGCAGGTGGGGATCCCGCAGCGCGATGGCCTGCGGCCAGCCCAGGCCACCGTCGTCGCACAGCCGCTGCAGCACCGGCTCCGGTGTGCGGCAGGTGCACAGCGCGGCCAGCGTGCGCGCCGTGGTGTCGGGGTAGCCCAAGGTCTCGAACAGTGCATGCACCCGCGAGGCGCGGATGCTGCCGAAGAAGTCCTGAAGGTCGAAGCGCAGCAGCACCGCTTGCCCTATGTGGCGCGCGGCATGCTCGACCACCGAGCCGCCGCGCACGAAGCCGGTGGCCGCCTCGTGCGTCGGCATCAGCGCCAGCAGGCCATCCAGCAGGCGGCGCTGCACGGCCTTGAGCTGCGGCCGCGGCGCCTCGATCAACCGGAAGCCGCCGCTGCGCTTGGGCTGCAGCAGGCAGCGGTAATGCTGGTGCTGCAGCGGCCACTGGCGGCGGCGTGGCGGGCAGTCGGTGAACCAGTCGAGGGCGGCGGTGTCGATGCCCAGCCATTGCGCGAGGTCGCCCGGCGTGGGCCAGTGCGGCCAGTCGTGCTGATGCAGCCCGAGCGGTGGCGGCTGCTGGCGCGGCGGACGCAGGATGTAGCGGCGCAGCCGGGGCGGATGGTTGGCGAAGGCGAAGAGCGCGTCGAAGGCGTCTTCCTCCAGCAGCCGGTCTGCCAGGCCCTCGGGCGTCGTGCGCGGCCAGGCGGTGACGGGCAGGGCGGCGATGCACTGGGCCAGCTCCATCAGCGCGACGTGCCGCTCGCCCAGCGCCGCGACCGCGCGTGCATGCAGGCCGTCGATCGTCGGCGGCCCGGCGAGCATGGCGCGCGCCAGGCCCAGGGCGATGTGATGGCGATAGCTCAGCGGCATGCGGGGTCAGGTGCGGTCCGCACCCCAACCTGCCGGTGAAGCGTGAGTAGCGTTGCACGCAGTGCAGACTGGCCCACGCCCTGTGATGATCAACTGTCGATGACACCGTGGGGATGCCCCACGGCACGAGACCGGACGTTTCCCGAAGGCCGTTTCCGCTCGTCGAACCCTTGAGGTGCGGCCGCGCGCGGATCATACAAAGCGGCCACCGGCGCGGCCTCGCTACGATCCGTGCCTTGCTTCCACCGTCGCGCCGATGTTTGCCGAACCGGATCTCCCCCTCGCATTGCACAGCACCACGGCCGACCAACGGGCGGTGATGCTCGCGCTGGCGCTCGGTGCCACGCACCGTGCCCGCACCTGGATCTACGGGCTGCTGGGCGAGATGGGTGCGCGCAACAGCGAAGGCAAGCGTTTCACGAGCGAGCAGGTGCGCGACCTGATCCGCGAGCTGCGCGAGGCCGGTGTGCTGAGCGAGCATCCGCAGCGCGCGGGCTTCTGGCAGTTGGCCGAAGGGCCGGACGCCGCCATGCTGGACCTGCTGCTCGACCGGCCCGATCGCGACGCGCTGCTGCAGGCGCTGCTCGCGACCGAGAGGGCCGTCGTGCAGGGCGGCTTCGTGTTCCACACGCCCGATGCGGCGGTCGCGGTGCTGCGCCTCGAGCTGTTCTCCGGCAAGCCGCTGCGCGAGGTGGAAGCCCGATGGCGCAGCGCCTGCCGCTGGAACATCGGCTGGGACGAGGCGGTGGGCGTGGCGCTGCTCGGCGCCCAGCAGCCGGCGTTGCTGAAGCGGCTGCATCCCTCGCTGCAGGGCGAGGTGGTGGCGGCCCGCCTGCAGCACGTGCTGGCTTCGTGGCAGCCCGACCGGCTGCCGCTGGTCGAGATGGCGCAGGAGCAACTCGCCTCCGGTGCCCTGGCGGATGAGCTGCCGCTGCGCATGCTGCTGGCCGAATACCTGATCTGCGGCGGTCGGGCACCGGAGGCGGCAGAGGTGGTGCAGCCCTTGCGCGAGGCTCAGGCTACCGGCGACGCAGCCTATCGACAGGCGCTGGCGCAGGCCGTTGATGCGGCGCTGGTCGCGTTGCAGGGCCGCTGGGCCGAGGCCGAGGCGGCCTACGAACCCGCACTGGCCGCACTCAGGAAGGAGACGAAGCAGCGCAAGGCGGTCCTGCCGCTGCACCTGATGCTGCCCTACGTGCAGAGCCTGCTCGCGCAGCAGACGCCGGCCCATCTCGACAAGGCGCTGAAGCTCTGCCTGGCCGAGGCGGGCCAGCGCCGGCCGACTGCCGATTCCGCTTGGGGCCTGATCGCGCTGGCGCTGCAGATGCGCAAGGGCGAGATGCCGCGCGATCCCTCGCTGTTCGCGCCCTACCTCCTCCCGGGCCATGTGTCGCAGCTCGACGTCATCAAGTGGCTGATGCGCGCGTGGCTGAAGGAGGACGCCGCGCCGCAGCCGCTGGCCAAGGGCGAGCAGCCCGCGGCCGATGCGCTGTTGGCGCGGCTGAAGGCCTCCGGCCTGCACTGGCTGCAGGCGCAATGCGAAGACGCGCTGAACCTGCTGGCCGGCCGCGCGGTGCGGCCCACCTTCTTCGTGCCGGCGGCGCAGGAGGGCTGGCGCGTCGCGCTGGCGGCGCTAGCGTCCATTGCCGCGCCGGTGGCCGCGGAGCCGCGTGCAGCCGAGGGCGCCCCGGAATCGCGCCTCGTGTGGGTGATGGCGCTCGGCGCCGCCGGCGAGGTCGAGGCCATCGTGCCGCATGAGCAGAAGCGCGGCGCACGCGGCTGGAACCGGCCGCAGCCGGTGTCGCTGTGGAAGGTGTCGCAGATGGTCTCGCTGCCGCCGCACGATGCCAAGGTGGTGCGCAGCATCAAGTCGCGGCCCTATGGCAGCACGCGCGACATGACGATCGACCTGGCCGCGGCGGTCGCGGCGCTGGTCGACCATCCCGCGGTGGAGCTGGCCGACCAGCCGGGGGTGGCCATCACGCTGGTGGAGGGCACGCCGGAGCTCGAGGTGGCCGATGCCGGCGAGACGCTGCGCCTGTCGGTGCGGCCACCGCTGCGCGACGCGGCGGTGCCGGCCTGGACCAGCGTGGCGGAGAAGCAGGCGATCGAGGCCTTGGCATCGACCACCGTGCTGCGCGACGGACCGCAGCGTGCCCGCGTCGTGCGTTTCACGCCGGCGCAGCGGCGTGCGGCCCTGTTGCTCGGCAGCGGGCTGGCCGTGCCGAAGGGCGCGATGAGCCAGCTGCAGCCCGTGCTGCAGGGCCTGGGCGCGCATTTCCAGGTGCATGCCGACACCGCGGCTGCGGCGCGCGACGTGCCGGCCGACAGCCGGCTGCGTGCCGAGCTCACGCCGCTGGGCGACGGCTTCCGCCTGCGCCTGGCCGCGGCGCCGCTCGGCCCCGACGGGCCGCGCCTCGTGCCCGGCCACGGGCGGCCGCGCATGATTGCCGCGGTGCGCGGTGAAACAGTGGCCGTGCAGCGTGATCTCGAGGCCGAGCGGCGCCACCTCGGCGCGGTGCTCGATGCCTGCCCGCAGCTTGCCGCAGCCGCGATCGGCGAGGCGGAATACGCGCTCGATGAGGCCGACGATGCGCTGGCCGTCATCGAGACGCTGCCGCGGCTGCAGCAGGCGGTGGCTGCGCTCGACTGGCCCGCGGGCCGGGCGGTGAGCGTCGCGTCCGCCGGCCTGGGGCAACTGGGCGTGCAGGTGCGCAGCCAGCGCGACTGGCTCGCGGTGGACGGCGGCATCCAGATCGACGAAGCGCTGGTGCTGGGCCTGGCACAGCTGCTGCAGTGGCACGCCAACGGCCGAGGACGCTTCGTGCCGCTGGGCGAGGGGCGCTACCTCGCGCTGACGCAGGAGCTGCGCGCACGCATCGCCGACCTGGCGGCCGTGGCCGAGCTGCAGCAGGGCCAGGTGAAGCTGCCGCCGCTGGCCGCGGGCTGGCTCGACTCGGCGCTCGATGGCATGGCCTGGGAGGCCGATCCCGCGCTGCGCGAGCGCCTCGACCGGCTGGTGCGTGCACGCGAGCTGCAGCCCAAGCTGCCGTCGACGCTGCAGGCCGAGTTGCGGCCCTATCAGCACGACGGCTACCAGTGGGCCATGCGCCTGGCGGCCGCGGGCTGCGGCGCCTGCCTGGCCGACGACATGGGCCTGGGCAAGACGCTGCAGGCGCTGGCCGTGCTGCTGGCGCGCGCCGCCGACGGCCCGGCCCTGGTGGCGGCGCCCACCTCCCTGATCGGCAACTGGCTGGCCGAGGCGCGGCGTTTCGCGCCGTCGCTGAACCTGCAGGTGTATGGCGACGGCAGCGACCGCGAGGGCCTGCTCGCGGCCGCCGGCCCGCGCGACGTGGTGCTGGTGTCGTACCCGCTGCTGCAGCTCAATGCCGAAGCCTTTGCCGCACGCGAATGGCACACGCTGGTGCTCGACGAGGCGCAGGCGCTGAAGAACGCCGCGGCCAAGCGCACGCAGGCCGCGCAGTCGCTGCAGGCCGGCTTCACGCTCGCGCTGTCGGGTACGCCGATCGAGAACCGGCTCGCCGAGCTGTGGTCGGTGATGCGCCTCTGCAACCCCGGCCTGCTCGGCAGCCTCGCGCGCTTCAACGAGCGCTTCGCGCTGCCGATCGAGCGCGATCGCGACCGCGAGGCCCAGCGGCGGCTGCGCCGGCTGATCTCGCCCTTCATCCTGCGGCGCACCAAGGCCGAGGTGCTCGACGACCTGCCGCCGCGCACCGAGCTGGCGCTCACCGTGCAGCCCGAGCCCGCCGAGCGTGCGCACTACGAGGCGCTGCGCCGGCAGGCGGTGGCCGAGGCCGAACGCAGCGCGGCACAGGGCGGCGGCCAGGCGCAGATCAGCATCCTGGCGCAACTGATGCGGCTGCGCCGCGCGGCCTGCGATCCGCGCCTGGTGAGCCCCGAGCTCGGCATGGCCGGTGCCAAGGTGCAGGCCTTCGCGGCGCTGGCCGAGGAGCTGGCGGCCAACGGGCACAAGGCGCTGGTGTTCAGCCAGTTCGTCGACTTCCTCGCGCTGCTGCGCGAGCCGCTCGATGCCGCCGGCATCCCCTACCAGTACCTCGATGGCGCCACCCCGGCGGCCGAGCGCACGCGGCGTGTGGCGGCCTTCCAGGCCGGCGAGGGCGCGCTGTTCCTCATCAGCCTCAAGGCCGGCGGCTTCGGCCTGAACCTCACGGTGGCCGACTACGTGGTGATCGCCGACCCGTGGTGGAACCCCGCCGCCGAAGACCAGGCCAGCGGCCGCGCGCACCGCATCGGCCAGCAGCGGCCGGTCACCGTGTACCGCCTCGTGCAGGCCGGCACGCTGGAAGAGCGCATCGTCGAGCTGCACCAGCGCAAGCGCGAGCTGGCCGAAGGCGTGCTCGATGGGGCCGATGCGTCGGGGCCGTTGCAGGCCGAGGAACTGCTCGCGCTGATGCGCGGCTAGCACGCAGTGCCGCGATCCGGCATACGCGTGGCGTGATGCGACTCATGTGAATGCGCGTATGCCGCCCGATGGGGTGCGCTCCTAAAAAGGCGCTGGCCGGCGACCGCGCCGGCCCTCACATTCCCCACAAGGATTCACCCCCATGCACCACATCCATCGCCTTTCGGCCCTGGCGGCCGCTGCCTGGCTCGCCGGCTCCGCACACGCGGCCGACTGGAGCGACACCAGCGTTGGCCTGCGCTATGGCAACCGGTTTGCCGAGCCCGGCATCAGCGACAAGATCGCCAAGAGCATCTTCAACATCACGCACGTCAGCGGCGACAAGCTGGGCACCAACCTGATCATCGGCGACGTGCTGATGTCCGACAGCAAGGATCCCGAAGCGGGCGGCGGTGGCGG
The DNA here is from genome assembly GCA_966212505.1 of uncultured bacterium. GTDB lineage: Bacteria > Pseudomonadota > Gammaproteobacteria > Burkholderiales > Burkholderiaceae_C > CAMLIZ01. The sequence continues at coordinate 196,439 of CBIHRS010000003.1, forward strand.
CGCGCAGGAGTTCTACGGCATCTTCCAGCGCAGCTTCTCGCTCGCGGCGCTCACCGCCCACCAGGGCGGCTACGGCTTCGCGAAGGACATCGCGCTGGTGGGCCGGCTCGACCTGAGCTCGAAGAACACCGCCTTCGCGCCGCGCGTGCGCAAGCTGCGGGTGGGGGGCGATGTCTCGCTGCCGGTGCCGGCGGGCTTCTGGACCGTGGGCCTGCAGGTCTACCACGAGAGCAACCACAACGGCATCGTCGGCAAGGATGTCAACTTCGACACCACCGGCGCGCTGGTGAGCGCCTGGGCCATCCCGGTGGCGGGCATGGCCACCTTCGGCGGCTTCCTCGACGTGGTCGGCCCCAAGGGCAAGGACGGCTTCGGCGCCGACACCAAGACCGAGACGGTGCTGCGCACCACGCTGATGTTCGACGTGGGCGGCGCCAAGAGCGGCGTCAAGGCCGGCATCGGCTGGGAATACTGGCGCAACAAGTTCGGCAACGATGCGGGCACCGTGCCGGGCTCGAAGCAGAGCACCGGGCTGCTACTGGCCGAATACCACTTCTGACACCACTTCTGACGCCACCGGCCGATGCGGCGGATGGGCGGCGCGCCAGCGCACCGCCCACAGCGCCAGCAGCGTGAACAGCAGCGCCAGCGCGCCGAGCTGGGCCGCGAAGCCCTGCACGTCGCGCCAGGCCGCGCCCATCTGGTTCAGGCGCAGAAAGCCCTGGATGCCCGGCACCGCCGGGATCAGCGCGCCCAGCGCACGCAGCGGCGCGGGCAGCGCCTCCATCGGCCATGAGAAGCCGGCGAGGAAGGCGATCGGCAGCGAGGTGGCCAGCAAGGCCTGCATCGCCCGTTCGCGATCGGCGAACAGCGCGCCCAGCAGCACGCCCAGCGCCGCGACGCTCCAGGCGAACGGCAGCAGCAGCGCCGCGCTGCCTACCGGGTTGCCGCCGTGCGCATAGCCGAAGAAGCCGTGCACCCAGCCGAAGAAGTACGCGCCCGACAGCAGCCCGAACACCGACAGCGCCGCGATGCGCGCGAGCCACGCGCCGTGGCCTTCACGCGGCACCGGCTGCTCGAAGCGCGTGCCGGCCACGAGCGCGCTGCCGATCAGCAGCAGCTGGTGGATGATCAGCACGCTCACCGCCGGCACCACGTAGCTGCCGTAGCCCTCGGTGGTGTTGAACAGCGGCAGCAGCTGCACGTTCACCGGGCTGCGGCTCGCGGCGGCCTGCAGCGGCGGCTGGCCGCGCGCCTGCAGGCTCTTCAGCTCGGCGCCGGCCGACACCGTGCCCACCACTTCGCCGAAGCCCGACAGCACCGTCTTGTTGATCAGGAAGTAGGCGCCGTTGCCCAGCACCGGCACCACCACCGGCGTGCCGTGTACCACGCCGCGCTTCAGGTCGGGCGGCAGCAGCGCATAGCCTTCGATCTCGCGCCGCTGCAGCGCCTGGCGCGCGGCCTGTTCGTCGGCCGTGACGAAGCGCAGGTCCAGCCGCGGGCTGGCTTGCGCGAAGCGGGCGATCTGGCGCGTGAGGCTGGTGTGGTCGAGGTCGACGATCGCCACCGGCACGCGGGTGAGCGCCTGCGTGGTGTAGGGCCATGGGTAGAAGAACGAATACAGCACCGGCGCCACCAGCAACAGCAGCAGCGCGCCGGGGTCGCGCAGCACCGCGCGCAGCATCTCTGCGAAGGCCTTCATCGCCTGCCCCAGGCGGCGGGGTCGCCGGTCGCGCGGCGCAGCAGCGGCGCGCCGGCCACGAGCATCGCGCCGCCGATCGCCGTGAACAGCAGGGCCAGGCCCAGCGCCGGCATCGCGGGTGCGCCGAGCTGCAGCACCGACACCTGCGCCTGCAGCACCCAGGTGAGCGGCAGCGCCTCGGCCCAGGCGCGCGCCGAGGCCGGCATCGCCATCAACGGAAACGCGAGGCCCGAGAACGCGAAGGCCGGCGCGGTGATGAAACCGGCGGCCGACAGGGCGGTGCGCAGCGAGCGCGACGCCAGCGCCACCAGCGCGCCGAGCGCGAGGTACAGCGCCAGCATCGCCGCATGCAGCGCCAGCACCGCGGGCAGCGAGCCGGCCGGCACCCAGCCGCGTGCCCCGGTGAGCCATAACCATGCGAGCAGGTTCACGAGGTTCAGCGAGACGAAGGGCCAGAACAGCTTGCCCGCCAACGAAGCCAGCGGCCGCATGGCGGCTTCGGTCCAGCGCGCCACCGTGCCGTCGCGCAGCTCGCGGCCCACGGCCCAGGCGCCGGCCACCATCGCCAGCACATGCAGCAGCGCCGGCATCAGCGCGGTGGCCAGGAACTGCTCGTAGTTCAGCGCCGTGTTGAACTGCGCGGTGAGCGCGGTGCGCAGCGGCTCGAAGCCCTGGCGCGCGGCGAGCTCGCTCAGGCCGCGCTTCTCGCGCGCGGTGATCTCCACCGCGGCCGACAGCGTGCCGACCACGCTGCGCACGTCGCGCTGGATCAGGCCCGAGTGGGTGGCGAATTGCGCGTTGTGCAGCAGCGCCACGCGGGCCGCCTGCCCACTCTTCACGCTGCGCGAGAAGTCGCCCGGGATCTCGAGCACGGCATACACCTCGCCGGCGCGCAGCGCACGCTCCACCGCGGCACCATCGCCATAGCGCTGCGCGATGCGCAGGCCCGGCGCCGCGTCGAGCAGGCGCTGCAGCTGGCGCGACAGCGCGCTGTGGTCGTCGTCGCGCACGCCGATCGGCAGCTTCGTCGGCACCCCGGCGACGAAGGTCCAGCACAGCAGCAGCGCGAGCAGCAAGGGCACCCACGAGACCATCGCCAGGTCGAAGGGCCGCGCACGCATCAGCGCAGCCTCGCGCGTGGCGCTGCGGCGGAAGGCCGTGGCCGCGTTCACTGCACCAGCACGCTCATGCCCGGCCGCGCATCGGCGATGGGCTGCAGCGGCCGCGCGCGGACCTCGAAGGTGCGCACGTCGAAGCCCTGGTTCGAGCGCGTGGCGCGCCAGGTCGCGAAGTCGGGCAGCGCGGCGCTGCCGGTCACCTTGAACCGCACGCTGCGGTGCGCCAGCGCGGGCAGCACCGCATCGAACTCGCTGCCGACCTTGAAGCGGGCGAGCCGGTCTTCGCGCACGTTGAACAGCGCCCACTGGTCCCCGAGGTCGACCACGGTAACCACCGGCACGCCCTGCGGTGCCAGCTCGCCGGCGCGGGCCAGCACCTTGACCACCTCGCCGCCCACCGGGCTCTTCAATTCGGTCTCCGCGCGCGCGGCCTCCACCTCCTGCACCACGCCGGCCACTTGCCGGGCCTGCGCCTCGGCGGCGGCCTTGTCCTCGACGCGCGCGCCGGCGCGGGCCATCTCGTACTGCGCCTTCGCCGCATCGGCCAGACCTTGCGAGGCCTTCCAGTTGGCCTCGGCCTCGTCGCGCTTCTGCGCGGCCACCAGGCCTTCGCGGAACAGGCCGTCGACGCGGTCGAAGCTTTTCTTCGCCAGCTCGGCGCCGATGCGGGCGCGCTCGTAGTTCGATTGCGCCATGCGGATCTCCTCGCTGCGCGCGCCGGCCTCGGCCTTGCGCGCCACCGCCGACGCCGCGGCCTGCGCATTGGTGGCCTGCGTGAGCTTGGCTGCGACCTCGGGGCTGTCGATGCGCAGCAGCAGCGTGCCCGGCGCGATGCGCTGGCCTTCGGTCACCAGCACCTGGCCGATGCGGCCCGGCACCTTGGGCGCGATGTCGGTCTCGCGCGCTTCCATCATCCCCTGGAACACCTCGGGTGCCGGCTGGCCGGCATGCCACAGCGCATAGCCGGCGGCGCCCGCCAGCGCAAGGCCGGCCAGCAGCAGGGCCGGCTTGATGCCAGTGCGGCGAGGGGCAGGGGAGGGCAGGTCGTCGCTCATCGTTCGTTCTCGATCCGGAGGTCTGCCGCGGCCAGCATCTCGCCCAGCCGCTCGGGTTCGCCGCAGGCCTGCAGCAGCCCGGCCAGCGCCATCACGTACTCGTAGGCCACCTGGGCGCGCTCGGTCTGCACCTTGGCGAGGTTGGTCTCGGCGTCGATCAGCTCCAGCGTGGTGCCGGTGCCTTCGCGCACGCCGGCCGTGCGCAGCCGCACCAGCTCCTGCGCCAGCGCAATGGCGGCCTGCATGCCGAGGTATTGCTGCCGTGCCTGCTCGGTGGCGCGCCACTGCTTCTCGACCAGCAGCGCGATGTCGCTGCGCGCTTGTGCATCGGTGGCCTCGGCCTGCGCGATCTGCGCGGCGCCGGCGCGGTCGAGCGCGGCATGGTCGAGCGAGTCGTAGAGGTTGATGCGCACGCCGATGCCGGCCACCCAGTCGGCATGGCCATCCTTCAGCTCGCGCTGGCCGAAGGCGAACACCTGCGGCCGGCGCAGCGCCTCGGAGCCTTCGTGCAGCTGCTCGGCCTGCAGCTTCTTCGCCGCCACCTTCGCCAGGCCGGGATGCCGGCTCATCGCGCTGGCGATGAACTCGTTGAGCGGCGGCAGCGGCTGCGAGGCCACGGCCAGCGGCGTGGTGGGCTGCGGGCGCTCGCCCTCAGTCGGCAGCTTGACCAGCCGGGCCAGCGCCAGCGCGGCCAGCTCGGCGTCGTTGGTGGCCTTGCGGGCATTGGTGCGCGCCTCTTCCAGCGCGGCCGCGGCCTGCAGCCGCTCGACCTTGGAGATCACGCCCCGCTGCAGCATGCGCTCGGCGGCGGCATCGTGCCTGGCGATGGTGTCGGCGGCAGCTTGGCGCAGCGTGGCGGCGCGCCGCGCGAGCTGCGTGCCGAAGTAGCGCTGCGCCAGCATGGCGGCGCTGTCGTGCTCGGTCTGCGCCAGGTCGGCTTCGGCCTCGGCCTTCTGGCCGGCGACCACGCCGCGCACCGCATCGGCCGCGCCGCCCAGGTAGATCGGCCACACCGCGCTCAGGTTGGCGAAGGCCAGCGAATCGGAGCGGCGGAAGGTGTACTTGGCCGGAAAGCTCGGCAGCGTGATCGGGATCGGCAGCTGGTCGAGCGGGATCGGCAACTGCCCGGCCAGCTGCGTGAGCCGCTGGTTCAGCGGATCGAGGTCGACATCGAGGCTGGCGCTGTAGCGCAGCGCCGATCCGAACACCGAGACGCTGGGCCCGCCCAGGCGGCGGAAGCCCTCGCCCAGCGCGGCCTTGTGCTCCACCGCCGAGCGTGCGGCCGCGATGCGGTCGGAGCCGCTGCGCACGCGCAGCCAGGCTTCGTCATAGCTCAGCGGGCCGGCAGAAGCGGCGGCGGACGACAGGAGGAAAAGGGCGCTCAGGCCATGGCGTGCATGCATCGATGGGCGCGTGGCAAGGAGTGCGCCCGATGCTAAGCGACGCGGATGACGGCCGGTCGTGTGCCGGCTCTAGTGCCGGCTTATTCGGCGGCGGGCAGGAAGGGCTTGACGATGCCCAGCACATGCTCGACGTAGGCATCCTTCTCGCCCACCGGCCCCACGTAGCGCAGCGCCTTCTCGGTGGCATGCACGCCGGCGCGCATGGCCATCACCCAGGCTGCGAGGTATTGCGAGGCCAGGCAGCCGCCGGCGGTGGCGATCGGGCCGCGCGCATGGAAGGGCTCTTCGAGCACGCGCACGCCGGCCTCCACCACCCAGGGCTTGGTGTTGGAGTCGGTGCAGGCAGGCAGGTCGGCCAGCAGGCCCAGGCGCGCCATCAGCAGCGTGCCGGAGCACTGGCCGCCGATCAGCTGGCGCAGCGGGTCGAGCTGCAGGCGGTCGAGCAGCGCGCTGTTCTCGGCGATGGCCCGCGTGTAGATGCCGCTGCCGAACAGCACCGCATCGGCCTCGTTGGCGAACTCGAGCGGCTGCTGCGCGGTGACGGTGACGCCGTTCATCGACGTGACCTGCGCCGTGGGGCTGGTGATCTCGGCCGACCAGCCCTCGGGCCGCAGGCGGTTGATCAGCCCGAGCGCGATGAACGAGTCGAGTTCGTTGAAGCCGTCGAAGGTGAGGATGGCGATCTTCATCGCCCGGTCATTCTTCCAGCAGCGACCTCAACATCCAAGCGGTTTTTTCGTGCACGTCGAGCCGCTGGGTCAGCAGGTCGGCGGTGGGCTGGTCGTCGGCCTTGTCGGCCGCGGGGAACACGCTGCGCGCGGTGCGGGCCACGGCCTCGTGGCCTTCGACCAGGATGCGCACCATCTCCAGCGCCTTGGGCGGCGTGACCGGCACGTCCTTGATCGAGCTCAACTGCGCGAACTGCTGGTACGAGCCCGGCGCGGCATGGCCCAGCGAGCGGATGCGCTCGGCGATCGGGTCGACCGCGTTCCACAGCTCGGTGTACTGGGTCATGAACATCGCATGCAGCGTGTTGAACATCGGCCCGGTCACGTTCCAGTGGA
>CBIHRS010000004.1:0-199806 GCA_966212505.1 uncultured bacterium
ACATCGTGGCCACCCAGTTGAAGATCTTCACGCCCGTGGGGATCGCGATCAGCATCGTCGCGTACATGAAGAACAGCTGGCCGGTCACCGGCATGCCGGTGGTGAACATGTGGTGCGCCCACACGATGAACGACAGGATCGCGATCGAGGCGGTGGCGTACACCATCGAGGTGTAGCCGAACAGGCGCTTGCGCGCGAAGGCCGGGACGATGGCGCTCACGATGCCGAACGCCGGCAGGATCATGATGTAGACCTCGGGGTGGCCGAAGAACCAGAAGATGTGCTGGTACATCACCGGGTCGCCGCCGCCTTGCGCGGTGAAGAAGCTGGTGCCGAAGTGGCGGTCGGTCAGCGTCATCGTGATCGCGCCGGCCAGCACGGGCATCACCGCGATCAACAGGTAGGCGGTGATCAGCCAGGTCCAGCAGAACAGCGGCATCTTCATCAGCGTCATGCCGGGCGCGCGCATGTTCAGGATCGTGACGATGATGTTGATCGAGCCCATGATCGAGCTCGCGCCGAGGATGTGCATCGCGAAGATGCCGGCGTCCATGCTCGGGCCCATCTGCAGCGTCAGCGGCGCGTAGAGCGTCCAGCCGGCAGCGGGCGCGCCGCCGGGCATGAAGAACGAGCTCACCAGCATGATGGCCGCGGGGATCATCAGCCAGAAGCTGAAGTTGTTCATCCGCGCGAAGGCCATGTCGGCCGCGCCGATCTGCAGCGGGATCATCCAGTTCGCGAAGCCGACGAAGGCCGGCATGATCGCGCCGAACACCATGATCAGCCCGTGCATCGTGGTGAACTGGTTGAACAGCTCGGGGTTGAAGAACTGCAGGCCGGGCTGGAACAGCTCGAGGCGGATCAGCAGCGCGAGGATGCCGCCGATCATCAGCATCGTGAAGCTGAACAGCAGGTACAGCGTGCCGATGTCCTTGTGGTTGGTCGCGAAGACCCAGCGCCGCCAACCGGCGGGCGCGTGGTGGTCGTGATCGTGGTGATCGTGCGCGTGGCCGCCGTGGTGATCGAGAACTGCACTCATGACTGATTCCTTTCGACGATCTCTTTACTGGACAGCGGCGACTTCGGAGGGCTGCACCGTCTGGCCGGTCTTGTTGGACCAGCTGTTCTTCGTGTAGGTGACCACGGCGGCGATCTCGGTGGCCGAGAGCGTGCCCTTCCAGGCCGGCATGCCCTTGTCGGGGCGGCCGTGCAGCACGGTGGCGATCTGCTGGCTCTTGTCGGCGGCCAGCACGACCGGCGAGGCATCGAGCGGCTTGACCGGGCCGGCGCCCTTGCCGTCAGGGCGGTGGCAGGCGGCGCAGTTGGCGGCATAGACCTTCTCGCCGCGTGCCATCAGGTCGGGCTGGGTCCAGACCTTGGCGGGATCGTCGGCCGCGGCGGCCATCGCCTTCTTCTTGCCCTCGACCCACTGGGTGTAGTCCTGCTGCGACAGCACCTTCACGTGGATCGGCATGTAGGCGTGCTCCTTGCCGCACAGCTCGGCGCACTGGCCGTAGTAGTCGCCGGGGGTCTTCGCGCGGAACCAGGTGTCGCGCACGAAGCCGGGGATCGCATCCTGCTTGACGCCGAAGGCCGGCACCATCCACGCGTGGATCACGTCGTTGGCGGTGGTGATGATTCGGATCTTCTTGTCGGCCGGCACCACCAGCGGGTTGTCGACGCGCAGCAGGTAGTCGTCGCCCACCGGCTTGCCGGCATCGGACGCCTCGCGCTGCGTGACATCGAGCGTGGAGAGGAAACCGATGCCCTCGCCTTCGCCCTTGAGGTAGTCGTAGCCCCACTTCCACTGGTAGCCGGTGGCCTTGATCGTGATGTCGGCGTTGGTGGTGTCCTTCATCGCGACCACGGCCTTGGTGGCGGGCAGCGCCATCAGGATCACGATGAAGAACGGCACCACCGTCCACGCGATCTCGACCTTGACGCTCTCGTGGAAGTTGGCCGCCTTGGCGCCCTTGGATTTGCGGTGCTTGATGATCGAATAGAACATCACGCTGAAGACCGCGACGAAGATCGCCGTGCAGAGCCACAGCATCATGTTGTGCAGCCAGTGCTGCTCGGTCGAGATGGCGGTGACGCCCACCGGCAGATTGAGCTGATTGACACCAGGCCCGCCGGGCAGGTCGTTGACCGCCATCGCCGCCTGCGTGGCGAACATGGCGCCCAGCGTCAGGACCCCAGCCCTCAGCCGGTTCACAAAGGTTGTCATTGTCTTCATCGTTGTCACTTCAGTTCCAATCCGAATCTTCGACACCGCGCAACGCGCGTCGCAGCTCCTGCGCCAGCACGGAGCGCCACTGCGGCAGCAGGTAGCGCCCCACGCGGGCCCGCTGTCCCTGGCCCGACAGCTCGACCAGCGAATCGTCACCGTGCTGCGGCTCCACGCGCACCCAGCTCGCCCGGAAGGCGGTATGGTCCACCCGCCGGCCGTACTGGTGCTCCACGCGCAGCAGGCCGTCCTGCAACGTCAGCGTTTCTTGATCGGCGGCATGGCGTGCGTAGCTCAGCACGGCCCAGCTGAGGGCGGCAATCTCCAGGCCGGCGAAGGGCAGCACCAGCGTTGCGCCGTGCCACCAGAAGAAGAGGGAGATGATCAGCGAGACCGCGCACAGCGAGAGATACACCGCGAGCAGCTGGCGCGGCGCCAGCGAGCAGTTGCGCTTGAGCACCCACCGCATCACGACACCGCTCGGAGAGTGCAGGACCTGCGCGAAGCGCCAGGGCAAACGCTGCGACGCGGAAGGCGTCGGCGCAGGCCAGGGGCTCGGTATGGAGGTCGCGGTCATGCTCTCGGGTATCGGTGGGCTCACTCATCGAAGCGGTGGATCCTCACCGCTTCCGGAAACCACAGCGCCGTATGAAGGCACCATGACGCAGATCAACCCAAGGAGTTTAGCAGGCGAAGATGGCCGGCCATGCCTCAGGAAAACGCCCGGTTGCGCTAGGAGTGGCGCGGCGATCGCACCATCTCGCGCATCGCGTCAAGCGACACCGAGGTCTGCGACTGCACGCGCGGCCGCGGCGCGGGACGGAAGGCATGGCCATAGACGATCTCGAAGCGCAGCGCGACTCGGCCCTGCGCATCAGCCCGCGCGGCCAGCGCTTCGATGAGCCGCCGCTTCCAGCGCGGTGTGCGCAAGCCGGCCGTGCGGCGCGGATCGGCATTGCCGCCCAGGCCGCGCAGTTCGTCGAGCAGCGCCTCGGGTGAGGTCCAGGTCAGGGTCAGCGTCTCCTGGTCCATCACCGGGTCGGCGAAGCCGGCATGCACCAGCATGTCGCCGATGTCGTGCATGTCGACCAGCGGCGCCATCGGCGAGCCCCAACCGAGCTGTGCATACAGCTCGCGCAGCTCGGGCAGGGTGCCCGGGCCCAGGGTCGAGAACATCAGGAAGCCATCGACCGACAGCGCACGATGCCACTGCGCCATCAGCGCCGGCGGATCGGCCGCGCCCTGCAGCATCATGTTGGCCCACAGCAGCTGACCGGCGCCGGCCGGCAGTTGGTCGGGCGTCACCACCTCGGGCGCCGCGCCGGTCCAGCGCTTCGGCGACCACCAGGGGCGCTGGCGCTGTGCGCGGCTGCGCACTTGCCATGCGGCATCGGGCTCGACGATCCAGCGCTTCGCATTGGGATAGGCGGCCGCCAGCACCTCGTCGCTCGCGCCGAGCGCGCCCCACCACTCGACCACCGACTGCGGCTGCATGCGGATCACCGCGAGCCGCTCGGCCATGCGGCGCGCCACCTCGGCATGCAGCCACGGCGCCTCGGTCCGCCCTGCCAGGCGCCGCAGCACGGCGTGCACCGCCCGCTCGTCAAGAGTGCGGACAGGAGCGGAAGGGGCGGTCTCGGGCATGGGGCGGCAGTATATTGAGCCGGTGCCTCCCGCTCTTGTGCTCACCGGCTTCTCCCGTCTTCTCGGTCAGGGACCGAGCCTGTGCGCCGTGTGCCGGCGCTGGACGGCCGGCCAGCTGTGCAGCGACTGCACCGGCCGCTTCGCTCCGCCGGTGCCGCGCTGCCTGCAATGCGGGCTGCGCCTGGGCACCGGCCAGCCACGCTGCGGCGCCTGCCTGCGCGAACTGCAGGCCCCGGTACAGCGCACGCTCGCCGCGGTCGACTACGGCTTCCCCTGGGACCGGCTGATCACCGGCTTCAAGTTCCACCATCAGCTCGAACTCGCCGGCGCGCTGGCGCGGCTGGTCGAGCAGGCAGCGCAAGCCTCGCCCGAAGGGCTGGCCGTGGACCTGCTGCTGCCGATACCGCTGAGCCCGCAGCGGCTGCGCGAGCGCGGCTACAACCAGGCCTGGGAGCTGGCGCGGCGGCTCGGCCGCGGGCGCGGCGTCGAAGCGCGGGCCGAGGTGCTGCTGCGCATCAAGGACACCGCGCACCAGCTGGGGCTCGACGAGGCCGAGCGGACACGCAACATGCGCGGTGCCTTCCTCGTCGATCCACGCGAGGCGCATCGCGTGGCGGGCCGGCGCATCGCGCTGGTCGACGACGTGGTCACCAGCGGCGCCACCGCCTCCGAGGCCGCACGCGCGCTGCTCGCGGCCGGGGCGGCGCAGGTGCAGCTGTGGGTGGTGGCCCGCACGCCACCGCCGGATGCGCGCTGAAGAGGGTGACGGCACAATCCGCGCCCGCCATGTTCAACATCGTCCTCGTCCACCCGGAGATCCCGCCCAACACCGGCAACGTGATCCGCCTTGCCGCCAACACCGGCTGCGCATTGCACCTGATCGAGCCGCTGGGCTTCTCGATGGACGACAGGCTGCTCAGGCGCGCCGGCCTCGACTACCACGAGTACGCGCCGGTGCGCCGCCATGCCTCGTGGGCCGCCTGGCTCGAGGCCGAGCAACCGCCGCCGGACCGCTGCTTCGCGTTCACCACGCGCGGCAGCCGGCCACTGACGGAGGTGGCCTTCCGGCCGGGCGACTGGTTCGTGTTCGGCAGCGAGACGGCCGGCCTGCCCGCGGAGATCCGCGATGGTTTCTTCGGCGAGGCGCAACGCATCCGCCTGCCGATGCGGCCCGGCCAGCGCAGCCTGAACCTCAGCAATGCGGTGGCGGTGACGGTGTTCGAGGCCTGGCGGCAGAACGGCTTCGCCGGCGGCGCCTGACCTCGACGGTCAGCCTTCGGCCTTGGCCTCGCGCCGCATCAGCGCGCTCACGGCTTCCTGCGCGGAGAGCTTGCCTTCGAGCAGGGCCACCACCACCTCGGTGATCGGCATCTCGACGCCCGCGGCGCGTGCCCGCTGCAGCACCATGCCGGCGCTGTAGACGCCCTCGGCTACATGGCCCAGCTCGCGCAGGATGTCGGGCAAGGCCTTGCCGCCGGCGAGCATCAGCCCGACACGCCGGTTGCGCGACAGGTCGCCGGTGGCGGTGAGCACCAGGTCGCCCAGGCCCGACAGGCCCATGAAGGTCTCGATGCGACCACCCAGCGCCACGCCCAGGCGGGCCATCTCGGCCAGTCCGCGCGTGATCAGCGCCGCGCGCGCATTGAGGCCCAGCTGCAGCCCGTCGGCGATGCCGGTGGCAATGGCCAGCACGTTCTTCACCGCGCCCCCCACCTCGACACCGACCGGGTCGTTGGAGGTGTAGATGCGCAGCGTGTCGCCATGGAAGGCGTCCACCGCCTGCTGGCACAGCGATTCATCGAAGCTCGCGGCCACCAGCGCCGTGGGGCGACCTGCGGCGACTTCCTGCGCGAAGCTCGGGCCCGAGAGAACGCCGGAGCGCGCCTGCGGCCGCACCGCGCGGGCCACTTCGTGGCCGAGCCAGCCGGTGCCGGCCTGGAAGCCCTTGCAGAGCCACAGCACGCTGGCATCGGGCGGCAGCGCCTGCAGCATCTCGCGCAGCGCCGACATCGGCGTCGCGATGACGATCAGGCCCGGTTCGCCATGGGCCAGCGAGGCCGGCAGGTCGGCGCTGAGCGTGAGCGAAGGCGGCAGCGCCACCTCCGGCAGGTAGCGCTCGTTGCGCTGCACGGCCTGCATGCGGGCCACCTGGTCCGCATCGCGTGCCCAGAGGCGGGTCGGATGGCGCGCGGCAGCCTGCACGGCCACGGCCGTGCCCCAGGCGCCCGCGCCCAGTACCGTGATGTTCAAGCGTTGGCGGTCGGCGCTGCGCCGTTGCCTTCAGCCAGCTGTTGCTGCTGGGCTTCGAACATCGCCTGGAAGTTCACCTCGGCCAGCATCACCGGCGGGAAGCCGGCGCGCGTGCAGATGTCGGAGACGATGGCACGCAGGTAGGGGTAGACCATCTGCGGGCAGGCGATGCCGATGATGGCCTGCAGCTGCTCTTGCGGGATGTTGCGGATCTCGAAGATGCCGGCCTGCTTGGCCTCGACCAGGAACAGGGTCTTGTCCTTGACCTTGGTGGTCACCGTGGCGGTGACGCAGACTTCGTAGATGCCGTCGGTGATCGGCTCGGCGGAGAGGCCGAGGTTGATGTCGACCTGGGGTTGCTGCTGCTCCAGCAGGATCTGCGGGGAGTTGGGCTGCTCCAGCGACAGGTCCTTCAGGTACATGCGCTGGATCTGGAACACGGGGGTTGCGTCTTGCTCGGCCATGGCTGTTTGTCTCTGTAGAGAAAAGAGAGCCCGCGTACGGAAGTCGTCGCGGGCAGCTGCGGCGATTATGGCTTAGCAGCGCGAGGCACCCGGCCCCCGCGGACCGGGGCAAACCCCGGTGTTCAGGCGCCCTGCAGCAGCGGCATCAGGCCGCCGCGCTGGTCGAGCGCGATCAGGTCGTCGCAGCCGCCCACGTGCGTGTCGCCGATGAAGATCTGCGGCACCGTGCGGCGGCCGGTGAGCTCGACCATGGTGTCGCGCTCGGCCGGGTTCAGGTCGACGCGGATCTCGTCGATCTGGTCGACGCCGCGCTGCTTCAGCAGCATCTTGGCGCGCTGGCAGTAGGGGCAGACCTGGGTGGTGTACATCTTCACGCGGTTCATACGAGGCTCTGTGCAAGCGTCATGCCCGGCAGGGCGATGCTGGAATTGTCCCGGCTATCGCTTTGCCTTGTCGGCAACGCCGGCTTGCGGGACGTGATAGCGATCGAGGGTTCAGGCCGACTTCTCGACCGGCAGGTTGGCCTCGCGCCAGCCGGCCAGGCCGCCGGCGAGCGCCTGGGCGTTCTCGTAGCCCTGCTTCTTCAGCAGGCCGACCGCGCGGCCGGCGCGGGCGCCGGTGGCGCACACCACGATCAGCGGCAGCGCCTTGTTGGTGGGCAGGCCCTTGGCACCCTCGAGCGAGGCCAGCGGGATGTTGCGCGCGCCGGCCACGTGGCCCGCCGCGTATTCGGCGGGCTCGCGCACGTCGATCAGCACGCCCTTCTCCCGGTTGATCAGGCGCACCGCCTCGGCCGGCGTCACGCCGCCGCCGCGCCGCGAGAACTGGGGCCACACCAGGAGACCGCCCGACACCAGCGCGGCAAGAACGAGATACCAGTTGTCGAGCAGAAACTTCACGTTGGGTTTCGATGAGGGTACGAAGGGCGCGAATTATAGAATTCAGAGCTTTGCCGTCCGGCCTCTTCTTTCCTCAACGACCGACCTCCACCATGTACAAGCTCGTGCTGATCCGCCACGGCGAATCGACCTGGAACCTCGAAAACCGCTTCACCGGCTGGACGGACGTGCCGCTCACCGAAACCGGCGTGGAACAGGCCAAGCAGGCTGGCCGCCTGCTCAAGGAGGCCGGCTACGAGTTCGACGTGGCCTACACATCGGTGCTCAAGCGCGCGATCTGGACCCTGTGGCACTGCCTCGACCAGATGGACCGCACCTGGCTGCCGGTGGTGAAGAACTGGCGCCTCAACGAGCGCCACTACGGCGCGCTGCAGGGCCTGAACAAGGCCGACATGGCCAAGCAGTACGGCGACGAGCAGGTGCTGATCTGGCGCCGCAGCTACGACACGCCGCCGCCCGCGCTCGACGCCAACGATCCGCGCGGCCAGCGCCAGGACCTGCGCTACGCCAAGCTCGATCCGCAAGACGTGCCGCTGACCGAATGCCTGAAGGACACCGTCGCCCGCGTGCTGCCCTTCTGGAACGAATCGATCGCGCCGGCCATCAAGTCGGGTAAGCGCATCGTGATCGCCGCGCACGGCAACAGCATCCGCGCACTGGTGAAGTACCTCGACAACATCGGCGACAACGACATCGTCGGCGTCAACATCCCCAACGGCATCCCGCTGGTGTACGAGCTCGATGCCGACCTGAAGCCGATCAAGAGCTACTACCTGGGCGATGCCGAAGCGGCAGCCAAGGCCGCCGCTGCCGTGGCAGCACAAGGCAAGAAGGCCTGACATGCCGATCCGCGTCGTGCGACTCGGCACGCCGCGCGAGGCGGGCGAAGGCCTGCGCATCGGCACCGTGCGGCGCCCGCCGCGCGGCGTGCCGAAGAGCGACTACGCCCGCCTCGACTACTACGACAGCTGGCTGCCCAATCTGGCGCCCAGCGCTGAACTGATGGCCTGGATCAAGGCCGAAGAGATCACGCCCGCGCGCTGGAAAGAGTTCAGCAAGCGCTACCACGCCGAGATGGCGCGGCCCGAGGCCGAGCACCTGATCGCGACGCTGGCCGCGCTGTCGAAGCAGACGAACTTCTCGGTCGGTTGCTATTGCGAGGACGAGAGCCGCTGCCACCGCTCATTGCTCCGCGGGCTGCTTGCACAGCACGGCGCGGCGATAGACCAACCGTGAGCCGCTAGTCTTCCAGGCGGAACTCGACCGGCAGGATCGCCCAGACATCCGCCGCCTTGCCCGACCGGGTGCGGGCGGGCGTGAACTTCAGCGTCTTGCTGGCCTCGAGCGCCGCTGCGTCGAGCCGCGCATACCCCGAGCTCCGCTGCACCCGCACCTCGCCGACCGTGCCGTCCGCCAGCAGGTGCAGGTACAGCCGCACCGTGCCCTGCTCCTCCAGGCGCTTGGACAGGCTGGGATATTCGGGCACGGGTGGCGCGAGCACGCGCACCTGCTCCACGATCGGATCGTCATCCTGGGCCGATGATGCTGGCGCCGCCGTGGCAAGCAGCGGCAGCATCGCGAGGAGGAGACAGACGAGGAATCGCACCGGACGGTTTCCTTCCCTAGGCGGCCAGCCGCGCGCCGATGAGTTCGCGCAGGTGGTCGGCCAGCGCCCGACGGTCTGCATGGCGCGAGCCCTCTGCCGGCAGCAGCGAGACCTGCACCGCGAGCCCCTGGGCCCTGGCGACCCACCACGCGCTCTGCACCAGGCTGGTATCGCCGATGTAGGCCGCGGCCGGGCTCACCCGGTGCTGCGCATCGGAGAAGCGCAGCGCGATCGCCTGCACCGGCGTTTCGGTCGCGATCGCAGCCTGCAGCAGGTTGGCATGGAAAGGCAGCAGCGCCTGCCCGTCGGAGGTGGTGCCTTCGGGGAACACCGCGACCGTCTGCCCGGCCTGCAGCGCCTCGGCCATCTGGTGCACCACGCGCAGCGCATCGCGCTTGCGTTCGCGCTCGATGAACAGCGTGCCCGCTGCCGACACCAGCCGGTTCACCACCGGCCAGTGCTTGATGTCGGCCTTGGAGACGAAGCGCGCATGCGGCACGACCGCATGGATCGCCATGATGTCCAGCCACGAAACGTGGTTGGCCACCAGCAGCGTCGCGCCTGGGCGCGCCACGCCGTCCACCCGCAGCGAGATGCCGAGCACGCGCAGCAGCTTGGCGGCCCACCATTGCACCCTGGCCTGCCGCGCCGCCTCGTCGAGGCGTCCGAACGCGAACAGCACGATGGCCAGCCCGTGCAGCATGTGCAGCACGGCCCGCAGCAGACGCCACCAGGCGCGCAGGAGTCGCATCGGCGGGCCGGGATTCAGCGTTGGGCGTGCAGCGCCTGGAAGGCCATGGTGCCGGCGACCAGCGTGGCATGCACGCGGCCCGGCAGCGCCATGCCGGTGGCCTCGAAGGCGAACGGCGTGTGCTTGCCCTGGCTGCACAGCGCATCGGGCGTGACCGACCACTGCGCCTCGGGGTCGAACACGCAGACATCGGCCACGCCGCCCTCCACCAGCCGGCCGGCGCTCGAGCTCAGCGAGCCCACCGCATCGCCCAGCACGCGCACCGGCTCGCTGGTCACGCGAGCCAGCGCGGCGGCGAGCCCGAGGCCCTGCTGCTCGCCCCACTTGAGCGCCAGGCTCAGCAGCAGCTCGAGCCCGGTGGCGCCCGGCTCGGCCTCGCCGAAGGGCAGGTTCTTCATGTCCTCGTCGACCGGCGTGTGGTCGGACACCAGCGCATCGATGGTGCCGTCGGCCAGGCCGGCGCGCAGTGCATCGCGGTCGGCCTGCTGGCGCAGCGGCGGCGTGATGCGCATCGCCGGGTTGAAGAAGCCGATGTCGACATCGGTGAGGTGCAGCGAGTTGATGCTGACGTCGGCGGTGACCTTCAGCCCCTCGGCCTTGGCGGCACGCACCAGCGCGACGCCGGCCGCGCTCGACAGGCGGCACAGGTGCACGCGGGCGCCGGTCACGCGCATCAGCTCGAAGATGGTGTGCAGCGCGATCGTCTCGGCGGTGACCGGCACGCCCGACAGCCCGAGGCGCGTGGCCACCGCGCCGCTGGCCGCCACGCCCTTGCCCAGCCACGGATCCTGTGGCCGCAGCCACACGGTGTAGCCATAGGTCGACGCGTACTGCAGCGCACGCTGCAGCACCAGCGTGTCCGTGATCGGCGCCTCGGCCTGCGAGAAGCCGACGCAGCCGGCCTCGGTGAGCTCGGCCATCTCGGTCAGCGCCTCGCCGGCGAGGCCGCGCGTCAGCGCACCCAGCGGGAACAGCCGGCACAGGCTGAGCTTGCGCGCGCGGAACTTCAGCATCTCGACCAGGCCCGGTTCGTCGAGCGCGGGGTCGGTATCGGGCGGGCAGACCAGGCTGGTGACGCCGCCGGCCGCGGCCGCGTTGAGCTCGCTCTCGAGCATGCCTTCGTGCTCGTGGCCGGGTTCGCGCAGGCGCGCAGCCAGGTCGACAAGGCCGGGCGCCACGACGAGGCCGTTGGCATCGAGGGTGCGGTCAGCCTCGAAGTCGGGCGACACGCCGCCGATCGTGACGATGCGGCCGTTGGCGATCGCGAGGTCGGCACGCTCGTCGCGGCCCGAAGCCGGGTCGATCACCCGGCCGTTCTTGATGAGGATCTTCATGCTTCGTTCCCCGCGATGATGCTCATCACCGCCATGCGCACCGCGATGCCGAAGGTGACCTGCGGCAGGATCACGCTGTGCGAGCCGTCGGCCACCGACGAGTCGATCTCGACGCCGCGGTTGATCGGGCCCGGGTGCATCACGATGCAGTCGGGCTTGGCGAGCGCGAGCTTGTCTTCGGTGAGGCCGTAGTGCTTGAAGAACTCGCCGGCGCTGGGCAGCATCGCGCCGCTCATGCGCTCGTTCTGCAGGCGCAGCATGATGATCACGTCGGCATCGCGCACGCCTTCCTTCATGTCGTGGCACACGCGCACGCCCATCTCGCGCAGGTCGCCCGGCACCAGCGTCTTGGGGCCGACCGCGCGGATCTCGGGCACGCCGAGGATGCTCAAGGCGTGGATGTCGGAGCGGGCCACCCGCGAGTGCACGATGTCGCCGACGATCGCGACCGTGAGGTTGGTGAAGTCCTTCTTGAAGTGCCGGATCGTGTACATGTCCAGCAGGCCTTGCGTCGGGTGCGCATGGCGGCCGTCACCGGCGTTGACCACGTGCACGTGCGGCGCGCAGTGCTGGGCGATGAGGTAGGGCGCGCCGCTCTCGCTGTGGCGCACGACGAACATGTCGGCATGCATCGCCGACAGGTTGGCGATGGTGTCGAGCAGGCTCTCGCCCTTGGCGGTGGACGAGCGCGCGATGTCGAGGTTGATCACGTCGGCGGAGAGGCGCTTGGCGGCGATCTCGAAGGTGGTGCGGGTGCGCGTGCTGTTCTCGAAGAACAGGTTGAACACGCTCTTGCCGCGCAGCAGCGGCACCTTCTTGACCTCGCGGTCGTTGACCGAGAGGAAGGTGCCTGCGGTGTCGAGGATCTGGTGGATCACCGGGCGCGGCAGGCCCTCGATCGACAGCAGGTGGATCAGCTCGCCGTTGGCGTTGAGCTGCGGGTTTCGTCGCATCAACATGTCGGCCTCCGTGGAGCCGCCTCAAGGAGGCCAAGCGCCCCCTGGGGGGGCAGCGAACGCAGTGAGCGTGGGGGGATCATGTGTTCGTCTCCTGCACGGAGAAGGTGAAGCGGCCGGCGTCGTCGCGGGCCAGCGAGAGCTTCTGTGCCGGGGGCAGCGACACCTTGGCCGCCGCGTACGCCGCCTCGATCGGCAGCTCGCGCCCGCCGCGGTCGACCAGCACCGCCAGCTGCACGCTGGCCGGGCGGCCGAAGTCGAACAGCTCGTTGATCGCCGCGCGGATCGTGCGGCCGGTGTAGAGCACGTCGTCGATCAGCAGGATGTGCGCGCCGTCGATCTCGAAGGGCAGCTGGGTGGCATCGGTGCCGGCAGCCAGGCCGCGCGAGCCGAAGTCGTCGCGGTGCAGCGTGCTCGAAAGCACGCCGGGCTGGCCCTGCAGCTGCAGGTCGGACTGCAGCCGCTCGGCCAGCCAGGCGCCGCCCGACCAGATGCCGACCAGCCGGCTGTCGGGCTGCAGCAGCTGGCGCACGCCGCGTCTGAGGTCGCCGTACAGCGCCTCCGCATCGAGGTGTAAGGTACTCATAGGGCTCTCAGGAACTGGTCGAGGATCACGGCGGCCGAGGCCGCATCGACGTCGGCGGCACCGGCCGCCAGCGCCTCGGTGGTGGTGTAGCGCTCGTCGACCTCGTGCACCGGCAGCCGGAAGCGGCCGTGCAGCTGGCGGGCGAAGCGTTGCGCGCGCCGCGTATTGTCGTGCGGCGCGCCGTCGGGGTGATAGGGCACGCCCACCACCAGCGCATCGGGTTGCCATTCGGCCACCAGCTTCGCGATCGCGTCGAAGCGCGCGTCGCCTTCGGCGTTGATCGTCCTCAAGGGCGAGGCCGATTTCAGCAGCGTGTTGCCGCTCGCGACACCGACGCGGCGGGTGCCGAAATCGAAAGCGAGAAAGGAAAGCGGGCGGGAGGTAGAAGCGGGAGCGGCAGGCGGAACGCTCATGCGTGCCCGGCCTCCTGGCTCAGCATGCGCGGGTCGATGCCCAGCAGCGCCAGCGCCCGCTCGTAGCGGTCTTCGACCGGCGTGTCGAAGATGATCTCGGGCTTGGCGTCGACCGTGAGCCAGCCGTTGCGGCTCAGCTCTTCTTCCAGCTGGCCGGCGCCCCAGCCGCTGTAGCCCAGCGTGACGAGGATCTTCTTCGGGCCGGCGCCGTTGGACAGCGCCTCCAGCACGTCCTTGCTGGTGGTCATCTCGAGGTCGCCGCCGGGAATGGCCAGCGAGGAGCTGTATTGGGTGCCATCGCCGCCCAGGCGCTCGTGCAGCACGAAGCCGCGCTCGGTCTGCACCGGACCGCCAAAGTACACCGGCTGCTCGGCCAGGTCTTCGCGATCGAGCGTGAGCTCTACCTTCTCGAACAGGTTGCGCAGCTTGATGTCGATCGGCTTGTTGATCACCAGCCCCAGCGCACCCTTGTCGGTGTGCTCGCACATGTAGACCACGGCGCCCGAGAACGTGCCGTCGGCCATGCCGGGCATGGCGATCAGGAACTGGTTGGTGAGGTTGATACTGCCGTCGGCCATGGTCCGGATTCTAAACAGCGGGCATTTGGTCACAACTTGGGGGACACTGCCGACCCGTGGACAAAGACCTAGATTCAGCGCTTGTCTGGTTCCGGCGCGACCTGCGCGCCGACGACCAGGCAGCCCTCTACCACGCACTGCGCGCCGCCCGGAAGGTGTGGTGCGGTTTCGTGTTCGACACCGAGATCCTGGATGCGCTGCCGCGCGCCGACCGGCGGGTGGAATTCATCCGCGACAGCGTGGCGGGGCTGGATGCCCAGCTGCGTGCGCTGGGCCAGTCGCACGGCATCGAGCACACGGGCCTGATCGTGCGCCACGGCCGGGCGCGCGACGAGCTGCCGAAGCTGGCCGACGCGCTGCACGTGCAGGCCGTCTACACCAACCACGACGACGACCCGGCTGCGCTGGCACGCGATGCCGCGGTGCGCGGCACGCTGGCCCACCTGGGCATCGCTTTCCACAGCGCGAAGGACCACGTGATCTTCGAGCGCGGCGAGGTGCTCACCGGTTCGGGCACGCCGTACAGCGTGTTCACCCCCTACAAGAACGCCTGGCTGAAGAAGCTGGAACCCTTCTACCTGAGCGCCTACCCGGTGGCGAAGCATGCCCAGGCGCTGGCGCCGCTGCCGGAGGGCGAAGCCGGCGGCGTGCCCAGCCTCGCATCGCTCGGCTTCGAGCCGACCAACCTGCACACACTGCGCCTGCCATCGGGCAGCGCTGGTGCGGCCGAACTGCTCGACGACTTCATCGATCGCATCGACGACTACCACCACGCCCGTGAATTCCCCGCGGTCAAGGGCCCGAGCTACCTCGGCCCGCACCTGCGCTTCGGCACCGTCTCGATCCGCCGCCTCGCGCGCGAAGCGCATGCCCGCATGCTGGGTGGTTCGCGCGGCGCCGAGGTGTGGCTCTCGGAGCTGATCTGGCGCGATTTCTATCACCAGATCCTGCACCACCATCCGCGCGTGGTCGGCCATGCCTTCCGTCCCGAATACGACGCGATCAAGTGGGAGCACGGCAAGCACGCCGACGCGCTGTTGGCCGCCTGGTGCGAGGGCCGGACGGGCTATCCGATCGTCGACGCCGCGATGCACCAGCTCAACCAGACCGGCTACATGCACAACCGGCTGCGCATGGTCACGGCGAGCTTCCTCACCAAGGACCTCGGCATCGACTGGCGGCGCGGCGAGGCCTATTTCGCCGAGAAGCTCAACGACTACGACCTCGCCTCCAACAACGGCGGCTGGCAATGGGCCGCATCGACGGGCTGCGATGCGCAGCCCTGGTTCCGCATCTTCAACCCGGTGAGCCAGAGCGAGAAGTTCGACGCCCAGGGCAAGTTCATCCGGCGCTACCTGCCCGAGCTGGGCAGGCTGCCGGATGCGCTGATCCATGCACCGTGGCTGGCCCGGCCGGTCGACCTGCAGGCGGCAGGCATCGAGCTGGGGCGGGACTATACGCTGCCGGTCGTGCGGCACGACGAGGCGCGGGCGAAGACGCTCGAACGCTTCGCCGTGGTGAAGGCGCCCGCGAAGAAGCGGTGACAGCCGGGGCAGGCGGCCCTACTCCGCTGCCGCCCCCGCCGCCGGCGCATGCTTGTGATGCCGGTGCGGCATGTGCTTCTTGGTCCACTGCACCGCGTCGTCGACATAGGTGAACACCACCGGGATCACCAGCAGGCTCAGGAAGGTCGAGGTGATCAGGCCGCCGATCACGACGATGGCCATCGGCGAACGGAAGCTCGGGTCCACGCCCAGGCCCAGCGCGATCGGCATCATGCCGGCGCCCATCGCGATGGTCGTCATCACGATTGGCCGCGCCCGCTTGTGGCAGGCATCGAGCAGCGCTTCCATCCGCGTCAGGCCGCGGTCGCGCCGCGCGACGATCGCATACTCGATCAGCAGGATCGAGTTCTTCGTGGCGATGCCCATCAGCATGATCATCCCGATCATCGACGGCATCGAGAACGCGGTGCGCGTGGCCACCAGCGCCAGGAACGCACCGGGGATCGACAGCACCAGCGCCACGAGGATAGTGATCGGCTGCACGAAGTCGTGGAACAGCAGCACCAGCACGATGTAGATGCACAGCACACCGGTCGCCATCGCGAGCAGGAAGCTGCTGAACAGCTCGGCCATCGCCTCGGCATCGCCCACCGTCGTCTGGATCACGCCGGGCGGCAGGTGCTGCAGGCTGGGCAGCGCGAGCGCCTTCTTCTCCACCTCGCCCAGCGGCTGCTGGTTGAGCGCGATCTCGAAGTTGATGTTGCGCAGCCGGTCGTAGCGGTTGATCATCGCCGGCCCGCTGGCCACCGCCATGGTGGCCACGTTGCCCAGCATCACCGGCCCATGCGCGCCCGGCACCGCCAGCCGCTGCAGCAGGTCGACGTCCTGCCGGGCGGTGGCCTTGAGCTTCACCACCACCGGCACCTGGCGCTGCGACAGGTTCAGCTTGGACAGCGCCTGGTCGTAGTCGCCCGCAGTGGCGATGCGCAGCGTGTCGGCGATGGCCGCGGAGGTCACGCCCAGGTCGGCCGCCTTGGCGAAGTCGGGCCGCACCACCAGCTCGGGCTGCTGCAGCGCGGCGGTGGAGATCACGTTGCCGATGCCGGGGATGGTGCGCAGCTCCTGCGCGACCTTCTGCGCGTGCTCCGACAGCGCATCGCCGTTCTCGCCGGCCAGCACCAGGATGTACTTGTCGTTGGCGCCGCCCAGGCCGACGTTGACGCGCGCGCCCGGCAGCACCTCGAGCGCCGTGCGCAGCTCGCGTTCGAGGTCCTGCTTGCTGAGGCCGTGCCGCTCCTGGCGCGGCGTGAGGTTGATCGTCAGCGTGGCCTTGCGCACCTCGGCCGCGCCCTGCGGCGCGAACGGGTCGCCGCCCGCCGAGCCGCCGCCGATGGCGGTGTAGACCATCTTCACGTGCGGATTGCGCTGCACGATCTCGCGCGCCTGCTCGGCCAGCGCGAAGGTCTGCTTGAAGGTGCTGCCCGGCGGCAGCGAGAGGTAGACCTGCGTCTGCGAGAGATCGTCGGGCGGGATGAAGCCGGTGGGCAGCAGCGGCACCAGCGCGAACGAGCCGACGAAGAACACCACCGTGGCCAGCACGGTGACGATGCGGTGCCGCAGGCACCAGCGCACCGTGCGCATGTAGACGTCCATCATGCGGCCTTCCCTGTGCACCTTGGAAGGCTTGAGGATGTAGGCCGCCATCATCGGCGTCAGCATGCGCGCCACCACCAGCGAGGCAAACACTGCGAGCGACGCGGTCCAGCCGAACTGCACGAAGAACTTGCCCGGCACGCCGCTCATGAAGGCCGTGGGCAGGAACACCGCGATCAGCGTGAAGGTGGTGGCGATCACCGCGAGGCCGATCTCGTCGGCCGCCTCCATCGCCGCCTGGAACGGCGTCTTGCCCATGCGCAGGTGGCGCACGATGTTCTCGATCTCGACGATCGCATCATCCACCAGGATGCCGACCACCAGCGACAGGCTCAGCAGCGTGACGACGTTGATCGTGAAGCCGAGGTAGTACATGCCGGCGAAGGCCGGGATGATCGACAGCGGCAGTGCGGTGGCCGAGACCAGCGTGGCGCGCCATTCGCGCAGGAAGAACCACACGACGATCACCGCGAGGATCGCGCCCTCGTACATCAGCTTCATCGAGCCGTCGTAGTTCTCGACCACCGGGTCGACAAAGTTGAAGGCCTCGGTGACCTGGATCTCCGGATGCTCGGCCTTCAGCTTGTCGAGCGCGGCCTTCACGCCCTGCGCCACTTCCACCTCGCCGGAGCCGCGGCTGCGCGTGATCTCGAAGCCGACCACCGGCTTGCCGTTGAGCAGCGCGGCCGAGCGCTGCTCGGCCACCGTGTCGCTCACCGTGGCGACCTGGTCGAGGCGGATGCGGCGGCCATCGTTGAGCACGATCTCCATGGCCGCCAGCTCGGCCGCCGTCTGCACCGTGGCCACCGTGCGCACCGACTGCTCGGCACCGCCCACGTCGGCGCGGCCGCCCGAGGCTTCCTGTTGCGTGAGCTTGAGCTGGCGCGAGATATCGGCCGCGGTGGCGTTGAGCGCCATCAGCCGGTCGGGATCGAGCTCGACGCGCACCTCACGCGTGACGCCGCCCACGCGCGCCACCGCGCCGACGCCGCGCACGCTGAGCATCGCCTTGGCCACCGTGTTGTCGACGAACCAGCTCAGTGCCTCGTCGTCCATGCGCGACGAGGCCACCGTGTAGGTGAGGATCGGCATGCCCGAGAGATCCATCTTCGAGATCACCGGGTCGCGCAGGTCGCCGGGCAGGTCGGAGCGCACGCGCGCGACCGCATCGCGCACGTCGTCGACCGCCTCCTGCGTGGGCTTCTCGAGGCGGAACTCCACCGTCACGCTGACCGAGCCCGACTGGATGGTGGTGTAGATGTGCTTCACGCCCTGCAGCGACGCCACCGAGTTCTCGATCTTGCGGGCGACGTCGGTCTCGAGCTGGGCCGGCGAGGCACCCGGCAGCGACGCGCTGACCGTCACGGTCGGCAGGTCGATGTCGGGGAAGTTCTGGATCTTCATCCGCGAGAAGCTCATCAGGCCCACCAGCGTGAGCATGATGAACAGCAGCACCGCGGGAATCGGGTTGCGGATCGACCAGGCCGAAACGTTCAATCGCATGACGAACTCCCCGTCACTTCGCCGGCGCGGACACGACGCGCACGGTGTCGCCGTCGCCCAGGAAGCCGGCGCCGCTGGCTACCACGCGTGCGGCGGCATCGAGCCCCGACACGACCTCGACCCGGTCGCCCACGCGCTTGCCGAGCGACACCTTGGTCTGCATCACCTTGTTGTCGGGCCCGACGCGGAACACATAGGAGAAGCCTTCGCGCACCAGCACCGCACTCTGCGGCAGCGTGACGCCATGTGCCGTGCCGAGCTCGAATTCCCCTCGCGCGAACATGCCGGCCTTGGCATCGCCCGCGGCCTGCAGGTCGACGTAGACGAGGCCGTTGCGCGTCTGCGCGTCCACGGTGGGCGCCACCACCCGCACCTTGCCGGGCACCACCGCACCCGAGGCGGTGGTCACCTTGGCCGGCATGCCGGGACGAATGCGTGCAAGGTCGGCCGCAGTGACCTCGGCGCGCCATTCGAGCCGCTGCTGGCGGATCAGGCGGAACAGCTCCTGCCCCGGCTGCACCACCGAGCCGACGCTGGCCACGCGGGCCGAGATCACGCCGTCGTCGGGCGCGAGGATCTGCGTCTGCGAGAGGCGCAGCTGGTCGGCCTGCAGCCGCGCCTTCAGTGCCTGCGCCCGGGCACGCGCCGTCTGCTCGGCGGTGAGGTACTGGTTGATCTGCTGAGCGCTGATCGCGCCGGTGGCCTGCAGCTGGCGGGCGCGCTCGGCGTTGGCCTGAGCCTCGGCCACGTTGGCTTCGGCCTCCGCGAGGCTGGCACGGGTCTGCGCCACCTCGGCGTTCACGGTGTCGCTCTGCATGCGGGCCAGCACCTGGCCGCGTTTGACGCGATCGCCCACGTTGACACGCACTTCGGCCAGCCGCAGGCCGCCGATCTCGGAGCCGATGATCGCCTCCTGCCAGGCGGCGATGTTGCCGGTGGCCGGCAGCGTCTGCGGCCAGTCACCGGCCTGCGGCGAGGTGGTGGTGACGGTGAGCGCGGCCTTGGGCGCAGCGGTCTTGGCCTTGTCGTCGGCGGCATGCACCCACAGTGCGCTGGCAGCCAGCACCACGGCCACCGCGGCGGCCAGAACGCCCATCGCGGGCTTGGAAACTCGAAGCTCTGTCATCGATTCACCTTGAAGCGACCGGATCGGCGGCCTGGGCATCCCAGCCGCCGCCGGTGGCCTTGTAGAGCGTGATCCACGCGGCGACGCGTTCGCGCTGCACCGCGATCAGCGCGGCCTGGGCATTGAGCGCGAAGCGGCGCGCGTCTTCCATCTCGATCAGGCTGCCGGCACCCACGCGCCAGCGCTGCTCGGCCGCGGCGAAATAGTCGCGATAGCCCGAGGCGGCCCGCTGCGCATCGGCTTCGCGCTGGCGCGCCGCCTCGAGGCGCAGCAGCGCCTCCTCGACCTCGCGTACCGCGTTGCGGGCCTGCCGCTCGTACACGGCCCGCGCCTCGTCGTAGCGACCACGGGCCGCCTCGACGCCGGCTGCACGCCGACCCGCATCGAACAACGGCACGTTGAGCGCCGGCCCGATCGACCAGCTCGGTCCGGTGGCCGTGATGCCGCCGACGCGCGCTGCCACTGCGGCGATGCTGCCCGCAAGGCTGAGCACCGGGTAGCGTTGCGCCTCGGCCGCGCCCACGTCGGCCGCAGCTGCCGCCAGCGACTGCTGGGCAGCGGCGAGGTCGGGGCGCTGGGTGAGTGCCTGTGCCGGCACCGCCTCGACCGAGAACGCCTCGGCCTGCGGCAGCCGGCCGGTGCGTGCCTGCAGCCGTGTGCGCAGGTCGGCAGCCGGAATGCCTGTGAGCGCGACCAGTGTCTGCACGGTGGCGCCGCATTCGGCGCGCTGCGCGGCGAGCCGGTTCGCCGCCTCGGCCGCGCCCGCCTCGGCCAGCGCGCCATTCGATGGCGCCTCGAACCCGACCTTGACCTTGGAGCGCGTGAGCTCGGCGGTCTTGCCTTGCGACTGCGCCTCCTGCTCGTCGACCGCTACCAATGCCTCGCAGGCGCGCAGCGACAGGTACGTTTGCGCCACCTCGGCCGCCAGGCTCACACGCGCGTCGTGCCACTGCAGCGCACTGCCACGGGCGCGCGCCTGTGCCGCGGCCACGCCGTGGCGCGTGGCACCGAACAGGTCGATCTCCCAGGCCGCATCGAGCCCGGCGCTGGCCTGGGTCTCGACCATGGCCGGAGGCGGCAGGCTGGTGCCCAGGCGGGTGAGCGAGCCGGTGGCGTTGAGTTGCGGCCACAACGCCGAGCGAGCCTGCGCGAGGCCGGCCCTCGCCTGGGCGATGCGTGCCGCCGCCTGCGACAAGGTCGGGCTGCTGGACTCCGCGCTCTGCACCAGCTCCGGCAGCAGCGGGTCGTCGAAGCGTGCCCACCAGTCCTTCAGCCGGGCGGCGTCGCCGCCGTGCGGCAGTGGCGAATCCCAGTGGACCGGCAGGGTCGCGGAGGCCGGGGGCTGGGCCGGCGGCATGTTCGCGCAGCCGGCAACAAGCATGGCGAGGGCCAGCGGCAGGCCAATCCGTATCGAAGGGCTCATGGTCGTGCGATGAGGAGAGGCCGAGCGCCGGCCCGCGGCCCTCATGCGGCCGCCGCGGCGGGTCTCCCTGGAGTTCAACAGGGCATCGTACCGAAAGCCGCTGGTGCCTGAGGCACAGCCGGGTTACGGTCTAGGGATGCCGGCCATGATCGTGCGCGATGCGCGCAGCAGGGGCATCTCGGCCCGGTATCGGCGTGTTTCGTTTCTTTTCTGGCCCGGCAGACTCAGAACAGCTCGACGTCGCCGACCTTGGAGGCGTCTTCGAGCTCGCCGCGAGCGACCAGGTCGGCATGGCTGCACACCATGTTGCGGCCGTGGGTCTTGGCGTAGTACACCGCCTTGTCGGCCCGCTCGAAGCAGGCGCTGGGCGTGTCGGTGGACTTGATCTCGGTGAAGCCGACGCTCACCGTGATGTGGCCCACCTGCGGGAAGGCGTAGTGCTCCGCGTTGGAGCGCAGGCGCTCGAACGCATTGGAGGCATCCTGCTCGTTGCCGCAGCGCATCAGCACCACGAATTCCTCGCCGCCGAATCGGTAAAGACGGTCATGGAACCGGAAACTGCTGCGCATCAGGCGCGACAGCAGCAGCAGCACCTCGTCGCCGATCAGGTGGCCGTAGGTGTCGTTGACGCGCTTGAAGTGGTCGATGTCGATCACGCCCAGCCAGTAGCTCTGGCCGGACGCGCTGGCGCGGCGCAGGTCGCCGCCAGGCACCCCGGGCACCTGCACCGCCGTCTTCATGAACGTCTCGTCGAAGGTCTTGCGGTTGAGCAGGCCGGTGAGCGTGTCGCGCTCGCTGTAGTCGAGCAGGCCCTGGAAATTGCGGTAGATGCGCAGGATGCTGTTGACCAGGCGCTGGTCGGCGGCCGGCATCGGCTGGTCGGTCTCGATCTCGAGCACGCCCACCACTTCGCGGTCGGTCGACACCGGGAACAGGCTCATGTACGGCGCGCCCTGGCTCACCAGCACTTCCTGCGTGCGCAGGCAATCGCGCCGCATCGGGAAATCGTCCATCTTCGGCAGCTGGTCGAGCTCGATCCAGGCCGAATCGGCGGTGGCCGCGACATCGTCGGAGCACAGGTGCGCCCGCGTCAGCCAGCGCTCGCCGTTGGCCTCGGCCACCAGCCGGTAGATCGCGACAGAACGCGGCTGCAGCAGATCCTTGAAGGCGCCGACCAGGGTGACGTCCAGCACATCCCGGTCGCGGAAACCGGTGAGATGGGCCAGGTGATCAACCAGTTCGGACATGAGACTCACAACATGTGGCCGCGGCACGGGCCGCCGGTGGGTTATACCTCGCCGGCGGCAGGACTCATGCCGGCACTACAGCCGAAGCATAACGGCTCACCAGCGCAAGCAGATCCTCTTCAGCATAGGGCTTGCCCAGGTAGTGGTCGACGCCCAGCTCGGCCGCATAGTCGCGATGCTTCTGTGCGATACGCGACGTGATCATGATCACCGGCAGGTCGCGCCAGCGCTCGTCGCCACGCATGTTGCGCACCAGGTCGAAGCCGTCCATGCGCGGCATCTCGATGTCCGACAACACCACCGTCGGCCGCTCCTCGGCCAGGCGCTCCAGGCCTTCGAGGCCGTCCTTCGCGAGCGCAACGCGGTAGCCCTCGCGCACCAGCAGGCGCTGCGTGACGCGGCGCACCGTGAGCGAATCGTCGACCACCAGCACCAGCGGTGCCAGCGCCTGCTCCTCGGCCTTGGGCGCCGCCTCGACGGCAGCGGCCTGCGGCTTCAGCAGCGCCTCGCGCATCGCATGCCACGCGGCTTCGCCGTACAGCGTGGCCAGCGCCACCGGGTTGTAGATCAGCGCGACCGCACCGGAGGCCAGCAGGGTCATGCCGGCCAGACCAGGCAGGCGCGACAGCTGCGAACCCAGGTTCTTCACGACCACTTCCTGGTTGCCCAGCACTTCGTCGACGTGCAGCGCGATGCGTTGCTGCGCGCTGCGCACCACGATCACCGGCAGCGTGCGGCCGGTTTCCGTGCCGCGCGGGCTCGATTGCAGCAGCGCGCCGAGCCAGAAGAACGGCAGGCTGCGGTCGCCCATCGTGTAGTGGCCGCTCGCATAGGCCTGCTCCACCTCGGCCGGCGTCGCACGCCGCACGATCTCGATCAGCGTCGACGGGATCGCGACGGTGGTTTCGCCGCAGCGCACCATCACCACCTGCGTCACCGCGGTGGTCAGCGGCAGCACGAGCTTGAAGCTGGTGCCCTGGCCGGCGGCGGTGGCGGTCTCGATGCGGCCACCCATTGCGTTGACGTCGGATCGCACCACGTCCATGCCGATGCCGCGGCCGGCAAGTTCGGTCACGGTTTCGGCGGTGGAGAAGCCCGGCGTGAAGATCAGGTTGGCCAGTTCGGCCTCGGTGGTCTGCGCCTCGGCGGTGAGCAGGCCCATCTGAATGCCGCGCTCGCGGATGCGCGACAGGTTGAGGCCCGCGCCGTCGTCGCGGAATTCCACGCCGACTTCATTGCCTTCCTGCGACAGCACCACGGTGATCTGGCCGGCCGGATCCTTGCCATGCGATTGGCGGACATCCGGCGTCTCGATGCCGTGGGTGACGCAGTTGCGCAGCAGGTGCTCGAAGGCACCGGTCATCCGCTCCAGCACGCCGCGGTCGACTTCGATCGAGCCGCCCACGATGTCCAGCCGCACCTGCTTGCCGGTTTCCTTGGCCGCCTGGCGCACCACGCGGTACAGGCGCTCCGACAGGCCTTCGAACTCCACCATGCGCGTGCGCAGCAGGTCGTCCTGCAGGTCGCGCGTGAGCCGGGCCTGGGCCGCGAGTTCGTCTTCGGCCGACTGCAGCGTGCGTTGCAGGCTGCGCTGCACCGTGGCCACGTCGTTGACCGACTCGGCCATCATCCGCGTCAGTTCCTGGAAGCGGGTGAAGCGGTCGAACTCCAGCGGGTCGAAGGCCTGGGCCTGCTGCTTGGCCTGCTCCATCCGCGAGGTGATCTGCGTCTCGGCCTGCAGCTCGATGTCGCGCAGCTGGCGGCGCAAGCGCTCCAGGTTGTCGGTCAGGTCGTTCAGCGAACCCTTGAGCTGCGACACGTCGGATTCGATGCGCGACCGGGTGATCGACACCTCACCCGCGTGGTTGACCAGGCGATCGAGCAGCGGGGCACGCACGCGCACCGCGGCATGGCTGCCGCCGAGCACAGCCCGCTCGGGCTGCACAGCGCGGGCGACGGTGCCGGTGCTGAAGCGGCTCCAGTCGATCGGCGCGAGCTCGGTGGCGGGTGCCGGTGCGGCGACCGGGGCCTCGGCGATCGGGGCTTCGGCCACAGGCTCGGCCTGTTCAACCGATGGCATCTCAGCCGGCGGCAGCTCGATGGGCTCGGCCGCCACCGGCGGCACCGGCACGACCTCGGCCACCACGGGCAGGGGCTCGGGCTGCGTGCGCAGCGCTTCCTCGACCGCCGCGGTGGCCTCGGCATAGGCGGCCGCATCGTTCGAGCGCAGGGCGTCGAAGCGGGCCGACAGCGCGTCGACACGGGCTTCCAGCGGATCGAGGTCCGCCGGCATCACGTTGCCGCGGGCCAGCAGGTGCTCGATCGCCGTTTCGAGGCGGTGCGCCATCTCGCCCAGGCGCATCGCACCGGCGAGGCGGGCACCGCCCTTCAGCGTGTGCAGCGTGCGCATGCAGGCCGCGGCGGCGCCGGCGTCGCCGGGGCGCTGCGTCCATTCGCGCATGCGGCCGGCCAGCTGCGGCAGCAGTTCCTGGCCTTCTTCCTCGAAGATCGGGAACAGCTCGGCGTCGATGGCGTCGACCGCGTCGATGTCGTCTTCGTCGTCCAGCGCATCGGCACGGGCGGTCACGCTGACGCGCTCCACGTCGGGCAGCGCCTCCAGCGTCTTCAGCTCGGGCTGGCCCAGCTCGGCGAGCACGCCGGCCGGCGACAGCTCGTCGGCCACCAGCGGCGCCGGCTCCACGGCCGCAGGCTCGACAGGCGCAGGCTCCGGCTCGGGTACAGCCACCGCCTCGACGGTAGCGGGCTCGGCCTCGGCCGGTTCAACCACCACCGGTTCGGCCGCAGCGGCTTCGGGCACCACTGGTTCTTCCACCGCGGCCACCAGCGGCGCTTCCTCGACCAGCGGCAGCTCGAGGGAATCGGGAATCTCCTCGGCCACGGCCACCGGCTCGACAGAGGGCTCCTCCGCCTCTTCCGCCACCGGCATCGCGCTCAATGCCTGCAGGCGCTGGGCCGATTCGATCTCGTGCGCGGCCAGGCGCTCGGTCAGCTCGGCCGGCACGTCCTTCAGGAAGCCGGCGGCGAACTGGTGCAGCAGGCGGCGGATTTCCTCCGCCGCATCGGTGAAGAGCTGGGCCTCCTGGGGCTCGCCGCTGCCGATCTGGTTGGAGCGCATCAGCGCATGCTCCAGCGATCGGGCCAGTTGCGACAGGTCGGTGAAGCCCACCGTGGCCGAATTGCCGGCCAGCGAATGGGCCAGCGCGATCGCGTTCTCGCCCACCGGACGATGCAGCTCGAGCGACCACTCGGCCAGTTCGGTCGTCAGGCGGCGCGACAGCTCGTCGGCCTCGTTGAGGTAGATGTTGAACAGCGGGATGCTGATGCGCAGCGGGCCGACGACCTTGACCTGGTCGGGATCGACCGTCTCGGCCTGCGGGGCCGGTGCTTCGGCCTCAGCCTGGGCCTCGACCTCGTGCACGATCGGCGCGCTGTCCTCGCCCACATCGGGCAGGCTGAGATCGACTTCCTCGACCAGGCCGACATCGGCCGCGTCGAGTTGCGTCACGGGCTCGGCGCTCTCTTCCTCGGGCGGGAGCTCGAGCTGCAGCAGGTCGATCGACTCTTCCACCGGTGCCGAAGGCGCCGGCGCTTCCGGCGTTTCGCCATGGCGCAGCACCGCGGTGGTTTCCTCCATCGACTGCAGGTCGAGGTCGAACGAGACCTCCGGCAGCGACGGGGCTTCCGCAGCAGGCGCCGGTTGGGCGATGGTCTGCTCCTGGGGCAGCAGCGGCGGCTCTTCGAAGCTGAAGCTCACCTCGAGCGGCGGCTCCGAAGGCGCCTCTTCGACGACCTGCGGCACCTCCAGCACCTCGGGCTGAGCGGCAGGCGCTTCGGCCACGGTGAGGTCGAGATCGGCCGCCTGAGGCAGCTCGGGCACCGCCGCGGTGAGCGGCGTGGCACCGGGTTGCGGCAGCGGCTCGCGCCGGCCTTCAAGGCGCAGCGCATCGGCCACGCGGCGCACCGCCTGCGGGTCATGGCCGCGCAGCTGGCCGGCCGCGATGGCTTCGATCCAGTCACCCAGGTAGGCCAGCGCTTCGCCGGTGAAGCCCAGCAGCGCCTCGTCGGCCCGCGGCGCCTCGGCCAGGCGGGCGTTGTAGAGCTGTTCGCAGGCCCAGCCGGCTTCGCCGAAATCGGTGAGGCCGACCATGCGTGAGCTGCCCTTCAGCGTATGGAAGGCGCGGCGCACGGTGGTGAGCTCGCCGAGATTCTCTGGATCCTCGGCCAGCATGGCCAGTGCATCGTGCGCACCCTGCATGACCTCGCGCGCTTCCTCGAGGAAGATCTCGCGCATCTCGGCGTCGTCTTCGAGGCCGGTCTGTCCGGGCGCGGCCTGCACCGGCGGCGGCACGGGTACCGGGGCCGGGGCCGGCGGCAACTCGGGTGCGAGCGTGGCCGCATCGGACGCGGTGGCGACGAAATCGGCCATCACCTGCGCGAGCTCCTCGCGCACGGCCTGCACCTGCTCGTCGTTGCCCGCATGCTCGAGCGCGGCCGCCGCGGTGCTGGCGGTTTCGGCCAGCACCGATTGATCGGCCACCAGCGCCTCGTGCGACAGGCGCTCGAGGTCGCGCGAGACCTGCTCGGCGCTCACCTCGGGGTGGGCGGCGGCCAGCGCCAGGTCGCGCGCCTGCTCGATCAGGCGCGTGTCGACCGCCGGCGGTTCCGGCTCCAGCGGCACGAAGCCTGAAGCCCGGCGCTCGCTGCCCATCACCGAGCGCAGCGTGCCCGCATCGGCATCGAACACGAAGAGCGACTTGGCCATCTGCGGCTGCACGCTCAGCATGTCGATCAGGAAGCCGAGTGCGCCGAGGTTGCCCGCGAGGCGGTCGAAGTTGCCCGTCTGCGCGGCGCGCTGCGGATCGACTTCGGTGGAGGCGAGCGCATCGACGTCGTCGCGCATGCGCACCACGGCCTGCGAGGCCTGGTCCATGCCCAGCACCGACAGCACGCCGCGCATGGCCTGCAGCTGGCCCGGCACCGGGATCAGCACCTCGCGCTGCGAGGGATCGCGGAAATACTGGTCGATCAGCTTCTCGGCCTCGGACAGCGAAGCGCGCAGTTCCTGCACGACGCTGCCCATGGTCTGGCGATCGGAGACGCGGCGGTACAGCTCCTCCATCCACGGCTCAAGTGGCTGCGACGGCGCGCCGGTGCGCACGCTCTCGATGCGCTCGGCCAGGCGCTGCACGCGCGACGCTTCATCCGGATGGTCGAACTCGCCGTCTTCCAGCGAGGCATCGACGTACAGCACCGCGGTGGCAACTTCCATCGCCAGCTCGGCCGAGGGCGCCTCGCCCGACTGCACGGTCTGCTGGACTGCGGTGTGCAGCACGTCGGCCAGGCGATCGCCTGAGGGATACAGCCGCTTCAGCGAATCGCTGACGAGCGCGAACTGCTCGGCCAGGCCAGCCAGGCGATGCAGCTCGCCGCCGGCCACCGCCGACCAGGCATCCTTGGCGCCGGCCACGCGCTTGCGCGCCTGCGCAATCCACGCCGGATCGAAGCGGCCCAGCCGCGTGTCTTCGTAGTCGACCGCCGCGCGCTGCGTCAGGCCATAGGCACGGCGCACCGCGGCCAGGTGCGGCGTGGTGGCACCGGCCTCGCCGGCCTGAGCGCAGAAGAACAGCAGGTCCTGTGCGAGGCGCTCGGACACATCGGCCCCGCCGCTTTCGCAGATGCGCAATTGCGCGAGCAGGCGCGACGCGACGCGCTTGCTGTAGACGTCGGGCTTCAGCAGGCCCTGGGCCTGCGCCTCGAAGAAGGCGGCGGCGAGCGCCCACAAGGTGCCGAGGCGGCGCTCGGTGGCGCCGGCTGCCAGCCCGGCGAAGGTCTCGCTCATGCGCGCTGCCGCCGCCTTGGGCGACTGGCGCATCAGCAGCAACAGCTGCGACTCGAGCGCGGTGCGCGTCGTTGCATCGGGCTGCCGCGGTGCGACACCAGCGGGCGCAGGAATGTCGCGCCAGCGCCAGTCATGCATCCACAGATCGGCCGGGTGCACGCGCTCGGCGCCCGCCAGCTCCTGCACGCCGCGGTAGGCAGGAAACAGCGCCAGCGACGACACGGCCTTGCCGGCCAGCAGGCGGGAGACGTAGTCGAGCAGCGCGAACGATGCGCGCTCGAGGGTCTCGACCGCGCGCACGTCGATCTTCTTGGCCCGCTGCGACAGGCGCTGCAGCGCCGACTCGCTGGCCCGCAGCAGCTGGGCCGCGGCCGGCAGGCCCACGAGCTCGAGCGCGCCCACGCCCTGGTGCAACTGCTGTCGCGCATGGCGTAGCACGCCCGGGTCGACGACGTCGACATCCGAACCGCTGGTCGCCTCCGACTCCTTGAGATAGCGGCGCAGCGACTTGTGCGCAGCCTCGAGCGACTTGCGCAGTTCCTCGTGCACCCAAGCCAGGGAGCTCAGGTCATCGGTGGTTTCGGTGTCGCGTGCATCCATCGTGTGGGCTCGTATGACATGCAAAGTCCGCTTCAGGCGCTGATCGGCGCAGCCCGAAGCGGACGAAATCGACGGCAGACGCTCGACGTCAAGCGATCTTGAATCGTGCCACCGACTGCTTCAGTTCTTCAGCGGTCTTCGACAGCTCGCGCACCATCTGGGCGGTGGAGCGCGTGCCCTCGCCGGTCTGCTCGGTCACTGCGAAGATGTGCTGGATGTTGGCGGCCACCACGTTGGCCGATTCGGCTTCGTGGGAGGCTTGCGACGAGATCTGCGCAATCAGGTTCGACAGTTCGCGCGTGACTCGGTCGATGTCGTTCAGTGCAGAACCTGCCGCGTCGGACAGCTTCGTTCCCTCGACCACACCCTGCGTGGAGCGCTCCATGGCGGCCACCGCATCCTGCGTGTCGGTCTGAATGGTCTTCACCAGCGCCGCGATCTGCCGCGTGGCGTCGCCGGAGCGTTCGGCCAGCCGCTGCACTTCTTCCGCCACCACCGAGAAGCCCCGGCCGGCTTCGCCTGCGGAGGCCGCCTGGATGGCGGCGTTCAGGGCCAGCACGTTGGTTTGCTCGGTAATGTCGGAAATCAGCTCGGTGATTTCACCGATCTCCTGCGACGACTCGCCCAGCCGCTTGATCCGCTTGGAGGTTTCCTGGATCTGCTCGCGGATGGAGTTCATACCGCCGATCGTGTTCTGCACCGCCTGACGGCCGGTCTCGGCCGCTTCCAGCGATTGGCGCGCAACGTCCACGGTTTCCTGCGCCTGTGCGGACACCTCGTTGATTCGGGTCGCCATCTGCAGCACCGCTTCACCGGTCTGGCGGATCTCGTGCAGCTGCTCGGTCGACGCGGCCAGCAGCTCGGTCGACGTGGCTTCCACCTGCTGCGTCGTCTCGGTCACCCGCGACACCGTGCCCTGCACCTGCGACACCAGCGTACGCAGCTCTTCCACCGTGTAGTTCACCGAGTCGGCGATCGCGCCCGTGATGTCTTCCGTCACCGTGGCCTGCTGCGTCAGGTCGCCCTCGGCCACCGTCTGCAGTTCGTTCATCAATCGCAGAATCGCCGCCTGGTTCGCGTCGTTGACGCGCTTGGCCTCCTGCTCCTGGCGTTCGGCTTCCAGCCGCTGGCTTTCCGCCATCTGGCGGCGCATCGCCTGGTCACGCACATACAAGCGCAGGAAACCGAAGCCGCCCAGCGCCATCAGCGCGGTGGACAGCACCATCAGCAGGATCGGGCCGAAGCCGAAGCCACCCTGGCGTGCCAGGCGCTCCTGCAGCGTCTCGAGGCCTTTGCGCAGCGGTTCGCTGTCGGCAATGATGGCCGACTGCGCTTCACGAGCGGACACCAGGCCCTGCAGGTTGCCCAGGATGGCGCTGGCCTGTGCGCGGGTCTCTTCGTACTGCTTGATCAGCTGCTGCAGGCGCTCCTTGGTCTGCGGATCCTTGGTG
Organism: uncultured bacterium; assembly: GCA_966212505.1. GTDB lineage: Bacteria > Pseudomonadota > Gammaproteobacteria > Burkholderiales > Burkholderiaceae_C > CAMLIZ01. Next base: position 30,077 of record CBIHRS010000004.1, read on the forward strand.
CCCGGCAGGCGCAGCTCGGAGTTGCCGTTGGCCAGGCCCTCGGCGATCTCGCGGAAGGAGTTCAAGTCCTTGCCCAGCAGGAACACGGCCTCGGGGCTCACGCCTTCCATCGTCAGGAATTCGTTGGCGCTCTTGCCGATACGCTGGGTCAGCATCACCAGCTGGCCCACGGCAGACAGCTCGGCCGGCGAGGCTTCCTGCTGCAGCTTCAGCGACGACACCGTCTCGGCGGTTTCCAGCAGGTCGGACGACTGGCGGTTGATCGCGCGCAGCGCCTGGCCCACTTGGGTCAGCGTCTTCTGCTGCGCGATCACGATGTTGGCGTTCTTCTCGGCGCGGTCGACCAGCGGCAGCATCGGGTCGATGGCCTCCTGGGCGGCGGCGGGGGCCTGCGGCAGGTCGGCATCGCCGTTCTTCAGGCCGCGGACGTTCTTGGCCAGCACCTCGGTGGACTCCTTCACCTCGGGGAAGGCCTGGGGCGAACCGATCAGCGCCTGCGACACCGACTTCGCGAGCCGCTGCGACTGCATCAGCGCCTGGCCGGTGGCACCCACCTGGGTGGCGTTCTGGGTGGCGGAACGCAGCGAGATCAGCGCCGTGCCCACTAGGGAGACGAAGCCGACCGCGATCAGAGCCGCCAGGATGCGCTGCTGCGCGGCGACCGGACGCTGTCCGATCAGCGGCAGGCCGGTGGACAGCGTGCTGTCCAGCGCCTCGCCCTGCTGCACGCGGGTTTCGCTGAATTCGTTGGTCAGCTCGGACGGCGCGGCCTCCGAGATGATCGAGGAATCGTTGCTGACGCTGGGCACCGCGTTCATGTCGAGCGTGATGGTGCCGTTGGCGCTCAGGTTGACGTCGTCGGCCTCGGGCGCGCCGGTCATGTCTGCGACGGCCACATCGGCCTCAGCCTCCTGCGGCCGTTTGCCCCAAGCGGTGCCTTTGATCTTGTTCAGGAAGCTCATGAAAGTCCTCTTGCGGTCTTGACTGTCGAGGGTGGGCTGGAAACGGGCGCGTGCCGGCTTGCGTCAGCCCACGATGCCGAGGAATTGCTCGTCTTCGGCGAGCGAAGAAAGAAGGATTTCTTGCCAGGTGCGGCCGCCACCATCGCGCCAGCGCGCACCGGCGAACGAGGGTCGTGGGCCGGCATCGGCCGTGTCGGGCTGCAGCTGCTCGGCGCTGCGCAGGCCGGCGAGGCGATCCACCAGCAGCGCGCAGTTCAACCCGATCGACGGGTTCAAGGCGATCAGGCGGGCCTGGTCGCGCGCGCCCTCGACGGTGGCGGCCGAACGGCCGGGCACGCCGAGGAAGGCGCCGAGATCGACCACGCCATGCAGGCCACCGCGCAGGTTGGCCACGCCGGCGAACCACGAACGGGTGTGCGGCACCGGCATCAGCGGCACCATCGAGAAGATTTCACCAGCCTGCTGCAGCGGAAACAGCAGGCCGTGGCCGCGGCACTCGACCGCCAGCCAGGAGGCGGGCCGCGCCTGCGTCCGGGCTGCCTGGAGGCGCTCCGCCAGGCGGCTCTGCAGATCGCGAAGGGCTTCCTTTTTGGCCATCGAATGAGCGTTTGGTGTGGGTGTGAAGCGTCGACCGGATCAGTCGAACGCCTTGATCTTGCTGATCAGTTCGTCGGCATCGACCGGCTTGACGACGTAGTCGCGGGCACCCTGGCGCATGCCCCAGACCTTGTCGGTTTCCTGGTTCTTGCTGGTGCACATGATCACCGGCACGTCGGCGAAGCGCGGGTCGCGGGTGATCGAGCGGGTGAGCTGGAAGCCGTTCTGGCCGGGCATCACCACGTCCATCAGGATCAGGTCGGGCTTGTCCTCGGCCAGGCGGCGCATCGCCTCCTCGCCGTTCTCGGCGGTGCGGATGCTGTAGCCGCGCTTGGTCAGCAGCTCGGACAGGTGGTGGAGTTCGGTCTTGGAATCGTCCACCAGCAGGATCTTGTGGATGGGCATGGTTCTGGTCCTTGTCGCTTTCGCGGCCGTTGCATTCCGGGCCGCCATTCTGTCTCGGCCGACCGTGCTATGCGACGGTTTCAGCCACCCGCGCGCCGGTATTGCTCCACGGCACGCAGCAATTGTTCTTTGGTGAAGGGCTTGGTCAGGTAGTCCTCGGAGCCGACCATGCGGCCGCGCGCCTTGTCGAACAGACCATCCTTGGACGACAGCATGATGACCGGCACGTGCGTGAAGCGCGGGTTGCGCTTGATGATCGCGCAGGTCTGATAGCCGTCGAGCCGGGGCATCAGGATGTCGCAGAAGATCAGCTGCGGGTCGTGGTCGCTGACCTTCGAGAGGGCATCGAAGCCGTCTTCAGCCAGGACCACCTCGTAGCCGCCCTGACGCAGGAAGATCTCCGCGCTGCGCCGGATCGTGTTGCTGTCGTCAATGACCAGCACCTTGGTTCCCGCCCCGGGAACCGCAGGGGCTTGTTGATTCACGGAACTCTTCTCCTCGACGACGGGTCCGCCAGGACGATCAGCGCACCCGGGATCAGATCTGCACCATCTCGAAATCTTCCTTGCGGGCACCACACTCGGGGCAGGTCCAGTTCATGGGCACGTCGGCCCACGCTGTGCCCGGCGCGATGCCATGCTCGGGATCCCCGGCCGCCTCGTCGTAAATCCATCCGCAAATGAGGCACATCCAGGTTCGCGATTCGCTCACTGTTACTCGTTCAGATCACTACAATGATCGAAGATTGTAGCCACCCCAATACACAAAAAGATAAGGGCTTGTAGGCACATACGCAACTTTCTTCACACCTCTCTGGAGGTATGCCGCCCTTGCATCGCCTCCCCTCCTGACTGCGCTGGACCCCTCCCATGACCTCTGACCCCACCACCGCCGGCGGCGACCACGAAGCAGCGCAGGAGCCGCTGGCCCCGGCCTGCGTGATGAGTTTCAACGCCACCGACGCCAGCGGCGCCGGCGGCATCGCCGGCGACATCGCCACCATCGCCGCGATGGGCGCCCATGCCCTGCCGGTGGTCACCACCCTCGTGATGCGAGACACCGCCGAGGTGTTCGACCAGCACCTGATCGAGCCCGACGCCATCGTCGAGCAGGCCCGTGCGATCCTCGAAGACGTGTCGATCTCGGCCTGGAAGGTCGGCTTCCTCGGCTCGGCGGAGGGCGTGAGCGCCGTCGCCGAGATCCTGTCCGACTATCCCGACGTGCCGCTGGTCTCCTACATGCCCAGCCTGGGCTGGATGGAGGAAGACCAGCTACAGCCCTACCTCGACGCCTTCCGCGAGCTGGTGCTGCCGCAAACCGAGGTGCTGATCGGCAACCACAAGACATTGACCGACTTCCTGCTGCCCGAATGGGACAGCGAGCGCCCGGCCTCGGCGCGCGAGCTGGCGGTAGCCGCCTCGGAGCACGGCACCCGCTTCGTGCTGGTGACCGGCGTGATGGTCGCCACCAAGGGCAGCGAGCAGTTCATCGACAACGTGCTGGCCTCGCCGCAGGGCGCACTGGCCGGCGAGAAGTTCGAGCGCTTCGACACCGCCTTCGTCGGCGCCGGCGACACGCTGGCCGCCGCGCTGGCCTCGCTGCTGGCCGCCGGCAGCGAGCTGCAGAGCGCCGTGGGCGAGGCGCTGTCGTTCCTCGACCAGAGCCTGGACGCGGGCTTCCGGCCCGGCATGGGCAACGTGGTGCCCGACCGCTTCTTCTGGGCGCTGCCGCCCGCCGAAGAAGGCGAAGGCGAAGAAGGCGCCGGCTCCGAGCCCGCCCCCGACGATGCTGCCGGCGGCGCCCCCCGCCGCATCCACTGACGAGATTCCCCCTCCTCCAGATGACCAACCAGCAGTTGTTCGAACGCGCCCAGGCCTCGATCCCGGGCGGCGTCAACTCTCCTGTGCGCGCCTTCCGCGCCGTCGGCGGCACGCCCCGCTTCATCGCCCGCGCCCAGGGCGCCTACCTGTGGGACGCCGAAGGCCAGCGCTACATCGACTACATCGGCTCCTGGGGCCCGATGATCCTGGGCCATGGCCACCCGGCCGTGCTCGAGGCGGTGCACCAGGCGGTGGCCGACGGGCTCAGCTTCGGCGCCCCCACCGAGCGTGAGATCGAGCTGGCCGAAGCCATCATCGCGCAGGTGCCCAGCGTGCAGCAGGTGCGCCTCGTGAGCTCAGGCACGGAGGCGGCGATGAGCACAATCCGCCTCGCCCGCGGCGTGACCGGCCGCACCAAGCTGATCAAGTTCGAGGGCTGCTACCACGGCCATGCCGATGCGCTGCTGGTCAAGGCCGGTTCCGGCCTGGCGACCTTCGGCCACCCCACCAGCGCCGGCGTGCCGGCCGACGTGGTGCAGCACACGCTGGTGCTCGAGTACAACAACGTCGCCCAGCTCGAGGAGGCCTTTAGCCAGCATGGCCACGAGATCGCGTGCGTGATGGTCGAGCCGATCGCCGGCAACATGAATTTCGTGCGCGCCAGCCTGCCGTTCGTGCAGCGCATGCGCCAGCTCTGCACCCGCCACGGCGCGCTGCTGGTGTTCGACGAGGTGATGACCGGCTTCCGCGTCGCACTCGGCGGCGCGCAGAGCGTCTATGCGCGCGCCCTGCCCGGCTTCGCGCCCGACATGACGGTGTTCGGCAAGGTCATCGGCGGCGGCATGCCGCTGGCGGCCTTCGGCGCCTCGCGCGAGATCATGAGCCACCTGGCACCGCTGGGCGGTGTCTACCAAGCCGGCACGCTGTCGGGCAACCCGGTGGCCACCGCCTGCGGCCTGGCCACGCTGCGCGAGATCACGAAGCCCGGCTTCTATGAAGCCCTGGCCGCGAAGACCCGCACGCTGACCGAAGGCCTGCTCGGTGTCGCCCGCGACGCCGGCGTGCCGATGGTGGGCGACCACGAAGGCGGCATGTTCGGCTTCTTCTTCCCGCGCGCCGTCAGCGAAGGCCTGCCGCAGCATTACAGCCAGGTAATGGCCACCGACAAGGAGCGCTTCAACCGCTTCTTCCACGGCATGCTCGACCGCGGCGTCTACCTGGCGCCCGCGCTCTACGAGGCCGGCTTCGTCAGCGCCGCCCACACCGACGAGGACATCGCCGCCACGCTGCAGGCCGCGCAAGACGCGCTGCGCTGATCCGTTCCGCTGTTTCCATGCACATCCATATCCTCGGCATCTGCGGCACCTTCATGGGTGGCCTGGCCGCGCTCGCGCGCGAAGCCGGCCACCGCGTGACCGGCTGCGACGCCAACGTCTATCCGCCGATGAGCGACCAGCTGCGTGCGCTCGGCATCGACCTGATCGAAGGCTACGGCGCCGACCAGATGGCGCTGAAGCCCGACCTCTTCGTCATCGGCAACGTCGTCACGCGGGGCAATCCGCTGATGGAAGCCATCCTCGAAGACGGTGCGCGCTACACCAGCGGCCCGCAATGGCTGGCCGAGCACGTGCTGCAGGGCCGCCACGTGCTGGCCGTGGCCGGCACGCACGGCAAGACCACGACCACCTCGATGCTGGCGTGGATCCTGGAGCACGCGGGCTTGAAGCCGGGCTTCCTGGTCGGGGGCGTGCCGCAGAACTTCGGCGTCTCGGCGCGCCTGGGTGAGCGCAGCAGCACCCGCCCGCCCTTCGTGATCGAGGCCGACGAGTACGACACCGCCTTCTTCGACAAGCGCAGCAAGTTCGTCCACTACCGGCCGCGCACCGCGATCCTGAACAATCTGGAGTTCGACCACGCCGACATCTTCGCGGACCTGGCGGCGATCGAAACCCAGTTCCACCATCTCGTGCGCACGATGCCGGCCAGCGCCCGCCTCGTGGTCAATGCCCGCGAAGAGGCGCTGCAGCGCGTGCTCGAGCGCGGCTGCTGGAGCGAAGTACTGCGCTTCGGCGCCCGCAAGGAAGAGCCGGGCACACTGCGCGCCCGTGGCGAGCCGCATGCCTTCGACGTGCTGCGCGGCAGCCTGAAGATCGCCCGCGTCGAATGGCAGCTGCTGGGCGAGCACAACCAGCTCAACGCGCTGGCCGCGATCGGCGCGGCCGAGCACCTGGGCGTGAATCCGGAGACGGCCGCGGAAGCACTGGCCACCTTCGAAAACGTGCGCCGCCGGCTCGAGCTGCGCGGCGAGGCGGGCGGCGTGAAGGTCTACGACGACTTCGCCCACCATCCCACCGCGATCCGCACCACGGTCAACGGCCTGCGCCGCAAGGTCGGGCTGGAGCGCATCCTCGCCGTGTTCGAGCCGCGCTCCAACACGATGAAGCTCGGCACGATGAAGGCCCAGCTGCCGTGGGCATTGGAAGAGGCCGATCTGTCGTTCTGCCATTCCGGCGGCCTCAGCTGGGATGCACGCGAAGTGCTGGCACCGATGGGCGAGCAGGCCATGGTCTGCGACAGCATCGACAAGCTTGTGGCCGCGGTGGTCCGGGCCGCCAAGCCCGGCGACCATGTGCTGTGCATGAGCAACGGCGGCTTCGGCGGCGTGCACGGCAAGCTGCTCGAGGCGCTGGCTAAACGATGAGCCAGGCGTCGGCAAGCCGGGGGATCGAGATCTCTCACTTGTTGTATTTGCACGGCTTCCGCTCGTCGCCGCAGTCGATGAAGGCACGCAAGGTGGCCGCCTGGATGGCGGCGCACCGGCCCGAGGTGCATTGGTGGTGCCCGCAGTTGCCGCCGTCGCCGCGCGAGACGATGCGGCTGGTGTTCGACGCCATCACCTCCTGGCCACGCGATCGCATGGCGGTGATCGGCAGCTCGCTCGGCGGCTTCTACGCCACCGTGGTGGCTGAGCGCATCGGCTGCCCCGCCGTGCTGCTCAACCCTGCCGTCGAACCGGCGCGCGACCTCGCCCGCTACATCGGCGAGCAGACGAGCTGGCACAACCCCGAAGACCGCTTCTTCTTCCGCCCCGAGTTCGTCGACGAGCTGCGCGAGCTGGCGCCTGCCGCAATCACGCAGCCTGAGCGCTACTTCGCCGTGATCGCCAAGGGCGACGAGCTGCTCGACTGGCACGAGATGGCAGCCCGCTATGCCGGCGCCCGCATCAAGCTGCTCGAAGGCAGCGACCACGCGCTGTCGGACTTCGACGACCACCTGCCCGACCTGCTGTCGTTCCTGCGCCTCGCGTAACCTGTTCTTACCAGGCCTTCGGCGACAATCGCCGCCGTATGTATGCCCTGTTCGATGACGCCGGAAAATTCCTCGCCGGCCGCGTGATGTCCGAAGCCGACAGCTCGATGCAGATCGAGCTCGAGTCGGGCAAGCGCGTCAAGGTGAAGACCGCCAATGCGCTGCTGCGCTTCGAGAAGCCGCAGCCGGCCGAGCTGATCGCGCAGGCCCAGGCGCAGGCCCAGGAGATCGACCTGGACCTGGCCTGGGAATTCGCCCCCGACACCGAGTTCGGCTTCGCCGATTTCGCGCGCGACTACTTCGATGCCAGCGCCGGCCCGGTGCAGCAAGCGGCCGCCCTCTTCCGCCTGTTCGAAGCGCCGCACTACTTCCGCCGTATGGGCAAGGGCCAGTTCAAGAAGGCGCCCGAAGAGCAGGTCAAGGCCGCGCTGCTCGGCATCGAGCGCAAAAAGCAGCAGGCCGCGCAGGTGCAGGCTTGGGCCGACGAGTTGGTGGCCGGCCAGTGCCCGGCGCCGATCCGCGAGCAGCTCTACAAGATCCTCTTCAAGCCCGACAAGAACGGCCCCGAGTACAAGGCCGTGGTCGAGGCGGCCAAGCGGGCGCAGCGGGCGCCGCTCGACCTGCTGAAGGACGCCGGCGCGATCACCAGCGCCTACCAGTTCCACTGGCAGCGCTTCCTGTTCGAGCACTTCCCCAAGGGCACCGGCTTCCCGCCACTGCAGGCGCCGGCGATCAAGGAAGACCTGCCGCTCGCGCCGGTGCAGGCCTTCTCGATCGACGACTCGGCCACCACCGAGATCGACGATGCGCTGTCGGTGCAGGGCCTGGGCAGCGGCACCGTGGTGTTCGGGGTGCACATCGCCGCGCCAGGCCTCGCGTTGCAGCCCGATGCGCCGGTCGACAAGGTCGCGCGCGACCGCCTGTCCACCGTGTACATGCCGGGTTGGAAGATCACGATGCTGCCCGACGAGGTGGTGCAGGCCTACACGCTGACCGAGGGCCGCGACTGCCCTGCGGTGAGCCTGTACGTCACGCTCGACGAGCATTCGCTCGAGGTCAAGGGCAGCGAGACCAGGCTCGAGCGCGTGCCGATCGCCGCCAACCTGCGCCACGACCAGCTCGACAGCGTGATCACCGCCGACACGCTCACCGGCGCCGCCGAGGCCAACTACGCCTTCGCGAAAGAACTGGCCTTCGCCTACCGCCTCGCGCACCACCTGAAGGCGCTGCGCGAGATCGCGCGCGGCAAACCCGAGACCTTCAACCGGCCCGACTACACCTTCCGCCTCGAAGGCAACACCGGCGAGCCCGACGGCAGCGAGACGGTGCAGATCGGCACCCGCAAGCGCGGTGCGCCGCTCGACCTGATCGTGGCCGAGGCGATGATCCTCGCCAACAGCACCTGGGGTGGCTGGCTGGCCGAGTGCAACGTGCCCGGCATCTACCGCAGCCAAGCCAGCCTGGCGCCCGGCGTGAAGGTGCGCATGGGCACGAAGGCGCTACCGCATGCCGGCATGGGCGTGCCGCAATACACCTGGGCCACGTCGCCGCTGCGGCGCTACGTCGACCTGGTGAACCAGTGGCAGATCATCGCCTGCGCCCGCCATGGCCGCACGGCCGCGCTGGCCGCGCCGTTCAAGCCCAAGGATGCCGCGCTGTTCTCGATCATCTCCAGCTTCGATGCGGCCTACAGCGCCTACAACGACTTCCAGTCGGGCCTCGAACGCTACTGGACGCTGCGCTACCTGGAGCAGCAGGGCATCACGGAGCTCGATGCCGCGGTGATGAAGGAAGGCCTGGTGCGCGCCGAGACGCTGCCGCTGGTGTTCCGTGCGCTGGGCACCGAAAGCCTGGCCCGCGGCGAGCGCGTGCGGGTGCGCATCACCGGACTGGACCTGCTAACGCTGGATGTGCACGCCAACCTGCTGGTGCGCCTGGGCGAGGCCGAGGCCGCCGCCGCAGAGACGGAAACCGAAGAGGACGAGGACACGCCGCAAGGCCCGCTGGCCATCGCGATCGACCTCTCCGACGCCGGCGAAGGCGCGGAGGCGCCGGCCGCCTCGAGCTGACGAACACCACCATTTCATGCGCCAACTGTCGCCACTGCACATCGCCCTCGGGGCGTCGATCGCGGTCCATGCGGGCCTGTTGTCGTTGCGGCTCGCGAACCCCGAAGCCTTCGAGCGCGCGTTCAAGGACACGCCGCTGGAGGTCATCCTCGTCAATGCCCGCTCGTCCGAGAAGCCGACGCAGGCGCAGGCCGTCGCGCAGGCCCAGCTGGCCGGTGGCGGCGAGGCCGAGAAGGGCCGCGCCACCTCGCCGCTGCCCGCCTCGGCGCTGGTCGAGCTGGGCGAGAGCAGCGAGGAGTCGCACCGCCAGATCGAAGACCTGCAGGAGCAGCAGCAGCAGTTGCTCGCGCAGATCCGCCGCGACATCGCGCTGCTGCCGCCGCCCGACCCGCGGCGCGACCCCGGCAACCCGAAGGAGCGCGAGCAGGAAGAGCGGCGCCGCCAGCTGCTGAAGCTGCTGGCCGAGATCGAGAAGCGCATCAACGAAGAGAACGCCCGGCCGAAGAAGCGCTACATCAGCCCCGCCACGCGCGAGGAGGTGTATGCCATGTACTACGACAGCCTGCGCCGCAAGATCGAGGAGCGCGGCACGCGCGACTTCCCCGAGTACCAGGGCCACAAGCTCTACGGCGAGCTGACGATGAACGTGACCATCGACGCCCGCGGCCATGTGGTCGACGCCGAGGTGGTGCGGCCTTCGAAGTCGAAGCAGCTCGACAAGCGCGCCATCGCGATCGTCCGTGCGGCGTCGCCCTTCGGCAACTTCACGCCGGCGATGCACAAGCAGGCCGACCAGATCGTGATCACCTCGCGCTTCCGCTTCACGCGCGAGGACGGCCTGGAAACCACGCTGAGCGCGCCCTCTCCCTGATCCCCGACAGACCATGACCACCCGCGATGTCTATGCCGTGCTCGGCAACCCGGTCGAGCACAGCCAGTCGCCCTTCATCCATGCGCTGTTCGCGCAGTCCACCGGCGAACCGGTGGACTACGGCCGGCTGCTGTGCCCGCTCGACGGCTTCGAGCGCAGCGTGCGCGAGTTCGCCGCCTCGGGTGCGCGCGGCTGCAACGTCACCGTGCCGTTCAAGTTCGAAGCCTGGTCGCTCGCCGCACGCCGCAGCGAGCGGGCCACGCTGGCGCAGGCGGCGAACACGCTGCGCTTCGATGCCGACGGCTGGTTTGCCGACAACACCGACGGTGTGGGCCTGATGCGCGACATCGAGCGCAATGCCGGCGTGCCGCTGGCCGGCCAGCGCGTGCTGCTGATCGGCGCCGGCGGCGCGGCGGCCGGCGTGCTGGGCCCGCTGCTGCAGGCGCAGCCGGCCGAGGTGACGGTCGCCAATCGCACACGCGACAAGGCCGAGGCACTGGTCGCGCAGCATGCGCAGCTTGCCGCCGGGCAACGCGTGACGCTGCGGGCCTCGGGCCTGGACGATTGCGGCGAGCGCTATGGCATCGTGCTCAACAGCAGCGCCAGCAGCCTGCAGGGCGCTGGCGTGCCGGTGCCGGATGCCGTGCTGGCTGAAGGCGCGCTCGCGGTCGACCTGATGTACGGCCCGGCCGCCCAGGTCTTTCTCGACTGGGCCGCGGCGCACGGAGCGGTGGGCCGGGACGGGCTGGGGATGCTGGTCGAGCAGGCCGCCGAAGCCTTCCACGTGTGGCGCGGCGTGCGGCCCGACACCGACCCGGTGCTGCAGGCGCTGCGCGACAAGCTGGTCGTCAAGCGATGAAACGCCTGTGGAGCCAGGCGGCGCGGCTCGTCGCGCTGACCCTCGTCTGCGGACTGGCGCTGCAGCTGTATTTCCTCGGCCGCGTGGCGCTGATGACGGTGGTCGATCCGCAGTCGACCAGCTTCCAGCGCAGCGAGGCCTGGCGGCTGTTGACCGAGCAGCACCGCGTGCTGTGGAGCCAGCAGTGGGTCAACTACCCGCACATCTCCGAGCAGCTCAAGCGCGCGGTGATCGCCAGCGAGGATGCGGGTTTCACCGACCACAGCGGCGTGGAGTGGGATGCGATCGAGAAGGCCTGGGAGAAGAACCAGCGCGCCGAAGCCCAGATCGAGAAGCTCAACAAGCAGCAACAGCAGCGCCAGCAGCATGCCGCCGCCAAGGGCGCGCCGCCCAAGGCCGGGAAGCCGCCGGCGGTGGCCCGCATCGTCGGCGGCTCCACGATCACGCAGCAGCTGGCGAAGAACCTGTTCCTCGGCGGCGAGCGCAGCCTGCTGCGCAAGGGGCAGGAGTTCCTGATCACCTTCATGCTCGAGGGCCTGCTCTCGAAGCAGCGCATCCTCGAGATCTACCTCAACAACGTGGAGTGGGGCGAAGGCATCTTCGGCGCGCAGGCCGCGTCGCGGCACTACTTCCACGTCGATGCCGCCCAGCTCGGCGCCAGCCAGGCTGCTCGGCTCGCGGTGATGCTGCCGGCGCCCAAGCGCTTCGAGAAGCGGCCCGGCTCCGCCTATGTGGCGGGCCGCGCCGGCACGATCGTCGCCCGCATGGGGGCGGTCGACCTGCCCTGAGCGCGGTGCGGCCATCCGCCTCTTCCTAGAATCCCACCATGTCACCGACCCTGACTGAAGAGCTGGCCAGCGCCGCCGCCCGGCTGGTGGTGGAAGAGGGCATGGAATACGGCCCTGCCAAGCGCAAGGCCGCGCGCGTGCTCGGCCGGCACAGCGTGCGCCCGGCCGAGCTGCCGAGCAACGACTTGATCGAGGAAGAGGTCCGGGCCTACCTCGCCCTCTTCTGCGCCGACACGCAGCCGCAGGAACTGGCCGCGCTGCGCCGCCTCGCGCTGCGCTGGATGGAACGCCTCGCGCCCTACCGCCCGCACCTCACCGGCGCCGTGTGGCGCGGCACGGCCACGCGGCTCTCCAGCATCCACCTCGACCTGTTCTGCGACGACTCGAAGGAAGCGGAGATCGGCCTGATCAACGAGGGCGTGCCGTACGAGGTGGAAAGCCAGTCGCGCAGCGGCGGCGGCGAACCGATGGACGTGCTGTGCCTCTCGGCGCCCTGCCCGGAACTGCAGGAGCACGTGACGCTGTACCTGCATGTGCGCGACCACGACGAGCTACGCGGCGCACTGAAGCCCGACGCGGGCGGACGCACGCTGCGCGGCGACACCGCCGGGCTTCGGCGCCTGCTCGAAGAGGCCTCCGAATGAACCGCCGGCTGATGCTCGGCACCGCGGGCGTGCTGGCCGCGGCGGCCGGGGCGGGCCTTGCCTGGTGGCGGCTGCGGCCTTCACCGGACAACCCGCTGTGGCAGCTGGGCTTCCCCTCGCCGGCCGGTGGCACCGTGACGATGGCGAGCCTGCGCGGCAAGCCGCTGGTGCTCAACTTCTGGGCCACCTGGTGTGCGCCCTGCGTCAAGGAGCTGCCGCAGTTCGAGCGCTTCCACAAGGAATATGAAGCGCGGGGTTGGCAGGTCGTCGGCCTGGCGATCGACAATGCCGACGCCGTCCGCCAGTTCCTGAGCCGCACGCCCGTCAGCTATCCTGTCGGACTCGCCGGCATGGAAGGCTCCGACCTGATGATCGCGCTCGGCAACCCCAGCGGCGTGCTGCCGTTCACGGTGGTGTTCGGGGCCGATGGCCAGCCGGCGCAGAAGCGCCTGGGCGAAACCAGGTACGAAGAGCTGCTGCAATGGGCTCAACAGCGCTGATCCTGCGTTCAGGCATCAACTTCCCGCTTCTCACCGCTTCTTGACCGTCCACATCCCTAACGCGAATTAATTTCGTGTCAAGTTGCTGGCAACCGGTCGCAAAAGGCGTAAAGTCCGGGCTTCCGTAAAGTTGGAGCGTCGCCCTGCGTGGCTCGCCCGAACGCCTTTCGATGTCTGTTCTCGTCCTCCATGGCCCGAACCTCAACCTGCTCGGCACCCGCGAGCCGGAAGTCTATGGTTCGGTGACACTGGGGCAGATCGATGCCGAACTCGCCCAGATCGCGCAAGAAGCGGGACGGGCGCTGCAAAGCTTCCAGAGCAACCACGAAGGCGCGCTGATCGACCGCGTGCATGCGGCGCGCAGCGATGGCACCGAAGCCATCATCATCAACCCGGCCGGCTACACGCACACCAGCGTCGCACTGCGCGATGCGCTGGCGGCCGTGGCGCTGCCCTTCGTCGAGGTTCACCTGTCCAACATCCACCGGCGTGAACCTTTCCGTCATCACTCGTATTTTTCCGATCTCGCCGAGGGCGTGATCTGCGGGCTGGGTGCGGCCGGCTACAGGCTGGCCCTGCAATACCTGCTGGCCCGGCAACCGCGCACCTGAAGGCGCGCATCCCGGGCGCCACGCGCCCGCACCACAAGAGAAAACGTTGGAGAGAACTGCATGGACTTGCGCAAGCTGAAGACCCTGATCGACCTCGTGTCGGAGTCGAACATCTCGGAGCTCGAGATCACCGAAGCCGATGGCAAGGTCCGCATCGTCAAGGCCGATCCGCACGCCGCGGTCATCCCCACCGCGATGCCGATGGCCATGACGGCCGCCGCCCCCACCATCGTGGCGGGCGCTGCCCCTGCAACCAGCGCAGCGGGCCCGGTCGTCGAGGCGGCCCCCGTGGAGACCGGCCACCAGGTCAAGTCGCCGATGGTCGGCACCTTCTATCGCTCGTCGAGCCCCGGCGGCAAGCCGTTCGTCGAAGTGGGCATGCAGGTCAAGGAAGGCGACCCGATCTGCATCATCGAAGCGATGAAGATCATGAACGAGATCGAGGCCGACAAGGCCGGCACGATCACCAAGATCCTGGCCGAGAACGGCCAGGCCGTCGAGTTCGGTCAGCCCCTGTTCGTGATCGAATAAGGCCTCGCGATGTTCAAGAAAATCCTGATCGCCAACCGGGGCGAGATCGCACTGCGCATCCAGCGCGCGTGCCGCGAGATGGGCGTGCAGTCGGTGGTGGTGTATTCCGAAGCCGACCGCGACGCCAAGTACGTCAAGCTGGCCGATGAGGCGGTGTGCATCGGCCCCGCGCCCTCGGCCCAGAGCTACCTCAACATGCCGGCCATCATCTCGACGGCCGAAGTCACCGATGCCGAGGCCATCCACCCCGGCTACGGCTTCCTGAGCGAGAACGCCGACTTCGCCGAGCGCGTCGAGAAGAGCGGCTTCGTCTTCATCGGACCCACGCCCGACGCCATCCGCACGATGGGCGACAAGGTCAGCGCGAAGCAGACCATGATCAAGGCCGGCGTCCCCTGCGTGCCTGGCTCGGAAGGCGCGTTGCCCGAGGACCCGAAGGAGATCATCCGCATCGCTCGCTCGATCGGCTACCCGGTCATCATCAAGGCGGCCGGCGGCGGTGGCGGGCGCGGCATGCGCGTCGTGCACACCGAGGCGGCCCTGATCCACGCGGTACAGACCACACGGGCGGAGGCCGGTGCGGCCTTCGGCAACCCGCAGGTCTACATGGAGAAATTCCTCGAGAACCCGCGGCACATCGAGATCCAGGTGCTGGCCGACGAGCACAAGAACGCCGTCTGGCTCGGCGAGCGCGACTGCTCGATGCAGCGCCGCCACCAGAAGATCATCGAGGAAGCGCCAGCGCCGGGCATTCCGCGCCGCCTGATCGAGCGGGTCGGCGACCGCTGTGCCGCCGCCTGCAAGAAGATCGGCTACCGCGGCGCGGGCACCTTCGAGTTCCTGTACGAGAACGGCGAGTTCTACTTCATCGAGATGAACACCCGCGTGCAGGTGGAGCATCCGGTGACCGAGCTGGTGACGGGCATCGACATCGTGCAGATGCAGATCCGCGTCGCCGCCGGCGAGAAGCTGCCCTTCACCCAGCGCAACATCCAGATGCGCGGCCACGCGATCGAGTGCCGCGTGAATGCCGAGGACCCGTACAAGTTCACGCCCTCGCCCGGCCGCATCTCGATGTGGCATCCGCCCGGCGGCCCCGGCGTTCGCGTCGACTCGCACATCTACACCAACTACTTCGTGCCGCCCAACTACGACTCGATGGTCGGCAAGATCATCGTGCACGGCGACACGCGCGAGCAGGCGCTGGCGCGCATGCGCACGGCGCTGTCGGAAACGGTGGTCGAGGGCATCCTCACCAACATTCCGCTGCACCGCGAGCTGATGGTCGACCCCAAGTTCGCCGAAGGTGGCACCAGCATCCACTACCTGGAAGGCTGGCTCGGCCAACACAACCGATGATGTCCAACGGCTGAGCACGCACCGTGTACGAACTCGTATTGCTCGCCCCCGAAGCGCTCGTCGAGCCCGTGTCGGAGGCCATGATGGACGAGCTGGAGGCGCTGTCGGTCTCGGTCGAGGATGCCGATGCCGACACCTCCGCCGAGCAGGCGCTGTTCGGCGAGCCCGGCATGCCGGCTCCGCGGTCC
The DNA here is from genome assembly GCA_966212505.1 of uncultured bacterium. Classification (GTDB taxonomy): domain Bacteria; phylum Pseudomonadota; class Gammaproteobacteria; order Burkholderiales; family Burkholderiaceae_C; genus CAMLIZ01. Next base: position 45,590 of record CBIHRS010000004.1, read on the forward strand.
GGCTGGCAGCATTCGACGCTGAAGGCCCTGTTCGCCGACGAGGCGCAAGCCACCGAAGCCGTGACGCTGCTGCTGGCACAGGACTGGGCTTCCCAGGTGCAGGTGCGTGCGCTGCAGCCGGTGCCCGATGAAGACTGGGTGCGGCTGACGCAGTCGCAGTTCGCACCGGTGTCGATCACCGACGAGTTCTGGATCGTGCCGAGCTGGCACGAACCTCCCGGCGGCGCACGGCAGGTCATCCGGCTCGACCCGGGCCTGGCTTTCGGCACCGGCACCCATCCCACCACGCGGATGTGCCTGCACTGGATCGCTCGCCACGCCAAGGATCGCAGCGCCGCCTGGTCGCGCGTGCTCGACTACGGCTGCGGCTCCGGCATCCTCGCGATCGGCGCCGCGCTGCATGGCGGCCGCGGCATCGACGCGGTGGACATCGATCCCGCGGCGGTCGAGTCGACGCGGGCCAACGCCGAAGCCAACGGCGTGCAGCTGGCGGCCGGCCTGCCCGAGGCGGCCCGTGGTGAATACCCGCTGGTGCTGGCCAACATCCTCGCAACGCCGCTGAAGCTGCTGGCGCCGCTGCTGTGCGGCCACGTCGCACCCGGCGGCGACCTCGTGCTGGCGGGCATCCTCGAGCGGCAGGCCGATGAGCTGAAGGCGGCCTATGCGCCATGGGTCGCGCTCGAGGTCAGCGATCAGGAAGACGGCTGGATCCTGATGACAGCCCGCCGCACCGACTCCTGAGCCACACTCCAGGGCCATGAGCCTCGCGACCCGTTGCACCGCCTGCGGCACGATCTTCCGTGTCGTCCAAGACCAGCTCAAGGTCTCCGAGGGCTGGGTGCGGTGCGGTCGCTGCCAGGAAGTCTTCAACGCGCTGCAGAACCTGTTCGACCTGGAGCGCGAGGCGCCGCCGCCCTGGCCGCCGGTCGCGGCGGATGATTGGAAATCGACACTGCCGGTTTCCGAACCCGAGGCAGCGGCGGAAGAAGCAACCGTCTCCGCGCCTGCGGCCGATCCTGCAGGGCTCGCGTCGCAGCCGCTGCTTCATCGCCCATCGGCCGAGCAGGCGGTGGCCTTTGCCGACGAGCCCGAGGATGAAGCCGACCCCTCCGGCTTTGCGGATGCCCGCTTCAACCTCGCCCTGCTCGACGACGAACCTTCACGCTTCGCGCGCGACGCCGCAGGAGCAGCCGGCGGCGATACCGTAGCCGAAGGTCCGGCGCACGATGACACGGCAAAGGCGATGCCGCGCTTCGTGCGGCAGGCCGAGCGCGAAGCCCGCTGGCGTCGCCCGGCCGTGCGCATCGGCCTGTCGGTGCTGCTCGTGCTGCTGTCCGTCACGCTGGCCGGCCAACTCGGCCTGCACTTCCGCGCACAGCTCGCCGCCTCGATCCCCGAGACCCGCGCCCTCCTCGATCCGCTGTGCGCCTGGAAGGGCTGCCGCATCGACGCCCCGCGCCGGCTCGACAGCATCGTGGTCGACAGCAGCGGGCTCACCCGGCTCGATTCGCCCGGCCTCTACCGCCTGTCGATCGTGCTGCGCAATCGTGCGAGCACGCCGGTGCTGCTGCCGGCGATCGATCTCTCGCTCACGGATGCGCAAGGCCAGCTGGTCTCGCGCCGCGCGTTGAGCGCCGCCGAACTCGGCGCGCGCCAGGACCAGCTCGCACCCGGTGCCGAGCTGCCGCTGCAGGCGTTGCTGGCCAGCGGCGAGCGCGCACTGGTGGGCTACACCGTCGAAATCTTCTATCCCTGACCATTCTCTGGAGATGCCATGCCGGCACTGATCTGCGGGTCGCTCGCCTTCGACACCATCACGACCTTTCCCGGTCGCTTCGCGCAGCAGATCCTGCCGGAGCAGGTGCACATCCTGAACGTGTCGTTCCTGGTGCCCACGCTGCGGCGCGAGTTCGGCGGCTGCGCCGGCAACATCGCCTACACGCTGCACGCGCTCGGCGGCCAACCGGTGATCATGGCCACGCTGGGCAACGACGGCAGCGACTACCTGGCCCGCTTCCACGAATGGGGCGTCGACACCTCCTGCGTGAAGGTCGAGTCCGACACCTACACCGCGCAGGCGATCATCATCACCGACACCGACAACAACCAGATCACCGCCTTCCACCCGGGCGCGATGAGCTTCGCGCACCGCCATGCAGTGCCGCAGCGCGACGACATCAAGATCGCCATCGTCGCGCCTGACGGCCGCGACGCGATGCTGCAGCATGCCGAGCAGCTCGCCGCCGCGAAGATCCCCTTCGTCTTCGATCCGGGCCAGGGCCTGCCGATGTTCGACGGCGACGACCTGCGTCGCTTCGTGAGCCAGGCCACCTGGGTCGCGGTGAACGACTACGAAGGCCGCATGCTCAGCGAGCGCACCGGCCAGAGCCTGGCCGACATGTCGCGTGCCGGGCACCTGCAGGGCGTGATCGTCACGCTGGGCGCCGAGGGCTGCGAGCTGTGGATCAAGGGCGAGCGCACGCATGTGCCGGGCGTGGCCGCCGAGCAGGTGGTCGACCCCACCGGTTGCGGCGATGCCTTCCGCGGCGGCCTGCTCTATGGGCTGGAGCGCGGCTGGTCGCTGGAACGCAGCGTGACGCTCGGCAACCGGCTCGGCGCACTGAAGATCGCCTGTGCCGGCCCGCAGAACCACCAAGTGGACCGCACGGCGCTCGGCGTCTGAACAGGCCTCAGCGTGGCAGGCCCAACTGGTCCAGCCAGGCCAGCAGCTGAGGCAAGGGGCAGTCGAGCTGCAGCCGCTTGCGGCGCGATGAAGCGCCCTGACGCAGGCTGACCTGGCGGCGCGTCAGCCGCAGTTCACCGGCCAGCCACTCGACCAGCGCATCGTTCGCGCGACCCTCGAGCGCCGGCGCCGCCAAGCGCACGCGCAGGCAGCCGTCGTGCAGCCCCACGGCCTCGGTGCGCTTCGCATTCGGGATCACCGAGACCAGCAATTGCGAACCGTCCGCCGATGCGGCAGCGCAAGGCCAGGGTGCAGACATCGGTTCCACGATGGTTCGGCTCTCTCGCGGCATCCAAGAAAAAACCCGGCCGAAGCCGGGTTGTGTACTACGGCTTGTGCCGCCTTCAGGGCTTGTTGCCCGTCGGGAACGGCCAGGCAGCAGCCGGGCTCAGTGCCGTCTTGGCAGCGGGCGCGGGTGCAGGCGCAGGGGCCGCAGGGGCAGCAGGTGCAGGGGCAGCCTTCTTCGCAGCAGGCTTCTTCGCAGCCTTCTTCGCAGCAGGCTTCTTCGCAGCGGCCTTCTTCGCAGGGGCCTTCTTGGCGACGGCCTTCTTCGCAGCAGGCTTCTTCGCAGCGGCCTTCTTGGCAGGCGCCTTCTTGGCGACAGCCTTCTTCGCCGGTGCCGCCTTCTTGGCGACGGCCTTCTTCGCCGGGGCCTTCTTGGCCACAGCCTTCTTCGCCGGGGCCTTCTTGGCCGCAGCCTTCTTCGCCGGTGCCGCCTTCTTGGCGACGGCCTTCTTCGCCGGGGCCTTCTTGGCCGCGGTCTTCTTCGCCGGAGCGGCCTTCTTCGCCGCAGCTTTCTTCGCAGTTGCCATAACAATCTCCTTGATCAAGTGGCAAAGAGCACCGCACTGTTCGAACCAGTGCGGCGATTCATCGCCCGGTGCTTTGCCCTCGGGCCGGAGCCTTCGGGTGCCCCGGTGCGATGAACGGGGTTGCGATCCCTGATCGCCGCTTCTTGCGACGGCGATTCAAGGCTCGCGAATCTTGATCTCTTCTATGGACTGCGGGCCGCTCTTGTCAGCGAACCGTTCGGCGGACCGTCAGTCCCAACTCAGCGCGCCACCGGATTGGTACTCGATGACGCGCGTTTCGAAAAAGTTGCGCTCCTTCTTCAGGTCGATCATTTCGCTCATCCACGGGAACGGGTTTTCCTCGTTCGGGAAGAGCTCTTCCAAACCGATCTGCGTAGCACGCCGGTTGGCGATGTAGCGCAGGTAGCCCTTGAACATGCTGGCGTTCAGGCCCAGCACGCCGCGCGGCATGGTGTCTTCAGCGTAGCGGTACTCGAGCTCGACGGCCTTCAGGAACAGGGCCTTGATCTCGGCCTTGAACTGGGCGGTCCAGAGCTGCGGGTTCTCGAGCTTGATCTGGTTGATCAGGTCGATGCCGAAATTGCAGTGCATCGACTCGTCGCGCAGGATGTACTGGTACTGCTCTGCCGCGCCGGTCATCTTGTTCTGGCGGCCGAGCGCCAGGATCTGCGTGAAGCCGACGTAGAAGAACAGGCCTTCCATCAGGCAGGCGAAGACGATCAGGCTCTTGAGCAGCGTCTGGTCGGCCTCGAGCGTGCCGGTGCGGAAATTGGGATCCATGATCGCGTCGATGAACGGGATCAGGAACTCGTCCTTCTCGCGGATCGACGAGACCTCGTGGTAGGCGTTGAAGATCTCGCTCTCGTCGAGACCCAGCGACTCCACGATGTACTGGTAGGCGTGCGTGTGGATCGCTTCCTCGAAGGCCTGGCGCAGCAGGAACTGGCGGCATTCGGGCGCGGTGATGTGCCGGTAGGTGCCGAGCACGATGTTGTTGGCGGCCAGCGAATCGGCGGTGACGAAGAAGCCGAGGTTGCGCTTGATGATGCGGCGCTCGTCTTCGGTCAGGCCGTTGGGGTCCTTCCACGTCGCGATGTCGCGCGACATGTTCACCTCCTGCGGCATCCAGTGGTTGGCGCAGGTGGCGAGGTACTTTTCCCAGGCCCACTTGTACTTGAAGGGGACCAGCTGGTTCACGTCGGTCGCGCCGTTGATCACGCGCTTGTCGGCGACGTTGACGCGGCGCGCGGACTGCGACTGCATCGACGATGCAGGAGCCACGGCGGCGGCAGCTTGGGGATAGGCGGGGACGGCGGACTGCAGCGCAGCTTGCGCGGCGACCGGCGCCGATTGCAGAGGCGACGGGTGTGCAACCCGCGCGTCAGATGAAGCTTGAGACGCGGTGCTGTTTGATGGAGTCGTCGGTTTGACTTCGTCTTCCCAGACCAGCATGTGTGTACTTCCTAATGGTTGCGAATTATCGGAGTGTTGTGTTCAAACACCAAGCACTTCTTGACATCGAGCCGATGTCGTTGTTGCGGCATCGCATCGTCTGACGATCACGATGCGCCGCAACAAGCGATGCATGCATGAGGCGCTGCATGCATCGCTCGCGTGTCAGTTCATCACTGACAGGCCTCGCACGTGGGGTCGTCGATCGCGCAGAACTTGATGTCGGTGGCCGGCGTCGCATCGGCTTGCACCGCGGCCGCTGCGGCCATCTGCGCCTGTGCCTGCGCTGCTGCGGCATCGAGTGCCGACACCGCACTGCCGCCTGCGCTCACCGCATTGAGCGAGCCGGCCTTCACGGTCGACTTCTCGGCATGCGTGGCGCCGACGGTGCGCAGGTAGTAGGTGGTCTTCAGGCCGCGCAGCCAGGCGAGCTTGTAGGTCTCGTCGAGCTTCTTGCCCGAGGCGCCGGCCATGTAGATGTTGAGGCTCTGCGCCTGGTCGATCCACTTCTGGCGGCGCGCGGCGGCTTCCACCAGCCACTGCGTCTCGATCTCGAAGGCGGTGGCGTACAGCGCCTTCAGTTCCTCGGGCACGCGGTCGATGCGGCGCAGCGAACCGTCGAAGTGCTTGAGGTCCATCACCATCACGTCGTCCCACAGGCCGAACTTCTTCAGGTCGCGCACCAGGTATTCATTGATGACGGTGAACTCGCCCGACAGGTTCGACTTGACCGACAGGTTGCCGAAGCAGGGTTCGATCGAGGCATCGACACCGATGATGTTGGAGATGGTCGCGGTGGGAGCGATGGCCACGCAATTGGAGTTGCGCATGCCGTGCTGGCCGATGCGCGAGCGCAGCGCATCCCAGTCCAGGCTGCGGCTGCGGTCGACCTCGACATAGCCGCCGCGCTGCTCGGCCAGCAGGTCGAGCGAGTCGATCGGCAGGATGCCCTTGTCCCACAGCGAACCGCGGTAGCTGGAGTAGCGGCCGCGCTCCTCGGCCAGTTCGGTCGAGGCCCAGTAGGCGTAGTAGCACACCGCTTCCATCGAGCGGTCGGCGAACTCCACCGCCTGCTCGCTGGCATACGGCGTGCGCAGCTGGTACAGGCAGTCCTGGAAGCCCATGATCCCCAGGCCCACCGGACGGTGGCGCAGGTTGGAGTCGCGCGCCTTCTTCACCGCGTAGTAGTTGATGTCGATGACGTTGTCGAGCATCCGCATCGCGGTGGCGACGGTCTTCTTCAGCTTGGCGTGGTCGATCTGGCCGTCCTTCAGGTGCTGGGCCAGGTTGACGGAGCCGAGGTTGCACACCGCGATCTCGCTGTCGCTGGTGTTCAGCGTGATCTCGGTACACAGGTTGCTGCTGTGCACCACGCCGGCGTGCTGCTGCGGGCTGCGCACGTTGCAGGCATCCTTGAACGTGATCCAGGGATGGCCGGTCTCGAACAGCATCGACAGCATCTTGCGCCACAGGTCCTTCGCGGGCATGCGCTTGAAGAGCTTGATCTCGCCGCGGTCGACCTTGGCTTCGTAGGCGGTGTAGGCCTCTTCGAAGGCCTTGCCGAACTTGTCGTGCAGGTCGGGGCAGGTGCTGGGCGAGAACAGCGTCCAGTCGCCGCCCTCGTGCACGCGCTTCATGAACAGGTCGGGAATCCAGTTCGCCGTGTTCATGTCGTGGGTGCGGCGGCGGTCGTCGCCGGTGTTCTTGCGCAGCTCGAGGAATTCCTCGATGTCGAGGTGCCACGCTTCCAGGTAGGCGCAGACCGCGCCCTTGCGCTTGCCGCCCTGGTTGACCGCCACCGCGGTGTCGTTGACGACCTTGAGGAAGGGCACCACGCCCTGGCTCTTGCCGTTGGTGCCCTTGATGTGCGAGCCGAGCGCACGCACGCGGGTCCAGTCGTTGCCCAGGCCGCCGGCGAACTTGGAGAGCAGCGCGTTCTCCTTCAGCGCTTCGTAGATGCCGTCGAGGTCGTCGGCCACCGTGGTGAGGTAGCAGCTCGACAGCTGCGAGCGGCGCGTGCCGGAATTGAACAGCGTGGGCGTGCTGCTCATGAAGTCGAAGGTCGACAGCACTTCGTAGAACTCGATCGCACGGGCCTCGCGGTCGATCTCGTTGAGCGCCAGGCCCATCGCCACGCGCATGAAGAAGGCCTGCGGCATCTCGATGCGCTTGCCTTCGGTGTGCAGGAAGTAGCGGTCGTACAGCGTCTGCAGGCCGAGGTAGTCGAACTGCAGGTCGCGGCCGGCGTTCAGCGCGGCGCCGAGCTTGGCCATGTCGAACTGCAGCAGCTTCTCGTCGAGCAGCTCGGCTTCCACGCCCTTCTTGATGAAGGTGGGGAAATAGTCGGCATAGCGCGCCTGCATCTCGCCCTGCATCACCTCCTCGCCGAGGATCTCCTTGCGGATGGTGTGCAGCAGCAGGCGGGCGGTGGCGCGGGTGTAGCCCGGATCCTTTTCGATCAGCGTGCGGGCGGCGAGGATCGAGGCCTTGTAGACCTCGTCGATCGGCACGCCGTCGTACAGGTTGCGACGCGTCTCGGCCAGGATGGGCTCGGGCTTCACGTCGGCGCCGAGGTCGGCACAGGCGGCTTCGATCAGGGCCTGCAGCTTGGGCGCATCGAGCGGCACGCGCTGGCCACCATCGATCACGAACAGCTGCGGCTCGGCCGGCTGCTGCACCTCGCCCTGCTTCGCGCGCTCCTGCGAGCGGCGCTCACGGTAGAGCACGTAGGCACGCGCCACTTCATGGTGGCCGCCGCGCATCAGGCCGAGCTCGACCTGGTCCTGCACGTCTTCGATGTGGAAGGTGCCGCCGCCCGGACGCGAGCGCAGCAGCGCGCGCACCACCGCTTCGGTCAGGCCATCGACCGTCTCGCGCACGCTCGCGGACGCCGCGCCCTGCGTGCCGTGCACCGCGAGGAAGGCCTTCATCAGCGCGACCGCGATCTTGTTCGGCTCGAAGGACACCACCGCGCCGTTGCGGCGGATGATCTGGTAGCCCTGGTAGGCCGACGCGCCCCCCGAAACGGGTTTGGCCGCAGCGCTGGCGGCAGGAACGGCGGAGGGTGATGCGGAACGGGTGGCGACAGTTTCCATGAAGGCCCTTCTCTCTCTAGAAATCTTGAAAGCAATCAACCGTCCGGGTGCTGGTGCGGCACCCGGACAGGGCGGTTAGCGGTTCTCTCGGTTCTTGTGATCGCGGCGGTCAGGACACCGCGGCTCGTACGACCGTGCGCGGCACGGTGCAGGCATCTGTGGACAAAGCTGTGGAGATTCGGTGGAGTGCACGTGGATCGTTCGATTCGAGCCGGACACTACATCTAGGGAACGCCGAGCATTTGAACACTACCCATAGCGTACCTCATGAGTGGTTTCCCGATTGAAGAATCCGAGCAATGCCCACGGGTGCCGTGCGGCACCGCTTGCCCGATCGAGGAATCTTGGGTTAGGCGACAGCCGGAAACATCGACGCCGGCCAGCCGAGCGAGGCCTGCAACCGAGGCCAGTCGAAGCCGGGGCCGGGATCGATCTTTCGTCCTGGGGCCACGTGCTCATGGCCTGCAACGTGCCGCACGGGATACTGCTGCATCACCGCCTGCAGCAGGCGCGGCAGCACGAGGTATTGCGCCTCGTCGAAGGTCTCGCCCTCCAGCCCTTCGAGTTCGATGCCGATCGAGAAATCGTTGCAGTTGTCACGCCCGAGCCACTGCGAGCGCCCCGCATGCCACGCACGCTGATCGCACGACACGAACTGCAGCAGCTCGCCATCGCGCCTCAGCACGAAATGCGACGACACCTGCAGGCCGCGGATCTGCTGGTAGTAGGGATGCGCGTCCCAATCGAGCTGATTCGTGAAGAGGCGCTCGATCGCATCGCCGCCGTATTCGCCCGGCGGCAGGCTGATCGAATGCAGCAGCACGAGGTCGACCGCCACGCCGTCGGGCCGCGGCCCGAAGTTGGGCGACGGGCAGGCGCGCGCTTCGCGCCACCACCCGCTGGACCAGTCAGAAGCTGTCGGAGCGTTCACCGACATGGTCGGCCACGTTGATGCCCAGCCGCGCCATGCGGTAGCGCATCTGCCGCAGCGACAGGCCCAGGCTGGCGCCGGCGGCCGTGCGGTTGAAGCGATGGCGCTCGAGCGCCCGCACGAGGATGTCGCGCTCGACCTCGTCGAGGTAGGCCACCAGGTCGTTCGGCAGCGGCGGTGGAGCGATGCTCGCCGCGGCGGGCGCAGCAGCCGGCGGCGGCAGTTCTTCCGCGGCCGGCTGGCCCGTGTCGAGATCGAGCACCTCGGTGTCGGTGAACACCTCGTCGGGCAGGCCCAGGTCGGCGCGCTGGATCACCTCGCCGCTGGAGAGCGCGACCGCGCGATGCAGCAGGTTTTCCAGCTCGCGCACGTTGCCGGGGAAGCTGTAGTGCATCAGCTGCTGCAGCGCATCGCGCGACAGCGTGGGCGGCGGCCACACGCCGGCATCGCGCGCGATGCGCTCGAGCACCGCATCGCAGATCGACGGCAGGTCCTCGATGCGCTCGCGCAGCGGCGGCACGCGGATCTGGATCACGTTGAGGCGATAGAACAGGTCCTGCCGGAAGCGGCCGGCCTGCACCTCGGCGGCCAGGTCCTTGTGCGTGGCACTGAGCACGCGCACGTTGACCGGCAGCTCGTTCATCGCGCCGATCGGCCGCACCGAGCGCTCCTGGATCGCGCGCAGCAGCTTCGACTGCATCGACAGCGGCAGGTCGCCGATCTCGTCGAGGAACAGCGTGCCGCCCTGCGCAGCCTGGAAGAAGCCTTCGCGGTCGTCGGCCGCGCCGGTGAACGCACCCTTGCGGTAGCCGAAGAACTCGGCCTCGAGCAGGTTCTCGGGAATGGCGCCGCAGTTGACCGCGATGAACGGCAGGGCCGAACGCGCGCTCACTTCATGGATGGAGCGCGCGACCAGTTCCTTGCCGGTGCCCGATTCGCCCTGCACCAGCACCGGCGCCATGCTGCGCGCCACCTTGTCGACCAGGCTGCGCACCTGCTGCATCGCGGCCGACTGGCCCGCGAGCTTGCGCAGTGCCGCGCTGGCCGGCGCAGGCGGTGCCGGCGGTTCCTCGACCACCGGCGCAGCGGGCACCGGCCGGGGCGCCACCGGCGCAGCACCGGTCTCCGAGGGCAGGCTCGACGGCACGACGGTGGGCGAGGTCTGCGGCGCGCGGCCGAGCGCCGAGGCCACCACCGAGCGGAACTGCCGCAGGTCGACCGGCTTGGTCAGGTAGTCGTAGGCGCCGGCCTTCAGCGCCTCGACCGCGTTCTCGGACGAACCGTAGGCGGTGATCACGATCGCCTTCTCGCGCCGGCCGGTGCTGTCGAGCTTGCGCAGCAGGTCGAGGCCGGTGCCATCGGGCAGGCGCATGTCGGTGATCACCGCGCTGTAGGTGCGGTCCTTCAGGTGCAGCAGCGCTTCCTCCACCGAGCCGGCCGTCTCGACGTCGTAGCCCTCGCGCAGCAGTGTCAGTTCATAGAGCGTGCGCAGGTCGGGTTCGTCGTCGACCACGAGCAGGCTGAAATGCGAAGGCGATGTCATGGGCTGAAGCGCAAAGGAGAGTCGGGCAGCGTCAACGCGCCACGCCGCATCGAAACGAGGAAGACATTGCGGCGGCTTTCGCCAGGGGCGCGCAGGCGGTAGTCGATGGTGGCGCCGTAGCGCTCGCACAGCTCCTTGCAAATATACAAGCCGAGCCCGGTGCCGCGGCTGCGCGTCGAGAAGAAAGGCTCGAACAAATACCGCTCCACCTCGGGCGGAATCGGCGCGCCGTCGCTTTCGACCGTGAGCACCGCGCGCTGGTCGTTCTCGGCCACCAGCCGCAGCACCACCGCGCCCGGCGCGTCGCTGGCATGGCGCCGCGCGTTATCGAGCAGGTTGATCAGCACGCGGCGCAGGTGATCAGGGTCGAACAGCACGCCCAGCGGCTCACCCGGCAGCGCCACGCGCAGGCGGCTGGCTTCGCCCAGCGGGAGCTGCACGGTGCGCGCCCATTCGCTGCAGATCGCGCCGACCTCGGCGGTGGCATCGATCACGCGCACGCTGGGCGGCGTGCCGGGCGCGACCTCCATCACGTCGTCGACGATGCGCTTCAGCCGCTCGGCGTTCTCGGCCACCATGCGGGTGAGCCGCTGCTGCTGCGGCGTGAGCTGGTCTTCCTCGAGCAGTGCATTCGCCTGGGCGATCGCGGCCAGCGGGTTGCGGATCTCGTGCGCGATGCCGGCCGAGACGCGACCCATCGCGGCCAGCTTCTCCTGCCGCGTGCGGGCCTGCACCGCACGCAGGTCTTCGACGAACAGCACCGCGAGCTCCTCGCTGGCCTGCGGCTCGCCGGGCTTGGCATCGCGCAGTTGCGTGCCACGACGCGTGAAGCGCATGCGCACGACCAGCGTGCGCGACAGGCCCGGCTCGAAGTGGAGCACCAGCTCCTTGCCCGACTCGGGCCAGAAGCCGTCTTCGAACGCCTGCTGCACCGCTTCGGCCAGGGCCGACCAGGAAGCCTGCTCGCCAAGCGCGAACGGCGCGGGCCGGCACATGCTGGTGGCACCGAGCAGCAGGCGTGCCGCGGGATTGGCGGTGCGCACCCGGCCACGGCGGTCGACCACCATCACGCCGTCCTGCATCTGCTCGATCACCAGGCGGTTCAGGCGGGCCTGCTGGCGCGCGAGCTCGAGGCTGCCGCGTGCGGTGAGCTCCTCGCGCGCGAGGCGACCCGACAGCTCGCCGGCCAGCACGGTGATCAAGAAGAAGCCGATGCCGGCCAAGCCGGCCTGCGTCATCGGCAGCGCCGCGTCTCCCGCCAGCACGCCGGCGTGCCACGCGCTCCCCAGCAGCATCAGCGCGATCGCGGCCGCGGTGCCCATCGCCATCAGGCGCGGCGTCAACACGCCGGCCATCAGCACCGGCAGCACCAGCAGCGCGACGAAGTTGAAGTTGGTGCCGCGCTCGAAGAAATGCAGCGACGAGAACGCGAGCAGGTCCACGCCGATGGTCGCCAGCCACTGCGGGCTGCGCAGCCGCGCGAACGAGCCCGGCGTGGGCAGCCTGAAGCGCGGCAGCGCCCACAAGCCCATCGCCTGCACGGCATACAGCGAGCAGATGATCAGAGGCCACGGCGAGGGCCGCACACCGAAGAAGATCCCCAGCAGCTGCGCGATCACCAGCGCCACGCCGAGCGCGGCTCGGGCGGCGGTGAAGGCCCGATAGATGCGCTGGAAGGCGCTGGTACCGGCCGATACGATGCGACGCGCCTGACGCGACAGGAACCGGCTGTCGGCCGGCTGCTCCATGCTGCCGCGCAACCAGCCCCCCGGCAGGCGCGACTCCGGCTCCTCGCCCACGGCCTCGTCGTGCAGCTCGGTGTCGACGCCGACGCCGAGCGCACCGAACCAGGATTCGTCGGGCACCTGCGAGCGATCGGTGCGGCGACGATCACCGCGGCGGCGATCGCCCTGGCGCCGGTTGACCGGCGGCAGCTCCGCCGTCACGAACGTCCCCCGAGCGCGCGATGGCTCTCGCTGCAGAACAGCACATCATCCTTTCCCACGGCCTCGCTGCGCGGCAGGTGCACGCCGCAGTGCGCGCAACGCACCATCGGCTCCGCAGGCAGCGCCTTGCGCCTAGCGGAAGAAGAAGCCGGAACGGCCGGCCGCTCGCGGCCGAACGCCCACCACAGCACGGCGCCGATCACGGCGATGAACAGCAGCGCCTTCATCGGCTCAGACGCTCCGGTGCAGCACGACTTCGAACACGAAGCGCGAGCCGATGTAGGCCAGCAGCAGCAGCACCGCGCCCGCATAGAGCCAGCGTGTGGCGCGCTTGCCGCGCCAGCCCCAGGCATGGCGGCCGATCAGCAGCGCGGCGAACACCACCCAGCCCAGCAGCGACAGCACCGTCTTGTGGTCCCAGCGCCATTGCACGGTAGACCATGCGCCGAGCAGCAGCGTGGCCGTGAGCACGACGAAGCCGGCATCGACGAAGCGGAAGGTCAGGCGCTCGAGCCGCAGCAGCGGCAAACCGAGCGGCCCGGTGCTGCCGGCCTTGAGCCGCAGCTGGCGATCGGCCGCGTCGAGCATCGAGGCGTGCAGCACCGCCGCGCCGAACAGCCCATAAGAGGCGACGCCCAGCATCCAGTGCAGCGGCAGCCACGGCGGGCCCGACACTACGCGCGGCTCGCCTGGGAAGATCGCTGCCGTCAACACTGCGATGGCACCGAGCGCCGACAACACGCGCCGCACCTGCGGCAGCGGCACCAGCCGGCTCTCGATCGCATGCACGGTGAGCACCAGCCAGGCGGTGATCGACAGCACCGGCGCGAAGCCGAATCGCGCGCCGGCCCCGGCCGGCTCATCGAGACCGGCGAAGTCGATCACCAGCGCAATGCCGTGGGCCAGCCAGCCCGCCTGCCATGCGATCGCCGGCCAGCGCGAGCCAGTGCTGCGGGCGAGCGCCGCCACCACGTAGGCCACGAAGGCGAACACCCCCAGCCCCTGGGACAGAAGGCTCACGCTCCCGACGGACCCGAACGATAGAATCATCCAGACAGTTTACTTTCGCGCCCCGCAGTCGCCGGGTGTCGCGCCCCACCCTCATGGCTTCCGCCCTCACCGATCGACTGTCGCGCCTGGTCAAGACCATGCGCGGCCAGGCCCGCATCACCGAAAGCAACGTGCAGGACATGCTGCGCGAGGTGCGCATGGCATTGCTCGAGGCGGACGTCGCGCTGCCCGTGGTGCGCGACTTCATCGCCCGCGTCAAGGAAAAGGCGCTCGGCCAGGAGGTGGTCGGCTCGCTGAACCCCGGCCAGGCGCTGGTGGGCATCGTGCACAAGGAACTCGCCACGACCATGGGCGAGGGCATCAGCGACATCGACCTCGCGACGCAGCCGCCGGCGGTGATCCTGATGGCCGGCCTGCAGGGCGCCGGCAAGACCACCACCACCGCCAAGCTCGCGAAGCACCTGATCGAGAAGCGCCGCAAGAAGGTGCTCACCGTCTCGGCCGACGTGTACCGCCCCGCTGCCATCGAGCAGCTGAAGACGGTGACGAAGCAGGCGGGCGCCGAGTGGTTCCCGTCCAGCCCCGACCAGAAGCCGCGCGAGATCGCGCTGTCGGCGCTGGACTACGCGAAGCGCCACTATGTCGACGTGCTGCTGGTGGACACCGCCGGCCGGCTCGCGATCGACGAGGCGCTGATGGCCGAGATCCGCGACCTGCATGCGGCGCTCAAGCCGGTGGAGACGCTGTTCGTCGTCGACGCGATGCAGGGCCAGGATGCGGTCAACACCGCCAAGGCCTTCAAGGAGGCGCTGCCGCTCACCGGCGTGGTGCTGACCAAGCTCGACGGCGATTCGCGCGGCGGCGCGGCGCTGTCGGTGCGGCAGGTGACCGGCGCGCCGATCAAGTTTGCCGGCGTCTCCGAGAAGATCGACGGCCTCGAGGTCTTCGATGCCGACCGCCATGCCGGCCGGGTGCTGGGCATGGGCGACATCGTCGCGCTGGTCGAGGAAGTGCAGAAGGGCGTCGACCTGCAGGCCGCGCAGAAGCTGGCCGACAAGGTCAAGTCCGGCGGCGACTTCGACCTCAACGACTTCCTCTCGCAGATCAGCCAGATGAAGAAGATGGGCGGCCTCGCCGGGCTGATGGACAAGCTGCCCACCGAGCTGATGAACAAGGCCAAGGCCGGCCCCGCCGACATGGACCGCGCCGAGCGCGACGTGCGCCGCATGGAAGGCATCATCAACTCGATGACACCGCTCGAGCGCCGCAAGCCCGAGCTGATCAAGGCCAGCCGCAAGCGCCGCATCGCCGCGGGCGCCGGTGTGCAGGTGCAGGAAGTCAACCGCCTGCTCAATCAGTTCGAGCAGATGCAGGGCATGATGAAGAAGATGAAGGGCGGCGGCCTGATGAAGATGATGAAGCGCATGGGCGGCCTGAAGGGCCTGGGCGGCATGGGCGGACTCGGCGGGCGCTGATTGCCTGCACCGGGCCGTCGGATACGGCCCGATACCGAACATTGATTGACCCGGCAGGCACCGTCGGTTACGTTCGCAACTCCGCGTTGTTCTACGAAAACTAGATGGATACCTGGGTTCTGCTCGCGGTAGCTGCCGTTTTGTTGGGAATGGCGCTGCTGCTGGTGTTGCGCCGCCGCAAGCAGGCCTCGGCCTCTGCACCGGCCTCGCGACACAAGAAGCCGTCGCTCGAGGCGCTGGATACCGTGGCTGCCTGGGAGCCGCAGGTGATGCGCATCCTCTCCAGCCACGAGCGCGACGCTTACGCCACCCTGGTGAAGGCCCTGCCCGAATACATGGTGCTGGGCCAGGTGCCGCTGGCGCGCTTTCTGCGCGTGCCCACCCGCCACTCCTATGCCGAATGGCTCAGCCGCGTCGGCAGCCTGAGCGCCGACCTGCTGGTGTGCGACCGCTCGTCGCAGGTGCTCGCGGTGGTGGAGGTGCACTCCTCGCGCGACAGCCTGCGCAGCCGCCAGCGCCATGAGCGGATGATCCGTGTGCTCAAGGCCGCCGGCATCCGCGTGCTGGTGTGGCGCGAGGGTGAGCTGCCCTCGCCTGCCTCGGTGCGCGAGCTGCTCGCACCGGGCGATGCCGCCGCGCAGCCCAGCCGGGCCGAAACCAGCCGGCCGATGCCCGGCCCGCTGAGCGCGATCCCGGTGGCCGACGTCGAAGACACGCTGCCGGGCGAACTTGCCGAGCTGCGCGAGCCGCCGCCCTCCACCTGGTTCGACGACTTCGAATCGCAGCCCACGGCCAGCTCGCCGCCGCCGCCGCGGGTCACCGGCCTCTGACCGTTCAGCTCAGCAGCGCCTGCGCGAATTCGCGGGCCTTGAAGGTCTCGAGGTCTTCGAGCTTCTCGCCCACGCCGATGAAATACACCGGCACCGGCTTCTCGCGCGCGATGGCCGCCAGCACGCCGCCCTTGGCGGTGCCGTCGAGCTTGGTGACGATCAGGCCGGTGAGCTGCAATGCGTCATCAAAGGCCCTGACCTGCGCGAGCGCGTTCTGCCCGGTGTTGCCGTCGACCACCAGCAGCACCTCGTGCGGCGCGGTGCCGTCGGCCTTGGCGATCACGCGGCGGATCTTCTTCAGCTCTTCCATCAGGTGCAGCTGCGTGGGCAGGCGGCCCGCCGTGTCGGCGATCACCACGTCGCAGCCGCGCGCCTTGCCGGCCACCACCGCGTCGTAGGTCACCGCGGCCGGGTCGCCGCCTTCCTGGCTGACGATCTGCACCTCGTTGCGGTCGGCCCAGACGCCGAGCTGCTCGCGTGCCGCGGCACGGAAGGTATCGGCCGCGGCCAGCAGCACCTTCTGCCTGGCATCCGCGAGGTGGCGCGTCAGCTTGCCGATGCTCGTGGTCTTGCCCGCGCCGTTGACGCCCACGACCATGATCACCGTGGGCGTGTAGCGGCCGATGGCCAGCGGGCGCTCCAGCGGCTGCAGCAGGTCGGCGATGGCATCGACCAGCAGCAGGCGCACCGCCTTGGGATCGGTGGCCTTGGCCTCCTTCACGCGGCGCTTCAGGTCGCCCAGCAGGAACTCGGTGGCCTTGACGCCGGCGTCGGCCATCAGCAAAGCGGCCTCGAGCTCTTCGTACAGCGCATCGTCGATCTGTGTGCCGGTGAACACCTGGGCAATGCTGGAGCCGGTCTTGCGCAGGCCCTGGCGCAGGCGATCGAGCCAGCCCTTGCGCTCGGCCGGTGCAGGCGCCGGCACCTCCTCGACCGCTTCGACCTGCGCAGCCATCGCAGGTTCGGCGATGGCTGGCGCGGGCACGGGTGCCGGGACAGGAACGGAGACTGGCGCCGGAGCAGCCACCGGCGCGGCAGGCGCAGCGATGGGTGCGGGCGGTGGCGGCGTCACCTCGGGCGGAGGCGCCGGCGGTGCGAACTTTTTCTTGAAGAAGCTGAACATCAAATGGGTGGGTGTTGGGGGCTGGACGCCAACCGCGAATCTCACGCTATAATCGCGGGCTTGCAGGCGCTTTAGCTCAGTCGGTTAGAGCGACGGAATCATAATCCGCAGGTCCGGGGTTCGAGTCCCTGAAGCGCCACCAAACACAACGCCGAACTGTTCTCAGTTCGGCGTTTTCGTTTGGATTTTCCTTTTGCGATCAACACTTAGGCGCCTCATCTGCAGGTTGCCAGTATCGCGGCAACAGCGGCAAATCGGCCGGTTTGACTGTGCAGCGGATGCGGGTCTCAATTTGCATGCTGCAAAATGAGGCACCGCAACCTGCAGAATAGTCGTTGCGCGACAAGCACTTATGCGTTTTCCCAAGGCATGCGGTTGCCGCACTCCATTGCCTAGAGGTTCTGCAAATTGAGACTTTCGACTGGTGAGTTGGGGTTACCTGTATCTGTTCTAATCGCAACGCGCCGCAGTCGAGCGCAGCGCCAACCTTCCTCGCTCAACCGATAGGCCACCCTCATGAAGATCGTCGAGACGAACACAGACGGCCATCGCGTCTTCAAGGTCTACCCTCGCAACTCGGCTCGTAAGCCGGACGAGGCGTTAAGCGCGCTGGTTCGCGCGCTCGACGCGATGCAAGTGCCGTATGTAGTGGGGCCGAAGGCTGGGGACGAACTGCTATTGCTGTCGTTCGGCCCCGTCAGCGACGCACAGCGCGACGAGTTGTGCAAGGAGTGGGGCACCTGCATGAAAGCGACCTCGACTCAATACGAACTCCGCCACCAGCATGACAAAGCTGTAAAGGTTGTCCCCGGCGGCGGTGGATAAAGTTGTGAGTCAGCGCGGGACGAGCGACGTAAGTCGCTGCCAGCGTACAGCTCGCATTGGAGTGCTCCAAAATAGAGCACTTCATATAGTTCTACTTCAATGGGCCTGCGCACGCTCTATGCGTTCGATCCACTTGACAGAGTCGCGAAAATCGAAGTTCTGCGCCAAGTATCGGAGCTCGGGAGCCCAATCGTTTACTTCCGTCTTGAGTGCGTGCAGGACCGCCGCATCGACGAATGGTGGAGCATTGGACACCACGCGCTCCAGCCACGGCGCGAATTGATCCGGGGACCAATGGGCCATCGAATCGACCTCTAATGAGGACAGATATGTACCGACCTCTTGTGTTGCGGCTGCAACCTTAGCCGCTTCCACTGCGTCTTGGCCGGTATAGCTTCCTCTGCGCACCTCTAGAAGGTTCTGAAGACTCTTGCGATAGGGCTTGACGATGCTTCGGGTTACGTCGAGGCAGGCCATGCGAGCCCAAGGTTCCAGTACCTCACGAACAGAATCATCCGCACCTACCAGTTCGAGAACGGCTCGCGACTCTCTAGTGAGTTTGTACGCTTCGGCAGCTGGTACTGGACCCGTTAGCCGCCCCGCGCCAGCAAGGAGCCGCATGACCGTCTTGGTGGCAAACTGAGTCAACGGCTTCAGTTTCGCCACCACCTGCTCTGCCTCGGCCAGGGTCGCCTTCAGCTCCCGGGTTTTCACCTCAACGTTGAACCCTTTAAGGGTCTCGAAACGATCTATGGTCGCTGCGAGCAGAAGCACGAGACCAGCACCGAGCCCCGCAGCCCCGAGGTCCGCTCTTTCGCGAAGCATGAAGAGAGTACCGAGGCCTAAGTTGACGACGCCAGCGATACCAAGCACAACGCTAACTAGTCCGTGCCAAAGCGTCAGAAGCTTGGCCTTCTCCGTACCGCTTTTCTTCGTTGAATCCATTAGCCTTACCTCGGAAGCGCAGTCGGTCCTGCGTAAGGCATAGTGCCATACGGCCAAACAAATCCAGGTTGATCTACGCACCATCACACACGTCCCGACTGCCCGGGGACCGGTCGTTGCGAACCTCGTCGCCATCTAGAATGCGCGCGCGGTCGCAGTCCTCACGCCTGTTCTCTCAACAGGTGCAGTTCTCTACCTCCCTAAAGTTCGCGACCGTGGCTCGCCGGCCTTGTTTGCTCATTTGTTCGCCGGCGAGCCCCTTCTCTTCAACGTCAACAACGCTACTTCTGCCGGATCAATGGAAGCCGTTTAGCTGGCGTTGCGCGACTACTTCGGCCCCATGGGTTGCACAAACCTCAGCAGCTTCAAATTTCGCTAAGACCCCGGCTGTCTACCAGTCACACCCGACGGCCCTCTTTAGGGGGATATCGGCGCAGACCGTGTCTGAACAAAATCTCCAGTACAACCGGCGCAGGCAAGGTCAAGGTGCGTGCATAGCGCTCCGACTTTCCAGGCGAGTTGCGGTCGATTAATTTTTCTGGTCCCCTGGATGAGTTAATCACAGTTAGGGTTGCAAAGTTCGAGCTGAGCAGTTCAGCTCATTCACCGAGAAGGCTGCGCCATGTCAAGCAACATTTTCGACGCGCTGTTGGAAGAGAAAATTCGTGTATTTGTCGCCGCTTACGGCCAAACTGCACATCAAGTCTTCTACGATGAAGAGAAGAAGAGACTTCGGCACACGGGAGAGTATGGGGGCTATCGGGAAATACTGGTGCGAGAATTCCTTCGATTCTTCACCCCTGGAAGGCTTGATGTGCATAATGGATTCATAATAAACGCGGGAGGTGAGGTGAGCACTCAGTGCGATATTGTCATCTACGACTCAAAAAACACTCCGTTGATTGAAAGCGGAGAGCGACAAAGATTCTTTACGGGCGAGTCCGTATGTGGCATCGGCGAAGTGAAATCGACTCTCTCGAAGGCCGATCTAAAAACCGCCTTGAATAAACTCGCGAGAATCAAGGCTATGCGAGAAAAAATTCCGGCCCCCACCATTGTGCGGCGAGAACGAGACGGGAAATTTGATCCGTCAAATTACGCCTATGATCAGTTGCCGACATTCTTGCTCTGTCAGAAACTTGATTTTGACTTCCAGAACTTAGTAGATGAACTGGACGGCATGTATGACGCTAACATTGAGCGGAGACATAGGCATAACCTCGTCCTAAGTCTGGAAGACGGTATTTTTACTTACGCGGACAAAAATAAAATGATCATTATGTTTCCTGAAATAGGGGGTCGGATTGAGGCTTCGGGATTGAGCTCAACGGATTTGTGTAAGCATCGCTTCGTGCAAAAAAACAGCAGCATGGACCATATTAAATTGTTCTGTTCCTTTGTATTTATGCTTAGTTCAAGCGCAACGATACTCTACCCTGATATTTCGAGCTATATGAGTTTGGGAAAGCCAAGTTACACCGATCAGAAATAGTGCCGTTAACGCTCTTCATTTTTTGGACTGTTCCGCTTCAGGGTGCACAAACCCCAGTTGTTGCCGCTGCGCCGCCCACTCGCGCGGCAGTTGCCCTTTGCGCCCCTTGACCAAGTACGAATAGACGTGCCGGGGCTGGGTACCGGAGGCTATGGCTTCCACGATGTCGGGTGCCAGCAGGGTCAGGCGCAGCACCTCGGCCACCCATCCCGGGTCGAGCTTCAGGCTGCGCGCCAGATGGTTGCCGCTTTCGTATTCGCCTGCGTCGAGCAGATGCTGCCAATAGAAGGCCTTGCCCAGCAGCTTCACCAGCGTGATGTCCAGGGACGACATCGACTGCGCCAGTGCCGTGCCGGGGGCCGGCACGATCACCTTGCGGTGCTGGCGCTGTTTGATCGACAAGGGCACAAACGTCACGAATTTTCCCGTGTCGCCGTAGCTGCGCGCCGGGCCGGCCGGCTCGACCACCACCGCCCGGCGGGCTTCGCAGTTCCTGCCGCTCATGCTGCCCATCCCGGCTCCCGTTGCTCCTGAACGAACGGATGCGCATGCACGTCGGCATTCAGGCCGGTCCATCCCTCGTCCCGCCAAACGATGTCGAGGCCGCTGCTGTGCAACTGCACCCGCTCGATGAGCAGCTGCGCGATGCGGTGCTGTTCAGCCGGCATCAGTTCATCCCACACGCCGCCCATGCGGCGCAGCGCCACCATCGCCCTCGCCTCGTCGATGCACTGGCCGCCGGGCAGCAGCGTGCAGGCCTTCCAGGCGGCTACGAGCATTTCGGGTTGCTCCAGCACCGAGTGAATCTGCGCGAGCACCGCCGCCTCGATGTCGGCTGCCGGCAGCAGTCCGATGCCGCCCTGCGCCGCCTGTTTCGAGACCGCGCCGCGCTTATAGTGGCGCGGCACGTAGTAGCGGTATTCCTTGCCGTTGCCCTTGCGGGTGTACGTCGCAATCATGCGCTGCCCGTCCGGCGCAAAGAGCAGCCCGCGCAGCAGCGCCGGGCGGTCGTCGGCGCGTTCGCGTGTACCGCGCTTGCGCCGGTCAATGAACGCATGCACCGCGTCCCACACCTCTTGCGTGATGATGGCCTCGTGCTGCCCGGGGTACACCTTCCCCCCGAACTCGACCTGTCCCAGGTACGTGCGATTGCGCAGCAGGTTGTAGACGAACGGCTGGTCGATCGGCCGGCCCTTGCGATAGCGCCCGCTCTGCGTGACCCAGCTCTTCGTCGTCTTGCCCTGGGTGGCGAGTTCACGCACGATGCGCACGGCCGACCCGTGTTCGGCGAAGCCGCGGAAGATGTCGCGCACGAGCGCCGCCTCTTCCTCGTTGACGACGAGCTTGCGGTCCTTCACGTCATAGCCGAGCGGCGGCTTGCCACCCATCCACATGCCGCGCGCCTTGCTGGCGGCGATCTTGTCGCGGATGCGCTCACCGGTCTGCTCGCGTTCGAACTGCGCGAACGAAAGCATCATGTTCTGGATCAGCCGCCCCATCGCCGTGGCGGTGTTGATCGGCTGCGTGATGGCGACATAGGACACGTCGTAGGCATCGAACAGGTCGCACAGTTCGTAGAAGTCGCGCATGGAGCGCGTCAGGCGGTCGAGCTTGTAGACCACGACGACATCGACGCGCCCCTCCTGGATGTCCTGCACCAGCCGCTGCAGCGCGGGCCGGTTCAACGACCCCGCCGAGTAGCCGTCATCCCGGTATGAGTCGGACAGCGCGATCCATCCTTCGTGCTGCTGGCTGCGCACATAGGCGCGGCCGGCTTCCTCTTGCGCATCCAGGCTGGTGAACTCCTGATTCAGGCGTTCGTCGTTCGACACGCGGGTGTAGACGGCGCAACGCACCTTGCGTCGCACCACGGGCGCCGGCTCGGCGCGCTTGTACTTGAACGGCTGACTCATCGCGTGCTACCTCCTTGCGCGGCGTTCGCGTCTGCGCCGGCATCGCGCAGGCCGAAGAACCGCGGGCCGTTCCAGTTGGTGCCGGTGATGGCGCGCGCCACCGCCGACAGGCTGCGATATCGCCGGCCGTCCCATTCAAAGGAGGTGGGGCCGTGGACCGTCACCCGGTATTCGCGGCCGTTGTAGGTGCGGGTCAGCTGGGTGCCGGGAAACAGTTGCGCGGAGGCGCGGTTGTTGGCGCGCGGCACGTGGCCGGTTCGCCCGATCTCTTCCAGCTTGCGCCGCACCGCCGGCTTGAGGCCACCGAACCGTTGCGCCTGCAGGGCATAGGCGATGCGGCTTTCCAGGCCGATGCGGTTGACGCGGCCCGCCGGCCGCTTGGCGAAGTGGTCGTCCCACAACGCCCACAGGTCGCGCATGGGCAGCGTGGGCAGTTGGGCGATTTGTTCAGCGAGGGTGCAGCGCTTCAGGTTCTCGCTTGCGCGGGTTGTCATGCGGGGTTCCTCTGCTCCAAAACGGGGTCCGGATTGACGCTCCGTTCGGCCCGGATGGCAACGGGGCCATCGGCCTGGAAGCCCCCATCCTCTAGGGGGGTGCGCGGTGTCAAATACCTGTGAAGCGCGAGGCCCAGGAGGTCGGCGACCTCCTGCTGCGGGTGGCGCGGTTGCGCGGGTTGGGTATGGCGGTTTGCTTCGGGCATCTCCGATCGGTCGGATAAAGAAACCGATCCTCTCAGCTAAACCGCTGCACGGATGAGGGAATGTGCTGGTTTGCGAGGGTTCGGCGCCGCAGAAGCGCGCCACGCTTCCGCTACGACATGACCGCCGCCTCGGCGATGAGCAGCACCAGCATCGACAGCACGGCCGCGGCCAGCGTGTGGCCCGGATCGATGTCGGCCCAGGCGAGCGCGCACAGCAGCAGGTACAGCGCGCCGCAGCCCACGCGCAGCGCGGGCATCAGGGGCGACAGATGACGAGACAGGCGCGACATCGGCAACAGCTTCACCGCGACAGTGGCGGCAGCGCGCACGGCATCCAGTAGGTGCCTTCGCGCCGATGCGTCTGGATCAGCGTCCGATAGGCGTGCAACGCACCTTCGTACTCCGGCCGGCCGCGCTGGTGAGCCTTCAGCTTGAACAGGTCGCCCGGCTTGTGGCTGTCGAGACCGGCACGCCGCATCAGTTCCTCGCCGCTGATCGGCCGGCCCCGGCACTCCCACAGCACCCGGAAAATGCGGCCCTGCCCATCCGACAACGAGATCGCGCCGCACAGCCACTCGGGCAAGTGCACGCGGCGGAAGTCGCGGCTGAACGGCCCGTGGTACGGCGAACCGTCGTCGGCCTCAACCGCGCGGGCACCCCCGCCCGCGCCGATCAGGCGCACCCGCCCGTCGGAGAACGTGAACGACTCCTGCAGCGGCAACCACTGTGCGCCGGGCAGCGGCGGCATCACCGGCATCCAGTGCGGCCGCGGCACGATCAGGCGCAGCACGCGCGCAGTGCGCTCGCGCAGGCTGCTCAGCAGCTCCGGCCGGCGCCACAGCCAGTCAGGAGAGCGCGCGATCACGATGCCGTACACCGCAGCCCCCAATTGCCACACGTCGGGCAGCAGTTCCTGCAACACCTGGGCCTCGGCCGGCAGGTCGAGCGCGCGGGCCAACTGGGGCGCCAGCCACTGCGGGTCGAGCGCCACGCGCATCAGGCTCTGCGGGTCCACGTCATGCACGCCGCAGCGGCATTGCGCGGCGAAGCGCTGCGGTGCATCGCGCTCGCGCCGCACCAGGCGCGCCGAGCGCTCGCGGCAGTAGGGACACATCGTGTGGGTGTTCACGCCCACCTGAAGACGCACGGCGCGTGCACGCGCGAGCGCTTCGACAAACTGGCGCTCGGCGCTGCCCAGTGCCTGCAACAGCACCGGCCGCGTGTTCTTGAACAGGTAGCAGATGAACGCCCAGAGCTGGGCGTTGCGGCTCATGCGGTGTCGCGCTCGCGCTCCACGGTGGCCGACGACAGGCTCGTGCGCAGCGTCTGCGCCGGCTGCAGCACCCCGAGCCGCACGAGGTGGCCCTCGATGTTCGCCTGCAGCGCGGGGTCGAAGCGATGCAGGTTCGACTGCCCGCCGCTCGTCAGCACCACGCGCACCGCGGGCCGGAAGGTCTGCCCGGCCATCGGCGGATGGTGCAGCATCAGCGAGGCGCCGATGATGCGCCAGCGCTCGGCCAGCGGATCGTTGTGCGGGAGTTGTTCCGACACCAGCGCATTGGCCTGCTGCAGGTCGTCGTCTCCGGTCAACTCGAAGCACAGCGTGCTCGATTCGTCGGGGGAGGCAAAGCGCAGCGCGCGCAGTTGCAGGCGCGTCGGGTCGCCGTCGAAGCCGGGGCACGAGGGCAAGGCCTGCCGGAACACCGTGAGGTCATACGGCGTGGGCCACAGCCGTTCGGGCTCGACCGGTGCACCGAGCAGATGGCGCGCGAAGGCCGCAACGAGGCGGCGGTGCATGTCCGCATTGCCATCGACCAGCGTGCGCACCGCGCCGGTGTGCGGTGCGTGTTCGAGTGACAGCGACAGAGCGCCGCCCAACGCGGCCGGCAACTGCTTCAGCTCGACCCCCAGCAGGTACACGCCCGGGGTGCGCTCGCACAGCGATGCATGCGCCTGCCCCTCGAAGCCGTAGTAGCGGCGCAAGTACCCGCCCAGTTCGTCGCACAACGCCTGCAGCGCAGCCGGCTCGGTGGCCGGCATCGCACCGGCGGCGAGCCCGTACTGGTGCGAGCGCAGCCGGTTCTCGTCAAGGCATTCGTCGGCGCAGGCGAGTTCGAACACCTCGGGGTGGTGCACGTGCAGCCAGAACGAGCACTGCAGCGCGCTGTCGTGCTGCATCAGCCCGCGATAGACCTCGGGCCGGTTCATCGCGGCATTCGTCATCGCCTTGAAGCCGGCAGGACTGGCGAGCTGTGCCGCATGCAGCAGCGCGTCGGCGAGTCGTTGGCGCTGCGGCGCCGGGAGTTCGCGCACCGCGGCGATGAGCGCCTGTGCGCGCTTGTCCTGCCGCGTGCCATCACCGCGATCCGGTGCGCCCAACCGCAGGTGGGCACTGATGTCTTCGGGCTGTCGTTGCAGCCATGTGGACAAGGCCTCTTCGCGCACGAGCTGCGCCAAGACCTCCTCGGGCGTCCACGGTTTCATTCTTCGCTTTCCTCCGCTCACGGCCTCCGTGGCGAGCCGTGTTGTTTGTCGATTCGAAAAATTATGTGAGTGCGCGTGTCGCACCGCCTCCCTAGCGTTTGGGATGGAGCGGGCTTGCGCCACTGGACGGCAAGCAAGCCGACAGCTACGCGCGCCATGCAAATCGCGGCTCATCCTCGAAAGACAAGGGCTCACCGCATGAGCCAGTGGTGGCGCCGATGTGCTCGTGAATATTCACGTTGGCGGCGAGCGCTGCTCGTCGGTAGATGCGCACGCGCAAATACCACATCAATGGGGAACCGATAAGGCACCGGATGAGGAACTGCAGTTCCCCGCTCGGTGCCTTATCAGTTCCCCATTCAAAACCTTCAATGCCCCCCGCTGCCCCTCGGCAGCGCTCAACACAACTTCAAGGCATTGGATGTTTGCAAGTACGACCCCAGCGACGACGCTGCCCGTGCAACGCGGTCGCATCAACCGCAAGGACGCCGCGAGCGCGCCGCAACCCTCAACCACCCTCACGCCCCCCACGCCGCCGGAGCGCTCGATGCTTCGCGCCGAAGACCTCGCGCGCCGTTGGCGCGTGAGCCCGAAGACGCTGGAGCGCTGGCGCCGCGAAGGCGATGGCCCGCATTACCTGAAGCTGGGCGGGCGCGTCAGCTACCCACTGGACAAGGTGATCGAGTTCGAGCAGGACTCCACCCGCAAGTCCACGTCGCGCCGTGCGCCGTGAAGGAGGGCCAGCGATGACCAGCCCCACCCTGTCGTTGACCCGCAGCGCGCTCGACGAAATGAACGCGGCCGACATCGCGGCGATGCCCGCGATGAAGAAGCTGCAGTTGCAGCGTGATCTTGCGGAAGCCGCGCAGTGGCTCAAGCGCACGCAGGAGAAGTTCGCCGACGCGCTGATGCTCAGCTATGGCGAGCGCTGCCGCGCGACGCTACAGGCCTCGGGCCGGGATTTCGGCACCGCCCATGGGAGCGACGGCGAAGTCGAATTCACCTTCGACCTGCCGAAGCGCGTGAAGTGGGATCAGGCCCAACTGCACGCGATCGCCGAACGCATCGTCGCCAGCGGCGAGCAGGCGGAGCACTACATCCAGGCCGAGCTGTCGGTGTCAGAAACCAAGTTCAAGAGCTGGCCGCCGGTGCTGCAGGCGCAGTTCGCGAAGGCCCGCACCGTGATGCCCGGCAAGGCGACGATCACGCTGCGCCTGAGCGAAGGAGGCGCCTGATGCCGTTGCCGATCATCACCGCCGAGCAGCGCATGGCCGAGCGCTCGGGCGTGAAGCTCGCCCTCTTCGGCGCCTACGGCGTCGGCAAGACGTGGCAGCTGCGCACCTTGCCGCTGCAGAGCACGCTGTTCGTGGACGTGGAAGCCGGCGACCTGGCCGTGCGCGACTGGCAGGGCGACACGCTGCGTCCGAAGAGCTGGCCCGAGTTCCGCGACGTGGTGTGCTTCCTCGCCGGCCCGAACGAGGCGATGCCGCCCGAGGCGCCGTTCTCGCGCGCCCACTACGAGCACGTGTGCCGCACCTACGGCGAGCCGTCGCAGCTCGACCGGTACGACACGTACTTCGTGGACTCGATCACCGTGCTGTCGCGCTGGTGCTTAGCCTGGGCGAAGACGCAACCCGCGGCCTTCAGCGAGCGCACCGGCAAGCCCGATACGCGGGGTGCCTATGGCCTGCTCGCGGCCGAGCTGGTGGGCGCGCTCACGCACCTGCAGCACGCCCGCGGCAAGAACGTCGTCTACGTGGCCATCCTCGACGAGAAGCGCGACGAGTTCGGCCGCACCTACTTCGCACCACAGATCGAAGGCGGCAAGACCGCGACCGAGCTACCCGGCATCGTCGACGAGGTGGTGACCCTGGCGCGGGTCGCGGCCGAGGACGGCTCGACCTTTCGCGCCTTCGTCAGCCACGCCGGCAACCCCTACGGCTATCCGGCCAAGGACCGCTCGGGTGTGCTCGACCTGCTGGAGCCGCCCGACCTCGGCGCACTGATCCGCAAGTGCGCCACCGCATCGAGGCCTGCCATCACCACCAACACAACCGCCCCCGAATCCGCAGAGACCACCGCATGAGCTGGAACGACTTCAACGACGCCGAACGGCAACAGAGCTTCGACCTCATCCCGAAGGGCACCGTCGCACCGGTGCGCATGACGATCAAGCAAGGCGGGTACGACAACCCCGCACAGGGCTGGACCGGCGGCTGGGCCACCCGCAACCCCGACACCGGCGCGGTGTACCTCGCCTGCGAGTTCATCATCACCGCAGGCGAGTTCGCACGACGCAAGGTGTGGACCAACGTTGGCCTGCACAGCCCGAAGGGCGACACCTGGGCCGGCATGGGCCGCACACTGGTGCGCGCGATCCTCAACAGCGCCCGCAACATCGATCCCGACGATGCGAGCCCGGAGGCCGCGGCCAAGCGCTGCATCGACAGCTTCGCCGAGCTGCACGGCATCGAGTTCCTGGCCCGCATCGATGTCGAGAAGGACCAGCAGAGCGGCGACGCGAAGAACGTGATCCGGCTCGCAGTCGAGCCCGGCATGCCCGACTACGTGCCGGTGGTGCCGACGCCGGGCGCCGTCCCCGCCGCGGCGCGTGCGCCTGCTGCCCGGCCCTCGCAGGCGAAAGCCCCAGTCACCGGCAAACCCGCGTGGGCGCAATGATGTGCAGTGCTGGGCTTGCAAGCGTCAGGCGCGCGGCTTCGGGCACCTGGACGTGCGCTATGCAGCGGGTGACCCGCGCCGCTATCCGATCGACTGGGCCTTCTGCTCACGCCGCTGCCAGGACGCCTTCCATGTGCTCTATGGGCGCTGGGATGCCGTGCGCTGCGGCGAGCTGGACGCGGAGGACGTGCCGATGATCGACACCACCGAAGTCGAGCGCGCCGCGATGCGCTCGTGCCTGAAGGCCTTCGGCGAAGTCGCCGGTGTGATCGGCTTCGACAAGCCACTGGGCGCCTACAGCGAGGCCGACGCCTTGCAGGTCATCGACACGATCGTCACGCGCTACACCGAGGCGATGGCCGAGCACCACGAGGCAACGAAGTACCCGCCGGTGCGTGGGCTTCCTCCGACGCCCGACCCGATGGCCGCGCCCTTCGCGGACATGGCCGACGACCTGCCCTGGGAGGACGACGCGAAGTGATCGACTTCAATTCGTCCGCCCAGCTCGGCGAACGGATTGCAGCCCTGATCGACCGGGCGATGCAGCGCGAGGCGGCGGACAAGCCGCCTCGCCAGTACCTCGGCGCCAGCCGGGTCGGCATCGCCTGCGAGCGGGCCTTGCAATTGGAGTACGCGAAGGCCCCGGTCGATCCGGGCCGCGAGCACCCGGGCCGGCTGCTACGCGTCTTCGAGCGCGGGCACCTGATCGAGGCGGCCATGATCCGATGGCTCCGTGCCGCGGGCTTCGACCTGCGCACCGAGGACAGCCAGGGCCGGCAGTTCGGTTTCTCGAGCGCGGGTGGCCGTCTGGCCGGCCACATCGACGGGGTGATCCTCGACGGGCCGGCGGGCTTCGCCTATCCGATGCTGTGGGAGAACAAGTGCGTCGGCGCCAAGACCTTCCGGGAGCTGCGCAACGCAAAGCTCGCGAAGGCTCGGCCGGTCTATGCGGCACAGGTGGCGCTGTACCAGGCGTACATGGGTCTGCACGAGGCGCCTGCGCTGTTCACCGCGGTGAACGCCGACACGATGGACATCCACGCCGAAGCCGTGCCGTTCGACGCGGCGCTGGCGCAGCGCATGTCCGACCGCGCCGTGCGCGTGATCGACGCCACCGCGACCGACGAGCTGCTGCCGCGCGCCTTCCACGACTCCACCCACTTCGAGTGCCGTGCCTGCGCATGGCAGGACCGGTGCTGGTCCCAGCCATGAGCGAGATGGAACACGCAACGCCACAAGGCAGGGATGTGCACGAGCCACTGGCGACTGCCAGGGAAGCCGCGGCCGCGCTGAACCTGCCGATGAATTACCTGATCCGCGCCAGCGAACGCCAGCGCCTGGACCTGCCGCACCACTTCGTGGGCTCTCGGCTGCGCTTCAGGTTGAGCGAGCTGCGCGCGTGGATGGAAGCACACGACGAACACAAGGACAACGAGACGAATGCTTGATTTCAACGACGCGCCAAAGGCACCGGCCGAAGAGCGCGACCTCGATGCACAGCGCGACGACATCCGCGCGCAACTGCTCGCCCGACTGGAGGCCGTGCTCGGCCTGTTGTTTCCAGCGGGCAGGAAGCGCCACGGCAAGTTCGTGGTCGGGGACATCCACGGCACGCAAGGCGACAGCCTGGAGGTGGTGCTCGACGGCCCGAAGGCCGGGCTGTGGATCGACCGTGCCGAGGACACCAGCGGCGATGTCTTCGCGCTGATCGCGGGCCACTACGGCATCGACGTGCGCCGCGACTTCGCGGCCGTGCTGCAGCAGGCGAGCGCCCTGCTGGGCCGTGCGCCCCAGGCCTCGGCCGCACCGAAGCGCAAGAACGCGCCGCCGCTGGATGAGCTGGGGCCGGAGACCGGGCGCTGGGAGTACCGCAGTGCACAGGACGAACTGCTCGCGGTGGTGACGCGCTACGACCCGCCCGGCGGCAAGCAGTTCCGGCCGTGGGATGTGCGCAGGCGCAAGGCGGCACCGCCCGATCCGCGCCCGCTGTACAACCTGCCCGGCATCGCCAAGGCGGATGTCGTGGTCTTCGGCGAGGGCGAAAAGTGCGCCGACGTGCTGATCGCCGCAGGGGTGTGCGGCAGCACCGCGATGCACGGGGCGAACGCGCCCACCGACAAAACCGACTGGTCCCCCGTGAAAGGCAAGCGGGCCATCGTCTGGCCCGACAAAGACCCCGCCGGCTGGACCTATGCGGTGGCCGTGGCGCAAGCCTGCCTCGCTGCCGGTGCGACCAGTGCCGAGATCCTGCTGCCGCCCGAGGACAAGCCCGAGGGCTGGGACGTGGCCGATGCAGTGGCCCACAACGCGGCCATCGAAGCCGATCCCGAAACCCATCGCCATGCGGTGCCGTTCGACGTGCTGGGCTTCATCCAGGCCGGCCCGCGCATGCCGGTCGAGCGCGAGGCCGACACGCTGCCGCCCGACGAGGTGCTGGCCGGCGTGGACTGGCAGACCGAGGACGGGCTCGCCACCGCGTTCACGAACCGCCACGGCGAGGACTGGCGCTATTGCGCCGCCTGGGGCCGCTGGTTCGCCTGGGACGGCAAGCGCTGGAACGCCGACCAGGTGCTGCACATCACCCACCTCGTGCGCGGCATCTGCCGCAGCGCTGCCCAACTGGCCGACACGCCGAGCCAGCGGCGCCGTCTTGCCAGCGCCTCGACCGTGTCTGGCGTGGAGAAGCTGGCGCGCAGCGACCCGCAGCACGCGGCCACGACCGAGCAGTGGGACACCGACCCGTGGCTGCTGAACACTACCCGCGGCGTGGTGGACTTGCGCAGCGGGAAGGTGCACGAGCACCGGCGCACGCACGGCATGACCAAGATCGCCACGGCCAGCCCGGGCGGTACGTCGCCGACGTGGGCAGCCTTCCTGCGCGACGTGACCGATGGCGACGAGCAGTTGATCGGCTACCTGCAGCGCATGGCCGGCTACTGCCTCACCGGCGTGACGAGCGAGCACGCGCTGTTCTTCCTGTACGGCGTGGGCGGCAACGGCAAGTCGGTGTTCATCAACACGCTGGCGAGCATCCTGGGGGACTACGCGGCCAATGCCCCCATGGAAACCTTCATGGAGGCGCGCGGCGACCGCCATCCGACCGAGCTGGCAGGACTGCGCGGCGCCCGTCTCGTGACCAGCATCGAGACCGAGCAGGGACGGCGCTGGAACGAATCGAAGATCAAGGCGCTGACCGGCGGCGACCGTGTGTCGGCGCGCTTCATGCGGCAGGACTTCTTCGACTACACGCCGCAGTTCAAGTTGGTGATCGCGGGCAACCACAAGCCGAGCATCCGCAACATCGACGAGGCGATGAAGCGGCGCCTTCACCTCGTGCCATTCACGGTGACGATCCCACCGGCAAGGCGTGACGGCAAGCTGACCGAGAAGCTGCTCAAGGAGCGCAACGGCATCCTGGCATGGGCCATCGAGGGCTGCCGCGCATGGCAGGCCGAGGGACTGTGCCCGCCCGCGTCGGTGGTGTCGGCCACCGAGGAGTATTTCGAGGGCGAGGACGCGCTGGGGCAATGGGTGGACGAGCGCTGCGTGCGGGACAAGGCGTTGCGCAGCAGCGTCGCCAACCTGTTCGGCGACTGGCGCGACTGGGCCGAGTCCTCGGGCGAGTACGTGGGCTCAGTGAAGCGGTTCTCGGAGCAATTGGCATTGCGCGGCTTCGAGAAAGCCCGGCTCACCAATGGCGCCCGAGCCTTCCACGGCATCGCAGTGCGCCAGCGCGACGGCTACGCCCGGACCTATCGGGACGACTGACGACATCGGCACTGACGGTTCTGCCGGGTTTACTGAATTACGCCTACACGTGCGCGCACACACATGTATATGGGGTATTCGGGAAATCAGTCGGAACCGTCAGTCCTCGGACATGACGAGTGAACGACGAATGAACACGACAACGAACACGACGATCCTGGCCCTGGACCTGGGCACGACGACGGGATGGGCGCTGCAGCAGCGCGACGGGACGATCACCAGCGGCACGCAGGCCTTCAAGCCGCAGCGCTACGAAGGCGGGGGCATGCGTTTCCTGCGCTTCAAGCGCTGGCTCAACGAGCTGCTGGGACACGGATGGGGACTGCAGGCGGTGTACTTCGAGGAAGTGCGCCGGCACAAGGGCAACGATGCAGCGCACATCTACGGCGGGTTGATGGCCCACCTGACGGCATGGTGCGAGGCGAACGGCATTGCCTACGAAGGGGTGTCCGTGGGCACGATCAAGCGGCATGCCACGGGCAGCGGCAACGCGAAGAAGGAGGCCGTGCTCGATGCGATGCGGGCCAAGGGACACGACCCGCAGGACGACAACGAGGCGGATGCACTGGCCTTGCTGCATTGGGCCATCGAGCAGGAGGGCGGGCAATGAACGCGCGGCCCTATCGTTGCCCGTTGGGCGACCTGCAGCCCCAACCGATGGACGTGGAGCGCGTCAAGCGCGAGGGCTGGCACAGCGACCGCATCCTCGTGGTGAGGGAAGACGACGAACGGTTGGATTTCATCGAGCGCGAGTTCGTGCGCAGGCTCGGGGAACGGCTGTACGGCAAGGGGCAGCGCGATGGCTGAAGCATGGGACATCGACAGCGTGGCCTTGCGCTTCTCCGATGCGGTGGATACCTCGCGCAAGCTGCCCCCTGTGCGGGTGCGGGGTTACTTCTCGGCGTGGCCGGCCTTCGTGAGGGAGCAGTGGGAAGGCTTTGCGGCGGATGACGATGCGCCCTTGCGCTTCCCGCCTTCGCCCGAGGCGATCGACCGCATGCTGGAGACCATGCGCTGGGTGCAGTGGCTCGACGTGGACGCGCGGCACCTCGTGTGGATGCGGGCCAAGCGCTGCTCATGGCCAAGCATCGGCAAGCGCTTCGGATGTGATCGCGTCACGGCGTGGCGGAGGTGGCAGCAGGCCCTGCAGCTCATCGCCGACAAGCTCAACGAGCAGGCGCCCAACAAGTTAGTGCACGCTCAAGGGATCGTGACCGAATGCGGGGGCCAGCTACATCGATAGCGGCGAAGTGAGGGGACTTGCGCCTTTCGACCCTGCAACGGTTTGGGCCGTTTTGCCCTAAAGTTTTGGCTATGGTCGCAAGAGGTGGGCGACGATACAGCAGGC
The DNA here is from genome assembly GCA_966212505.1 of uncultured bacterium. Classification (GTDB taxonomy): domain Bacteria; phylum Pseudomonadota; class Gammaproteobacteria; order Burkholderiales; family Burkholderiaceae_C; genus CAMLIZ01. The sequence continues at coordinate 78,705 of CBIHRS010000004.1, forward strand.
CCTGCAGGGGCTGCAAGAGGCCCGCCCGCCAAGGGACAGGGGGCGCAGTACGGCCCCCGGCCCCGCCCCTCTCGCAGTTTGCGGCCTGCCTCATTTTTGGGCATGGGTCCTTCCGGCCGATTTGCGCCCTACGGGTAGCGAAGCCCCGACGTTCATCTAGCGGGACGTGCGAACCGAAGGTTCGCAGTAGCGGCGGAGGTTCGCGCGTTTGTAAGTTCGCAACAGCCTACTTGCAGTGTGGGCACTCTAGCGGATTCAATGGACGTAACTCGCGGCAATACAGAGTCGCGTGCCTACGTCACTAGCCGCTGTTTGGAGGGCTCATGCGTCAGATGCTTCCTATGAATTGGATTGCTGCCTGCGCTGCTGCGCTTGCGTTCAATGCGATTGCGGGCGAAGCGGTTGGTAGCGCTGCTTCGCCGAGGATGCAGCAGAGCGGCAGCTCGCTTGAAGGAGCCACGAGCTACTTGGCCGTCGGAGGCGGCGCTCTGGGTGCCGCATATAAGTTCAGATCGGCTACGTTGGAAAAGCCGGATGAGCTGGCCAAGAAAATTGCGAAGTGCTTTGACGCTCTTTGCATCAAGGAAGACAAGCTCGCCGATCAGTATGAGAGTATGCAGAAGCTGGTCGAGCAGCAGCGCAGGTGGGTCCGCACACAACTACAACTGAGAGTGACATCTGATCCGACCCTTGTGGCCAAGCCTCTTTCGGAAGCGATGCAAATCGCGGAGAAAGCCGAGGAACACGAAATGGCTGTAGCCGCGGAGCGGCGACTCTCCACAGGTATCGCCGAACGAATGACTAGCGATGTCGGAAAGCGCGTTGGTATGTTCTTCTTAGGGGCTGCGGCATCGGCCGTAGCGCTGTTCGAATTGTGGCGGTACTCCGACGAGGCATCCTCCCTTGCTGATGTGTCGAAGCCGCATGGGCGCGGCGCTAAAGATTCGTCTGCGGATTTGGCAGCGAAAAAATACAGCCGTGCAGGCCAAGCACACGCACACTAGCGAGAATCTTTGGCCTGATCGTCACTGAGAATCACTAGCGGCACAAAGCGCCGCACGCGGCCCGCCCCCGGTTCACTCGGGGCGGGCCGCTGTCTTTTGTCTCCACCGCATGCACTGGCTCGCAGAGCGCATCGAACACTGGCCGATTGAGCGGCTGATCCCCTACGCCAACAACGCCCGCACCCATAGCGCCGATCAGATCGCGTTGATCGCCGGGAGCATCAAGGAATTCGGCTTCGTCGCGCCGGTGCTCGTCGGCAGCGACGGTGTACTGATCGCGGGCCACGGCCGCGTGCTCGCCGCGCGCCAGCTCGGGATGAAGGTGCTGCCGGTGTTGGTCATCGACCACCTCACCCCGGCGCAGCGCCGCGCGCTGGTGCTGGCGGACAACCGCATCGCCGAGCTGGCCGGCTGGGACAACGAACTGCTTCGCCTGGAGCTGGAGGCGTTGCAGGCCGATGGCTTCGACCTCGACCTCGTGGGCTTCGATCCCGACGACTTGGCCGAGCTGGTGGACGAGGAAGGCGATGCCTACGAGGCGGACGAGGCCGAGGACGACCTACCGGTCGAGCTGCCCAACCACGTCACGCAACGTGGCGACGTGTGGCACCTGGGGCCGCACCGGCTGGTGTGCGGCGACGCGACGACGACGCAGGCCTATGACCTGCTGATGGAGCGCAAGCGTGCCGACATGGTGTTCACCGACCCGCCCTATAACGTGGACTACTCCAGCGCAACGCGCGAGAACATTCGCAAGAACAAGCGCAACGTGCGCAACGACTCGCTGGGGCATGCCTTCCCCGACTTCCTGTTCGACGCCTGCACGCTGATGATCGCCCACTGCAAGGGCGGCATGTACATCTGCATGAGCACGAACGAGATTCACACGATGTGCTCGACCTTCGGCAAGGCGGGGGGCTATTGGGCCGACCTGATCATCTGGGTGAAGCACCATTTCACCCTCGGAAACTCCGACTACCAACGCCAATACGAACCCATCCTGTACGGCTGGCCGCGCGATGGCTCGCGCTACTGGTGCGGGGATCGCGACCAGACGAATTGCTGGCACATCAAGCGCCCGCAGAAGAACGACCTTCACCCGACCATGAAGCCGGTCGAACTGGTGGAGCGCGCCGTGCGCAACTCCAGCGAGCCCGGCGGCGTGGTGCTCGATTCGTTCGCGGGATCGGGCAGCACGCTGATCGCCTGCCACAAGGCCGACCGCGTGGCGCGCCTGATGGAGATCGAGCCGAAGTATTGCGACGTGATCGTCAGGCGCTGGCAGGACTTCAGCGGCTTGAAGGCGACGCGCGGGGACGACGGCATGACCTTCGACGATGCCGCCGTGGAATGCGCGGCGGGCTGAGTGGCCCAGCCCGGGCCGCGGTGCTCAGTGCCTCTTGCCGGCGCCCGGCTGGCGGCCTTGAGTGGCCCGCTGCGCGGCTTCAATCTCGGCCTTGATCTCCATCACCATTTCGTATTCGAGGCCTGCGTCGATCACCATGCCGACGAGGTACGGCACATGGCGCTTGCAGGTGTAGTGATACCGGCCCAGCGCGCGATAGCTTTGCTTCGTCATCCAGCGTTCGACGACGATGGCGATGCCCTCGGCCAGCGTCGCGCCTTCCTTGATTTCATCCATGACGAGGGCGCCGAACATGCCGCCCATGCTGTCGAGCTGCAGGAAGTGGCGCACCGCCTCCGGTGCCTCGCCGGTGGCGCGCAGGATCGCCGAGAAGGCCAGCGGCCAGACTTGCGGGTCTTTGAGGCTGCGCAGCGCCCACAGAATGCCGCACATGTCGCTTTCGCTGGGCAGGATGCGGGTCGCGTCGGTGTTGCCGGTGGTATTCATGCTGGGGAAGTTCTTCATGTTCGTGCTCGTCTTCGAAAGGTTCGTCATCTGGCGTTGATCGCGGGCAGTGCAAGGGCCTCAGGCCCTTGCGGTGTTCATCGAACGATGCGGTAGACCTTGGTGCCATTGCCGTCGTCTTCGCAGACCACCGTCAGCCCGAGGCGCTGGCGCAGCACTTCGGTGATGACGCCGCGCAGCGTGTGCCGTTGCCAGTCCGTCGCCTTCTGCATCTGCTCCATCGAGGCGCCCTGCGCACGATCCAGCAGCGCGATCAGCTTCGCTTGCTTGGTGCCCGGCTTCACCTGCGGCACGGCCTTCGGCGCTGTCGCATCCAGGCCCAGCGCACCGAAGGCGGCCTTCGTCACCACCCAGCCGGCGCGTGTGCTGCGCGCGAGGCCCAGCAGCTTCAGCGAGGCCAGCACGTTCGCCTTCGCCTGACCGGTCACGCCAGCCGGGAAGCGCTCAATGCGGCCACCGGTTTGATTGATCGAGTGGGACAGAACTGCGCGCTGCGTGCTCGTCAGCTTGGCGGTCTTGCTCATTTGCTTGCTCATTTGATTTGTCGACTTGGTTTGTTTTGTCGTCGTCGCTGTGTTGCGCGACGGATGGATCACAGCTCCATCCAACTCCAAGTCCAACCCCCTACTTGACCTCTTGATGGGCTCGATGAATCGAGCTATCCATGGCCGCACCGCATGACCTGGACCTTCAGCGCAGCCCTCATGCAGGCTTGCGCGAGCTCGCCCTCTTCGCCGGTGCGGGCGGCGGCATCCTCGGCGGTGCCTTGCTCGGATGGCGCACCGTCTGCGCCGTCGAGATCGACCCCTATGCCGCCCGCGTTCTCGTGGCGCGGCAGAACAGCGGACACCTCCACCCCTTCCCCATCTGGAACGACGTTCGAACCTTTGACGGACGCCCTTGGCGCGGCCGTGTTGACGTGGTGTCTGGCGGATTCCCGTGCCAGGACATCAGCCTCGCCGGCAAGGGTGCCGGCATCGACGGCAAGCGCTCGGGCCTGTGGTCGCACATGGCACGCATCGTTGGCGAGGTACGACCCGCGTTCGTCTACGTGGAGAACTCCCCAGCGCTCGTTACTCGGGGACTCGGCCGAGTGCTCGCCGACCTGGCCGCGCTCGGGTATGACGCGCGATGGACAGTGCTGGGAGCTGCCGATGTCGGTGCCCCGCACAAACGCGACCGCCTCTGGCTCCTGGCCCACGCCCACCGTCAAGGGCAACCACAACCGCAAGGGCGCGAGCGCAAAAAGCGGCGATGGCCTCGCGACTGCCGTGCGTCGGTTCGCGACACCGATGGCACGCGACTGGCGCAGCGGCAAGGCAAGCGCGGCCACGCACGCGAAGAACTGCAGGCCCTTGAGCGAGCAGATTGGTGGGAGCTTGAACCCGCCGTGGGTCGAGTGGCTGATGGGGTGGCCCATCGGGTGGACCGACTGCGATGCCTAGGCAACGGGCAGGTGCCGCTGTGCGCCGCCACCGCATGGCGCCTGCTCAACGCCGAACCCTGGAACTGATGAACACCCCCACCCATGGGCCTGTCGATCCGCGCCTATGCGCGCCACCGCGGCCTCTCCGACACCGCGATCCGTAAAGCCATCAAGGCTGGCCGCATCACGCCGGAGGCGGACGGCACCATCGACCCGCAGCGCGCCGACGCGCAGTGGTCGCAGAACACGCTCGATGTCGCACCGGCCACGCGCGCCGGCCGGGCCGCCGTCTTCGACGACGAGCCGGTGCGCGAAGTCCCGCCGCGTGCCGCAGCGTCCCGCAGCGCAGCGCCAGCGGGCGGCCCCTCGCTGCTGCAGGCCCGCACCGCGAACGAGATCGTCAAGGCCCAGGCCAACAAGGTCCGGCTGGCCCGCCTCAAGGGCGAGCTGGTGGACCGCCAGCAGGCCGTCGCGCACGTGTTCCAGCTCGCGCGCTCCGAGCGCGAGGCCTGGATCAACTGGCCGGCGCGCGCCGCATCGCAGATGGCCGCCCGCCTGGGCGTCGACGCGCACCTGATGCACGTCGTGCTCGAAGCCGCGGTGCGCGAGCACCTGCAGGAGCTGGCCGACCTCCAACCGCAATTGACCTGATGCACTTCGCCTATGACGGTGCCGAGGACGTGGCACGCGCCTGGGCCAACGGCCTGCGGCCCGACCCGCTGCTGAGCCTGTCGCAATGGTCCGACGAGCACCGTGTGCTCAGTTCCAAGGGCTCGGCCGAGCCCGGCCGCTGGCGCACCTCGCGCACGCCCTACCTGCGCGACATCATGGATTCCCTGTCGCCGAGCAGCGCGGTCGAGCGCGTCGTCTTCATGAAGGGCGCGCAGATCGGCGCGACCGAGGCCGGCAGCAACTGGGTCGGCTACGTGATCCACCACGCACCGGGTCCGATGATGTGCGTGTGGCCCACCGTGGAGATGGCCAAGCGCAACAGCCGCCAGCGCATCGATCCGCTGATCGACGAGTCGCCGGCCTTGCGCGAACTGATTGCGCCCGCGCGCAGCCGCGACTCGGGCAACACGATGCTCGCCAAGGAATTCCGCGGCGGCGTGCTGGTGATGACCGGCGCGAACAGCGCGGTCGGGCTGCGCAGCATGCCGGTGCGTTACCTCTTCCTCGATGAAGTGGACGGCTACCCCGCGGATGTCGAAGGCGAAGGTGACGCGATATCGCTGGCCGAAGCGCGCACGCGGACCTTCGCGCGGCGCAAGATCTTTGTCGTCAGCACGCCGACGATTGCCGGCGCCTCGGCCATCGAGCGCGAATTCCTCGCCAGCGATCAACGGCGCTTCTTCGTGCCCTGTCCGCACTGCGGGCACATGCAGTGGCTGCGCTTCGAGCAACTGCGCTGGGACGACGGCCGGCCGGAGGGCGCGGCCTACGTCTGCGAGGACTGCCGCACGCTGATCCATGAGCACCACAAGACCCGCATGCTCGAAGCCGGCCAGTGGCGCCCCACCGCCAAGGGGGCGGCGAAGACGGCGGGCTTCCATCTGTCGTCGCTGTATTCGCCGCTGGGATGGCGCAGTTGGGCCGACATCGCCGCGGCCTGGGAGGCGGCGAACCGCCAGGGCTCGAAGTCGGCGGCGGCGCTGAAGACCTTCCGCAACACCGAGCTGGGCGAGACCTGGGCCGAAGACGGCGAGGCGCCCGACTGGCAACGGCTGCTCGAGCGCCGCGAGGCGTACCCGATCGGCCGCGTGCCGGCGGGCGGGCTGCTGCTGGTGGGAGCCGCCGACGTTCAGCGCGACCGCATCGAGGTGTCGGTGTGGGCCTGGGGCCGCGGCAAGGCCTCCTGGCTGGTCGAGCACCGCGTGCTGATCGGCGACACCGCGCGCGACGAGGTGTGGCAGCAGCTCGGCGGCCTGCTCGCCGAGACCTGGACCCACGACAGCGGCGCGCAACTGCCGCTGCAGCGGCTGGCCGTCGACGCGGGCTTCGAGACGCAGCGCGTTTATGCGTTCGTGCGCGGCTGCCATGACCCGCGGGTGATGGCCGTCAAGGGCGTCCCGCAGGGCGCCGCGCTGATCGGCACGCCGACCGCCGTGGACGTGACCGTGGGCGGGGTCAAGCTGCGGCGCGGCGTGAAGCTCTGGAAAGTGGCGGTCAGCCTCGCCAAGCTGGAGCTGTACAGCAACCTGCGCAAGCTGCCCGACATCGACAAGGCCAGCGGTGCCATCCGCTACCCCGCGGGCTATGTGCACCTGCCGATGGTCGATGCCGAGTACCTGCAGCAGCTATGCGGCGAGCAGCTTGTCACGCGGCGCGACCGCAATGGCTTCCCGGTGCGCGAATGGCAGAAGGTGCGCGAGCGCAACGAGGCGCTGGACATCGCGGTATATGCCCGTGCCGCGGCCGCCGCCTGCGGCCTCGACCGTTTCGAGGAGCGCCATTGGCGCGAGCTGGAACGCACCCTCGGCATCGTCGCCCCGCCACCCGATCCCGCAGTCGGGCTGCCGGAGCCCACCCCAGCACCGAACACCGAACCGCATGCCGCCGAAGCCACCTCCCGAGGTGGCTTCGGTGCTTCAGGGCCTCGGCGCCGTCGCACATCGCTTCGCAGCAAGTGGATGGCGTCGCGCTGAAGGCGTTTCTTCAACCCTCAACAACCTATCCACTTTGAACGGTACCAAGATGACTTTGCAAGCCCGCATCGAATCCCTGCTCGCCCGCCTCGCCGTCGAGTTCAAGAGCCTGCACGCCAACATCGGTGCGCTGGATCAGCTCGCCACCACTGAAAAGGGCTCCCTCGTCGGCGCCATCAACGACCTGCGCTCCCAGCTTGCCGCCATCGGCGGCGGCACGGGTGGCACCGGCGGTGCGGTGATCGACGACGGCAACCTGGGCGGCACCGCGACCACGCTGTCGGCCGCCAAGGTGGTGGCCCTGCTGGACGCGCTGAAGTCCGAAATCCTCGGCGGCGTCGACGGTGCCTTCGACACCCTGAAGGAACTGCAGGACGCGCTCGCGGCCGACAAAACCGGCCTGGAAGCCGTGCTCTCCGCGCTCGACGAGCGTGTGCGCACCGAGGACATCGGCAACACCGACACCGACTTCGTGGCGGTGTTCGAGCAGGCGCTGGCCTCGACCGACACCCCGGTGAGCCCGGCCCGCGCACTGATCGTCTGAGCGTAGCGCCGTGAGTCTCGCCACACGACTGGCGGCCCTTGCGGTCGCCGTCGCGGAAGAGCTCAAGGCGCGGCCCACGGCGGCACACCCCGGCCTCGCCAAGGCCTGGGTGTGCTTCGGTGCGCCCTACGGGCACACCGTGCTGCACGCATCCCATCACGTGGGCGGCGTGCGGCGCTTCGGGCGCGGGCGCTTTCGCATCCGCTTCGCCCCGAGCCTGCCCGATGCCGACTTCTGTTGGACCGCGAACGCGCAAGCCGCGGGCGCCGTACCGCTGCGCGTCGGCCTTGCCTTGAAGACCCCGCACCACCTCGACCTCATCTGCACCGACGCGGACGGCCTTGCGACCGACCCGCACGACTTCAACCTGACTGTGTTCCGCTGATGGCGTTCACTGCCGAAGACCTGGAGCGCCTGGAGACGGCGCTCGCCAAGGGCGAACACCGCGTGAGCTTCGCCGACAAGACGGTCGAGTACCGCAGCGTCGAAGAGCTGAAGGCCGCGATTCGCGAAGTGCGGCGCGGCCTCGTCGAGCAGGGCATCGACGCGGGCCTGTGGCCGAAGAGCGCGCGGCAGATTCGCGTGACCACCGGCAAAGGATTCTGATGGGCTGGTGGCAACGACTGCGCGCCGCCTTCTCAAGTTCCAGCAACCCGATCCACGAAGCCGCCGGCCGTGGCCGCCGCGCACTCGCCTGGATGCCCGGCAACCCCGGCGCGATTGCTGCGCTGGCCGCGACACAGGCCGACCTGCGCGCGAAGTCGCGCGACCTGGTGCGCCGCAATGCGTGGGCGCAGGCCGCCGTCGAAGCCTACGTGGCCAACGCGGTCGGGACCGGCATCAAGCCGCAGAGCATGGCACCCGACGAGTCGTTCCGCCGCGATGCACAAGCGCTGTGGGGCGACTGGTGCGACGAAGCCGACGCGGCCGGGCAGACCGACCTGTACGGTCTGCAGGCGCTGGCGTGCCGCTCGATGGTCGAAGGCGGCGAGGCGCTGATCCGGCTGCGGCCCCGGCGCCCGGACGACGGGCTGCTGGTGCCGCTGCAGTTGCAGGTACTGGAGCCCGAGCACCTGCCGCTCGACCTGAACACCGACCTCCCCTCGGGCAACGTGGTGCGGTCGGGCATCGAGTTCGACGGGCTGGGCCGGCGCGTGGCCTACCACCTGTTCCGCTCGCATCCCGAGGACGGCGCGCTGTCGCCGATGTCGGGCCAGGGCGGGCTCGACACGGTGCGGGTGGATGCGCGTGAGGTGATGCACCTCTACCGCGTGCTGCGGCCCGGCCAGATTCGCGGCGAGCCGTGGCTGTCGCGTGGACTGGTCAAGTTGAACGAGCTGGACCAGTACGACGACGCGGAACTGGTGCGCAAGAAGACGGCCGCGATGTATGCCGGCTTCGTGACCCGACCGAGCCCCGAGGACAACCTGATGGGCGAAGGCGAGGCCGACGACTTCGGCATCGCGCTGGCCGGGCTGGAGCCGGGGACGCTGCAGATTCTGGAGCCGGGCGAGGACATCAAGTTTTCGCAACCGGCCGATGTCGGCAGTTCCTATGCCGAGTTCATGCGGCAGCAGTTCCGCGCCATCGCGGCGGCCGTGGGCATCACGTATGAACAGCTCACCGGCGACTTGACGGGAGTGAACTATTCGAGCATCCGCGCTGGGATGCTGGAGTTCCGGCGCCGTTGTGAAGCGCTGCAGCACGCCGTGCTCGTGCACCAGATGTGCCGGCCCATCTGGGCTGCGTGGATGCGGCAGGCCGTGCTGTCCGGTGCGCTGAGCGCGCCGGGCTTCCTGCGTGGGCCACTGGTGCGCCGCCGCCAGTACCTCGCGGTCAAGTGGATTCCGCAGGGCTGGAGCTGGGTGGACCCCGAGAAGGAGTTCAAGGCGCTGGTGCTCGCGATCCGCGCGGGGCTGATGAGCCGGTCGGAAGCGATTGCGACGAACGGCCGCGATGCCGAGGACGTGGACCGCGAGATCGCCGCGGACAACCAGCGGGCCGACACGCTAGGGCTGGTGCTGGATTCCGATCCCCGCCGAGGCCCGGTCCAGTCCGCCACAGGCGCGACAGCGCCCTCCGGCAGCCCCGCCGCTGCCACCCCCTGACCTTCCCCCTTCCCGATGAACCTGCTGCCCCATGTGGCGGCGCACCTGTTCGGTGTGCCGCTGGCCATCCATCGCCCGAAGCTGGACGTGATCCTGTCGGTCCTCGGCTCCCGCGTCGGACTCGCCGGCCTGCCGGCGCCGCCCGGCATCGGCCCACCCGCACGCGACAGCCCCCAGGCCGAGGGCATCGCCGTCATCCCGGTTTACGGGACGCTGCTGCGCCGAACGCTGGGCCTGCAGGCCGAATCCGGCCTCGCGAGCTACACCGCCATCGCGCAGCAGCTCGACGCGGCGCTGGCCTCGCCCGACGTGGCCGCCATCCTGCTCGATGTCGATTCGCCCGGCGGCGAGGCCGGCGGCGTGTTCGACCTGGCCGACCGCATCCGCAACGCCTCGCGCATCAAGCCGGTGTGGGCCGTCGCGAACGATCAGGCCCTGTCTGCCGCCTATGCGCTCGCCAGCGCCGCCGACCGCGTCTTCGTGTCGCGCACCAGCGCGGCCGGCTCCATCGGCGTGATTGCGATGCACGTGGACCAGTCGGCCAAGGACATGGCCGAGGGCCTGCGCTACACGGCCGTCTTCGCCGGTGACCGCAAAAACGACCTCAACCCGCACCAGCCATTGAGCGACGCCGCACAGGCGCAACTGCAGGCCGAGGTGGACCGGGTCTACGGCCTGTTCGTCGAGACGGTGGCCGCGCACCGCGGCCTGTCGGCCGACGCAGTGCGCGCGACGCAGGCGAGCCTCTTCCATGGCGCCGATGCCGTGGCCGCGGGCCTCGCTGACGAGCTGGGCACCTTCGGCGATGCGCTCGGCGCGCTGGCCGATCACGTCCGACCTTCGCCGAGTCCTTCGGCGCTTCCTTCCCTTCCCTCCCTCACTCCGATGACCCAAGCCCTTCCGGCGCCGGTGGCGAACGCCCCGGCGCCTGCTCCCGTTGCCGCTCCGACCCCGCCGCTGCTCAGCGCCGCCGATGCGGTGGAAGTCGCGCAGATTTGCCAGCTCGCCGGCCGGCCCGACCTGACCGCCTCGTTCCTGCTCGCGAACGCGAACCCGGCCGCCGTGCGGGCGCAACTGCTCGCCGCGCAGGCCGAGGCCTCCCCCGAGATCGCCAGCCGCATCGCACCCGCGCCGATGGCGCATGGCGGTGCGCATGGCCTGCCCGCCGGCAACGTCAACGCGGTGATCGAAGCCACACAAGCCCTGATCGCCCGCAGCGCGACGAAGGGAGTGCGCTGATGCCGGTGGTGTTCTACGAAGGGCAGAACCTCGGCGACCTGCTGAAGTACGAAGCCCCGAACCTGTACAGCCGCGAGCGTGTCACCGTGGCCGCCGGCCAGTCGCTGAAGCTGGGCTCGGTGGTCGGCATGATGACCGCCACCGGCCACATCAAGAAGCTGGACCCGAGCGCGACCGACGGCACGCAATCGGCTTGCGGCGTGATGCTGCAGGACTGCGACGCCGAGCTGGCCGAGCGCGACGACGGGCTGATGGTGGCACGCCATGCGGTGCTGTCGGACAAGGCGCTGGTGTGGCCCGAAGGGATCACGGTGGCCGAGCAGCGGTCGGCCGTGAACCAGTTGAAGGCGCTGGGCGTGCTCGTGCGACGGGGGGTGTGACGGATGCTGCCCAACATCTTCGCCCACCCGGCGTTCTCGATGGCGCAACTGACCGCGGCCATCAACCTGATCCCGAACAGCTACGACAAGCTGGGCTCGATGGGGCTGTTCCCCGACAAGCCGCAGCGGCTGCGCACGATCGTCGTCGAGATGAAGAACAACGTGCTCACGTTGTTGCCGACGCTGCCGCCCGGCTCTCCGGGCACGGTCGGCACCCGCGGCCGGCGCAATGTGCGCTCGTTCGTCATTCCGCACATCCCGCACGACGACGTGGTGCTGCCGCAGGAAGTCGAAGGCATCCGCGCGTTCGGCTCCGAAACCGAGCTGATGACCGTGGCCGGTGTCATGGCCGAGAAGCTGCAGACCATGCGCAACAAGCATGCGATCACGCTGGAGCACCTGCGCTTCGGCGCACTGAAGGGGCAGATTCTCGATGCGGACGGGTCGGTGCTGTACGACCTCTATGACGAATTCGGCGTAGAGCAGCACGTCGTCAAGTTCGACTTCACGAAAGCGAACGCAGACCCGAAGGGCGACCACATCCGCCAGACCTGCGTGCAGCTCAAACGCGACATGGAGGACCGGCTCCAGGGCGAGCGCATGAGCAACATCGCCATCCTGGTCGGCGAAGAGTTCTTCGACGCGCTGACGAGCTGCAAGCAGGTGAAGGACGCCTATCAGCTCTGGCTGCAGGGCGAGGCGCTGCGCGCCGACATGCGCTCGGGCTTCCCGTTCGGTGGCCTGACCTTCGAAGAGCACCGCGGTCGGGCCAGCGACAGCGAAGGCGTGGTGCGGCGCTTCATTGAGCCCGACGAGGGGCAGGCCTTTCCGCTCGGGACGATGGAGACGTTCGCGACCTACTATGCGCCGGCCGACTTCAACGAGACGGTCAACACGGTGGCGCAGCCGCTGTATGCGAAGCAGGCACCCCGGCCCTTCGAGCGCGGCACCGACCTGCACACGCAGTCGAATCCGCTGCCGCTGTGCCATCGCCCCGGCCTGTTGATCAAGCTGGAGATCGCATGACGGCCGAGCTGATGCAGGCGCTGTATCAGGCAGCCGCGAATGCGGGGCTGTTGAAGACCTGCACATGGCACCCGTCAGACGGCGGGCCGCCGCGCGTCAATCCGGTGGGTCTTGCGGCCCCCGACGAGACGCTGATGGATGGTCTGACGCTGAGCACCGAGCACGTGATGTCGTTCCCGTCCACGATCTTCGAGGGCCTGCGGGCCGGCGAGCGCGTGGAGATCGACGGGACGGCCTTCAAGGTGCGCGACGTGCGCGCGGTGGGCGACGGATCGGAGCGGCGCGCGAAGCTGACCCGACTGTGATGGCATGCCGCCGAATTCGATCCGCGAGCGCCTGCTGCTCGCGGCGCTGGAGGCGTTGCGCCCGGTGGCCGCCGCGATGGGGGCGAGCCTGCACCGCTCGCCGGCCGTCGCGCTCACGCGGGAGCAGTGCCCGGCCCTGGTGCTGTTTCCCGAGTCCGATGCGATCACCGAGCGAACGAACGGCCGCGTCACGCGCGAGCTGAGCATCCGCGTCGTCGCGCTGGCGCGCGAAGCGCCACCCGACGCCCCCGAAACGCAGGCCGACCGCCTGATGGCCGCAGCGCATGCCGCGCTGATGGCCGACGCCAACCTCGGCGGCCTCGCGTTGCGCATCCACGAACTGGACGTCGACTTCGACGCCGAGGACGCGGATGCGCTCGCCGTCGCGCTGCATGGGCGGTACCGCATCACCTACCGCACGCAGCAGCACGACATCACCCAGGCCGGTTAGCGCAAGCGCTGCCGGCTTTGTTGTTTCTTTCTTCCCCCTTCCGATGACCGACCCATCCCCCGGGCCTCTGAGCCCGCCGGGGCAGGCCGTGCACGTCCGTGTGCGCCTGCTCAAGCACCACACCCATGCCGAGCGCGAGCACGCGCCCGGCGACGAGCTGGAGGTGGTGCCGCCCGTCGCCGAGTGGCTGCGCACGCACGCCATCGCGATGGCTGCGCCGAAGCCGGCGCCCGCCGCAACCCCCGCTGCGGCCCTGGCTGCCGCGCCCGCAGCCCTTCCCACCAAACCCGCTTGAACTGAATGAGCTATTCATCTTTCCAGGGCCGCGTCTACCTCGGCGGCCGTGATGCGCAAGGCCGTCCGATCGACGTGCGCTCGCCCGGCAACGTCGCCGGCCTCAAACTCTCGCTGAAGACCGACGTGCTGGAGCACTACGAGTCGCAAAGCGGACAAAGAACGTTGGACCATCGCATGGTCAAACAGAAGTCCGCGAGCGTGAACCTCACGATTGAGGAGTTCACGACGGCGAATCTGGCGCTGGCCCTCTATGGCTCGGTGGTCAGCGACAACGCGGGCACCGTGACCGACGAGCCGCTGGGCGGCGCGAACCCGAAGATCGGCGACCGCTACTTCCTGGCCCATCCCAAGGTGTCGGCACTGGCACTGCGCGACTCCAGCGCAGTGCCCAAGCCGCTGAACAACGGCACGCACTACACCGCCGACGTGGATTTCGGGGCGGTGCAGTTCCTCGACCTCACGGGCTTCACGGCGCCGATCCATGCAGCGTATCAGTTCGGTGCGGTCGATTCGGTGGGTATCTTCACGCAGCCGCTGCCCGAACGCTTCCTGCGCCTGGAAGGCATCAACACCGCGCAGGGCAATGCGAAGGTGTTGGTCGAGTTGTGGCGGGTCGCGTTTGATCCCCTGAAGGAAATCAGCTTCATCAGCGACGACTACAACAAGTTCGAATTGGATGGCTCGCTGCTTGCCGATTCGAGCAAGCCGGTCGACGCGGTGCTGGGCCAGTTCGGAAGGATCGTGCAACTGTGATGACCGCGAACGAGCTGGAGCAGCTCGTTCCCGCCGGCGCGGAAGTGCGCGCCGGTGGCGAAACGCTGCACATCAAACCGCTGAAGATCGGTCAGGTGCCGGGCTTCCTTCGGGCCATCACGCCCGCGCTGCAGGCACTGAGCAAGCAGCCGGTCGACTGGCTGGCGCTGTTCGCAGGCCATGGCGAAGACCTGCTCGCCGCGATCAGCATCGCGGTGGGCAAGTCGCGCCGCTGGGTCGATGGCCTCGATGCTGATGATGCGGTGGCGCTGGTGGCCGCGATCATCGAGGTGAACGCCGATTTTTTTACCCGGCACCTGATGGCCCGGCTGGACGGCGTGTTCACACGCATGGCCGAGCGGCTGCCGAAGGCGCCGCCGGCAGTGGCGGATGGTTCGACGCCTGCCAGCGCCTGATCGACCACGGACATACGTTGCCGCAAATCCTTGACTACACGCTGGCGCAGTTCCGTGGGTTTCTTGCAGCAATCACGAAGCGGGAAGCAGAGCAAGACGCGCGACTGCTGGCGCTGATCACTACCGGTGTTCGCGGTGATGCAGATCAAATTGAGCGCGTGCTGTCCTCTTTGAGTCAGACGCGCGGCGCGCGCTGAAACGAACTCGCGCTCTCGAAGAGCTAGGCATCACCGTGTTGCAGCAAATGAAGCTGAGCACGAACAACTGCGGTGTCAAACTGAAAGGCATCCAGCGTTGCAATCGCTCGCTCCACTGCCTCAAGTTCGGCTTTGCTCTCTGGTGGACGTCGCTTCAACGACGTGCCGTTGGCGACGAGCCATCTTTGAGCATCGGCGATCGCAATCAACGTGAGCTCAGCGTCCAGCAGTTGCGAAGCGGAGATGTTGGATAGATATTTTGGCGTCAGCTCTTCCAAAGTCTTCAAGCGAAGTGCCGACGCCAAGTTGCCAGCAACTTTATGGTTGAGCTGACGCGCGGGATGATCTTCTGCGAGGTTCTTTAGTCTCAATTTCGCCTCCTGTGGGCGGCAGACGTTAGTGGTGCTGCCCGACGCCCAGCGACTGCAGCAACAAGCCGAGGCCGGTTTGAGCGGCCAGCAGGATGAAGACAAGGCCCAGCAGCTTGCCGAACAAATTCAACCTGCCGCCGGTTTCGTATTGAAGCGTTCCGCAGTACGGGCATAGGTGCTCCGTCGTGCGGCCGCGGATCATGCTGCCCGGCCGGTGCCACAAGCGCGGAACGATCTTGCGCTGACACTTCACGCAGGCGATGCGGTCATCTTCCATTGTTGAACCCCCTGGATGTTATGGGCCGAAGTTTAGTGGCCCTTTTGCAGTGAAGATCAATCTCCGCATGAACAGCGCCGAAGCACAGGCGCAACTGCGCACCTGGGGCGGCCAACTGCGGCCGAAGGTGCGCGAAGCCGCGCGCCGCGCCCTGGCGCAGCAGCAAACCCCGCTGAAGCAGGAGGTCCGCGACCGCGTGGCCGGCGAGCTGAAGGTGGTCAAACGCGCCTTCCTGAAGGGCTTCACGACCGCCGTCTACGACCGAGACCCGAACCGCCTGCCGGCCCTCTACGTCGGCTCGCGCGTGCCCTGGGCTGGCATCCACGAAGCCGGCGGCCAGATCAGCGGCAAGCTGCTGATTCCCTTGTATGGCGCCCGCATGGGGCCGAAGACCTTCAAGGCCATGATCACCCGCCTGATCGCAGGCGGCAATGCGTGGTTCATGAAGAACAGCAAGGGCCACACCGTGCTGATGGCCGAGAACATCGGCGAGCACGACAAGCTCCTGCGCAACGCGAAGCGGCGCTATCGCAAGGCCGAAGGCATCAAGCGCCTGAAGCGCGGCGCCGACGTGCCCATCGCGGTGCTGGTGCCGCGAGTAACCCTGCGCCAGCGGCTCGACATCCGCCGCCTGGTCGAAGCCCGCACCTCCCGCATCGCCGACGCGATCCAGAAGCAGCTCGCCGCGATCCGCTGAGCCCGCTCGGCTCGCTTCCTCGTTTCCTTTTCCTTCTTCTTCCTCGATCCCTTGGCATCGAATCGCTTATCCATGCTCGTCGTGCTCGAAGGCAACGACGAGGGGCTGCAACGAGTCCTCAAATCCGTTGAGCGCTCGCTGGCCGGGCTGCAGGCCGCGGGCAAGTCCACCGGCGAGGGCATGGCGTCCGGCTTCGCCCAGGTCAAGGCCGGCGCCGAAGCCTTCACCGAACAGTTCAACAAGGCCCGCACGCAACTGCTGGCCTTCGTCGGCATCCAATGGGCCGCCGGCAAGGCGCGTGAGCTGATCCAGCTCGCCGACGCCTGGAACCAGATGAATGCCCGCCTGAAGCTGGCGACCACCGGTCAGCAGGAGTTCGCGGTCGCGCAGCGCGAGGTCTTCGAGATCGCCCAGCGCACCGGTGCACCGGTCGAGCAGATCGCCACGCTGTACGGCAAGGTCGCGCAAGCGGTGCGCATGATGGGCGGCGAGCAGTCCCAGGCGCTGCAGCTCACCGAGATGATTTCGCAGGCGCTGAAGCTGTCGGGCGCGAGCGCGCAGCAATCGGAAGCGGCCTTGCTGCAGCTCGCCCAGGCCTTGAACGCGGGCGCCCTGCGCGGGGAGGAATTCAACAGCGTCACCGAGAACGCCCCGCGCCTCATGCAGGCGCTGAGCGAAGGCCTCGGGCTGCCCATCGGTGCCCTGCGCAAGTACGCCGAAGAAGGCCGGCTCACCGCCGACGTGGTGACCAAGGCGTGGATCTCGCAGAAGGACAAGATCGCTGCCGAGTTCGCCCAGTTGCCCAAGACCTTCGAGCAGTCCACCGAAGGTGTGCGCAATGCCTTCGTCAAGATGGTGGGTGCCTTCGACGAGGCCACCGGTGCGACGCAGAAGCTGGCCGCCGCCTTCACCTGGGTGGCGCAGCACATGGGCGAACTGATGGGCGCACTGAAACTGCTGGCCGAGGTCGGGCTCGGTGTGCTGGTGTATCGGCTGATTCCGGCGCTGATCACCGGATGGCAAACCGTCATGGCGGCGGGTGTCGCGGCCGCCGCTCAAACGAGCGCGGCCTGGGCCACGGCGACGCTGAGCATCCAGGGGGCTGCCGCACAGCTCGGGCTGCTACGCACCGCCTTCCTCGTGCTGGCCACCTTCTTCGCCGGCTGGAAGGTCGGAGAGTGGCTGACCGAGAATTTTGCGATGGCGCGCAAGGCCGGGGTGTTGATGGTCGGCGCGCTGATGCTCACGCTGGAACAGTTGCAATTCCAATGGGAGTCGTTCAAGGCGCTGTTCACCGGCGACACGCTGGCCGCCGCCGCCGAGCGTCACACCCAACGCCTTGGCGTGATGGTGGGCACGCTGAAGGACATGTGGGCCGAGGCGGGCCATGCGGGCGAGCAGGCCAATGCGGCGATGAACGCCTCGGCCGCCGGGGCCGATGAAATCGCCAAGCGCCTGGAAGCCGTGCGCATGGGCACCCAGGAAGCGGTCACGCGTGGCGTGGACGCGGTGCATGGCGGGCTCGAGAAGCTGAAAACCCGTCTGGGCGAAGTCGAAGCCGCCTTCAACAAGGCCAACGGCACGGTCAACGACGCCACCTCGAAGATGGGCGAGGCCTTCAAAGGCCTGACGGCCCAGGTCGAGCAGGGCCTGCAGCGCCAGGGCGAGGCCGTGAAGCGCCGTTATGACCAGGAGCGCGCCGAGCTGGAGAACTCGCGCCAAAGCCAGGAGGCGGTGCTCACCAAATCGACCGCGCTGCTGGCCGACGCAATGACGCAGCAGACCGCGCTACGTCAGCGCGCCACCGCCGACACCTTGCGCCTGATCGATCAGGAAAGCGGCGCCCGCATCGATGCCGCGCGCCGGCAAGGCCAGACCGAAGCCGAGCGGGCCGCCAACGTGCAGCGTGTTGAAAACGAGATCCTGGCAACGAAGCGCACCACGCTCGACCAGGCGCTGCAGGACTACCGCCAGCACGTCGACCAGCTCAACGCCGAAGCGAACCGCCACCTCGCCGAGGTCAAGCGCATCGAGGAAGAGAAGCGCTCCCTCTCGCTGAGCACCGAAGACCGCATCCGGGAGATTCAGCGGCAGGGCATGAGCGACTTCGAGGCCACCGAGGACAAGAAGCGCCAGATTGCCGAGCTGCAGGCGAAAGCCCGCGAGGCGCTGCACGATGGCGAGTTCGACCATGCCCGCCAGTTCGCGAAACAGGCGATGGACTTGGCATCGGATGTCGCGAGCCACGAGACGCAGGAGGCCAAGAAGGGCCAGGAGGCCCGGCAGCAGGCCGAAGCCGAGCAGACCAAGGTCGTGCAGCTCGAAGCCCAGGCCCGCGATGCGGCCCGCAAGGGCGAGAGCGAGCAGGCTCAAGCGTACATGCGGCAGGCCGTCCAACTGCAGGCCGAGCTGTCGGCCAAGATGCACGCGGCCGATGCCGAAGCCAGCCAGGGCAAGGACGGCACGGCCGCGGCCATCCAGCGCATCAAGGAAGCCGAAGACCTGTTGAATCAGGCGTTGGACGCGGAGGGCAAAGCGCACAAGGATGCGGCGGCCACCGCCGTCGCGGCGCGCGGCGAGGTGGAGCAGGCGCTGGCGAAGACCCAGGCCCAGCTCGACGACATCACCGCCAAGCTCAAAGACGGCCTGAAGCTCACCATCGACGCCGACACCACGCGGCTGACGCAGGCGCTGGCCGACCTCGACAAGGCGATCAGCGAAAAGCAACGCCTGCTCGTGATTCAAGCCGACCTGCAGCAGGCACAGAAGCAACTGCAGGACTACGAGCAGCAGCTCAAGGAAGGCAAGGTCGTCACGATCGGTGCCGACACCACGAAGGCGAAGGCCGCGCTCGCCGACCTGCAGGCCTACGCGAAGGAGGGCTCGCACATCGAACTGCGCGTGGCCACCGAGAAGGCGCAAGCGGCGATTGCGAACGTCGATGCCCAGGTGCAGGCACTCGGGAGAATCAAGACCGAGAGCGAGCACCGCGTCGAATCGAACGTCGATGCGGTCAAGGCCCAGGTGGCTAGCCTCAACGGCATGAACACCAGCAGCACGCATACCGTTTACGTGCAGCGCGTCGAAGCACATGCCACCGGTGGACAGGTCGGCATCGACGAGCCGGTGATGCGCTTCGCGCAGGGCGGGCCGGTGATGCCGGCTTTTCCGCGCATGCGCGACGGCAAGGTGCCGGGCAGCGGCGACGGCGACACGGTGCCGCGCACGCTGCAGGCCGGCGCCTTCGTGCTGCGCAAGGCGGCGGTACGGCAGTACGGCGAGGCGCTGCTGTCGAAGCTGGCGGGCCTGCAGCACTTCAAGGCCGGCGGGCTGGCGCTCGCGAAGCCGGTTCAAACACCGACAGAGCCGGAGAAGCGAAACCGCGAGGTGGTGGAGCTGCAGCAGATGATCGAGCTGGGCCTGAAGGCCGAGAACGAATACATGGGCTGGCTGGTGTGGAACTACGGCGCTGCCGTCAGCCTCGATGCGCCGCGCAAGAATGCGGAGTATTGGGGCACCTACGCGCACCAAGACCGCCGGGTGCTCGAAGAGCTGCAGAACCGCAAGACGCTGACCGCGCACGAGAAGCAGCAGCTCGAAGAGATGCGTGGCAGGTGGCGCACAGCGATGGCGCAGCCGCTGACCTACGGCAAGGACTACGAGCGCGACCTGATCGCCTACATGGAAGAGCATGAGGCGGAGTTCTTCACGAAGGGTGGACGCGCGAAGGGTGACACCGTGCCGGCGATGCTGACGCCCGGCGAATACGTGATCAACCGCGACACGGTGTCGCGCCTGGGTGTGGGCTTCTTCGAAGCACTCAACTCCTTGAAGGTGCCGGCAAAAGCACTGGCCGGGCGGGTGCAAGGCTTCGCCAGCGGCGGGCTCGTGCAGCCCCTCGGCAGCCTCGTGAAGGCGATTCCTGGGGCCGACCTGGGGACGCAATTGCTCGCTTCGATTGCCGGGGCGATGGGCGCGCCGGCACCGGTGCCTGCAGTAGCCTCGGCCACCGCGCCGGGGCGCACCATCCGTGTGGAGCTGGCGGCCGGGGATCGCACCATCGCAGCCACGGTGGACGCGCGAGACGAATCGCGGCTGCTCGACCTGTTGCAGCAAGCGCGTGCACGCTCACGATGAGCGGTGGTCATGTCAACAGATTTGGAGTTATAGACGCCAAGTGAGAAAGTCACGCTGCCGCCAACGTGCGCGGTGCAATCCTTTGATCACATGAGCAATGACAAAAAGAAATCGTTTCCAATCATCAGGGCGGTGCTCACGGCCGATTTCGTGGTCAGCGAAGTAGTGGGCTATCTCACGCCTCTGCTGACACTGATCCTTGTGACCGCCATCATGTCCGGCGGGTTCGCGAGCGAGTCGGCATTCGCCGAGTTTGTGAACAGCAAAATCGCCGCGCTGCAGCCCAAGGAATTCGCGGTGACGCTAGGTGCAGGGCTGGGGCCTTTTGCATTAGCCGCACTGATCAAAGAGCTGGCTCCCTCGGAGCCGTCGAACCTGATCGTCCGCGCAACGATGGACGAGTTGCCGCGCACCTTCTACGTCTTCGGCGGCGCCCTGACCTCGGTTCTTTTCAGCACCGCGATCTTCGCGGCGCTGCACCCGGAGCTGCGATCAAAGCAGGACGCCAAGTTCGCAGCAGCGGGCGCGTTCTTCGGCGTGGCCTTCTTCCTGTATGGCTTCGGCCTGAAGCTATTCTTCACCTGCCGTCGCGAGATGGCACGCAGGGCTATTGCCGCTTCTCCTACAGCGGAACACACCGCACATGCGAAGCATGAGGCCTGACACTTCCCTAATCCGTGCAGATCAAGAGCCTTGACGACGGTGCCTCCGTGGCGCTTCCTGACGACCTGCTGTGGACCGATGAGCACGCCTGGACGGCCGCCACGGCGGCGGTGTCCTACTCGCTCACCGGCGCCCTGATCGTCGAAACCGCCGACCGGCAAGCGGGCCGGCCGATCACGCTGGCCGGCTCAACCGATATGGCCTGGATCACGCGCGCCACCCTCAACACCCTGCACGGCTGGGCTTCCGTGTCCGGCCGGCACTTCGAGCTGACCCTCGCGGACGGCCGCCTGTTCACGGTGGCCTTCCGCCACCACGAGCCCCCGGTCATCGACGCCGAGCCCGTGACCGGCTTCGCCGCTCGCAACGACGGCGACTTCTACCGCGCAACGCTGCGCTTGATGCAAGTCTGAGCGCAGCGCGCTCGCTTCTCACACAAGGCCCTTCGGGGCCTTTTTTCATTTCTGGACCGATGCCGATCCTTTCCGGCGACGTGAAGCTGTTGGCTTCCGAGCGCCTGCTTGACACGCCCGATGGCGGCGGCCGTATGACGGGCCGCGTGATCGTCGACGGCGCTTCGAACAACCTCTTTCCCGACATCAGCGAACTCGACAGGACGTATGGCCGCGTGAGCCTGCGCAAGGCCTACGTGGGCGTGCTGACCGATTCCGTGGATTCGTATTACGGCGCCCACGCCATCGTGGCCGACGCGCCCGATGATCCGCGCGTGTCGGTGGTGCTGTTCTCGACCAAGAACTGGACCGACCGGCGCGGCGCCGCGAAGGATCGCGTCGAGCGCTACCTCGCCCGCGGCGTGAAGTGGCCGGGCCAGTTGCTTGAACGGCAGCTCACCGGCCAGCGCGCGATTGCGCTGCTGTTGAAGCCCGCCGACCCGCTGCCGCGCGTCGGCCAGGCGCTCGTGCTGGTGCAGGACGAAGGCAAGCCCACCGAGGTGGAGCAGTACGTGCGCATCACGCGCGTGAGCACCATCGAGCGCGAGTTCAACGTCAACGAGCCCTCGGGCATGGTCAAGTTCCAGGGGGTGGTCGCCACCTGCGAAATCTCCGACCCGCTGCGCTACGACTTCGAAGGCCCGGCGCCCAGCTCACGCGACGACATCGCGGCGAAGGCCGTGGTGCGCGACACCCTGGTCGCGAATGCCGCGATGTACTACGGCACCGCGCCCACGGTGACCCCGGCCGGCATCGGCGACCTGACGGTGCAGGTTCAATCGCTGTTCGGGCAATTGGTGCCCTCTGCGCAGTCCGAGATCCCGCTGGTGGACCTCAACGCCGCCGGCCAAGCCGTGCCGCTGCTGTCGAGCGGCGAGCCGGTGACGTGGAACACCTCCGGCAACGTGAGCGCCGGCCGCAACCTCGTCATCGGCAACCCGATCCAGCCCGGCAGCCTGCACATCCTCGGCGCCGGCTACGAGTTCACCGACGCGGCGGGTGAGCTGAAGTCCGGCACCGCCTCGATCGGCACCGTGGACTATGCGCGCGGTGTCGTCGCTTTTCGGGACGGGACACCAGGCTTCAGCGGCGGTTTCAGCGTGCGCTTTCAGCCGGCCGGTGCCCCGATCCGCGTGGCGGACACCGCCGTCATCGCGGTGCCCGGTGATGCGCGCGGCTACGCCTACACGATCACCTTGCAGCCGGCGCCGAAGCCCGGCTCGCTGGTGGTGTCCTACATGGCGCAAGGCCGGTGGTACGACCTGCGCGACCGCGGCGACGGCGCGCTGCGCGGCACCGACTCGTCGTTCGGCGCCGGCACGCTCGACTACACCACCGGCTCGGTGATCCTCACCACCGGCGCATTGCCCGACGCCAACACCGACATCCTGTTCGTATGGGCCTCTGGCGGCGACTACTTCAACCGCTCCAGCGGCACCGTGCTTGCGCCGACCTTGCGCAAGACCGTGGAGCACCCCGGCATCGTGCCCGGCTCGCTGCGGCTGACCTGGACCGACGGCACGAACGACCACCTCGCGACCGACGACGGCCACGGCCGCATCACGGGCGACGCCGTGGGCAGCGTGAGCTATGCCCGCGGCGAGCTGGTCTTCACGCCCTCGACGCTGCCCGCTGGCGGCGCAGAAGTCGCCATCGCCTACGACTGGGGGCCGCCGCAGGAGAAGGAGTTTCCCCACCCGCTGCGCAACGGCGACGGCACCGTCACGGTGACGCTGCCCGGTGCAGCGAAGCCGGGCTCCATCGAACTGGAGTTCAACGTGTTGATCGAGGACTACACCGCCACGACATCGACACGCTGGGACTTGATTCCCGGGCCGACGCGGCGTGTCGATCCCACGCGCATCGCGCGCGACGTGCCCGACGCAGGTGGTGCGACCGGCAGTTTCGGCACCGGTGCCGACGCGGTGCAAGGGACCATCGACTACACCGCGGGCCGCATCACGTTCAAGCCGGAGACCATCGTTCAGATTCCGAAGCCGGTTTACGTCAACAAGGAAATCGGGCAAGAGCGCTGGGATGCCGGCGGCGGCGCCGTGAGCATCCGTCGCACCTTCCGGTATCTCTTTGACCATTGGGAATACATCCCCGCCGGGGCCGTGATGCCCTTCGACGACACTGGGCTGGTGAAGGTCCGCTATCGCGACAGCGACACCGCGAACCATGCCACCGAAATCCTGACCGTCGAGCGCATCGAGCTCGACCTGACCGACCGCTATGCCGAGCGCATCGTGCCCGGGTCGGTGCGCTTCGTGCTCGGCGGCAAGGTCTACACCGACCGCCTGGGCGGGCTGGTGGCCGACGTGGACCCGAACACCGGGGCCGGGACGCCGGCAGGGACCATCGACTACGCCTCGGGCCGCACGCTGCTCAGCGTCTGGCAGCCTGGCGCCGCCAGCACGCCGACGCTTCAATCGTTGCTGACCGAGCTGGGCGCGCAGCCGGTGGATGCCGTCAGCTTCAGAGTGCCGGCCGCGCCGGTGCGCCCGGCCAGCCTGCAGATTCGAGCGCAACTGCTCGACGGGACGAACATCAACGCCAGCGCCAACGCGCAAGGGGCCATCGAGTCCGACCACGTGCGCGGCAGCATCGACTACCAATCGGGGGTCGTGCGCGTGCGCTTCGGCCAGCGCGTGCCGGCGACCGGCAACGATGGCGAGCCGTGGTTCAGCGCCGACGCGGTGGACGACGACGGCAAGATCCTGAAGCCCATCCCGGTGCTGGCCGACACCATCCGCTTCAACGCGGTGGCGTTCTCCTACCTGCCGCTGTCGGCCGACGTGCTGGGCCTCGACCCGGTGCGGCTGCCGGTCGATGGGCGCGTGCCGATCTTCCGGCCCGGCGACATCGCGGTCGTGCACCACACGGCCGCCGCACCGTTCCCGATGCCCGCCAACGGCGGCGACTCGCTGGATGTGGGCCGCGTGCGGTTGTCGAGCGTGCGCGTGCTCGACGCCGACGACAAGGTGCTGCCGCCCGACCGCTATGCGGCGGACCTGGACCAGGGCACGGTGACGCTGAAGGCACCGCTCGACCTGTCGGGCTACCGCCAGCCGCTGCGGGCCGAGCACCGCGTCGAAGACATGGCGCTGGTCAGCGATACGCAGATCAATGGCGTGCTGACGCTCACCCGGCCGCTGACGCATGCCTACCCGGCAAACGAATCGCGCGTGTCGTCGGCGCTGATCATCGGCGACCTGCAGGCCCGCGCCTTCGGCATGTTCTCTCAGCAGACCTGGCTCGGGAACTGGAGCGACGAGCGCGAGGGCAACAACACGACCGCGCAGTACAACGAAACGGTCTACCCCATCGAGGTGACGAACCGGGGTGCCATCGCCGAGCGATGGGCGCTGATCTTCACCAACACGAACGAGTTCCGTGTCGTAGGGGAGTCGGTGGGGCAGATCGCGGTGGGCAACACCGCGGCCGACTGCAGCCCAATGAACCCCGAAATGGGAGCCCCGTATTTCACGCTCAAGGCCGGTGGCTGGGGCGCGGGCTGGGGCAATGGCAACGTGCTGCGCTTCGAGACCGCCGCGGCGAACTACCCGCTGTGGATCGCACGCACGGTGCTGCAGGGGCCGAGTTCCAACACCTTCGACAGCTTCAGCATCCAGATTCGCGGCGACATCGACCGCTGACTTCACATGATCAAGTGGTATCAATCAAACCAGACCGGGGCGCCGCAGTTGAGCGGTCAGGATGGGGCCCTCATCGCGGTGCTCAATGCCTGCCTGCTCAACGGCTACAACCTGCGCACGCTCACCAAGATCACGCGGGTGGGCAACGTCGCGACGGCCCAGGCCGATGCGGGGCATGGCTTCCGGGCCGGCGACACGGTGCGCATCGAGGGCGCCGCGGAAGCGGCCTACCTGGGCGACAAGGTCATTCGCAATGTGACGACGAACACCTTCGACTTTGACGTGACCGGCGACCCGGCATCGCCGGCCTCGGGCACGATCACCGCGAAGATCGCGCCGCTGGATTGGGCCAGCCCGTACACCGCCGCCAGCAAGGCCGTCTATCGCAGCAAAGACCCGGCGAGCTGCGGTGTGTACCTGCGGGTCGATGAAACGGCCTTGCCCGGCAATCCCGACTACGGCGCCGGCTTCCGCACGGCCGTGGTTCAGATGTGGGAAACCATGGCCGACGTGGACAACGGCACCGGCATGGCGCAAGTGTTCTGGCGCAAGGCGCAAACCGAAAGCACCACCGCTCGCCCGTGGGTGCTGATCGGCGACTCGAAGCGGTTCTGGTTGTGCGTGGCCTGGAGCGAGAGCTACTACGGTCGGTATGTGCCGTACCTGTTCGGTGACTTCCCGAGCTTCAAGGCCGGGGACGGCTACAACGGGGTGCTCGCTGGGTACTTCGATCCTTCCTACAACTGGAACGAGCCGAACGGGAACCAGGTGTGCGATTGGGTGTACCCGGTTGGCACCGCGGTGGGCAACACCGGCATCTGGATGGCGCGCAGCTATACGCAGTTGGGCAATCGGGTGCCGGCGATGTGGGTGGCGGCGCCTGGCAGCAGCGGTGCGGGGATCGGCTCGACGGGCCTGCCGTATCCGAACCCTGCGGACTCGGGCATCTACGTCATGCCGCTGCTTATCCAGGAGCAAAGCGGCCCATCGCTGCGTGGGCGCCTGCCAGGGATGCTATGCCCGTTGCACGGAATCAGCGCGCCGGACCCGTGGCTCTATGACGGCTTCGTGCTCGATGGCACCGTGCGCAAGTTGCTGGTGATGGCGAACACGCAGAACAGCGGCAACGGGCGCATGGCGTTTGACTTGACCGGGCCGTGGGACTGAGATGGCGGGCGAGCTTCCCCGCGTGGTGAGCCGATCGACGCGATACGCACCGCATGCGATTGCCGGGCCGCTGGTGCCGCGCCTCTTGTACAACGTCGTGCCGCTCGCGCCGTTCGCGATCGAGGGCGGCGCGGTGCCGCGGCATGGTGAGCGGGTCACGTCGCGGGCGAAGGAGTTCTGGGGCTATGGCTTCATCGCCGGCAAAGTGACCATCGAGGGCACGCCGGCCAGCCGCAAGGTGTGGCTGTTCGACGCGCGCTCTGCATTGGTGGTCGCGGCCGGGTGGTCCGCGAAGGACGGGGCCTATCGCTTCGACTGGCTCGACCCCTCGCGTGAATACTTCGTCGTGGCGCACGATCATGTGCGGCAGTTCAACGCGGTCATCGCCGATTGGGTGCTCCCCGAGCGCTTGGACGTCTCGTAAGGTTGCGGCAATGCACTGGTGTCGCTATCGCGGGAACGTTCGAATCCAGTCTCTTCGCTTCCTGATCGCGTGGTGCTTGCCGATGAAACCGCCGACCAGGCAACTTAGGGCGATGCCTCCCAGCGTAGGAAAGAACGGCAACCCCCAGAAATCCGGGACCGGCACCTTTGCCCAGAATGTCAAAAGGTTCGGAGCGAGCAATAGACCGACAACACCGAGGAAGAGCGGTGTAAAGCGGCCCTTCGCCACGCCGTTTTGCACTTCTCCCACCGTCGCCCCATAGACGATGCTCCCATGGCATCCGGTGCATGCCTCAACGCCATACACATGCGCGGTGTTGCATCGACTGCAGCGGCACAGGCGAACGTCCGGAACAGGGGGTGTCGGCTGGCGGCTGATCAACCCTTGCAATTGCCGTGCGATCGGCTCGGCCGTTCCTGACCAGCGCTGATAGAGCTTGTGATTCAGCAAGGGAAATTGCTGCAGGATCAACTGCATGTCTTCGTGCGAGCCAACCAGCAGAGGCAGGACTTTCAGCTCGCCGCTGCTAATTTCCATGTTCAGCACGGCTTCCATTTCGGATTGAGGCCACCTCTTGGCTAGAAATGCCGGGCTCAGCACGACGATCACGAAGCGTGATTGCCGCAGTCCCTCGTTGATGCGGGAAATGATGCTGTCGCCCCACTGGATCTCCGCCTCATCAAGCCAGCATGTGATGCCCATCCGTTGCAGCTCATAGGCAAGCGGATAGATCACCGCGGGCTTGTCCTCGCTGGCATGGCACAGGAATACGTCTCTCATTTGGGCTTGGTCCTCCTTGACCTTTGAATAAATTGCGCGCCCTCGTGTGGCGCCCGTGAATGATCACCCTATCGATTGCGATTCGCAATGCGCGTCTCGCGGCGATTGGCAACGCACTTGACGGCGCCGCCGCTCCTGGCCTGCTGCGCCTCTACACCGGCCCGCGGCCGGCCATGAGCGAAGCGCTCGGAGACCAGTTGTTGCTCGCGGAAGTCCGCCTGTCCAAGCCCTGCACTGCACACCTGAACGGCGGCGTGCTGACCTTCGCGCCGATGCCGCGCGCCTTATGCCGGCACTCGGGCACCGCCGCATGGGCTCGCCTGCTCGACGGTGACGAACGCCCGGTGATGGACATCGATGCCGGCCTGCCCGGCAGCGGCGCGGAGCTGGAGCTGCAGCGGCTCGACGTGCTGGCCGGTGCCGCCATCGACGTGACCCTCGCCGAGCTGGCCGAGTGAGCCACGACCTCGACTTCCAGCACGCCGGGCCGCCGCCTCCCGGCGGTGCCATCGACCTGGACTTCGGCCACCGTGACGGGCCGCCGCCGGCCGATGTCGTCACCGGCACGCTGCGTGTGCAACTCGGCCGGCCCGCGGTGCGCCTGCGCGCGGTCTACGACAACCAGGTGAGCCGCAAGCTCGAAGGCGGCGGGCGCCTGCCGTGGGAGCGGGCGCAGGCATCGAGCGCATCGAGCGGCGACGTTTGGGCCGATGCGCACCGGGCGCGTGGCAGCACGGGCAGTGGCTGGGCGCCCAGCCTGCCGCAGCCCGAGGATTGCACAGTGGCCAGCGGCGAGAACGAGCGCAGCCGCTCGCATTCCGCACTCGCATGGTCGGATGCTGCTGGCCTATCCGGTGCTGCACGTGATGGCTTCGACGTGCTGGTGCCTTCCCCTCACGACCTGGCCGCGCCGTGGCAACGCGCGCAGCCGCTGCACGATGGACTGCGCAGCGGCTTCGTGTGGCTGGTGCCCCAGCACCAGGGCGAGCGTGCCGAATGGCGCACGGCGGCCCATCTAGCGCGTTTGCGGGCCTTCGGCTTCGCGCCTGGGGTGCGGCTGGCCGGCGCGCGCTTCCTGCCGTGGCAGGACGGCCGGCAACCGCCCTACGGCGAATCGCACCGGCCGGTCGATCCGCCGCCGCCACCACCGCCGGTCAACTCGCACCCAACGCTTGATTTCCGGTGCCCGGTCAAGCTGCAGGGCCTCGCATGGCGCCCTTCGCTGCCGCTGGCCTTCGGCGCGCATCCGTGCCCCGGTGACGACACCGGCGGCCCCGCCGACTACACCGTCCCCGTTCTCTCCGTCTACTTCGTGAGCAACAGCATAGAAGTCGTGCGGCTGCCCGGCCGCGAGCCGGTGCCCGTGCGCAGCCTGCAAATCGGCATCGATGCCGAATCATGGGCCTGGGGCCTGACCGCTTCGCTGCCCTATGCAGCGCTGGAGCTGATCGAGCCCACCGCAGACGGCCCGGTGGAACTGGAGATTTCGGTCAACGGCATCCGCTGGACGATGGCCGTGGAAGCCTTCGACGTGCACCGCGAGTTCGGGCAATCCAGCCTGTCGGTGCGCGGGCGGTCGCTCGCCGCCTACCTCGCCGATCCGTATGCGCCGAAGCGCTCGTTCGTCGTCGACGCGCCGTTCAACGCGCGCCAGCTCGCCGAGCAGGAGCTGGACCGACCGGGCCTCGCCACCGGCTTCGCGCTCGACTGGCAGTTGCCCGATTGGCTGGTGCCGGCCGGTGCCTGGAGCTATGAGGCGCTGACGCCCATGGCGGTGGTGTCGCGCATCGCCGAAGCGGTGGGCGGGTACGTCAACGCCGATGCCCGCCTGAAGACGCTGCGCGCGAAGCCGCGCTATCCCGCGCTGCCGTGGGAGTGGACGAGTGCCACCCCCGACCGCGCGCTGCCGCTCGACGTGGTGAAGACGCTGGACCTGCGCTGGACGCAAAAGCCCGACTTCAATGCGGTGATGGTGTCGGGCGAACGGCATGGCCTCAGTGCCCGCGTCTACCGCGGCGGCACGGCCGGCGAGCTGATGGCGCCTTCGGTGGTCGATGCACTGCTCACCCATGCCGATGCCTGCCGCGAGCGCGGCCGGTCGATCCTGGCCGACACCGGCCGGCAGGCGATGGTGACGCTGGAACTGCCGATGCTCGACGCGCTGGGCCTGATCGACCCCGGCCAGCTCGTCGCGGTCGGCGATGGCACCGCCGGTTGGCGTGGCGTCGTGCGCTCCACCCACATCGCTGCCGAGTGGACGCAATCTCTGACGGTGCGCCAGACCATCGAGCTGGAACGCCATTATCGATAGGAGACCCGCATGCCCAACCTGTGGCAACAGTTCAAGGCGCTGCTGCCCGAATCCCCTTTGGTGGTCGGCAAGGTCGCTGTGCGCAACGGCGATGGCTCACTGACCGTCACGACGCTGGACGGCGGACAACTGCGCGCCAGCGGCAGCGCGTCGGTCGGCGACCGCGTCTTCGTGCGCAATGGCCAGGTCACCGGCCAAGCGCCCGACCTGCCCAGCATCGACATCGAAATCTAACCCTTCCTGTTCATCCTCAACCGCCCGCCCGGCTTCGCGCCCGGCGGGCTTTTTCTTTGGAGCCTCATGGACACCACCGCGAACAACAGCGATACCAAGACCCCGCAACCGAGCGACATCGTGCTGACCCTCGTGGAGCGCGCGCAACTCGAAGCGCTGCTCGGCCACGCGGCCGAGGAAGGCGCGCGGCGTGCGATTGCCCAGCTCGGCCTCGCCGAGGGCAGCGGCCAGGACGCGCAAGACCTGCGCGGCCTGCTCGACCAGTGGCGCCACGTGCGCCGCTCGAGCTGGCTGTGGATCATGCGCGGTGCGAGCTGGACGCTGTTGGCACTGCTGCTGCTCGACAGCGGCGTGAAGCTGGCGCACTGGTGGGGCGGCCGATGATTGAAACCCTGCTCGGTGGCGCCCTCGGCGGCGCCTTCCGCTTGGCGCCCGAGCTGCTGAAGTGGCTGGACCGCAAGGGCGAGCGCGGCCACGAACTCGCGATGCAGGACAAGGCCCTCGCCTTCGAGCAACTGCGCGGCGCGCAGCGCATGCAGGAAATCGGCGCGCAGAACCAAGGGGCGTGGAACACCGGCGCGTTCAACGCGCTACGTGAGGCGCTGGCCGGACAGGGCCAACCCACTGGCGTGGCCTGGGTCGATGCGCTGTCGTCGTCGGTGCGGCCGATCATCACCTATTGGTTCATGGCCCTGTACTGCGCGGCCAAGACCGCCGCGTTCACGGCGGCGCTGCAAGGCGGCGCGCAGTGGACAGTCGCGGTTCAGGCTGCGTGGTCGGAAGCCGATCAGGCGCTGTGGTCCGGGGTGCTGAATTTCTGGTTCG
This sequence comes from uncultured bacterium, assembly GCA_966212505.1. GTDB lineage: Bacteria > Pseudomonadota > Gammaproteobacteria > Burkholderiales > Burkholderiaceae_C > CAMLIZ01. Next base: position 109,384 of record CBIHRS010000004.1, read on the forward strand.
TCGGGCGCGTGTTCGACCGCGCCAAACCATGAGCGAAGTCCCGGCGCTCGCTGTCGAGCTGGCGAAGCACGCGGAAGGGTTCTGCAGGACGCCGAAGCATGACCCGACGCGGGCCTATCCGTATGTGTGCCCGGCCGGTTTCTGGACGATTGGCTTCGGCCACCTGTGCACACCTGACCACGCGCCGATCACGCTGGCAGAGGGTGAGGCCTACCTCGCCGAGGACATGCGCAACGCGCTGGCTGCGACGCTGCGGCTGTGTCCGGTGCTGGCCGGCGAACCGGTGGGCCGCCTCGCAGCTATCGTCGATTTCACGTTCAACCTCGGCGCCGGCCGGCTGCAGACCTCGACGCTGCGGCTGCGCATCAACCGGCGGCAGTGGAGCGAAGCGGCACGCGAGCTGCGCCGCTGGGTGCATGGGGGTGGGCGGGTGCTGCCCGGCCTCGTGGCGCGGCGCGAGGCGGAAGCGCGCTTGCTGCTTGCTGCCTGAACGATCGTGCTTTTTTGGATAGACTGCGCGCCGCGGTCACTGGCGCTTCTCTTTCTCCCTTTGTCCGCTCCCTTCCGGGCCAACCGGACAGTGACCGCTTTCAAGCCCCCCGTGCCTTGTGCACGGGGGGCTTTTTCTCATTTGTGCGCGTCGAGGACACGCGACAGCTCGTCGCCGATGACTTCGAGGGCGGCCGATTTCGACAGGTAGGCCGTCGCGCCGGCCCGCGTCGCCTCTTCGGCCTCGTCGGGGCTTGGCGCTGCGGTCAGCGCTGCGACTGCGGCCGAAGGATGCCGGCGCCGCACCTGCTGCAGCGTCTCGATGCGGTTGCTGCGCCGCACGTCCAAGTCGAGCAGCACCAGCCCATAGCCGTCCTCCGGCGCCGGTTCGCCGACGACGTGCGACCGGTCGATCACGATGCGCCGAACCGGCAGATTGGCAGTCAGGACGTTGCGCAGCCCGATGGCCACGAAGGGCTGGTCGGTGATGATCAAGGCCTGCATGGGCACCCTCTCTCGCGGTATTTCGAATCGGGGCGGATACTGCCCAGCGCGCGGCCGGATCGATACCCCTAGGAGGGGCATTTCCCACTTCAGAGGGGGCCGCCGCGTGCGGTTTTCCCCCTTTTGGGGGCGCCCCGTGATGCGGGCCGGCCTCACGGCTTGAAATGCGCCCGCAGTGCGGCCTCGAGGTCCGCGTTCGGCATGTTCTTGCTGAGGTAGGCGGCGACATCGATGTTCCTGGCCTCGGCCTCTTCATCAGGGCTGGGCAGGCCGGTGATCGTCACCACATTGGCGCGGCGCTGCAGATACAGCACCTTGCGCGCCAACTGCAGGCGCTTCGCGCCCATCGTGTCCAAGTCCACGATGATCAGGTCGAACGGTCCCTCGTTCGCGCACGCCCCCACGCCCATCGGCGACGAAATCTTCCACGTCAGCTCGATGTCGGGCCGCTCCTGCTCCAACATCATGCGCAGCGCCATCGCCACCAGTTGCTGGTCCGTGATCAGCAGCGTTTTCAAAATCGCGACTCCCTTGCCAGTTGCAAAAGGGCGCGACTATCTGGATCGAGCGCGGGTGCCGGTAATCCCTACTCCGTAAAACCACCCCTCAGTGGGTATCCGCAGGATTTAGAGGGCTCACCTTGGGGAGAGAAACGCGTTTCGACACATCCAGCTACAACGGGAAACCTGAATTTGCAGGATGTACTCCAACAAACAGAAACACATCCCTACTCCGTAGGACACCCCCCGAAAACCCACCGTTGGGGGGTTGATGCCTGCTCGTCAGTGTCTACACTCCCCGGCGACAACGAGACCCGAGGCAACGACCACGGGTCCGCTACAGAGAGAAGGCCGGGCAGTGCGAGCTGATTTGATTGACTCGTTTTGAACTGACTTTCAACACACAACAGGGATTCCGCTTCACGCTTCAACGCATGGGATGCGCAGGCCTTCAAGGGCATGCGACGGGCCGCGCTTTGCCTGCTCTCAGGCACTGCGCACCCGGCGGAGATTCAGGGGGAAACTGAAAGATGAGACTACCCGAACCGGTCGCGGCGCGTGAAGCGCAAATGACAGGCTGTGTGCGATGCGCGGACGCGGAGGCTCTTGCATGGAGCTGAGCTTCGACGGCCTGCGCGCGATGTTCCAGCGCATCAAGGCGCTGACCCAGCGCTATCGATCGGTGCGCCTACGCATCCTCGTCGATCGCAATGGCGAGGTCGACGACATCGACGACCTGTTCCTCGTGCAAAGCTGCGATGTCATCGAGCGGCTGAACGACGGCACACACGGCACCGTCAACTGCTTGTGCCTGGTGGACGACCTGCCGCTGGAGGACTTCGAATCCCTGCCCGTCGAGCTGCAGTTCGTCACCGACCGCGGTGAGCTGCGCCTGATCCGCGCGATGGTGGAAAAGGTCATCCGCGGCGCGTCCGATGGTGGCCTGACGGTGTACCAGTTCCACCTCGTCGATCCACTGAACTTCCTGCTCGGCCGGCAGCGCGACACGGTGGTGGGGGACCGGCCTGCGACGCTGACCACCTTCTGTGATCAGTTGCTGAACCAGTTGCAGCAGGACTGCGCACCTTTCGGCGCCACCTTCACGTGGACGTGGCTGGTTCAGCAGGACCGGTACCCCGTGAGGGAGTTCTGGATTCAGCTCGACGAGTGCGTGACCACCTGTCTGTTCCGGTTGTGGAGGCGGCATGGCGTCTCGTGGTTCTTCCGCGCGCACGAAGGCGACGACCGCATCGAGCTGGTGCTGTTCGATGATCCGGCCACAGCCTTCAAGGCGAACCCGGCCGGTGAGATCCGCGTCCACCATCGCAACAACGCCTCCGAGAGCCGCGATTCCATCCTGATGTTCAGCGAGGCACGCCGCGTGACGGCGCGCAGCGTCAAGGCCGGCAGCTTCGACTACAAGCCCACGGCGATGCTCGAAGCGGAGGCATCGAGCAAGATACAGCGCAGCGAGTTGAGCAACCGCATCAGCAACGTGCTTCGAGTGCGGGCCATCGATCCGCCGCATGCCGGCGACGATGTGCAGGAATATGAGCGCCTGACGCAGACCCGCATGCAGCGGCACGACATGGACGCGGCCTATGTGTTCGGCGTGTCGTCGGCGCCGGAGCTGATGATCGGCGCCTATACCCCGGTGAAGAACCCGCCGGGCCGTGAGAACGAGCCCGAAGAAGCACGGCGCTACGACTTCACCTTCCTGCGCCACCAAGCCGAATCGAACGTCAGGGAGATCGGCGACCGCGTGGAGAAGCTGATGCGCAGCAGCGAGCGCATCGAGGGCTGGGTGCCCGCGCCGCGCCTGGAGAACAGCGGCGATGCCGAGCAGAGCTGCATGTATCTGGCCTCGTTCGCCGGTGTGTTGCATGGCACGCCGATGGTGCCGCTGTGGAACCCGGACGAGCACCTGCCGCGCCTCCGCTCGATCGCCGCAGAGGTGGCAGGGGCCGAGGGCGAGCTCGTCAACATCGACGAGTACGGCCGGCTGAAGGTGATCATCTACGGTGAACGCAACCAGCGCTGGACGGCTTGGCTGCGCGTGTCGACCTTCTATGCGCATGACGAGGCCGGCGCCCTGTTCCCGTACCCTGCCGGCACCGTGGTGCGGGTGGAGTTCGAGAACGGCGACGAAACGCGGCCCTTCATTGCCGACGTAGCGTTCAGCGGCCGGCACCGGCCGCCGCGCTTCAATGATGGCGGCCCCCTCCCTGGCAATCGCTACCTCTCGGGCATTCACCTGCACGAGCACGGCACCCGCAACTTCGGGGAGCTGGTGTGGGACTTGACGCCCGGCCAGAGCAGCGTGCAGCTTGGCAGCTACTACAAGGACACCCGGCTATGGCTGGGCAACATCTACGGCCGGCGAACCGATGGACAAGGCCAGCCGATGGGCGAAGGCGCCTATCTGCACACGCTCGGCAGCGGGACGTTCCGCACTGGCGGCGGCATGCTGTTGACGGCCTACGGCCGCAAGCAGGACGACGGCCCGGCCCTGGACTGCGCGGAGCATCAGGATCAGCTGAAACGTGGGCAGGCGCTGCAGCAGCGCCTCGGTGAGTACGCCGGCCAGCACCAGGGCCTTGCGACGGACGACAAGCCGCAAGCCAAGCTGCTGGACGACATCAAGGAAATCCAGGGTGGGAGCAACACCGATCCCAGCGGCCCGGGCGGCAAGCCGACGCTAAACGTCACGGCACCCGCCGGCATCGCCATGTCAACCGAGGGCACCCTCGTGCAGAGCGCACAGGGCAACGCCGATACGGTGGCTGGCAAGAACCTGCAGCTCTCCAGCGGCGAAGCCACGGTGCTCAACGCCAAGAAGGGCACGTCGATCTTTGCGCACGAAAACGGCATCCGCGTCATCGCGCATCAGGGCGACCTGCTGATGCAAAGCCAGCACGGGGCCACCCGCATCGAGGCCGAAGGCGACATGATGCTTCGAGCCGCCGGCAAGCTCCTGTTGGAGGCGCAGAACATTCTCATCCGCAACGCGGCCGGTACCTTCATCAGCCTGGAAGACGCCATTGCGACGATTGGCGCCAGTGGTCCGATGAACGTGAAGACCGGCGGCCACAACTGGAGCGGCCCGGCGACGCAGGCGGCGAACCTGCCGAAGTTCTCGGCACCGGCGCCGGTAAAGCTGTGCAAGGACTGCGCGCTCAAAGCGGCGGCAAACGCTTCACCCGTCGCAATGAGGAAGGCATGACCTGGACTCGACTGCCTGCGCTGGAAGACGCACTCAATGCAGAAGGCGATGACCACGCTTACGTGTTGGTGGATTCAGCACTCTATGGCGAGCCGCAGCGGCGTCACCCCTTGGGCGTGGACTGCGCGACGCTCGTGGTGGATGGAGCGGAAGACGACGAAGCACGAGCGGTGCTGCCCCTGCTGATGGCTTGGCCTGCCGATGAATCGACCCGCACTTGGCTGGCGCCGCGCTCGATCCAGTGGGCACTGGATCGCCATGCGGCCACTTGGTTGCGCAGCCCGTTGCCCTTGAAGGAATTGGCCGAGGCATTGGGCCGGCGCATGGACGCGCTGCTCGACGACGGTACGGGTGTCCTGTTGCGCTTCGCAGACGCTCGAATACTCGGCCCATTGCCGGGCTCCCTCACCGTGGAGCAACAGTCGGCACTGTTTGCTCCCGTTGCGCGCTGGTGGTATCTCGACCGCGGGGAGCAATTGCAGGAAGTCGTGAAACCCCATGGCGATGCCATTCCGGTGTCGCTGCCGATCGTTCTCGCACAGCATCAACTCGACGCCATGCTGGAAGCGGCCGAGCCCGACTTCGTAATGCAGTCCCTCGACAAATTGGCCCCGCGCATGATCGAACGCGTGGAGCGGCGGAGCCGACACAGCTTCGTGCAACAGCAGGTTGAGCGTGCGCGGGCGTGGGGCATGGAAGCGACCGCCGACTTTGCGCTTTTCTGCGCGCTAGTGCTGGAGCGTGGAGAACAGGTACTGAAACGACCCCAATGGGCAACGGTCGCCCAACAGGCCAAGGCCGGCACACTGGCATGGTCTGATGCACTAACAAGCGATGCGCTTTGGAATTGATATGAGCTTATCGATCGACACGAATTGGCGAAGCAGCGCAAAAGGAACAGTCAAGGCCATCGTCTTTCTGATGTGCTGCGCGGTGATGAGCGCTTTGGTCGCAATCGTGTTTTGCGCCTTCCCAATGGAAGCCGGGCCGTGCAGATTCACACGCTGCACTGGCTTGCCGGATGAACTGCTCTTGGATTTGGCCAATCCGGACTATGTGAACTGGCTGGCATTCGTCATGTGCCTCGGCTGCGCCGCACTGCTATTGCGACGCGCGCTTTCCCGCACCCCACCTCGCGAAGTCACGGCCACTGCCCTGCAGTGGCTAGATGCAGCCTTCATTCTGTCGATAGCCGACTTGGTGCCATGGGGCTGGTCATGGTCGCCGCTGCGCCTACTCGCATCGGGCGACTACATCACCTTCCACTCCGTTCAGGAGCTGTCGTGGAGAACGTTCGTCCCGCTCTATGCGGCCTCACTGGCAGTTCAGATTTCCTTGGCCCTCCGCACGCGCAACTGGACCGCGGTTCTTCTGGTGGCAGTGGACTACATGTTTCCTCGACTGGCTGGATGGTTGAACACCACCCCCGCAGCAGCCATCACCGCACGGCTCTTGCCGTGGTTGGAGGTCGCCTTCTCGGTAGCGGTTTATCTCTACTTGAGATGGTCACTGAAGCGTCGGTCCCGGCTCAATGAGCACGAGAACAACGATCAGGAGCAACTGCGCGGCATACCTGCCGAGGGCAAGGCGCCGGTCTGGTCACACATCACGTATGCATTGGGCGGACTGCTGGGCTTGGTGGGTTTGCTTAGCTTCGCCCTGTGTCTATTGATTCGTGTTACGAGCGGGGGCGACGACCTCAACATAGTGTCGGCCACTCTGCTGTTCTTCGGTCAGCCCGCCAGCGCGCTCGGCTTCCTCGGCGCGATCGTGTTCTTGGGAGCCAATGTTCTGGCTGGCATTACTCGAAAAGGCACTCCACACATGTTGAGCGGGTGCTGCGTCGGGCTATTCGCCGCCGTGTACATGACGACCGTTCATGTTCCGTTTCATTGGTCTAACTGATGCTTGGCATGCAACACCCTTCCCACCTTCTGGCGTCTCTCTCGTTCGCAGCCCTGTTGGCGGCCTGCCAGCCCACAGCGAGTGCCGGTGAGGACTTGCTGCACAAGAACGGCCGTCACACGCTGACCATCTATGGCTACAACTACACCGACCAGTACATCGATTCTTTCGAGGTCGATGGTAGGGATGGCAGCAATCTTCAAGTGAGTAGCCCCGACGCAGGAGGTGGAAAAGGCACCTGCTGCATCGGTTGGCGTGAGGGCACAAGACTACCTAAGAAGGTGCACATTCGATGGTCGGCTGACTCGTGCTGGCACGTCACAAAGCCAAATGAAGAGGGCGAGACATACAAAGGCGTCCACCATATCTTCAAAGAGACAGATGCTCTATTGAACGGCCCAGTCCCGGAAAGGCCGGGCTACTTTGAAGTGCATTTCTATCCGGATGAGCACGTCGAGGTCGCCATTTCCAAGTACCCATCGCCGCCAAGACTGAAGCTCGACAAGAGCCGCGCGAAGGAAATGCGCCAGTGCACCGAGGAGGACTTGAAGAAATGACGCAGGCGAAGGACAGCAAGAGTACGGCGCTCAAACAGGATAGCGCGGCCTTCACAGCATCTGTTGCAGCAGTGGGAGGCGGACCAGCGACTGCAGCTACGCCGCGCGTGCCGCCAAGGAGCAGCCTTCCGATTCAACAGCAATTGCGGGCAGGCGCTTCTCAGTTGCGCGAGGAAACCCAGGAGGATTGCTACCGGTGCCGGCAGACGCTTTATGTAGCGTTGTTCTTTGACGGGACCGGGAACAACAGAAAGTCCGACGTGCCGACCCTGGAGCATAGCAATGTAGTTCGGATGTTCCGCGCGATGCCAGAAGACAGCGATCGCAGAGGCATCTACTCGCGCTACCTCCCAGGCATCGGTACCCCATTCCACGACATCGGGGATCGAGGGGGTGATGATGAGGCTGCTGTCGCATTGATGGGCGCTGCGCGCATCGCCTGGGCCTTCCAGCAGGTGCAGGACATCATCACGGACAACGCAGGTCGCTACAAGGAAATCAAGAAGGTCTGCCTTTCCGTATTTGGCTTCTCGCGAGGTGCGGCACTAGCGCGAGCCTTCCTGAACGAGCTGGCGAATCCGAAGAAGGGGTACTGCACCCGTCAGGGCGACCGGCTGGCCTGGAAGAATGGTGGCTATCCCGTCGAGGTACATTTCGTTGGCATCTGGGACACGGTTGCGGCAGTTGGTGTGCCCCTGGGATTCAGCAACGTTCGCAATGAACGCGTGCAACGCCGCATTCCGCCGAGCATGGCGAAGAATATGGCCGTGCGCATGGTCATGCTGACGGCTGACATGCTTTGTGCTCCCGAACTCAGCCCGGCCGCGTTGGCCTTCGGAGCTAAGGGCGCCGACCCCATGCGCGGAGGCAAGTTCAACGGGCATAGCGCATGGGGCGCCGAAATGTCGCTCGCTGACGTGCCGATGCGTCGCTGCGTCCACATCATTTCAGCACATGAGCAGCGGAATTCCTTCCCAGTGGACAGTGTGTTGCAGTGGTACACCCCACCAGCGAACACAGTGGAGCTTGTATTCCCCGGGGTGCATTCCGACGTGGGGGGTGGCTATCGCCCGGGTGAGCAGGGCAAGGCTGGGGCCGCACGAGCTGGGCAGAGCAACGTTGAAGAGGACGCACGTAAGCTCAGCCAGATATCGCTGAACGTCATGTACAACGAAGCACTTGCGGCGGGTGTTCCACTACTGCATATCGGTGGCGATGGTTGGGGTAACGACAACACCAACGACTTTGCGATCTCTCCCGCCTTATTCGACACCTTCAATCACTACATGAGCCACGCCAATGCAGACGGGCTAGAACTCGGTGCGGCGATGCTACGGCACATGCGGCTGTACTTCGAATGGCGCTTCCAACACATACGCAACAAGGGAAGAGACAAGGAAGGCAGCAGGGTCAAGAGCACGGAGCAGGTTTGGCACGAAGACGACTTGGCACTGAACGCCCAGCGTGACGTTTTGGTCGGGAAGCAAAACCGATTGAAGCTAGAGCGCTTGAGCCTCTCAAGCCGCAACAGCAGGGGAAGCGTTGGCTTCGCGAGCCCCGTGGATCGCCAGCGTCTGGCTGAAGTGGACGAAGCGCTCGACAAAGTGGACTGGGAGATCACCGAGTTGGACCAGCGCATCCGTACCTTGCCCAGCCAGGGAAAGATTCTGGACAAGCTGAACGAGTACGACCGGGAACTGCTTGAGGACGCGAGGATGATCTTCAAAGTGGCAGACGACCACCCGGAACTGCGAGAGCGCATGCGACCGCACTACCGCAACGTACTAGAGGCCTACGAGAACGAGTACCTCAAAAACTGCGGGATGCGTGACCCCAAGCTGATCGAGTTCTTCGAGAAGTACGTGCATGACTCGATGGCCGGATTCGGCAAGGACTTGACGCTGCCCTCAGATCCGCGGGTAGTGTTCCTCGGCGGCGATCTCAAGTCGATGCACTCCATGGAAGAGAGTCACGACATGCCGGGGCTTCCGTCGTCCAATCCCGTTGCCGCCTGAGCGCATGCATAGCTTGGTCGCCACTTGGCCCAGGCGCGTCGCGTGGGCGCTCGTAGTGCTCCTGCTGGCAGCGGGGGTCGGACTTCTGCGCCTGTGGAGCACTACTGAAGCAGTCGGTTCATCGCTATCAGGTGAGCAGGTGGTCCTTAGGATTCTGGCGCTTCCGTTCTTGTTGGCGACTGTGTCGCTGGTGGTCTTTACGCTGCTGGCTCGCCCGAGGGCTTCAGAGCGCTCTGAGAGTCCTTCCCTTGCTGCAGTCTCTGCACCTCCGAAGCCATTTACCGCTTGCCTACTCGGGGCGCAGTGGTTGAATCCTCTGCAGCGTTGCGACTATCCGACCCAATGGCAATTGCTGTGGACGCTCGGCGCGGTCGGCCCCAATGCCGGAGATGAACTCCTGGTCCGCGACCCGGAGCGATACGGTAAGCCGCAGGTGCTTCAGGCTGTGGTGGATGCCGACGGCGTAAAGCCCGGAGCGCATCTGACCCTTTACCTCGAAAAGCTGCTCGACCAGTTGAAAGATTCGTACTTCAACGAGCCGAGTGCGTTCTACAACACATGCGCCGAGGAAAAACGGCAACGCCGCGAGCTCGCAGGCCTGCACGTGGTGTGTGCGCTTCCCGAGTCGATCGATGCCGAAGAGGCAGGCCGCACAGTGCGCGACCGGATTGCCGCCGCCTTTGCGCTTTCTGCATCAGACGCGCCGAGCGTCCGCGTTGTGCAAGGCGGTGCCGGGGCCGGGCTGTCCGCGTTGTCGTCTGCCCTCGACTACCTGCGCAACTACCCCGAGCGGACGGCTTGGGTGCTCGGGTGGGACGCCCCGGACGCCGGCCCCGAGCCGCAGCTCAACGACAACCTGGTGCTCCTGGTCCTTGGTGGGCCACAACTGGTGACGAATCGCGAGCCGCTGGCATCCCTCGGCTATCCGGCATTTAGCAGTGCTGAGGACTTCGAGGCCAAGAAGGACAAGCCGCCGAGGGCCGTGCAGGCGCTTTTGGCAGCTTTCGAGCAAGCCGCCGCCAAGGTCTCGCGGGCCCAGTTCGACGCGCGCTTCGTTGTCCACAACGCCGGTACCGATTCGGATGTATTGGGCCACCTCGGCGCGGCGCTGACCATGGAGCTGCCCGAGTTCAATGTCGTCAAGCAGTCGTTCAACTCGGGCGTGTTCTTCGGCGATGCCGGCGCATGCGGCGCGCTGGTGAACCTCGCGCTTGCCGCGGCCCATGCCCATCACCACGGCCAACCCGCGCTCGTAGCCGATACAAGCGAGCCTGACAGACCCCGCGCTCTGATGGTGGCGCCGCCGACGCGTCACCTCGCGCTCGAGCCCGGAAAACCCTGGTTCCGCGCCCGCAGCGAACTACACGCCTATTTGCCGTGGTGGAGCCGTCCCCGCGATCAAGCCGTGCCCGAACTGCTGGGCGCGCCGACATAGACCAAGCGCAAAGCGCATCAAGACTTGTAGAACCCTTAGGAGGACACCATGAACTCACCCGCTCAAAAGCCCACCGGCGCCTTCATCTTCGCATCCTGGCTGTGCCTGTTCGCCGGAGCCGGCGCCTATCTCATCGGCCTGTGGAATGCCACGATGCAGCTCAACGAGAAGGGCTACTACCTCGTTCTGCTGCTGTACGGCCTGTTCGCGGCCGTCTCGCTGCAGAAGACCGTGCGCGACAAGCTGGAAGGGCACCCCGTCACGAATCTCTACTACGGCATCTGCTGGGCGTCGCTCTGTAGCGCGGTCGGCTTGCTGTCGGTCGGGCTCTTCAATGCAACGCTGGCCCTGAGCGAGAAGGGCTTCTACGGCATCGCCTTCGTGCTGGCGCTGTTCGCGACCATCGCGATTCAGAAGAACGTGCGCGATGTCGCCCTGGTCAGCGGCGACACGGTGACCGGCGAACGGGTGTGAATCCACTCGACGACGCAATCGATAGAGGACGCACAGCATGCGCGGAGTGATTCGCCTCGGCGACCCCACGAGCCACGGCGGCAAGGTCATCAGTGCCAGCCCCAACAGCGTCGTCATGGGCTTGGCCGTCGCCCGAAAAGGCGATGCGTGTTCATGTCCGCGGCGCGGACACAGCAATTGCGTCATTGCCGAAGGCGATCCGGAGGTCACCATCGAGGGCGTACCGGTTGCCTTCGCTGGGCACAAGACATCGTGCGGCGCGGTTCTCGAATCGACCATGCCGACCAGCGGGCGGTCATGACCATGCACGCTGCGAGCTAACTGCGATCTAGCACCACACAGCACACGTACAAGCATCGAAATGAGATCGCCCGAGGCAGGGCGAGGGCGGAGCCACGCCCGAATGTTGGCAAGGGAGCAGACATGAACGACCAGATCAGGACGATGACGCTAGGCGAAGGCGACAGCTTCATGGCGCCCTGGGGTGCGCAATTCTTCGTAGACCGCGGAACTTTGTTCAGCGAGCTGCCGAAGCTGAGCACGGTAGGGGTGCACGACCTTTCCGCCGTGGCCGAGCACGACATCGTGCGTGTGGCGGGCGTGGTTTCGCACTTCGTGAGGTTCAACGACGGCGGGTTCCTCCGCTTCGCCTTCAACGAGCGCGGAGTGCTGCTCGAACTGTCTGGTGAACGTGTGCGCGTGTCCATGAGCAGCAGCGGGCAAATGATGGTGGGTGCGTATGGCACCCAGGAAACGATGTAGTGAAGGGAGAACTATCGATGTTGATCGAGACGGTATATGCAGGAGAGCAAGCCGCCACGGGCCGCCTTTGCCCAGCCAGTGGCTGGTGGATTTGCGCCGACGAAGGCCGCGTGCTCTACGGCCGGAGGCAGCGCTTCGAGCGTGGGCAGCGCATGCCCCCCGCCGTACTGCTCGGGCGCCGCACTCTCTGGCAATGGCTGACGGGACAACAGCCGAGCTTTGAGATTGCGACCGTGTGGACGCTGGTGGAGTACGACCAGACCGACACACTGCCGATGCCGATCGAGGACGCATTGCGCGCGTGATGGGTGAGCACAGCTATATCGACGGCACCACGATGTTCCTTATCGTCATGTGTGGCGGGGTGCTGGTGGTGGCGGTGCACCATTGCATCGGATGGATGCGAAACCAGCTTCGCAACCGCGGCGACGACTGCAACACGCAGCAGTTGCTCGACGCAATCAACACATCGAAGGGCAAGGAATGAGCGACCATCCGATTGGGCGCACCGCTCCAACGCTGCGGCACCCGGTGCTCGACGAATCGCCGGCCCTGCGGGCGAAGGCCCATGCCCTCGGCCTGACGTGCCCCGACACCCTGTTCCTGGGCTGGCGGCATTCGCACCGCTTCTGCTGCGCCCATGGGCACGAGTTCATGCTGACGCCCTCGGCCGTCGTCCGGGCGCTGAAACGCTGCCCGAAGTGCGACGAAGAGGACCGCTTCCTCATCCTCCAGGCGAGGACCGCGCAGCTCGGGCTGCAGTTGCTGCGCCAAGATGCCACCGTCGGGGGCCACCGCTACCGGCTGCGATGCAAGCAAGGCCACGAATGGACCAGCCCTCGGGTGGTGGTGCACTGCCCGACCTGCAAGCCGGTGCAGCCATCGGCGCCGGCTCCGAAGCGCGCCAAAGTGCGCGGTCTGGAGCGGCTGCACAACATCGCCCGTGAGCATCGCGGGGTCTGCCTCGATAGCGAGTACCGCGGCTATCTTGGGCGTCACCGCTTCGCCTGTGCCGAAGGCCACCAATGGGAAGCGCAGGCCGGAGACGTCCTTCGCGGCGCATGGTGTCCGGAGTGCGCTTCGGCGGCTCGCTTCAGGCGCAAGTACGGGCCGGAGGTGTTCCGGGCGCTTCTCGCAGCCGCCGAAGCCCGAGGGGGCGAACTTCTCACCACCGAGCCGCTGGCACCCGACAAGCCGATGCAGTTTCGTTGCGCCAACCGGCACACGTGGTGGGCCGGCAGTACGTCGGTCCTCGGCGGTTCATGGTGCGCGAAATGCGCGCGAAGCGAGCAGCGGAGAACGATCGCGCACGCCGTGGCGGCCGAGCATGGGGGGCGCTGCCTGTCGCACGATTTCAGCAATGCGCAGCAGCCACTGTTCTGGGCTTGCCTGCAAGCAGGACACGTCTGGCGAGCACAACTGCGCGCGGTGCGCCGCGGTCGCTGGTGTCAGGAGTGCGCGAAGGAAAGGCGCGGAACCGGCCTGTTCCCGCGCCTGGGTGGACCGCTGCCGTTTCTGTTCTACGACGAGGCCCCGCTGATCATGAATGCGGTTCCTATCCCTTCCCGCGACGACAACGCTACAACTGCGTGAGGTCCAGCTTACGCTCCGCGATTTCAAAGCCGTTCGAGACCGGTTAGCTGGTGCTGCTTGGGTGGCCTGGGGAGCTAGGATCCTGCGTCCCTATACTGCCTCATCACAAAAACGCCAAGGAGCTACCCTTGCCGGCCGAGTCCACAACCCCCACGACTGCGCAGCCGTTTCAGGCTCTCATTGAGCGTGGCTTCGAGATTCAATACGTCTCGCACGCAGCGGCCATTCTTGAACACGACTTCCCGGATGCACGTGGCGACATTGAGCATGTCCTTAGCGAAATGGCACTGCCAATCACTGAAATCATTGGTTCTGGTGGAGGCGAGACTCTGTTTACGCAGCGCTTGCGCCGAGCGTTGGCTGAGCTAGGCTGGAATAAGCACGAGTTCGTCGTCCAAAAAGTTATTGACGGAACAGCACGAGAATCAACCTCTCATGAAGTGGATCATGTGCGCCGCTATCAGGCTGGCGTTATAGCGTGCGAGATCGAATGGAACAACAAAGATCCATTCTTTGATCGAGATCTAGAGAATTTCAAGCGCCTTCATGCCGAAGGGGCGATCAGTATTGGCGTACTGATTACCCGAGGCGCTTCCTTGCAAAATGCTCTACGGGATTCTGTAATGCGATTTGCAATAGAGCGCGGCATCTCTGACTTCCAATCGTTAGCGGCAGCCGGCGTAACTCCGACCCCTAAGCAAGTCGCGAATATTCGGCGGCGGGTCGAGCGCGTTCGCGAACCTATGCCCTTCGCTGACGCCTGGGTCGACAACTTCGTCTCTAACAAATACGGCGCCGCCACCACCCATTGGGCCAAGCTCATGCACCGAGTAGAACGTGGCGTGGGGAATCCCTGTCCGCTTCTTCTAATCGGTCTGCCTGCGTCAATTGTGACCTTCGACGCATCGGCCACTGTTGAGCAATTAGATGAAGGAAATTCAGGAGAAGAGCCTCTCGCAACTACCTAATCAATGCTGATCGCGGCACCAATGTGCCGTCGCGAATGATGTGCGTATGTCGGCCACGTCGGGGCATATGACTCGTCAGCCTGATTGCCCCAAATTGCCCACCCGGGACGTTCGCCACGCGCAAACAACTCGAGGAAGGGTCCCGGGCTGCAGGACTGAATGAGATCATATTGCTCGTCCGGCTTCCGGGAATGCTCGCGTTTGCGCGTCCCTATGTAGTTCACCTGAGTTCGACCAGGATCAAGCGTCCGTGCGTTCTTACCCCGTACACCGAAAAGTAGAAGCTCCGTGACGTTGCGGAAGTAGAAGCCAACACCGCGACCGTCACTGCCACCATCCTTGCGAAGCTTGTGCCAAACGATGTTGCTCTTGTAGTTGAAGCCCCAGGCTGCCATGACAGCCAGCCCCTCCGGCAACAGAGCATTAGGCACCCAAAGATAAAGATGTGATGTTTCCGCAGCCGATTTGGCAACAGGGAGTGCTTTGATATCTTCTAGCGTCATCGTCCCATAGCGTGACAAGCGCTTGTGCTCGGGTGCGATCTTTCCAGTTCGGTTTTGGAACTGCCAGGGCGGGTCGGCAAGAATCGTTTTGAACTTCCGATTACCGACAAACCTTTCAAAGTCTATAGCTGCACTTTCCGACAACTCACTGTGCTTCTGGCTCATAGTATTTTCAGAATGATCGTCCGCGACGTGCAAACTCGGCTTCAAGCGCCTGCACAATGATGGATTGCACGCTTACGCGTTCGTCCAAACTCAAGTCCCGCAGTCTGCGCCATCTGCTCCTTGGCAACCTAAAGCTAGTTTGCACGAGCTCGTCGGCTCTCTCCTGCGGCTGCCTTCGCGCGTCTTGAGGCGGCTCAGCTGCTGAGTGTTCCCTCATGGCATCTCCGGCTGGTAGCGTGGTAGCACTATACCAACCTATGAGGAGACCAGCATCCCCTAAGTCTCCGGTCGAACGCGCCGGGCACTGGACCTATCAATTTGTGACCGGTCACATCGCTCGAAGCGTGAGCCTTCAGCGACCGACACCGCAGCATAGAAGCGCTTGCACTAAGCCGGGCAGGGGGCGCCGAAACGCGACCCTCCATGACATCAGCCGCTACTCGAAGGGGTGATGAAAGAGACGCGGCCCCGCAAACCCTCGGCAACCCTCATCGGCTGTAGCGAAAGGTTTGCCTTAGGATGCGTCTGGGCCACCAGTTTAGAGAGAAGCCCGTCAGACACCTCGTCTGGCGGGCTTTTTCGTTGGCCGGCCGATAAAATCGCCGGCTTCTTCCACAGCCCCTGGATCTACACCATGCATCGCTGTGCACCCTGGGTCGCGCTGGCCGCGACCGTGGCGCTCACCCTGCCCGCTGCCGCCCAGATGCAGCGCAACTTCCCCAAGACCGCGCTGCGCGGCGAAGTCACCTTCGGACAACCACCCGAAGTGCAGCTCAACGGCGAGGCCAACCGCCTGGCACCCGGTGCCCGCATCCACGGTGCCGACAACATGCTGAAGATGAGCGGGACGCTCGTCGGGCAGAAGTTGATCGTGAACTACACGGTCGACCACATGGGCCAGTTGCACGAGGTGTGGCTGCTCACCGAGGCCGAGGCGGCCCGCAAGCCCTGGCCCAAGACCCCAGCGGAGGCGCAGGCCTGGAAGTTCGATCCCCTCACCCAGACCTGGAGCAAGCCTTGAAGAAGGTGTTCATCAAGACCTTCGGCTGCCAGATGAACGAGTACGACTCGGACAAGATGGCCGACGTGCTGCGTGCCGCCGAAGGCTACGAGCCCACCACCGACGTCGAGCAGGCCGACCTGATCCTGTTCAACACCTGCTCGGTGCGCGAGAAGGCGCAGGAAAAGGTCTTCAGCGACCTCGGCCGCGTGAAGCACCTGAAGGGCAAGGGCGTGATGATCGGCGTGGGCGGCTGCGTCGCCAGCCAGGAAGGCGCGGCCATCGTCGAGCGCGCACCGTACGTCGACGTGGTGTTCGGCCCGCAGACGCTGCACCGGCTGCCGCAGATGCTCAAGGCGCGCGAGCAGAGCCGCCGCCCGCAGGTCGACATCAGCTTCCCCGAGATCGAGAAGTTCGACCACCTGCCGCCGGCGCGGGTCGAGGGCGCCACCGCCTTCGTCTCGATCATGGAAGGCTGCTCCAAGTACTGCTCGTACTGCGTGGTGCCCTACACCCGCGGCGAGGAGGTGAGTCGCCCCTTCGAAGATGTGCTGACCGAAGTGGCTGGCCTCGCCGACCAGGGCGTCAAGGAAGTGACACTGCTGGGCCAGAACGTCAATGCCTACCGCGGCAGGATGGGCGACACCGCCGAGATCGCCGACTTCGCGCTGCTGATCGAGTACGTGGCTGAGATCCCGGGCATCGAGCGCATCCGCTACACCACCAGCCATCCCAACGAGTTCACGCAGCGCCTGATCGACGTGTACGCCAAGGTGCCGCAGCTGGTGAACCACCTGCACCTGCCGGTGCAGCACGGCAGCGACCGCATCCTGATGGCGATGAAGCGCGGCTACACGGCGCTCGAGTACAAGAGCACGATCCGCAAGCTGCGCGCGGTGCGGCCCGACATCAGCCTCTCGAGCGACTTCATCGTCGGCTTCCCCGGCGAGACCGAGGACGACTTCGCGAAGATGATGAAGCTGATCGACGACGTCGGCTTCGACAGCTCTTTCAGCTTCGTGTTCAGCCCGCGCCCCGGCACACCGGCCGCCGCGCTCGAAGACACCACGCCGCAGGAGCTCAAGCTCAAGCGGCTGCAGCACCTGCAGGCGGTGATCGAGGCCAACGCGCAGCGCATCGGCGCCTCGCGCGTGGGCACCGCGCAGCGCATCCTGGTCGAAGGCCCGAGCCGCAAGGATCCGGCCGAGCTGATGGGCCGCACCGAGTGCAACCGCATCGTCAACTTCAAGGGCCAGCCGCGCCTCATCGGCCAGATGATCGACGTGACGATCACCCAGGCCTTTCCGCATTCGCTGCGCGGCGAGGTGGTGGTGCGGGCCGAGGAAACCGCCGCCGCGTAAGCAACTCGTTACACAGCTCCCCATAGTCGGGGATCGGCGTTCGCCCTCGCCTCCTCGACAATGCCCGGCACCGCGCGCGTTCAAGCGCGGAGTCAACACGGGGAGTGTCGATGCACGGCATTGCGCAGGCCGCACTGGGAGCGGCAAGCAGTCGTCTCAAGGAAGAAGCGGAGCAATTGCTCTCCGACCTGGCGAGCCGCTTCGGCTTCGTCGACCTGCTCTCGCAGGGGGAGCGCCTGCTGCAGATGGACACCGCGCTGCCGGGCGCGGCGCTGATCCCCGAGCGTATGCGCATCACCGAAGCGGTGGATGCGCCGTTCGAGATCGAGATCGACGCGCTGTCGACCAGCGCCTACTTCGAGCTCGCCTCGCTGGTGGGCGAGCAGATCACGCTGCGCCTGTTGCGCGCCGACGGTAGCTGCCGCCCCTGGCACGGCTACGTGCTGCGCGCTGCCCAGCTCGGCGGCGACGGCGGCCTGGCCCGCTACCGCCTCTCGATGGCACCCTGGTTCAGCCTGCTGCAGCAGCGCCGCGACAGCTTCATGTTCCAGGACCTCACCGCGCTCGAGATCATCGAGGAGGTCTTCAAGGACCACCACCAAGCCAACTGGCGCGTCGCGGTCACCGACACGCTGCGCCGCCGCAGCGTGTGCACCCAATACCGCGAGACCGACTTCGAGTTCGTCACGCGCCTGCTGGCGGAAGAAGGCCTGAGCTACCACTTCGAGCACCTCGACGGCGATGCCGCCGCCGAGGCCGACCGCAGCGGCCAGGCCCGGCACTGCATGGTGATCCAGGACACCCAGGCCGCCCGCGAGCGCTTCGGTACCGTGCGCTTCGCGCAGGCACGCGACAGCGCCTCGCGCGCCGACCTCGCCCAGGTGGACACGCTCACCCGCTTTGCCGCGCGCGCCCGCGCCGGCACCAACGCGATCACACGCGGCGCCTGGAACTACAAGCGCTTGGCGGGCGCCACCGGCCACGACAGCGCCGCCCCACGCGGCGCACTGCCCGCGCTGGAGCACTACGACGGCGCCGGCGCCTACCGCTACGAGAACGACACCCACGCCCAGCGCGCCGCCACGCTGGCCTTGCAGGCGCAAGAGCAACTGGGGCTGCGCTTCGAAGGCGAGGGCTCGGCCCGCGGCCTGCTGCCGGGGCAGACCTTCGATCTGGTCGAACATGCGGCACTCGACGGCGGCTACACCGTGCTGCGCGTCGAGCACGAGGCCACCAACAACCTCGGTGCCCAGGCCGCCAGATTGCTCGGCCGCAGCGAGCTCGGCAAGGGCAGCTACCGCAACCGCCTGCTCGCGCAGCCGGCCGACGTGCCGGTGCTGCCGGCCTTCGTGCGCCGGCCCACGGCCCTGGGCCCGCAGACGGCGCTGGTGGTCGGCCTGGCCGGCGAACCGGTCACCACCGAGCGCGACCTGCGGGTGAAGCTGCAGTTCCACTGGCAGCGCGGCGAGCAGCCCAACAGCGGTGGCCTGCCGCACGATGCCGGCAGCGCCAAACCCGAAGGCCATGCGCCGGGCAACGAGGGCAGCGGCACGTGGGTGCGCGTGGCGCAGCCGGCCGCCGGGGCCAATTGGGGCGCGGTGTTCACGCCGCGCGTCGGCACCGAGGTGCTGGTGGAGTTCATCGAGGACGACATCGACCGGCCGCTGGTGGTCGGCCAGCTCTACAACGGCCAGGATCTGCCGCCGTTTGCCGCGGGGGTGGATTCCGGGGTCAACCATCCGGGCGTGATCAGCGGCGTGCACAGCCCGACGCTCGACCGCTCGGGCTACAACGAGTGGAGCATCGACGATGCCACCGGCCAGCTGCGCATGCGGCTGCTGTGCAGCTACACCGCCGCAGAGATCGGGCTGGGGCACCTGATCCAGCAGGCACCCGCCAACGCCCAGCGTGGCGCGGCCCGCGGCGCGGGCTTCGAGGTCACGACACAAGGCTGGGCCAGCCTGCGCGCGGCGCAGGGGTTGATACTCAGCACCACGCAGCGCGCCGGCACCTACGGCAGCGCACAGTCGACGCAGATGGATGCGCAGGAGGCGGTGAGCCAGCTGAAGGCCGCGCACGACCTCGGCCAGCGGCTCAACGATGCGGCCAAGGTGATGAAGGCGCAGGCGCTGAAATCACACGAAGCGCAGCAGTCGGTCGCCAAGCTGATCAAGAGCCTGGATCCGAAGCAGGATGGCAAGTACGCCGGCCCGGTGAACGGACAGGAAGCCAAGAAGGCCGAGGGGCGGCAGCTCACGGAGCCGGTGGAGCGCCCCGCCACGCCGACCGTGCTGCTCGACTCGGCCAGCGCACTGGCGATGACCAGCGAGGCAGGCATCAGCGGCTTCTCCGGCGAGGACCTGGCCTTTGTGAGCCAAGGCGACTGGCACGAGACGGCGGCCCACACGGCCAGCCTGGTCAGCGGCAGGACGGCGAGCTGGTATGCGCACCAGGGCGGCATCCAGCTGAAGGCGGGCAACGGGCCGGTGTCGCTGCGGGCGCACACGGACAAGCTGGAGATCCTGGCCGACCAGGACGTGGAGGTGCTCAGCGTCAACGACGAGATCACGATCAGCGCCAGCACGCGCATCGAGCTCGTGGGCGGCGACAGCAAGGTCGTGCTCGACGGCGGCGACATCGAGTTCGTCACGCCGGGGAGTTTTACGGTGAAGGCGGCGACGCATTCGTGGGAGGCAGCTTCCAGCGCAAGTGCCACCTTACCAGTGCTGCCGGCTGACGCCGTTCACCTCCATGATGGGCAATTCCAACTTATTCACAAAAACACGGGAGCACCCATGGGGGACGTGCCCTATCGCATCACCAGCCCATCTGGCGTATTTCGTGGTCGGACGGACAACAGTGGGCATACCTTGAGAGTCAACACAGGAAGTGCCGCACAACCACTGAAAGTTGAGTTTCTGAACGACGACCTTTCCTTCGACTTTGTCGATGGAAACGGGCAAGGCTGCTGAATCATGCCGAATGACAAGACCGGAATCGGAAAGGGCAGCACCAATACCGCCACCGGATCGCCTGGCGCACAAGCAGTCGCGGGAAAGCCGAGTGTCACGATCACCTATCGGCTCTTCGCCGCGGAGCAAACGGCAAAGCTCGATCCTCAAACACGAGGTCAAGGCCCCTCAAGGGACTTGAAGGGTCTGCCGCTTGTTCTCGGTGTTGTGGAAGGGGGAAAGCTCAAAGCGTTCACCGAAAAGATTCGGGGGGCCCCAGTGGGCGTGCGCAAGGCCGGGAAATACACAAAGGGCGCGTTCCTCTCTCTATCCAGCGAGGATCAGGCAAACCGAACACAGGCACGCAACAAACTAAACGACAAAGGGCTGTCGGCGGAGCAACGCAAACAGCTTCAGGCCGAGTACCAAAAGAACTTCGGGAATGTCCACGAAGACATCCTCGTGCATGTCATGCCTTTACCAGGACGCATCGCGCCTGGCACGACGGTCGGTGTATGCATCAGCGTGGATGCCAAACAAAGCTACCGTCGCCTGCCGCTGTGGCAGGTTACCGCTGGCGACCACGACATCGTCGTCGACGTATTCGAGACCTATGGCAAACATGCGCTCGATGACCACGCCACTCTTGCAGAAACAGTCAACGAAGGTTCCGAACAAGCTCCCAAGCTGGTTGACTACTACAAGGCACAACTCAGTGGTGACATTTGGATGCGCAGCACGCATCCCTTCAAGGAATCAGACGTAGAAGCGCTGCCAACAGATGCAGCAACGCCAGCGGTAAGGCAGGCACTCGCCAAGATCTACCGCAACGAGTTCACTAGCGTTGGTGCAGACTTTGCGATCGACGTCCCCCGCCAACGTGATGCAAACGACAAGGCGGCTGTGCGCCTCCTATGGATCTCGGCTGAGAACGACAACTGTGTACACAACGTCAGCGCGCTCGACATTCGGCGCGACATACCGCCGCGCATTCACCCAGGTGCCTACGCCGCAGTGGCACGCGCGGCTCACGAAGCTGGCGTCGACGAAGTGCGCTTCACCAGCAGTTGGCGCCCGATGTTGGGATCCATGCCTCACCGGACGGGGCAGGGGCTGGATTTGAAGTGGCTGGTTGAAGGAAAGAAAGCTCTGATGCTCAATCGCACCGGCTTGAGCAGCCTCAGCGTCACCGACAAGAACAAGGATGGCAAGGTCGACGATCCGAGAGGACACGGCAACATCACAGTACAAGAGCAGCAGGCGTTCAACGATTGGAGGAGTGCCCAGCGCAAAACAAGAGACGCAACTTCAGCGCTGACAGCGGCCAAAGCAAAGCTGGACGAAAAGACGAAGGCTCTTGCCAGCGCCAAGAAGGCAAAGAATACCGACCAGACCGCCGAGGCCGAGCATGCCTTGCAAACCGCCACCAAGGAGCGGGATGAGGCCGCCGACGCCCTCGCGGACGCACAAGCCGACGAGGTGAAATGCAAAAAGAAATGGACCGACGAATTGGCTGCCAACGAACCGGGAGTCGTTGGTAACTACCGCCGTTACCTGATGCGCGAGCAGATCGTTACACAGGTCATTGACCCTTGGTATCTTGAGATGGATGCCCGTCGCAATGCAGCGCTTGTCCCGAACGAGCAGTTGAAAGACGGCACCCAGGACATCCACGCCACGCACATGCATATCTCGATCGCAGATCCGGAGCTGAGCTGAAGTGCCTGACATACGCCTTCTCGCCATCTTGTCCTTGTGCTTGTTGGTACCCATCCCGTTTGTGCAGGCACAGTCGCTTCGGCCCAACGTCGCCCGCTGGATCGATCGTCCGTGGGAGTACCGCTACCTTCTCTACACGCGCACATCCCATGTGTGGCAGTTGAGCAAAGGCCGATTCGAACGCTCGCTCGCGGCCGATCCCGCCAAGGCAAGGGAATTTGGCGATCCGATAGAAGCGCACTTTCAGCCTCAGCTCAGCCTGCCCCTGCCGGACTCCGATACCGGCCAACTCAACCCGCGGTACTTTCTCGAGGTGCTGCGACTCGACATCGCCCCCGACCGTACGGTCGTTCAACCCACGGTGGATGGCAAGCATCTCCGCGCTCGCCTGAACTGGCTGCAAGACATCGTGTTGACGCCATCGGACGAGAGTCCACTGTATGTCATCGACTTCGGATTCCTCTTCATGGGGGCTGCGGGTGCAACGGACCCGCGATACTCACCTGCGATCTGCTCGCTGTTGCATGGCGACTCCACGCCCGTCGATGGTCCTGGACATCGCTATCACCCCACATTCACACCAAGCATCGAAGGCTACTTCGGCTGTAGAGAATG
Organism: uncultured bacterium; assembly: GCA_966212505.1. Taxonomy (GTDB): domain Bacteria; phylum Pseudomonadota; class Gammaproteobacteria; order Burkholderiales; family Burkholderiaceae_C; genus CAMLIZ01. The sequence continues at coordinate 132,123 of CBIHRS010000004.1, forward strand.
GGCAGCCCAACTCTTCGACAAGAATCGCCCCTACATCGACGTGACCTCCTACGAAACCGTCCAAGACACGAGCAAACCCAAGGGAAAGAATGGCAAACACCCCTTGAAACCTGCGACGTATCTCCGGCCTTTCGTCGGCTTTTCACGCTTCGGAGATGCTCCCAAGCCCGTGATCGGAAGTCACATGGGACATTGGTTCTGCATTTCAGACTGTCCGGACGGTGCACCTGCAGGCCCCATAGAGGACATCCAGGCGTGGTCAGCGAAACACGGGTGGCCGTCCCCCTCGCGGCCGAGCAACGTGCGCGAGTTCGCCGATCGGGTACCCGAAGTCGACTAATGGCGATTTAGGAGCCCCTCTTGAATTTCCAGTCAGGCATCAGCATTCTCCGTGATTCATGTTTACCTTCTGGCTGCGTCACTCCTGGCCCTGTCGTGCACGCCCTCATTGGCCTCTGATGGCATTGACATTCCAACAGGCTACGGCTTGCCATTGGAGATCGCGCTCCCTGTCACGAGAGATCACACGGTTCCTCTCGTACTCTGGGAGCAGGATGGGAAGTGCCATTTCCAGATTGGCTCTCAGCAAGCGCTCGAAGCGCAGGTCCCCCCGCCTTGCGACATCATGACGAAGGGGCGCAGCCAAGGATTCAAGCCATGGGTCGGATACAACACCAGGAACAACCATCCTGAAGTTGTGCGCTTCCGCATCGTTGGTGCGCTCAAGTACTTTCCAGGCAGGCGGTCTGAGTGCGGCACGGCTTGGAGAGACGTCGAACTCAGGCCTGCAGAGATCGCCAATGGACGCGCAGCCAGAGTCGATATCGTGGTGCTGCCGCCCGCGCCCGATGATGGGCTCGGCATTGCTCGCTGCACCCGCTCCCATATGGAAGTCAAAGGGGAAGGGCCGCCGTATTGACATCGAAGAGCAGCAATCACTTGAGGCTTTCTAGCTGCGCAGCACTGATCCTCGGACTGGGCGTTATCCAGGCATCACATGGATCGAACGAGCGGTTTGAGAGCGCAAGGCTTTCGGCCTTCAAGCGAGCGATTCAGTTCGATCGGGCGGTGCAAGGCGAAAGCAAGAACGAATACATTGACCTTGACCTCGCTCGACTCGAATCGCCACCTCAACTGAACGGCTGGAAGGTCGTTCAGCATCAGTTGGCGGTGCAGAAAGGCGACGGCAGCAAGTCGCTGTATTGGCGATTTGAAAAAGGGGCAGGCAGCCTCACGATCATCATCACGCTTTATGGGCCAGCCACTGACTCCGCTGCAAAGCGCTTCCTGGAGATAGCCGACTCCACGACAACAGCGGAAATCCCATACATCAAGGGCCCCTCGGCCATCGGAACGCTGTCGGCAACCGACAAGGAAAACCGCGAAGACATCTTCTGGTTTTTCGAGAATGCCTGCGTCGAGCTCACTCGTTTCCGATCTGATGTGCCACATGTCGACATCGCGCTCTGGCTGCATGGGCAACTCTCGGAGCACAGACGATCCAAGAGCCAATGAAGGCAGCACGGCTCCTCATGAACAATCTGCTCCAAGCGAAATGTCGCGTCCCTTTCCCTCGTTAAGACTCACCGGTTTCATTGCCGCGGCGCTCGCACTCCTCGCCGGCCTCGCAGGGTGGTGGCTGCACGGCCGTGCCCATCCCATCGACGACTTCATGGCCGAGCACTACGGCCCCTACGACGCCAAGACCCAGCGCTGGCAGATGCGCGCGGGCGCCGATGGCAGCGCGCGCCTGGCCTACCGCATCTGCGCGCAGAAAGCCGTCCGCATCAAGGGCGAGGAGCGGATCCTGCTGGCCGCGTGTGGCGTGGAAGCCGATGTGGACATCAGCCTCGGCATGGCGGTCGACCTGTACGTGCTTGCCGTCGAGCGCGGTGCGGCGACGCCTGTGGCGTCTCTCGAAGGCGCGACCAACGACAGCGGCAGCGAGCACTCGACCGGCGTCGAAGTGGTGCGGCTGGGCAGCGAGTTCTACGGCTTCAGCATCGACTCCGTCTTCATGAGCCAGGGCTACACCATCCCCGGCATGGCGCTGTTCGTGCCGGGCAAGGACGGTTTGTCCAATGCCTTGTCGATGGCTACCGGCCTCGAGAACGACGGCACGTCCGAGTGCAGCGACAACCCGTCGCAATGCCTGTCGGTCAAGCGCACGGTCCGCATTGACGACAGCGCTCCCGGGCAGCGCGTCTATCCGATCGAGGTGGTCGAGTCACGCGAGCCGCACGGCCAGCCGCCGAAGGTGCGCAAGGCGGTGCTGCGCTTCGACACGAAGCAGTGGCGATTCGTCGGCCCGCGCGACTTCGAGCTGGCGTTGGGCTGACGCCCTCACGCCCCCTGCCTACAATCCCTGCGCCTCCTGCTCCAGCAGCCCCATGAGCAACCTCCTCTCCCCCATCTCCGACACCCAGCCCTGCGGCGACGACCTGTCGTTCTCTTCCGAGTTCGACCACATCCAGGAACTTCGCCGACAGGACGACCCGACGCTGGACCAGGGCGAGTGGGTCACGGCGCTGAAGACCGCCGACTGGCCCGAGGTGGTGAAGCAGTGCGACGACCTGCTCTCGCATCGCACCAAGGACCTGCGGCTGCTGGTGTGGCGCGTCGAGGCGCTGGCGCAGGTCAAGGGCTATGCGGGGCTCGCGCAGGGCCTGCAGGATTGCGTGCAGGTCTGCGAGGCTTTCTGGGAAGGCATGCATCCGCAGCCGGAAGACGGCGACATGGAGCAGCGGGCGGGCTCGATCCGCTGGCTGCTCGCGCAGACGCAGCGGTTGTCGCGCGCACTGCCGGTGACGGCGGCGGCGAGCGGCCGCTACACGCTCACCGATTTCGACGAGGCGCGGCAGCTGCAGCTCGCGATCGAGCGCGATCCGGAGAACGCTGCCTCGCTGAGCCATGGCAAGGTCACGACCGCGCAGGTCCAGCGCGCGCGCAGCGACACGCGGCACGACGTGCTGCGGGCGAACGTGTCGGCCCTGTCGGAGGCGCGTGCACACCTGCAGGCCCTGCAGACCCTGCTCGATCCGCGACTGGGCGACGACAGCCCCGGCTTCGTGAATGCGCGCCAGGCGCTCGACGATGCCTATCACGCCGTCGAGAAGATGGCCCGCGATGTCGGTGCGCTGCAGGGCGCGGCTGCGGCCGCCACGCCGGATGCGACGACATCCTCCGACACAGGCGAGACGCTGGCGGGCACCGCAGCAGCAGCGGAGTACACGGCTCCCGGCGAGCTCCGCACGCGCACCCAGGCGCTGCAGCAGCTGCGCGCGGTGGCCGACTTCTTCCGCCGCACCGAGCCGCACAGCCCGGTGGCGTTGCTGGCCGACAAGGCTGCGCGCTGGGGCGAGATGCCGTTGCATCTGTGGCTGCGCGAGGTGATCAAGGACCAGGGCAGCATGTCCCACCTCGAGGAGCTGCTGGGCATGCAGCCTCCAGGCGAGGAACAGTAAGCCTTCGGCCTACTGCGACACCCGGAACTCGATGCGCCGGTTGCGCGCCCGGCCCTCGGCCGTGGCGTTGCTCACCACCGGCCGGTCGGGGCCAGCGCCCGAGGTCTCGATCATCTCCGCGGGGATCGCCTTGCCCACCAGATAGGCCTTGACCGCATCGGCGCGTGCCGCAGCGAGCGCGATGTTGGCATCGCGGCTGCCGAGGTTGTCGGTATGGCCGATGACCTGCACACGGCGGCCGGCGGGCAGCGCCTTCAGCGGCGACACCATCTCGTCGAGGATGCCCTTGCCCTTGGGCGTGAGCGTGGCGCTGCCCGACTCGAATTCGACGATGCGGTTGGCCAGCGCGTTGTCGATCACGCCCTGCTCGTTGGACGCCACACGCAGGCCATTGCGCACCGTGTAGGTCGGGTTGAGCTGGGTCGACATCGCGCTCACAAGCTGCTGCCGCGTCGCCTCGTTGCCCACCTCGCCCTTCAGGTCGATGTTGTTGCCACTGATCGCCAGCTGGCCATGGCTCACCTGCTTGAGGTCGGGCGAGATCAGGCGCTGCACATAGGTGCTCCAGCTCGGCGGCGCCACCACCGGGCCGATGGCCAGCTGGTCGACCACGCGGTCGGCGCCGTACACCTCGCGCGCCTTCTGCAGGATGGCCTGGCGGGTGGATTCATCAGGCACGGTGCCGGCCACGACCACCGCATTGGGCACCGGGGGCTGCACCGCAGCAGGCGTTGCCATGGCGCCCATTGCGAGGCAGGCCAGGGCCACCAGGGCCGATGCCGGGCGAAGAAGAGAAGTCATCGTCATTGCCCCAGAAAGGCTTCAATGAAACCATCGAACGCGACCTGCAGCGGCAGGTCGGGCTGCTGCAGGTGGCTGGAGAGCTTGCGCAGGCCATACGACTGGTCGACCATCTCCTCGACCCAGTCGGCATTGGCCACCGGGATCAGGTCTTCGTCGGCCGCCTGCGGATCGACCAGCGCGCGGAAGGTGCGCGCCGAGGCGCCGTTGAAGCCGAGGATGAGCTGGTGCAGCGGCGCGCTGCGCACGAATACCGCCAGCTCGAAGTCGTGCCGGCAGAGAAACGGCGTGATCAGCGCCAGCCACAGCGAGCACACCAGCGGCCGGTACAACGGATCCTGTGCCACCGGCAGCACCAGGCCGCGCTCCATCTGCGTCACGCCCTGCGTGATCACCGGCTGCAGCAGCAGGCCGATGGCGAGCATGGTCTGCCGCAGCGAGAGCGTGTGGCCCGACTGGCGCAGCTGCGCTTCCAGCCCGCCGATGGTGTGGATGCCCAGGAAGTCCGCGAAGTTGGGCGCATAGGCCTGCGGGTCGACGTCGATCTCGATCGAGGTGCGCGCCGCTTCGGCGAGCACCGTGCCGAGGTCGGCCCCCGAGTCGCAGGCCTGGCGCGACAAGGCCTCGAGCTTCGTCCACAACCGTGCGAGCGCGGTCGGCGAGCTGGCCAGGAAACCTTGCGATGCCTGCGGCACATCGAACATGCCGGCCATCACGAACGGAAAGCGCCGGCCCGAGGCATCGCTGCTGGCGACGAGGTGGCCCGCCAGGGCCACGCGGCCTTGCGTGCCGAGGAAGGCGAAGTGCGCCGGAGGCACCTGGTCGTACACCAGCTTCCAGCGCGTGTCGGCCGCGATCAGCTCCATGCCCTGGGTGAGCCAGCGGTCGAGCGTCTGCGTCAATTGCGCATGGCCGACGCTGCGCACGAAGTCGCCGCGCGCAGGCAGCTTGCCGAAGTAGGCGATGGTGACGGGAGAGGAGACGCGGTTCATCAGTGCGCTCCGTGAGTTGCTGGCGCGGGCGTCGGCACCGCCGCGTTCGTGGCCGCCATGTTGGCGGCACTGGCGGCCGCGCTGGCCGGCGCGCCTGCGACCACGGGCAGTGCCGAGGGCGCGGTCATCGTCACCGCAGCCGGCAGCTTGACGCCGCGCAGGTTGTTGCTGCCCGAGGCCGATTCGGCCGAAGCGCCGGCCGAGGTCACCTGCCCCGGCGTGCTGATGATGCGCAGCTTGACCGAGACCCCGAGCCTGTCCTTCGGCCAGGTCATCTCGAACAACGATGCATCCAGGCGCTTGCGCTGCGCCGCCGCCACCATGCGCTCGAGGCCGAACGAGCCCGGCTCGCTGAGGAACTCGATCGTGCGGCCGTCGAAGGCCACGCCGGTGATGCGCACGCCACTGCCGGCCTTGGGGCCGGGCCAGACGAAATCGGTCCAGGCCGGCGCGCTGTTGCGGTAGCGCAGCACCTGCCCGTCGATGTCGATCGTGTACTCCGACAGGCCCGAGATCGGCATCGGCATGATCTGGAAGCGCGTCTGGTTGGCCTCGGCCGGCGCAGACGAACCGCCGCCGCCACCACCGCCCGCGCCGCCCAGCGGCGACACCCACTTGGTGAACTGCGTGGTGAAGTCGGGGTTGAGGCGCACGCCCATCTCCGCCCACTGGCGGGGCGTGATCTCGTCGCCGCGGCGCAGCACCAGCGTGCCCAGCGCTTCGCTCTGGAACTTGGCGATCGCCCCATCGGGGCCGAACATCTTCGCGATCTCAGCTTGGCCCGCCTCCACGCGCGACGCGGTGTCGAACGGGTACTTGGGCGCGAGGTTGCGCTGGAAGGGCTCGTACACCTGCGCGGTCCACACGCGGTTGATCTCCGCCTCGGCCGGCGGCACCAGCACCGCAAAGGCCTGCATCAGCGGCCGCACCAGCAGCGGCCGCAGCGTGGCCTTGGCCGAATCGGTCATGCCGGTGAGCATCTGCTCGTCGACGAAGCGCAATGCCTCGGCCAGGTCGGAGCCGCTGCCATCGAGCGTCTGCGCCATCAGCGTGCGCGAGGCCGGGCCGGGGTCGCCCTGGTTCTTGATCTGGTTGAACTTAGTGCGGATCTTCGACAGGTGCTCGAGGTAGGTCTTGGCCAGCGAACCCGATTCGCCGCGCGTGCCCATCAGCCGCGAGATGCCCGCGAACTCCTTGCCGATGGGGCCCATCGGGATCTCGCTCTTCGGGCCTTCACCCAGGTTGAGGTTCACGTCCACGCCCTGCGGCGACTGGCGCAGGATGGTCTGCTTGAACCAGGCCATGAATCCGCGCTGGGTGTCCTTGAGCTTCTCATTGATCAGCGAGGGGTTGTCCCACGAGGTTTCGTCGAACAGCGTGACCAGCACCTTGTTGACCGGCGAGTTGGTCGGGTCGCCGAGTCGGTTCATGCGCGCCACCGCGTTCTCGAAGCCGCCAAACTCCTGCACCGTGATGCCCTGCAGGAACTTCTTCCATTCGGCCACGTACTCGGTCTTGTACATCTCGACCAGTGCCTTCTGGATCTGCTCGGGGCTGCCCTCGAGCGTGAGGTCGTCGTGGGCCGCGGTCTTCAGCACCCAGTCGGAGCTCTGCAGGTCCTTGCTGGCCGCGTCCTTGATCGCGCCCTGCACGTACTTGCTCCAGGCATCGCGGGTGAAGGCGCCGTTGATCGAGTACGAGCCCGCGATCACCTCGCGGTCCTGTTCGCCGACGATGCGCAGCACCGTCATCGGCGGGAAGCGCGTGGCCGCACGCGACTTGATCTCGCTGTACACGCGCTCGCGCGCCGGCATGCCACGCACCACGCGGCGCAGGTTCTCGCGCGTGTTGTCGACCAGCGTCAGGTTGTTCTTCAGCTGCGGAAAGGCCGGATCGGTGGTCTGTGCGACCACGAAGCTCAGCATGCGCTCGGCGCTGCGGATCAGCTGCTCGCGCGGCATGGTGCCGCGGTTGGCCTCGAGCCAGCCGCGCCAGAAGCGCGTGATCTGGTCGGTGAGGTGGCCAGGCTCCATGCGCTGGCGGTCGGCCAGCATCAGGTAGGTCTTGAGCGCGTTGTAGGCGTCTTCCACGCTCTCGGTTGACGCGGCCTGGTAGCCGCCCTGGGTGCTCACGCGCACCACGCTGATGCTCTGTGCGCCCGAGGTCGGTGTGCGGGTCATCGGCTGCAGCTGGGCCGCATTGGCATTCACCTCGGTCAGGTAGGCCTCGATGCTCTCGGCCACCGGCGCCAGCATCACCTCGCGCACGCCGGCGAAGTATTCCTCGCGCAGCTTGCGCTCGATCGCGTCGCCCTGATAGAGGCCGAGGCTCACGCTCATCGGCCGCTGCGCGCGCCAGCTCTGCAGCTGCTCGATGCGGTCCTGCAGAATCTCGAGCGCCTCGATGCGCGACTGCAGGTCGGTGCGGTCCTTCTGCAGCTTCACCGCCTTGGTGATGTCGGCATCCACGTTGGCCAGCAGCTGCCGGTTGCCGGCATACGACCAGGCCCAGCCGCCCAGCACCACGCCCAGTGCCACCACCGAGGCGGCGAACACGCCGTAGCGCAGCTTCAGCTTCTGCCGGCTCGCATGCTGGCGCACCAGGTTGCGGTCGGCGAAGATGACCTTCTGGAACAGGTCCTTCAGGAAGAAGCCGTTCTGCGAATACACGGCCGCGGTGGTGCGCGGCTTGAGGTCGAGCGCGAACTGCTGCGCGATGCGTTCACTGGCGCGGCTGTTCGACGAGCCCTCCTGCACCGAGCTCGTGAAGTAGAAGCCGCGGAACACCGGCCGGTACTGGTAGGGGTTCTCCTCGAACAGCGTGCCGATGAAGGAGCGCAGCGCCGGCTTCAGCGCCGCGAATTCCAGCGGGAAGGTCAGCACGCCCGGCGGCAGGCCCTCGCCGCGATGCATCGACATGCGGGTGACCGACATGTCCTTCAGGCCTTCGAACAGCTCGTCGAAATGCCTGTCGAACTGCGCGATCGCATCGGTCTTGCCGTCGGCCTGGTAGGGCAGCGTCGCGCCCCACACACGGTCGCGCTCGGCCGGGTCGCGGTCTTCGAAGAATTCGGCGAAGCCGGCGATCAGGTCGGCCTTGCTGAACATCACGTACACCGGCGCGAACACCTCGAGCTGCTCGGTCAGCTCCTGCACGCGCTGGCGCAGCTGCTTGGCCAGCGTGATCGCGAAGTCGGGCCGCTGGCCGACGATGTCGGCCACGCTGGCGGCGATGAGGATGCCATTGATCGGCGCCTTGGGACGGTGCTTCTTCAGCAGCGACAGGAAGCCGCGCCACTCTTCGCGGTCTTCCTCATGCACTGCATAGCGTCCGGCGGTATCCAGCAGGATGCCTTCGCTGGTGAAGAACCAGTCGCAGTTGCGCGTGCCGCCGATGCCCTGGATGATGTTGTCGGTCTGCTCGGCGAACGGGAACTTCAGGCCCGAGCGCACGATGGCCGTGCTCTTGCCCGCCGCCGGGTTGCCGATCACCATGTACCAGGGCAGCTCGTACAGCGCGGCCGAGCCCGAGAGCTGGCCGAGCTTGGAGGTCTTGATCGTCTTGACCGCCTCGCCCATGCGCGTGCGCAGCGCCTCCACCTCGGTCTTCTTCGCGTTCGGCGCCTTCTTGGCCGCCTGCGCGGCCTGCTGGTCCAGCGCCTGCTCCAGGCCCTGCGCGGCCTTGCGCGCACGCCAGCGCCTGACCAGCCACACCACCAGCCAGATCAGCAACACCGCCCCCAGCGTCAGCCCGGCCCAGACGAGCGCGATGCTCAGCTGGTCGGCGCCGATGAACAGGAACGCGGCGAGGGCCAGGAAACCGAGCACGCTGAGCACGCGGACATCGGTGAGGAGGCTCCAGAATCGACTCATGGGATGGCGGGGAAACGACGTTGCGGCGAACCGCGGGTTGATCTCTTGGGAACTCGGTGCGCCGCGGGTCAGCCCGCTGGCGCCGTGGCAACTGGCGCGGGCTCGGGCGGCGGCCACAGCAGGGCCGCCATGCGGTCGAACGGATCGGCGTTGCTCAGCGCGAGCGCCGGCTCGCGGTGCTGCTGCACATGGATGGCCGCGAGCGCGAGCATCGCCGGCGCAGAAGCGACGCCCATCGCCCCGCCGACGTTGCCGACGCAGCGGCACTGCTCCACCGCGCTAAGGTGCGGCGCGGCATTTTGCAGCGCCTCGAACAATTCGCTGGTGCGTGAGCGCTGCAGGTCGGTATCGGTCACCGCCAGCGCGATCGGTTCGGCAGGCCGCTGCGCGGCCTCGATCACCTGGCGCACGGCCTCGCTCATTTCCCTGGCGGCGATCCGGCCGCCATCGTCGGCGGATTTCTCGCGCCGCTGCAGCGACAGCCGATGCAGTTGCAGCGGCGCCTCGATGGCCCAGGGGATGCCCGAGGTGCCGGTCTCCAGCGCGGGCGGCGCCAGCAGCAGCGCTGCGGCCGCCTCGCCCGGCATCACGCCGGCAGGGCGCTGCGCCGTGAACAGCCGGCCGGCGGCATCGAGCGTCTCGATCACGTCTTCGCCGAGCATCGATTGCGCCGCCACCAGCAGCATCGGCTCGTCATGCTTCTCGCGATGCGCCAGCAGCAGCCGGCGCTCGGCATGTGCCAGCAGGCGCTCGCCGCTGGCCGCGGGCACCGCCTCGAGCAGCCATTCGAACGAACCGGCGCGCTGCGCCCACTGGCGCACACGCAACTCGGCCCACTGCGTCAGCCGCTGGCGCTGCCGCTCGGGCATGCGCTCGTCGAGTGCCCACAGCACGCGCAGCGGCGACCTGGCCATCGGCTGGCGCGCACGCGCCTGCATCGGGTGGTGCGCCGACACCTGCTCGGCATGCGCCGCGGCGAGCGTCTCCGACGTTTCCTGCAGCAGCTGCAGCACCGGTTCCACGCACTGGTCGATCAGCGCCAGCGAGCGGATCGTCGCATCGTCGAACGCCTCGGCCGGGCCCGGCAGGTCGTCGGCCATCGCCTGTGCAAAGGCCTCGCTGTCGATGAAGGTGCAGCGGCGCGTGAACACGCCCATGCCATCGCGATCGACCAGCTCACGATCGAGCGCCACTGGCGGCGGCTCGGCCGCCAGCGCGAGTGCAGCATCCGCCGTCTCGGCGCCGGGCAGCACGGCGTTCGCTGCCAGCAACCGCATCACCAGCAGGCGCTCCGCGGGTGCAGCCGCCGGCGCCGCGGGCTTGGCTGCGGCAGCTGCCGATGCGGAAGCCGCCGCAGCCGCCTGCGCCGTGGCCGCACGCCGCCACGCCCAACGCAGTGCGAGCACCCCACCCACGACGACCAGCGGCAGCACGATGAGGTACAGCACGATGTCGCGCGACTCGACGATGCGATGCGTCTGCTGCCAGCGCCACACGACGGCGGCCCAGACCAGCGCCGTCATCAGCAGCGCAACGAACACCCAGCGGAACAGCTTGAACATCGGGCCCGTCGGCAATCAGGAATTCAGATGTCGGTGCTGACGGCCTGCGAGGCGATCAGCGTGGCGCCGCAGGCGCACTTGTCGCCATGGCGTGCGGCGGGCTTGCCGTCGATCAGCATCGTCGGGTCGCCGGTCACGATGGTGGTGGGACCATGGTTGCGCTTGGGGCAGGTGACCTTGTCGCCCACGCGCGCGATGCGCTTGCCGCCGGTGTCGGTGGCGGCCGCTGCCTCCACCACTTCGCCGCCATGGTCGGTCTTGTCGCCCAGCACGATGAAAGGTCTGCCCATGTCCGTTGCTCCCTCTGCGATTCAGCTTGCATTCGCGGCGCTCTTGGGCAGGCCGCCCGCGCGCCGCAGTTCCACATGGCCCAGGTCGATGATCGAAGTCCAGCGGCCGCCCCAGGTGAGGCCCACCGACTCGGCTACCTCGCCATACAGCTGGTAGCCGCGCATCGCCCACGGATCCTTCTCGCTGATCACCAGCTTGCCGTCACGATAGAACGCGCTGTCGGCCGCGAGGCCGAACTGGTGATAGCTCTGGTTGGCCCCCGCCAGCGTGACCGTGGGGCCGCGGCTGCGCAGCAGCTCCTGCCGCTCGGGGCTGCGGTAGCCCTCGAGCAGCGCCATCTCGTAGCCGTGCTTCTCGCGCATGATCTTGAACACGAGCAGCAGGCGCTGGCGGAAATCGCCATCGAGCGCGCCCCACTCGCGGCTTGCGCTCGACAGCATCGGCCGCTCGGCCTCGACCTCGCGCGTGGTGAACACCTCGGGCGGCAGCGGTGCCGGCGGCACCAGCTGCTCGCCCTGCAGCAGCGCCGCGATCTGCGGATCGACGCGGCGGTGCGTGCCATCGTCATAGCCTTCGAGCAGCCGGCCGGTGCCGAACCACAAGGCCAGCAGCGACGGCGCCACGAGCGCGACCAACAGCGCGCCGGCGATGCCCCACTGCAGGGTGCCCCAACGCGACACGCCACCGGCAATGGCACGCACACGGGATTCGATCGCGCCGAGCACGCGACCCACGAGGCCGCTCGCCTGCCGCGTGGCCTGCCAGCAATCGACCATATGGCGGCGAGTCCACGCGAACACGCCACGGCGCACCGCGGGCAGCACGAGCAAGGCCACGGCCGCCGTGACCAGCAGCAGATAGGCCGCGAGCATCACCCCCAGATTCATGGGGTGCCCCTCGGGCTATCGCCGCACAAAGCCTCGCGCCTACAATCCGGCCCCACGCGGCCGGCGCCAAAGCAAGAGGAGGACACAGTGGACGCACCCCGAGATTCACGAGCCCCTGGTGCGTCTGGTCCACCCACGCTGTTCGGCGCCACGCCGAAACCTGCCGCCGATGGCGACCTGAAGATCCTCTCTGCATTGCAGACCAGCCCGAGCGGCAAGCCGCCGGTGCGGCGCAAGTCGCTGTGGTTCGGCGCGGGAGCCGCCGCCGTCATCGCGGCCGGCGTGGGATACATCGCGTGGTCGCAGACACCGGACGCCGAGACGGTTGCTTCAACGCCTGCGGCACCTTCGAGCCCCGCGGCCAGCGCAGCCGTCGCGGCTGCGCCTGCCACGCCCGTGGCAACCGCCGCCAGCTCGCCTGCGCCCAGCGCCTCGCCGATGGCCGCGCTCATCGAGAACACCCCTGCCGAGCCTGCGGCGGCAGCATCGGCGCCCGCACCGCAGGCGCAGACCGTCGCGCTGCATCCCGTCCCCGCTGCGCCTGCCGTGCCCAAGCCGGCACCGAAGACGCACGTGGCATCGGCACAGCCGCAGCACAAGGCCGCGGCACACAAGTCGCACGAAGCGGCTGCCCCTGCACCGGAAGCTTCACGCAAGGCAGCGGCTTCGAAGGATGCCGACGTCGACCTGCTGGAAGCGATGGTTGCGCATGTGCGCGGCAAGAACGCCGCGAAGAAGGCGCAACAGGCTGCTGCCGAAACGGGCAAGCCCTGAGCTGCAGGGACGGCACGACGGCGGTCACGGCAGCGTGATCGTCACGTTGGCCACGCGCGGGGCCAGCTTCACGACCTGCGAATAGGCCGCCAGCTGCTTGTTGGCCGCACTGCCAAGCGAGGCGCGCAGGCCGACGAAGGCCAGCAGGCCGCACAACGCGAACACCGCGCACACCACCCAGAGCGGCACGTCGCTGCGCAGCGCATGCACCACGCGATCGGGCAGCATGCCATGCGGCGCGAAGCCTGGCCGCGTGCCGCGCAGGTGGGCGATCTCGTCGCCCAGCCGCACGGTCAGGTAGTTGAGCTTCTCGGTACCCTCGAGCAGGTACTTGCCCTGGAAGCCCAGCAGCAGGCACATGTGGAACACCTCGAGCACCTGCAGCTTGGCCGCGCCCTGGCGGCGCAGCTGCTCCAGCCGCTCGAAGAAGTTCTCGCCGGCGAGCTGGTCACCGAAGTACTCGAGCTGCAACGGGCGCAGCTGCCATTCGTCGCGGATCTTGAACTGCGACATCAGGATGGTCTCGTCGACCAGCGCGCAGAACGCGTACTTGGCGTTGTAGACGTCTTCGGCGCCGCACTCGAGCTTGCGGGTGCCGCGCTCGAACTGCGTGAGGAAATCGCGCACCCGCTGGCGGAATTCTTCGCCCGACGTGGGTGCATGCCGGTTCTTCAGCAGGAACAGCATGTAGAAGCCGTCGTACATCAGGTCCAGCATCGAGCGCGCATCGGCGATCAGCACGCCGCTGCGCGGCTGGGCCGCCGCAGCCGCCGCCGCGCCGCCGCTGGCGCCGAAGAGCGAAGGTGCAGATGAAGTTTGGGGAGCCATGGTCAACGACTAGGACGCCACCGCCACCAGCTCGAGCTGGAGTCCGGCGATGTTGCTGGGAACGTAGATCGACACCGACTGCGCCTGCAGCATGCGTTCGTACAGCGAGCCGCGCGGTTCGAGCAGGAAGTAGAAGTGGCCCGGCCGCACCGGCACCGCCGCCGGCACCTGCGGCGCATGCGTGAGCCGCACGCCGGGCATGGCCGACAGCACCAGCTTCTCGACATCGTCCGGCGCGCCGACCTTGAAGCGCAGCGGCACCGCCTCGACCAGCTCGCTCGGCTGCATGGTGGCGGCCACACCGAGATAGAGGTGCGAGGCGGGCGTGATCTTCTCGGAATCGAGGCGCCCCTGGTGGAACGAGGGCCGCGCCTCTTCGAGCGCGATCGCGAAGTAGCGTGTCGAGATCACGGTCTCGAGCAGCTCTCGCACGATGTGGTCGAGCTTGGCGAACGACGGGCCGGGGTTGTCGTGCTGATAGGCCGGCAGGTCGGCCAGCGTGAAGCTGCGCGAGAAGGTCATCAGCGCGCCGGCCAGCTCGAGCAGCCGCTCGAACAGCCGCTCGGGATGCAGCTTCGGGTTCTGCAGGTAGTGCGACAGCCCCGCGAAGGCCGCACTCGCGGTGTGCAGCAGCCAGAACGAGGCCACGTCGCCTGAGCGGAACTCGATGATGTTCTTCGACGGCTCGCGATGGAAGCCGTAGAGCGCATCGACCTTGGCCTGCAGCACGTCGAGCAGGCGGCGCAGCGCGCCGTGCAGGATCGGCGAGGCCGCGATCGACACGCAGGGCGGCACGAAGCGCGCGTCGACCTCCCAGTCGCCGGTGGAGGTGCGCTTGATGCGCAGCAGCGGCAGGTTCACCAGGTGGTCGCGCGGCTCGCCCTCGGCCAGCAGGCGCACGCTCTTGCGCAGCGTGGTCACCTCGGCCTCGGCGGCGCCGGTGAACCAGTCGGTCGCCGGCTCGTTGTGCTGCACGAAGCGCACGCCGGTGGCAGCCTCCTCGCCGGTGGCGGCGAAGTTGCTGCCGATGCCGCGCATCGGCGCCATCGCCAGATGGAACTGCAGGCTCGTGGTGTTGGCCTGCAGCGAGCCCAGCGACACCGGCGGCGGCAGTTCGTCGTCGTGCGGCGCGTTGTAGATCTCGCCATCGGGAAACACGACCTGCAGCTCGGTCAGCCGCAGCACGCCGGCCTGCAGCGCATCGGCCGCGACCTTGACCGAGCGCACGCCCCACGCATACGGATGCAGCGTGCGCGCCATCTCGACCAGGCGGCCTTCGTGGTAGGCATCCTGCCGCTGGAAGTGCTGCGGCCGAAGGAACAGGCCTTCGCCCCACAGCACTTTCGGTGAATGAATCAAGCGGTACTCCTCGTTCGCATCTGTGGGCTCAGGGGGTGCAGCGCACGCCACCCAGCATCTTGGGATCGATCTGCACCTCGAGCGGCTGGCCGGTGGAGACAGTAAGCGCGCAGCCATGCGCGCCGAGCACCAGGCCCGTCTTCTCGGCAGCGCCGGCATCGAAGGCGAACTTCCAGCGCTGCGCCGCCGGGGCATTGAACAGCCCGACGATACCGATGGCGGTGGCTTCGCGCACCACCTTCTCGTCGACCTCGTAGCGCTGGCCGGGAACCAGCAGCACCTCACGCATGTCGATCACGTCATCGCCCAGGGCTTCCTTTTCGCGCCCGCCGCCGGCGAAGGCTTCATACGGTGCCTGCAGGAATGCCGACGAGCTCTTGAGCTTGTAGATGCGCAGCACCAGCGACAGCGGCTGGTTCGCCGCATCGTGGTTGAGTTCCTTCTGCGCGAACACGCGCAGGCTGACCTTGCGCGGCAGGCGCAACGCTTCGGCTTGCGGCACCTGTGGCAACGCAGGGGGCTCGGGCTTCTTCAGGCCGGTGGCTTCCAGCGCCTTCTTGGTCCAGTCGCCCAATGCTTCGTCGGCGACCTTGGTCGCCGCGCAGCCGCCGAGCGCCATGGCGCACAGCAACAACAGGCCGGCACGAAGCCGCCTCGGCACCTTGTTGTGATGATCAGCTCGACACACCTTCATGCGACTCACCGGTGCTCGCAAAGACGCGCGATGCACGCGTCCTCCCCCTTGTAAAGGCGGCGAGTTTAATCACGCGCCCGTCGCTTCAGCATCCCGCACAAGAGGGGTCCGGATACATCCGCACGATGCATTTACGTTGATTACAGACCGTCACACAAATACATCCCCATTTCGAGGGGTTAGCTACTTTCAAGGGGGTCCCAAGCGCTGATGCGACAGATATATTGCGCAGGCCTTCAGCGAGAGCGCGACGCCCTCGCAAGAAGTAGAAGGTGAATGAACTGAGGGAGAACAGCGCGTGCTGCGTTGCTTGATGAATGGCTCGACACGAGCCTCTTTGGCCGAGGGTGGCAAAGCCCCGGCCTCCTTGCGGACCCCCGCCCTGCTGCTTGCAGCGGCAATTCTCTCGGGCTGCACCACCATGGGCCCCAAGGTCGCTGAAGCACCCCAGCCCCCTTACGAACAGTTGCTCGAAGACGGGCGCGAAGCCCAGAAAGCCGGCAACCAGATGCAAGCGCTGGAAGCCTGGCGCGCAGCGGCCAAGCAGAATCCTTCCGCCAAGGAGCCGTGGCTTCGCATGGCCCAGATGCACTTCGATGCGGCCGACTACGGCAATGCCATCACCGCCGCGCAGGAAGTACTGCACCGCGACTCCACCGATGCCGTCGCCAACGGCCTGCTCGCGGTGAGCGGCCTGCGCGTGTCGTCCGAAGCGCTGGCGCGCATGCACACCGACAACCTGCAGGGATCCACCCGCAACGAAGCCGAGTCGCTGGCGCGGACACTGCGTGAACTGCTCGGCGCACCGGTGCTGGTGCCCCAGCCGGCGAACGCGGCCACGGCATCAGCCACCGCCCGTCCTGCACGCAGCGCCAAGCCGCCGGTCGCCAAAGCCTCCGAGGCGGCCGCCCCGGCCGTCGCCGCAAAGCCGCCTACTTCCAAGCCCGCCGACGCGCCCGCCGCGCCCAAGGCCACCGCCCAAGCGCCCTCGCGCGATCCGTTCGGCGCGCTGCGCTGAGCCCCACCCACTTCATCAGCGAAGAGATTTCCCATGGCCAAGAAAGACAGCATCCAGAAGCGGCTCGAGAAGGTCCGCCCGCCGCGCGTGCAGCTGACCTACGACGTCGAGAAGGGCGATGCGATCGAGCAGAAGGAGCTGCCGTTCGTGATGGGCGTGCTGGCCGACCTGTCGGGCAATCCGAAGGAGCCGCTGCCCAAGCTGCGCGACCGCAAGTTCGTCAATGTCGACCTCGACAACTTCGACGAAGTGATGAAGGGCATGGCGCCGCGCGCGACCTACCGCGTCAAGAACGAGCTCAGCCCCGAGGGCGGCGAGTTCGCGGTCGACATGACCTTCGAGAAGATCGAAGACTTCCGCCCCGAAGCGGTGGCGCAGAAGGTCGAGCCGCTGCGCAAGCTGCTCGAGGCCCGCACCAAGCTGGCCGACCTGCGCAACAAGCTGGCGGGCAACGAGAAGCTCGAAGACATCCTGAATGACGTGCTGACCAGCACCGAGAAGCTTGCCGAGCTCGGCAAGGAAGCCAACGCGACGGAGAAGTAATCCATGAACGCACCTGTGCTCCAGGAATCGCGCGCCGCCGCAGCGGCCGAAGCCTCCGGCCTGCTCGACGACATCGTCGCGCAGAGCAAGGTCGCCTCTTCCACCGCCGAACACGCGCGTGCCAAGGACCTGATCTCCGAGCTGGTCAAGGAGGTCATGCAAGGCACGGTCGTGATGTCGAACAACCTCTCGGCCACGCTGGATGCCCGCGTCGCCGAGCTCGACCGCCTGATCTCGGCCCAGCTGTCGGCCGTGATGCATGCGCCCGAATTTCAGCAGCTCGAAAGCACCTGGACCGGCCTGCACTACCTGTGCAAGCACACGTCGACCGGCGAGTCGATGAAGATCAAGGTGATGAACGCGTCGAAGAAGGACCTCGTCCGCGACTTCAAGACCGCGATCGACTTCGACCAGAGCGCGCTGTTCAAGAAGGTCTACGAAGAAGAATTCGGCACCTTCGGCGGCTCGCCGTTCGGCGCGCTGATCGGCGACTACCAGATCACCCGCCAGCCCGAGGACATGTATTTCGTCGAGCAGATGTCGCATGTGGCGGCCGCGGCCCACGCGCCCTTCATCTCGGCATCGTCGCCCGAGCTGTTCGGCCTCGAGAGCTTCACCGAGCTGGGCAAGCCGCGCGACCTGTCGAAGGTGTTCGACACCGTCGAATACGCGAAGTGGAAGTCGTTCCGCGAGTCGGAGGATTCGCGCTACGTCGGCCTCACCCTGCCGCGCTTCCTCGGCCGCCTGCCTTACAACCCCAAGGACGGGACGGTCACCGAAGGCTTCAACTTCGTCGAGGACGTCGACGGCAACGATCACTCCAAGTACCTGTGGGTCAACACGGCGTACGCCTTCGGCGCCCGCCTGGTGGCGGCCTTCGAGAGCTACGGCTGGTGCGCGGCGATCCGCGGCGTCGAGGGTGGCGGCCTGGTCGAAGACCTGCCGACCCACACCTTCAAGACCGACGACGGCGAGGTGGCGCTGAAGTGCCCCACCGAGATCTCGATCACCGACCGCCGCGAGAAGGAGCTGAGCGACCTCGGTTTCATCCCGCTGGTGCACTGCAAGAACACCGACTACGCGGCGTTCTTCGGCGCGCAGTCGGCACAGAAGGCCAAGAAGTACGACAGCGACGCGGCCAACGCCAATGCGGCACTGTCGGCCCAGCTGCAGTACATGTTCGCCGTCTGCCGCATCGCCCACTACATGAAGGCGATGATGCGCGACAAGATCGGCAGCTTCGCGTCGGCTGCCAACGTCGAAGACTTCCTGAACCGCTGGATCAGCCAGTACGTCACGTCCGACGACAACGCCACGCAGGCCGTCAAGGCGCAGTACCCGCTGCGCGAGGCCAGTGTGCAGGTCACCGAAGTTCCGGGACGGCCCGGCGTGTACCGCGCGGTGTCGTTCGTTCGGCCGCACTTCCAGCTCGACGAACTCTCGGTCTCGCTGCGCCTGGTGGCCGAGCTGCCGCAAGGCAACCGCGGTTGATGCAGTACGGAGCGGGTCCCGTTTTCGACCCATGTTGCCCTGAGAGGGGTATTACCACCTGAGTGGAGGAAAGATGAAAGATATCTACGTCGTTTTCAAGAATGGCGACATCAAGGGTGAGACCCGTGATGCCAAGCACTCGGCCGACAAGGCCATCGAAGTCCAGTCGTGGGCACACGTGATCCAGCAGCCGAAGTCGGCCACCGCGTCGACCGCCGGCGGCCACACCGCGGAGCGCACCGAGCACGGCGAAATGATCTTCACGAAGGACATCGACGCCGCCAGCACCAAGCTGTGGCAAGCCGCTTCGGCCGGTACCGTCTACAAGGACGTGGAGATCTACTTCTACCGCGCCCTGGGCGGTTCGGACACCACGCAGACCGGCAACAAGCGCGTCAACTACCTGAAGATCCAGCTGAAGAACGTGCTGGTGAGCAAGGTCGAGGTGAACATCGGCGGCCACGGTGCCACCAGCGCCGACGAGATCCCGACCGAGACCTTCGGCCTGCGCTACTCCGCGGTGCAGTGGACCTACAACGACTCGCCGCTGGATGGCGCGTCGCAGAAGAACACCAACGTGTCCGGCATGTGGAACCTGGCCAAGAACGAAGTCAGCTTCAACTGATTTCGCACTTGGTGCAGTCGAAAGAGCGGTACTTGCTGCCGCTCTTTTTTTTCTCTCGTCGTTGGAATCCCCATGGTCCGCTTTGCGCCCTCCCTGCTCGATCGCCTGCTCGACGACGCGCCTCAGGCTCCGGCCGAGTACGCCACGCCGCAGGTCTCGCTCGAGCAGCTCAAGGACTCCGTGGTGCGCGACCTCGAGGCGCTGTTGAACGCGCGCTGCGGCCTGCGCCGCGACACGCTGTCGGAGCATCCCCAGGCCCAACGTTCGATCCTCAGCTTCGGCATGCTCGATTTCTCGAGCATGAGCCTGGCCAACACCGATGAGCGCGACGCGATCTGCCGCGCGATCGAGAGCGCGATCAGCGCCCATGAGCCGCGCCTGAAGAACGTGCGCGTCGGCCTCGGGCAGGACAGCAGCATCAACCGCCTGCTGTTCACGATCCAGGCGCTGCTGGTGGCCAACCCGGCCCGCGAGCCGGTCAACTTCAACGCGATGCTGCAGCCCTCGACCCAGCTCTACTCGGTGAGCAAGGCGCGGCGCAACGCAACGCTCAACTGAGCAGGAGCCGCGCGTGGACGACCTGCTGAACCATTACGAGCGCGAACTGGCCTTCCTGCGCCAGCGTGCCAAGGGCTTCGCCGAGCGCTATCCCAAGATCGCGGGCCGCCTGCAGGTCTCGAACGAGATCGCCGAAGACCCGCACGTCGAGCGGATGATCGAGTCGTTCGCGCTGCTCACCTCGCGCATCCACAAGCGGCTCGACGACGATTTCCCCCTCTTCACCGAGACCTTTCTCGAGGTCCTGTACCCGCACTACCTGCGGCCGATGCCGGCGGCCTCGATCGTGCAATTCGATGCCGAGGGCGCACAGGCGCAGATGAGCGCGCCGGCCGTGGTGCCGCGCGGCACCGCGTTGCAGAGCAAGCCGATCCAGGGCGTGACCTGCCGCTTCCGCACCTGTGCCGACGTGACGCTGCTGCCGCTGAAGCTGGCCGCAGCGAGCTACCGGTCGGCCGTGTCGGCGCCCGCCGGCTCGCGGCTGCCGGAGCAGGCCACATCGATGTTGTCGCTGCGCTTCGAGCTGGTCTCGTCGCAGATGAATTTCGACGCGCTGGGCATCGAGCACCTGCGGCTCTACCTGGATGGCGAAGCGGCGCAGGTCAGCGCGTTGCGCGAGGCGCTGGCGGCGCGCACGGTCGGCGTGATGCTGCAGCTCGACGAGGTCGGCCCATGGATCGGCCCGCTGCGCCCGCGCGGAGGCGGCAAGAACCTGTTGCCTCGGCTGGCCGGCTTCGACGACGACGAAGCCCTGCTGGAAATCGATGCACGCTCGCATCCCGCCTACCGGCTGCTGACCGAATACTTCGCCTTCCCCGAGAAGTTCAACTTCATCGACCTGCCGTGGCCGCAGGAGGCGCTGCGCGGCAGCCCGCGCCGCAGCCTGACGCTGCACGTGCTGTTCTCGCAGGTGCGCAGCGATTCCGACCAGACCCGCCTGCTCGAGGGCGTGACGCCCAAGCAGTTCGTGCTGTCGTGCGCGCCGGTGATCAACCTCTTCAGGCAGCGCGCCGACCCGATCCGCGTCACGCACCAGGCCAGCGCCTATCCGTTGGTGGTCGATGCACGCCGGGCCTTCGGCTACGAGATCTACTCGATCGACAAGGTCTTCCGCGTGCAGCAGACGCCGCAGGGCGACAGCGTGGTCGAGTTCCGGCCTTTCTACTCGCTGCAGCATTCCGACATCCACGACGCCGGCGGCCGCTACTGGCATGCGCACCGCGACGAATCGCTGGCCGACCAGAGCCCCGGCTACGAGACCGAGCTTTCGATCGTCGATGTTGACTTCGACCCCGCGGCGCCGCAGGCCGACACGCTGTCGGTCGAGGTCACCGCGACCAACCGCGACCTGCCGCAGCTGCTGGCCATCGGCCATCCCGGCGGCGACCTCACGATGGAAGGCGGCAGCGTGGCCCGCGCGATCCGGCTGCTGCGCAAGCCCACCGCCACCGTTCGCTTCGAACGCGGCCGCGGTGCGCTGTGGCGGCTGATCTCGCACCTGTCGCTCAATCACCTGTCATTGGCAGCCGGGGGCGTGGAGGCAGTGCGCGAGATGCTGCGCCTGTATGACCTCACGCGCGCCGCGGCCAACCGGCGGCAGATCGACGGCATCAGCGCGCTCGACTTCAAGCCGACCACCGCCTGGCTGCCCGGCCAGCCCTTCGCCACCTTCGTGCGCGGCATGGAAGTGCGGATGACGCTCGACGAAGAGGCCTTCGTCGGCGCCGGCCTGTCGGTGTTCGTCGAGACGATGGACCGTTTCTTCGGCCTTTACGTGCACGCCAACAGCTTCACGCAGCTGGTCGTGCTGTCCGCCCGCAGTGGCGAGGAGTTGTTCAGATGTCCTCCGCGAAGCGGCGAGAGCCCGCTGGTGTGATCGAGCGGCTCCTCGATGAGCCGTATCGATTCCAGTTCTTCCAGGCCGTGCGGCTGCTGGAGCGCTGGCATGCCCGCAGCAACGGCATGCCGCGCCGCGACGTGCTGGGCCGGCACGTGCATTTCCGCAACTCGCTCGCACTGACCTTCCCGCCGAGCGAGATCGAATCGCTGCGCGCACTGCCGCGCGAGGCGGAGCATGAAGGCGCGCCCGAGCCGCTGCCCGACATCGAGATGGTGCCGGCCTTCTTCGGCATGCTGGGTGTGGGCGGCGCGCTGCCGCTGTTCTATTCGGAGCTGTTCGCGCAGCGCGAGGCCTATCACAAGGACACCGCCGCCCGCTCGTTCCTCGATGTGTTCCAGCAGCGCGCCGTGTCGCTGCTCTACGAAGGCTGGCGCAAGCACCGCCTGCACCTGCAGTACGAAGACGAGCGCCGCAACCACTTCCTGCCCTGCGTGCTGGCGCTCACCGGCCTCGGCCAGTCGGCCCTGCGCGACCGGCTGAGCAACGAGCACGGCGGCGTGATGGACGAATCCATCGCCTACTTCGCCGGCACCTTCCAGCAGCGCGCCCGCTCCGCAGTGCAGATGCAGCGCGTGCTGGCCGAGTTCTTCGGCGTGAGCATCCGCGTCGAGCAGTTCGTCGGCCGCTGGCATGAGCTGCTGGCCGAGGCGCAGACGCAGCTCGGCACCAGCGGCGGCGTGCTGGGCGCTTCGGCGCTGGTCGGCGAACGCGTGTGGCAGCGCGACCTGTGCATGCGCCTCGTCATCGGGCCGCTGACGCGGCAGCAGTTTGCCGATTTCCTGCCCCAGGGCCGCAGCGCCGGCGCGCTGCGCGAGCTGCTGACGCTGATGTCGGGCGTGTCGCTCGAATACGAAGTCCAGCTGCTGCTGAAGCCCGAAGCGGTGCAGCCGATCACCCTCGGCGGCGACGGCCCGTCGGCCCGGCTGGGCTGGGACACCTGGCTGCACAGCCAGCCGCCCGAACACGCCCTCAACGACGCCCGATACGACATCCACGCCGCGGCCTGATGCCTGCGGCCATTTCACTGCCCTGCCCCATGACCACCACGCTGAAGACGCTGATTTCGAAGCTGAACGACACGACGCGCAAGGCCGCCGAGCGCGCCGCCAACCTCTGCATGGCGCGGGGCAACTACGAGGTCGACCTGGAGCACCTGTTCCTCGCGCTGCTCGACCAGCCGCAGAGCGACTTCGCGCTGCTGTGCCGGCATTTCGAGGTGCCGACCACCGGCCTGCAGCGCGACCTCGAGGCCGAGATCGGCCGCTTCAAGACCGGCAACAGCCGCACGCCGGTGTTCTCGGCCCACCTGCCGACGCTGCTGGAGCATGCGTGGCTGATCGCTTCGCTCGACACGCACACGCCGCGCATCCGCAGCGCCCACCTGCTGCTGGCGCTGCTGACGCAGCCTGATCTCTCGCAGCTGGCGCTGCGTGGCTCCAAGCTCTTCGTGAAGTTCAAGCTCGACGAGCTGAAGCACCGCCTGCCCGAGCTCACCGCCCACTCGCAGGAAGCCGCCGACACGGTCGCGCCCACCGCCGAGGCCGAGGCGCAAGCCACCGGCGACGCGCAGCCCGGCGCCGCCAAGACGCCGGCGCTCGACCAGTTCACCACCAACCTCACCCAGCGCGCCAAGGACGGCAAGCTCGACCCGGTGATCGGCCGCGACACCGAGATCCGCCAGGTGATCGACATCCTGATGCGCCGCCGCCAGAACAACCCCATCCTCACCGGCGAGGCCGGCGTGGGCAAGACGGCGGTGGTCGAAGGGCTGGCGCTGCGCATCGCCGCCGGCGACGTGCCGCCGCCGCTGCAGGGCGTGGCGCTGCACGTGCTCGACATGGGCCTGCTGCAGGCCGGCGCCAGTGTGAAGGGCGAGTTCGAGAACCGGCTGAAGAACGTGATCGACGAGGTGAAGAAGAGCTCGCACCCGATCATCCTGTTCATCGACGAAGCGCACACGATGATCGGCGCCGGCGGCCAGGCCGGCCAGAACGATGCGGCCAACCTGCTGAAGCCCGCATTGGCGCGCGGCGAGCTGCGCACCGTGGCCGCCACCACCTGGAGCGAAAACAAGAAATACTTCGAGAAGGACGCCGCGCTGGCGCGCCGCTTCCAGGTGGTGAAGGTCGAGGAGCCGAGCGAGCCGGTGGCCGCCGCGATGCTGCGCGCGATGGCTGCGCTGATGGAGAAGCACTTCAAGGTGCGCGTGCTCGACGAAGCCATCACCGAAGCCGTGCGCCTGTCGGCCCGCTACATCAGCGGCCGCCAGCTGCCCGACAAGGCGATCAGCGTGCTCGACACCGCCTGCGCCAAGGTGGCGCTGGGCCAGAGCGCGACGCCGGCCGCGATCGACGACGTGAGCAAGCTGCTCGAGCGCCTGGGCGGCGAGATCGCCGCGCTGGAGCGCGAGGCCGCCACCGGCCTGCCGCACGGCGAGCGCCTGGCCGAGCTGCGCGCGCAGCGCGATGCGAAGCAGGCCGAGCTGCAGGCGCTGCAGCAGCGCTTCGAGCAGGAGAAGGCGCTGAGCGACGAGATCCGCGCGCTGCGCGCCGAGCTGGAAGCCGAAGGCGCCGAAGCACCGGTGGCTGCGGCCGAATCGCCGGCCATCAAGTCGCGCGGCAAGAAGGCGCCGGCCGCGCCGGTGCTCACGCCGAAGCAGGCCGCGCTGAAGGGCAAGCTCGATGAGCTGGCTGCCATCCAGGGCGAAACGCCTATGCTGCCGCTGCAGGTCGACGGCCACGTGGTGGCCGAGATCGTCGCCGCATGGACCGGCATTCCGCTGGGCAAGATGGTCAAGGACGAGATCAAGACCGTGCGCGAGCTGAAGCCGCTGCTCGAGCAGCGCGTGATCGGCCAGTCGCATGCGCTCGAGGCGGTGGCCCAGCGCGTGCGCACCTCGCGTGCCAACCTCGAAGACCCGAACAAGCCCAAGGGCGTGTTCCTCTTCGTCGGCCCCTCGGGCGTGGGCAAGACCGAGACCGCGCTGGCGCTGGCCGACATCCTCTACGGCGGCGAGCGCAACCTCGTCACCATCAACATGAGCGAGTACCAGGAGGCGCACACTGTTTCGGCGCTCAAGGGCTCGCCCCCGGGCTATGTGGGCTATGGCGAAGGCGGCGTGTTGACCGAGGCCGTGCGCCGCAAGCCCTACAGCGTGGTGCTGCTCGACGAGGTGGAGAAGGCCCACCCCGACGTGCTGGAGCTGTTCTTCCAGGTGTTCGACAAGGGCGTGATGGACGATGCCGAAGGCCGCGAGATCGACTTCCGCAACACCATCATCATCCTCACGTCGAACGTCGGCTCGTCGAGCATCATGCAGGCCTGCCTGAACAAGCCGGCTGGGGAGATGCCCGATCCCGAGGGCCTGGTCGAGGCGCTGCGGCCGCAGCTGTTCAAGGCCTTCAAGCCGGCCTTCCTGGGCCGCATGAAGACGGTGGCCTACTACCCGATCGGCGACGAGGTGATGGTCTCGATCATCCGGCTCAAGCTCGACCGCATCGCGCGCCGCGTGCGCGAGAACCACAAGGCCGAGTTCGCCTACGACGACTCGCTGGTCGAGGCCGTGCTGGCGCGCTGCACCGAGGTGGACTCGGGCGCGCGCAACGTCGACCACATCCTCAACGGCACGCTGCTGCCCGAGGTGGCCGACACCGTGCTCGCCCGCATGGCCGAAGGCGAGCCCATCACCCAGATCAAGGTCACGGCGGCGAAGGATGGCCGCTTCAAATACAAGGTGAGCTGATGGACCTGATCCAGCTGATCCTGGACGCGTTGGGAGGCGCAGCCGGCATCACGCAGAACCAGCGCCTGCTGCGGCTGCACACGCCGCTGGGGCCCGAGGTGCTGCTGGCCGAGCGCGCGGAGGTGATCGAAGGCATCGGTCCCGATGGCGAGGCGGCGCATGCAGGCCTCAGCCTCCGCATGACCGCGCTGTCGACCGACACCGGCCTGCAGCTCGACGACCTGCTCGGCCAGCCGGTGCTGCTGGAGCTGCTCACTGCGCAGAGCCGCACCGAGCTGCGTCCCTGGCATGGCCACGTCACCGGCTTCAGCCTGCTCGGCAGCGACGGCGGCATGGCGCGCTACGAGCTGGTGATCGAGCCCTGGCTGGCCTTCCTGCGCTGGCGGCACGACAGCTTCGTGTTCCAGGACATGACGGTCATGCAGATCGTCGAGGCCGTGTTCGCGCGCCACAACGGCCAGGGCCAGCTCGCACCGGCCTGGCGCTGGGAGCTGGCCGATGCCAGCGCCTATCCGCGCCGGTCGCTGTGCATCCAGTACAACGAGACCGACCTGGATTTCGTCAGCCGGCTGCTGGCCGAAGAGGGCCTGTTCTGCTGGTTCGAGCACCAGGGCGACGACACCTCGGCCACGCTGGGCCGGCACACGCTGGTGATCGCCGACCACAACGGCTGCTTCGAGCCGGCCGAGACGGCCGTGGTGCGCTTCACGCAATCGGGCAGCGCCTCGTTCTCGGAAGACGGGCTGCAGGGCTGGCACGCCGCGCGCCGCCTGCGCACGCACAGCGTCGACCTGTCGAGCTTCGACTACCGCAGCCTAGGACTGCGCGGCGTGGCCGCCGAGGCCGAAGGCGCGGGCGACGTGGCGCTGAAGGCCATCGACGTGCCGGGCCTGTATGCCTATGAAGACACGGCACAGGGCGAGCGCCTAGCCAAGGCCTGGCTGCAGGCAATGCAGGCGCCCGCCGAGCAATGGCATGGCACCGGCACCGCGCGCAGCCTGAAGCCCGGCACCACCTTCGAGGTGCTGGAGCATCCCGGCAACGATAGCGGCCCCTTCGTCGCGTTGCAACTCACGCACCATGCGCGCAGCAACCTCAGCGCGGACATGCAGGCGCAGCTGCAGCAGTGGCTCGGCGACCTGCCCGCATGGGCCCGCGTCCCCCCCGCACAGCGCGGGCGCCTGTCCAACGCGGGCGAGGAACCGCTGTATCGCCTGACGCTGCTGGCCCAACGCAGCGCCACACCAGTGCGCGCGCCCGCCAGTGCCGCCGGCCTGCTCGCCCGTCCGACCATCCACGGTGCGCAGACGGCGCTGGTTGTCGGCCTCGACGCCCCGGTGCACACCGATCGCGACCACCGCGTGAAGGTGCAGTTCCATTGGCAACGCGGCAGCGCGTCGTCCCACGAACTGACCCACGACCAGGGCTGCAACGCCCCGGCCTCCGATGCCTCGGGCACCTGGGTGCGCGTGAGCGAAGCGCTGGCCGGCGACAACTGGGGCAGCCACTTCGTGCCCCGGCTCGGCCAGGAGGTCGTCGTCAGCTTCATCGACGGCGACATCGACCGCCCGGTGATCACCGGCGCCGTCTACAACGGCATGGGCCAGGCCGAAGCCAACGGCGGACAGGACGGCCAAGGCAACATGGTGGCCGGCGGCAATGCCAACGCCACCGGCAACGCACCCGCCTGGTTCCCCGGCCAGCAGGCCAGCGGCGACCTCGAAGGCCACCGCCACAACGCGGTGCTCAACGGCTACAAGAGCCAGGAACTCGCCACCAGCGCCAACGGCTCCGGCGGCTACAACCAGTGGGTGCTCGACGACACGCCGGACGCGCACCGCATTGAGCTGTCGAGCACGACCGACAACACCCGGCTGCAACTCGGCCACCTGGTGCTGCAGAAAGACAACCAGCGGCTGCAGCCGCGCGGGCATGGCGTGGACATTACGACGGCCGCCTATGGCGCGACACGCGCCGGTTCGGGCCTGCTGCTGAGCGCGCATGGCCGGCAGCCGAGCACCACCGGCAGCCAGCAGATGGACACGCGCGAGCCGCAGGCTTCGCTCGAGGCAGCGCAGGAGCTTTATCTGACGCTGGCGGATTCGGCGCAGAAGCATGAAGTGAAGCTGCAGGGGGAGGCCGAGCCGAAGAAGCTGCCGACCTTCGACGCGCAGACCTCACTGCATGAAAGCCTGAGCACCACCGATGGCAGCGAGGCCAGCAGCGAAGGCGGTGAAGACAGCATCGGCGGCGGCCTGGGTCGCCACGCGGTGTTGGGACGGCCGGACATGGTGCTGGCAGCACCGGGCGGAGTGGGATGGTTCACGCCCGCCAGTTCGGCATTGAGCGCCGGCCGGACAACGACGCTCGTGGCTGGCCGCGATCTCACCGCCACCGTGCAGCGGCATCACGCCACGATCGTCAAGGACGGCATCGCGTGGTTCACCTACGGCAAGGCGCAGGAAGCGAAGAAGCCGAATGCGGAAACGGGGATCAGGTTGCATGCGGGCACGGGCAGCGTGAGTGTCCAGGCGGCGAGTGCCAAGGCGTTGATGGCGGCGGACAAGAAGGTCGAGGTGGCGTCGGTCACCGATGCCGTGACGGTGGGGGCACCGCAGCATGTGCTGCTGAGTGCGGGCGGGTCGTCGATCCGGATCACTAATGGGAGCATCACGTTGACGACCGGTGGGCCGGCGGTCTTCCATGCAGCGATGAAGGAACTGACCAGTGGAGAGGCCGCCTCTCGAGAACCCGTCCTGCTGCCAAAGGTGGAGGGCGACCCCGGCGACCAGCACTTCGTCGTCAAGTCTTATACCGGCTCACCGGTTCCCAATAGGCGCTACCGGATGAGAACAGGCAACGAAGAAGTTCTCGGCGTTACTGACGCCGAGGGCAAGACAAAGGTGATGAGCGGCTTCGTTGGACAGGCAGTGACATTGGAACTGCTGCCCGATCTCAACGAGCATTTCTTGATCTCGGATGCAGAAGGTCGCCCTCTTGCCAACTACCCCTACCGGATCAAAGCATCTTCCGGGAGGGAGATCACCGGTGTCACGAACGCGATGGGGATGACCGACTTGCTGTTCTCTCCCGAAGAAGAAGTGGTCGAGATCTTCTACTCCCCTCCCTCATATCCCGAAGACACGAATGTAGGTTGATATGGCGACAGAACAACTACTGGGCCAATCGAAGACCAGCGACCCCGACTCTCAGCAGCCAGCGCAGTGCCAGGCGGGCCGCGCCATCACGAAAGCCGAAGGCCAGCGCCTTGTTGCCGCGGCGGCGGAATGGGCGGGGACACCCTATTCGCTGGTAGGGAGCCGGTCTGAGCGCGGCGTAGGCGGCGACTGCTCCGGCTCGACGAACAAGATTTACACCGCTGCGGGCTTTCCCTACGTCTACCAGAGCAGCGGCGCATTTCGCGGCTATGTCTCCTCGACCCACCGCTTCGTAGAAATCAGCTTGGGCGCTGGCGAAACACCCCAACCCGGAGACATCCTCTGGTGGCCAGGCCACATGGCGATCTACGCTGAATTCGATGATGGTGATCCGAACAAGATCACCAGCCATGTCGGGCGGGGCGGCACCTACAAGACGACAAACAATATGTGGACCGCCTTCAACAGCAGCGGCGATCCCTACGGCCCATACGACTACAAGAAATTTCGTCCGGGAGAAACTCCGCGAGTATTTCGCTACTTCCTCCACCGGGGAGAGCCGGGATGTTGAACCGGAGTGCTATCCCCTTTGCAATCCTCTGTACAGTTAATACCGTCTGCATCGCCAGAGATGAGTCCCCCGGCATTGCTCTCCCATCCCCTGCAGTGAAAGGAGCGCAACTCGGTCGGATTACGGTCATCACTGATTGGTCCAGCGCAGCCATCACTTCCGTCGTTCAACGGGTAACGGGGCCCGCCATCTCGTTGACCTGGGCTCTCACTCCGTTTTCCTGGGTTCCGATGGACGCCGATGAACGGGATCCGACATTCTCAGAACTGGAGCTTCGAACTTCAAAGGGCATCGCAACACTGCGTCGCACTGCTTCAGCTGTTTTTGGCGGTGCCGAAATCTCCGAGACGCTGGCCAGTGCCGGCCTCGATCCGGTAACAACGCTGATGGGCGACATCTCGCTCCTGCCATCAGCCCCTGTCAACCCAGTGCTCACGCCCTATTTCCGCGACATCGGAGGCACGATGTTCCCACTCTGGCATGCCAAGGCAACGATCGGTGGTGAGGTCTCCGTCAGTCCCCAACAGGACATTTCCTATCGCTATCGCCTGCGGCCGGCATTCTTTCAGACGGCCGATGCACTGTCGTCCTCAGTGGCAGAGCGCCGCCAGACCTGTCATCTCGACAAACGCGCCCATTCCGCCATGAAGCAGGCACTGTCGGGCGGGGGGCTGGTCTGTCTCTACAAGATCCCGCTCCCCCCGACCCGCTCATTGATCCAACTCCAATCTGAAGCTCGCGAAGTGCCGGGCAAAGTAGCCTTCGCATGCACTGACCAGGAACCCGTTGCTAGGACGATTCTCGTTAGTTCGCCATCTTCGCAACTGGTGTTCCACAAGGGCAAGGAGATTCGCCTTCTGTCCGCCTCGAAGGAAGGTCGCTGTGAGTAAGAAATCCCAAACTCAGGGCCACATCACTCCGACAAGCGACCGCGAGGGAGTCAAGCACGAACTCTGCATCGTGTCGCTGTTCGACGAGCGCAAGAAATACACCGTTGCGAATGCACCGGCGGATAAGGCCGATCTCCAGTTCGATGGAGCCGATCTCAACTACCTGGCTCGCGTCCTCTATGCCGAGGCCTCCGGTACTGTGGGAGTCGGAGACAAGGCAGAGAGGATGAAGGAAAAATCCGCCATCATCCACGTGATGTACAACCGCCTCAACAGGGTCGGCTTTGATCCCAATAATTGGGTCAAGGGAAAGTTCACCACCTTTCGCGGTGTAGCGAGTGCGGTCAAAAAAGAGCCCGCTGGTGGTTTCTCCGGGGTTCAGTTCGAGGCAGTGATTGGAACTGATGGCACGGGGACATCCAAATTCAAATCCACTGCTGGAAGGAACTATGAAAGTTTCGACAAAGCCAGTTGCCTCGATTTTGAGGAATGTTTTGCAGCCGTGAAGGCCTTCATCGAAGAAGGATTTGATGCGAATATCGACTACGACAACTTCCGTGCGGCCGGATCAGGAAAACCACCCAAAGGACAAGTCGTCATCGGCGGCAATCGGTTCTGGAAGATGAAATGATCAACAGATCTGCGCTGATAGTCTTCAGTCTTTTCCTGTCCACATCTGCGCTGGCTGGCCCTCAAAGCTCCGCAGCAGCGCTGAAGTCTTGTATCGGCCATGGCTGGGAACAGCTGCAGTCGGCGACCACCGACGCCGACCTTGGCACTTGTGTCACCGCAGCCGATATTCGTGTATGCAGGCACGCCATCACACCGGAAACAGGGAACAACACCTCGGAAGTTTCAGTCCATCGAGCAGGTATCGTCCTGACGCAATGGCAGGAAGACGGAGATCCCGCCTATCTGCAGCGCCTGTATGCATTTCGATCAGACCGGGGCCTGCTGGTCGCGACGTTGCAGAGCGAATCGCAAGGCATGGGTGTGCAGGAGTGGTCCATCAACTACATAGGCACATCGGGGAGTTCTGTCTCACGCTTGACGACAAAGACTGCTGAGTTCGGCGCCATGGGCTCCATCGTCAGACCATCATCGTCCAATAAGGGTGGATCGACCTGCTACCTGCTCGACACTCAGTGGGAGACCAAGGTGACCGCCAAGGGAGAGCGGCTCTTCCTACGCGCAAACTTGCGGCCTTTGACGCCAGAAAGCTTCTCCGCCACACCTCAGCCCGTTTTCTCTCGCCGCTTCGATCACAAGCTGGAGCGCCTGCGTCAGCAGGAGGGCGAATGGAAGCCGCTCGTTTTGTTTCAAAAGTAGGGAGGAGCGCTGCGGCTTCTGAATTCGCCTTCTGTCATCGTCCGCGGCGGGATCGTTAGCGACAATCTGACACCACGCTCCTGCAATCGCCTGTCGATAAAGATCGTTCATGCCCGCCCCCAAACTCCTTGGCCCCCTCCTCGCCCTGGCCCTCCTCGGCAGCGTCGGCTACGGCATCTACTACTCCGCCAAGGCCAAGCAGGCCACTGATGGCGGCGCCATCGGCAGCAACGACGCGATCCAGGTCAAGGTGCTCACCGGCTCCGAGAAGGAAGCCTTTCTCAACGACCCCGAGCTCGTCTCGCTGCTGGCCCAGCGCGGCATCACGCTCACGGTGCAACGGGCCGGCTCGCGCGAGATTGCGCTGCGCAACGACCTCAAGAGCTTCGACGTCGCCTTTCCATCGGGGTCGCCCGCCGCGGTGAAGATCGCGCAGGTCTCAGGCTCCAAGCAGGTCTTTCCCACCATCTACACACCGATGGCGGTGGCCAGCTGGAAGGCGCTGATTCCCACGCTCACCGCGGCCGGCCTCGTGCAGCAGCGCGATGGGGCCTACTTCATCGTCGACATGGCCAAGCTGGTCGGGCTGATGGAAAAGGGTGTGCGCTGGAAGGAGCTGCCGTCGAACACCGCCTATGCGGTGGGCAAGACGGTGCTGGTCACGTCCACCGATCCGCGCAAGTCGAACTCCGGCGCGATGTACCTCTCGCTGGCGAGCTACATCGCCAACGGCAACAACGTGGTCGACAACGAGGCCGATGCCGGCAAGGTGGCCGAGCGCATGGGCGCGCTGTTTTCCAAGCAGGGCTTCCAGGAATCGAGTTCCACCGGCCCGTTCGAGGACTACACCACGATGAAGATGGGCAAGGCGCCGCTGGTGATGGTGTACGAGCAGCAGTTCCTCGAATACGCGTTCAAGCACCAGAACCTCGACCCTGAGATGGTGGTGCTGTATCCGCAACCCACAGTGCTGTCCAAGCATGCGCTGGTCGCGCTCGACGACAAGGGCGTGCGCTTCGCGCAGTTGCTCACCACCGACCCCAAGGTGTAGGCCATCGCCCAGCGCTACGGCTTCCGCACGCAAGACCAGACCCAGCTGCTCGCCGATGCCAAGTCGCGCGGCCTCGTGGTGCCGGCCAGCCTGGTCGACGTGGTCGACCCGCCGAGCTTCGATGTGCTCGAGAAGCTGATCGACCGCGTCGACGCCGCTCTCACCCGCTGAACGACGAACAACACTCCTGGGAGGAACCATCATGCCGGCTCACCGGTTGCTGAACATCGCCTGCGCGTCGCTGCTGGCAGCCTGCGCGCTGCTGCTCAGCGGCTGCGGCGAGAAGTCGTCCGCGATCACAGCCGAATCCACCGATGGCCTGCGCATCATTGCCGGCTCCGAGCTCAAGGACGTGGAGCAGGATCTCAAGGCCGACATCGAGAAGGCCACTGGCGTGCGCATCGGCTTCGAATACGCCGGCACGCTCGATGCGATCGACCGGCTCGCCGCCGGCGAAGCCTTCGACGGCGTGTGGGTCAGCCATGGCAAATACCTGGCGATGAACCCGGCGCTCAAGGGCCGTATCAAGGCGCAGGACAAGATCATGCTGTCGCCGGTGGTGCTGGGCGTGAAGGCCTCCAAGGCGCAGCAGCTGGGCTGGGACCGCAAGGAGCCCACCTGGAAGGAGATCGCCGATGCCGCACAGGCCGGCCGCTTCAGCTTCGGCATGACCAGCCCCACCGCCAGCAACACCGGCTTCACCGCGACGATCGGGCTGGCCTCGGCGCTGGCGAAGAACCCCGATGCGCTGACCGAGGCCGATGTGAAGAACCCGCTGATCGCGGCCTTCTTCAAGGGCCAGAGTCTTACCGCCGGGTCCTCCGGTTGGCTGGCCGATGCCTATGTGCGCGACCAGGGCCGCGTCGACGGGTTGATCAACTACGAATCGGTGCTGCTGTCTCTCAACGCGAGCGGCAAGCTGGGCGAGCCGCTGAAGCTGGTGTACCCGAGCGAGGGCATCGTCACGGCCGACTATCCGCTGATGCTGATCAACGCCGCCAAGCGGCCGCTGTACGACAAGCTGGTCGCCTACCTGCGCTCCAAGGAATTCCAGTCGAAGATGTCGGCCGCCACACTGCGCCGCCCGGTCAACCCCGATGCCACCCCGGCGCCCGCGCTGCCCCAGCGCACGCTGGTGGAGCTGCCCTTCCCCGGACAGGCCGCGGTGATCGATGCGCTGCTCGAGAATTTCTTGTCCGAGGCGCGGCTGCCTGCGTCGTCGCGCTATGTGCTCGACCTGTCGGGCTCGATGAGCGGCAACGGCATCGAGGCGCTGAAGACGGCAATGCACACGTTGGCGGCCAGCGATGCCGGTTCGCTCGCCGCCCGCGCCACGCGCTTCCAGAACCGGGAGTCGGTGGGCCTGCTCACCTTCTCTTCGCAGCCGTATCCCACCAGGCTCTTCACGATGGGGGCCGCGCAGCGCGCAGAACATCGAAGTGCTGGCCGCTATCAACCGCGCGGTCGATGGCATGCAGGCCAATGGCGGCACCGCCATCTTCTCCAGCGTCAAGCAGGCGCTGCAGGAGCTCGCCGCCGAGAAGGCCGCCGCCAAGGACAAGCGCTATTACACGGTGGTGCTGATGACCGACGGGCAGAACACCGACGGCATCAGCCTCGACGAATTCGGGCGCTGGTATCGGGCGCAGGACGAAGCGCTGCGCTCGATCCGCGTGTTCCCGATCATCTTCGCCGATGCCAGCCCACAGGAGATGAACGCGCTGGCCGAGATGACCGGCGGCAAGGCCTTCGAATCCAAGTCGAAGCCGCTGGCCGCGGTGTTCAAGGAAATCCGCGGCTACCAGTAGGACGATGGACGCCTCCCCCTCGCTCGGCCGCCGGCTGCTGCTGTACCTCTACGGCATGCCCAACATCGCAGGCTGCGTGCTCGCGCTCGGCGGGCTGGGGCTGTTCTTCGGCGACGTGATCGCTGCCTACTGGTGGGCGATTGTGCTGGGGCTGTACCTCGCCGGCGCGATCGGCTGGCCACGCAACCACTTGGCCGAGACGGCAGAACACGCGGAGCTGGCGCAGGAAACCCTGGTGCAACAGCTCGGCGACCTGGTCATGCAGGTGGGCAAGGGCCTGCCGAAGGAAGCGGTCGACGTGCTGCGCAACATCGAGCACACGCTGCAGGAGCTGCTGCCGCGGCTGCACGAGATGCGCGAGCGCGGCAGCCTCACGCCGCAGTCGGCCTTCGTCGTCACGCAGACCGTGCGCCGCTACCTGCCCGACACGCTGGCCGGCTACCTGCGGCTGCCCGCGATGTATGCCCGCATGCAGAAGCTGTCCAGCGGCAAGACCGCGGCGCAGACGCTGGTGGAGCAACTGCACCTGCTCGACGAGTCGCTGCAGAAGATCGCGCACGACGCCTTCGCCGGCGATGCCGAAGCGCTGCTGGTCAACGGCGACTTCCTCAAGCAGAAGTTCTCTCGCAAGCTGGCGTTCGAACTCGCCTGAGGCTCAGTCGCGCGCGATCTCGTGC
This sequence comes from uncultured bacterium, assembly GCA_966212505.1. GTDB lineage: Bacteria > Pseudomonadota > Gammaproteobacteria > Burkholderiales > Burkholderiaceae_C > CAMLIZ01. The sequence continues at coordinate 167,008 of CBIHRS010000004.1, forward strand.
AGCACCTGGCACAGCCGGTCAACATCCTCCAGCCGGTGGTCGGCCGACAGGCAGATGCGCAGCCGCGAGGTGCCCACCGGCACCGTCGGCGGCCGGATCGCCGGCACCCACAGGCCGCGCGCCTCCAGCTCGGCCATCACCTTCAGCGCAGTGCCGTTGTCGCCCAGGATCAGCGGCTGGATCGCGGTGTCGGAGGCCGGCGCCTCCCACGGCAGGCCCTGCAGCCCGTCGCGCAGGCGTGTATGCAGCGCCTTCAGGTGCTCGCGCCGCCAGCCTTCGGATTCGATCACGCGCAGGCTCGCGCGCAGGGCCTCGGCAATGAGCGCCGGCGCGCCGGTGGCAAACATGTAGCTGCGAGCGCGCTGCATCAGCCATTCCACCGCCGGCCCGCTGCCCGCGACAAAGGCGCCTGACACGCCTGCCGCCTTGCCCAGCGTGGCCATGTAGACCAGGCGCGACGCCACCGCGGCCGGCTTGACGCCCCAGTGCGACAGGTAGCCGCGCCCGCCCTCGCCGATCACGCCGAAGCCATGCGCATCGTCGACCATCAGCCATGCATCATGGCGCTCGCACAGCTCGAGCAGTTGCGGCAGCGGCGCGAGGTCGCCGTCCATGCTGAACACCGCATCGCTGATCACCAGCTTGCGGGGCGCGGTGCTGGCCTGCAGCAGGCGCTCCAGCGCCGCCATGTCGTTGTGCGGATAGACCTGGATGTCGGCTCGCGAAAGCCGCGCACCATCGATCAGGCAGGCATGGTTCAGCGCGTCCGAGAACACCGCATCGCCACGTCCCACCAGTGCCGCAACGCAACCGACGTTGGTGGCGAAGCCGGAGTGGAAATACAGCGCACGCGGCAGGCCGACGAACTCGGCGAGCTCGCGCTCCAGCAGTTCGTGCGCCGGGCTGTGGCCGCACACCAGCGGCGAAGCCGTACTGCCCACGCCGTAACGCCCAGCCGCCTCGCGGGCCGCGGCCACGAGGGCAGGATGCTGCGCCAGGCCCAGATAGTCGTTGCTGCAAAAGGCCAGCATCGGCCGGCCGTCCACCGTGAAGCGGCAGTGCTCGCCGAGCTCGGTCTGGCGGCGGACCCGCAGCAATTGCTGCGACCGCAGCTCGGCCAGCGCCGGTGTGAAAACGTCGTTGAGATCAGGCATGGTCAGGGAGTTGTATAGACAGGTTAGCCGGCGATACGCCCGGCTGCCAGGCCCAGTCGGCCAGCAGCGGCGCGCCGAGTCGCCGGCGGAGGAATTCGAGGTTGGCGTCGGGTTCGCGCATCGCCGGATCGATGCGGTTGGCGATCCAGCCGGCCAGCCGCAGCCCGCGTGCGGTGATCGCTTCCTGTGTCAGCAGCGCATGGTTCAGGCAGCCGAGCCGCAGGCCGACGACCAGGATCACCGGCAGGCCCAGCGCCTGCGCAAGATCAGCTCCGGTGACGCGGTCGTCCAGCGGGACGCAGAAGCCGCCGGCGCCTTCGACGATCACCGCATCACTCAGCGCGCGCAGGTGCTGGAAGCGGTCGACGAGGGTCGGCACATCGATGTGCACGCCTTCGCGCGCGGCCGCGATGTGCGGCGACACCGGCGCGCGCAGCAGGTACGGGTTGTCGAGCTCGGCCGGCACCGCGAGGTTGCCGGCCGCCCGCAGCGCGAGCACGTCTTCGTTCTGCCACCGGCCATCGGCATCGGGCTCGGCACCAGCCGCCACCGGCTTCATGCCCACGCAGCGCAGGCCGCGGCGGCCAAGCGCATGCAGCAGCGCGCAGCTGGCCAGCGTCTTGCCGACGCCGGTGTCGGTGCCGGCAAGGAACCAAGCGCTCATGATGCCCACACCTTGTCGAGCGCACGCAGCGAGCCGTCGACCAGCTGGCGCATCGCCGCCTCGTCGATCACGTAGGGCGGCATGAAGTACAGCGTCGAGCCGATCGGCCGCAGCAGCAGGCCCTCGGCCAGCGCCGCCTGGTGGAAGCGCGAGGAGAAGGCGGGATCGTCCGTCGCCACATCCCAGGCCCACATCATCCCCAGGTGGCGCGCATGGCGCACGCGCGGATCGTTCGTGATCGGCGCGGCCAGTTGCGTGAGTCGCTCAGCGGTGCTCCGGTTGCGCTCCAGCACGGCCTCGTGCTCGAACACATCCAGCACTGCCAGCGCCGCGCGGCACGCGAGCGGGTTGCCGGTGTACGAATGCGAATGCAGGAAGCCGCGCGCCATGCGGTCGTCGTAGAAGGCTTCGTACACCTCATCGGTCGTCAACACCGCCGACAGCGGCAGGTAGCCGCCGGTCAGGCCCTTGGAGAGGCAGATGAAATCCGGCCGGATCCCCGCCTGCTGGTGCGCGAACAGCGTGCCGGTGCGGCCGAAACCCACGGCGATCTCGTCGACGATCAGGTGCACCTCGTAGCGCTCGCACAGCGCGTGCGCCAGCCGCAGGTACTCGGGGTCATGCATCGCGAAGCCGGCAGCACATTGCACCAGCGGCTCGACGATGAAGGCCGCGGTGCGCTCATGGTGCTGCTCCAGGTAGGCCTGCAGCGCCTGTGCCTGGCGCCGCGCGAAGGACTTCGCATCCTCGCCGGGCGCAGCCTGGCGTGCGTCAGGCGACGGCACGGTCGCGCTCAGGCGCACCAGCGGGCCGTAGGCCTCGCGGAACAGCGCGATGTCGGTGACCGACAACGCGCCCACCGTCTCGCCGTGGTAGCCACCGGCCAGGCCGATGAACTCGGTCTTCTGCGGCCGGCCGCGGTTGCGCCAGCTGTGCGCGCTCATCTTCAGCGCGATCTCGGTCGCGCTGGCGCCATCGCTGCCGTAGGACGCATGGCCCAGGCCAGTCAGCCGGCCCAGCCGTTCCGACAGCTCGACCACCGGCTCATGCGTCAGCCCCGCCAGCATCACGTGCTCGATGCGGTCGAGCTGGTCCTTCAGCGCGGCCTTGATGCCCGCATGCCCATGGCCGAACAGGTTGACCCACCATGAGCTCACGCCGTCGATGTAGCGGCGCCCCTCGGCATCGATCAGCCACACGCCTTCACCGCGCACGATCGGCAGCAGCGGCTCGCGCTCGTGGCGCTTCATCTGCGTGCACGGATGCCAGACGGCAGCGCGGCTGCGCTCGCTCAGGCGCAGGTTGTCGTTCATGACGCTCCCTTCGGATTCAGCGGATGCCGAGCAGCTTGTGGGTCTGCAGGCTGAGGGTCCAGCGCGGATGCGCGAGGCACCACTGCACGGCCCATTCGGTGTTCTGCTTCGCGAGCAGGCCGTCCATCGGCTGCACGCGGTGATGGCGGAACGGCAGCGCCTCCAGCTCGGCCATATCGAGCGCCGGCTGCGGCACCACCACCTTGAGTTCGTCGCCCGAGCGCTGCACCAGCGGCGCGCCTGCCTTGGGGCTGATGCACAGCCAGTCGATCCCAGGCGGCGCCGCCACCGTGCCGTTGCTCTCCACGGCCACCTCGAAGCCGCGCGCATGCAAGGCGTCGATCAGCGGCGCATCCAGCTGCAGCAGCGGCTCGCCGCCGGTGCACACGACGAAGGGCCGGCCCGCGCCGCCGGGCGGCCAGAACGAAGCGACATGGGCCGCAAGCGCTTCGGCCGTTTCGAACTTGCCGCCACCGGTGCCGTCGGTGCCGACGAACTCGGTGTCGCAGAACTGGCAGGTCGCGTTCGACCGGTCGGCTTCGCGCCCGGTCCACAGATTGCATCCCGCAAAGCGGCAGAACACCGCCGGCCGCCCGGCCTGCTGTCCTTCGCCCTGCAGGGTGTAGAAGACTTCCTTGACGCTGTAGGTCAAATGCTTTCCTTGAGATTCAGCGGTGGTTCAGCGCCGCCCGGGGCCCCAGCCGGCCCACGACAGCGCGAGGGCACATGCCAGCACCATCACGCCATAGGTGGCCATCTTGCCGTCATGACCGAACACCACCAGCCCCGCCAGCAGCACCAGCATGCCGGCCGCGGCGGCCCAGCCGAACAGCCGCACCAGCCGCACGCCCGCCAGCTCGCGGCGCCACAGCAGCTTGCTGGCCAACGCGCCGATCAATCCGACGCCCAGCGCCGGCATGAAGAAGTTCACGAAGTGAATCAACGCGTCGATCGGGCCCAACGTGGCGCTCCAGGCAGCTTGAGGAATATCAACGGAAGGGACCGGCTATCGCCGCGATAAGTACTTGATTCGACGCGAAATTTTATAATGCCCCCATGAGCGTCATTGCCCTCGGCTTGAACCACACCACCGCGCCGCTGGATTTGCGCGGCCGGTTCGCGTTCTCGCTGGAGCAAATCCCCCAGGCGCTGCTCAATTTCCGCGAAAAGCTCACCCGTGCGCCCGGCGTGGCCGAGGCAGCGCTGCTGTCCACCTGCAACCGCACCGAGCTCTACGTGGCCGGCGCGCCCGGCCGTACCAAGGAGCTGGTCCGCCCCGCGATCGACTGGCTCGCCACCCACGGCGGCGTGCCGAGCAACGACCTGCTGGCCCACACCTATGTGATGGAAGACAAGGCTGCCGCGCGCCATGCCTTCCGCGTGGCCTCCGGGCTGGATTCCATGGTGCTGGGCGAGCCGCAGATCCTCGGCCAGATGAAGCAGGCCGTGCGCGAGGCCGATGCCGCCGGCACCCTCGGCACCACGCTGCACCAGCTGTTCCAGCGCTCGTTCTCGGTGGCCAAGGAAGTGCGCAGCTCCACCGAGATCGGCGCCCATTCCATCAGCATGGCCGCCGCCTCGGTGCGACTGGCCGCGCAGCTGTTCGAAGACCTGCGCGACATCAACGTGCTGTTCGTCGGCGCCGGCGAGATGATCGAGCTGGTCGCCACGCACTTCGCCGCACGTACGCCGAAGTCCATGGCCGTGGCCAACCGCACGCTGGAGCGCGGCGAAAAACTGGCCGGCCGCTTCGGCGCCCAGGCGCTTCGCCTGGCCGAGCTGCCGCAGCGCCTGCACGAGTTCGACGCCGTCATCTCCTGCACCGCCAGTTCGCTGCCGATCATCGGCCTGGGCGCGGTCGAGCGGGCGCTGAAGGCACGCCGCCATCGGCCGATGTTCATGGTCGACCTCGCCGTGCCGCGCGACATCGAGCCCGAAGTCGGCCGCCTGTCCGACGTGTACATCTACACGGTCGACGATCTTTCGGCCCTGGTGCAGACGGCCGGCGAGAAGCGCCAGGCCGCGGTGCAGCAGGCCGAGGCCATCATCGAGAGCGGCGTGCAGAGCTTCGCCCACTGGCTCGACCAGCGCGCCACCGTGCCGCTGATCCAGGCGCTGCGTGCGCAGGCCGACGACTGGCGCGCTGCGGAGATCGCCCGCGCCCGCAAGATGCTGGCCAAGGGCGAGGATGTCGAGGCGGTGCTCGATGCGCTGTCGCGCGGCCTCACCCAGAAGATGCTGCACGGCGCTCTGGCCGAGCTGCATGCCGCCGACGGCACCCAGCGCGAGCAGCTGGCGCAGACCGTCTCGCGCCTGTTCCTGCGCCAGCACCCCCGCGACCTCAGCCGCGAACCCGGCGGCTTCGAGCGTTAGCCTCCTCCCTGCCTGCGCCCGCGCGGTGTCGCGCGGCGTGTTGCCGCCTTTTCTTCCGCCCCCATGAAAGACTCCCTGCGCCAACAATTCGAACGCCTCGCGATGCGCCTGGCGGAGCTCGACGCCAGCCTGGCCGAGCCGCAGGTGGCGTCCGACATGAAGCGCTACCGTACGCTGTCGCGCGAGCAGGCCGAGGTGGCCGAGCTGGTGCAGCGCTTCCGCACCTACCAGCAGCGCGAGAGCGACCTCGCCACCGCCCGCGAGATGCTGGACGACCCCGACATGGCCGAGATGGCGCGCGAGGAGATCGCCGCCGCCGAAGCCGACCTCGAGCGCCTGCACGCCGAGCTGCAGACGGCCCTGCTGCCGCGCGACCCCGACGACGACCGCAATGCCTTTCTCGAGATCCGCGCCGGCACCGGCGGCGATGAATCGGCGCTGTTCGCCGGCGACCTCGCGCGCATGTACCTGCGCTATGCCGAACGCCAGGGCTGGCGCAGCGAGGTGATGAGCGAGAGCGCCTCCGACCTCGGCGGCTACAAGGAGCTGGTGGTGCGCATCGAGGGAGAGCGCGTCTACGAGCGGCTCAAATTCGAGTCGGGCGGACACCGAGTGCAGCGCGTACCGGCCACGGAGTCGCAGGGCCGCATCCACACCAGTGCCTGCACGGTCGCGGTGATGCCCGAGCCCGACGAGGCCGCCGAGGTCACGCTGAACCCGGCCGACCTGCGCATCGACACCTTCCGTGCCAGTGGCGCCGGCGGCCAGCACGTCAACAAGACCGACAGCGCCATCCGCATCACCCACCTGCCCACCGGCCTGGTGGCCGAATGCCAGGACGACCGCTCGCAGCACCGCAACAAGGCCAAGGCGATGGCCGTGCTCGCCGCGCGCCTGCGCGACAAAGAGCGCAGCGAGCGCGCCGCCAAGGAAGCCGCCACGCGCAAGAGCCTCATCGGCAGCGGCGACCGCTCCGACCGTATCCGCACCTACAACTTCCCGCAGGGCCGGCTCACGGACCACCGCATCAACCTCACGCTGTACCGCCTGGGCGCGATCATGGACGGCGAGCTCGACGAGGTGGTGGCGGCGCTGCAGGCCGCGCGCGCGGCCGAGCAACTGGCCGCGCTCGAAAGCGGTTCGGCATGACCACCACGGTCGCCCAAGCACTGGCCGGCGCGGCAGCCCTCGGCCTCGCGCGCCTCGATGCACAACAGCTGCTGGCCTACCTGCTGGGCCGCACGCGCACCTGGCTGCTCGCGCACGACGATGCGCCGCTGTCGGCCGAGCAGGCCAGGCGCTACAGCGAACTCTGCAGCCGCCGTGCCGCGGGCGAACCCTTCGCCTACCTCGTGGGCGAGCGCGAATTCCACGGCCTCGTGCTGCAGGTGACGCCGGCCGTGCTGGTGCCCCGGCCCGACACCGAAACATTGGTCGATTGGGCACTCGAGTTGCTCGCACGCGAACTGGGCACCGTGACCACGCCCAGGGTCCTCGACCTGGGCACCGGCAGCGGCGCGATCGCGCTGGCTGTGAAGCACCGCTGCCCGCGCGCGCAGGTCCAGGCGCTCGACGCCAGCGACGCCGCGCTCGCGATCGCACGCTCGAATGCCGAACGCCTGCGGCTCGATGTCGGGTTCATGCCGGGCGACTGGTGGGCCGGGCTGGTCGGCCAGCGCTGGCACCTGGCCCTCAGCAACCCGCCCTACATCGCGGCCGACGACCATCACCTCGCCGCACTGCAGCACGAACCTTTGCAGGCGCTCACGCCAGGCGGCGACGGCCTCGGCGCCATCGACCGACTGATCGACGATGCGCCGCAACACCTGGAGCCCGGCGGTTGGCTGCTGATGGAGCATGGCCACGACCAGGCCGAGGACGTCCGCGCGCGGCTCCAGGCCCGCGGTTTCGTGAACATCGGCACGAAGCTCGACATCGAATCGCGCGAGCGCTGCACCGGCGGCCAATGGCGAGCGTGACATGTGAAGCATCGGCACGACAACCGGTGCCACACCCGATGCAAACGGTGCACACAAGCGCCGCCACCCGACGTAGCATTGGTTTCCAGACAGCCCTGGTCCGAGGTGGAGGCCATGATGCGCACACGTTGTTCCCCTGCCCTGCTGTTGCTGCTGCTCACCGGTCCGGCCTGGGCCGATGGCGGCCTGACCATCAATCCTGAGCAGACGCCATGGCCTCGATGGCAGGCGCGCGTCGGCCTGTCGACCACGAGCCCCCTGCGTTCCGAGCTGGGGCTCGGCAGCGGCCAATTGCAGGGGGGCCGCCTGCTGGGCGACTACTACTTCGTCAATTCACCGAGCTTCGGCCTGGCCGGTGTCAGCGGGGGCTTCCGCGCCACCAGCGGCCTGCTGCTCTCGCCCCGCGGCCCGTCGCTGAGCATGGCGACCGTGCCGGCGCTGGGTGGCGCGCTGTCGGTCTCGCAGCAGACCTCGAGCACCGATCTGTCGGGGGATCCCAACCGCACGGTGCCGTACCTGGGCTTCGGCTACACGGGCCTCTCGGCCAAAGGGGGCTGGGGCATCACGGCCGACGTGGGCGTGATGGCGCTGAATCCCGGCTCCGGCCTTCGCCTGGGCCGCGGTCAGAGTCTGGATGACGTGGTGCGCGACATGCGCCTCACGCCGGTGCTGCAGCTCGGCGTGTCGTATTCGTTCTGATCCGGCAGGGCCTTGCGCCCGAGCACGGACGTCGCCCGCGGAATGCCGTATAACTCGCGCATTCCGCATTTCTATGCCCGCCCTGCCGGGCAAGCGACACACATCATGAGCGACGTGCAACAACGCATCGACGAAATCGTCAAGAACAACCGGGTCGTGCTTTTCATGAAGGGCACCGCCCAGTTCCCGATGTGCGGCTTCTCCGGCCGCGCAGTGCAGATCCTCAAGGCCTGTGGCGTCGGCGACCTGAAGACCGTCAACGTGCTCGAGGACGAAGAGATCCGCCAGGGCGTCAAGGACTACGCCAACTGGCCGACCATCCCGCAGCTCTACGTCAACGGCGAGTTCGTCGGCGGCTCGGACATCATGATGGAGATGTACCAGGCGGGCGAGCTGCAGCAGGTGCTGGGCAACGCGGCCTGATGCCGGCTGCATCGGCTCCGCGCGTCGTCGTCGGCATCACCGGCGCCTCGGGGGCTGTCTATGGCGTCCGCCTGCTGCAACGCCTGCGCGAGGCAGGAGCCCATACGCACCTGGTGGTCACACCGGCCGGCGTGCTCAACGTCCACCATGAACTGGGCCTGGACCGCGCCGAGCTCGAGGCGCTGGCCAGCGAAAGCCATGCGCCGGGCGACATCGGCGCTTGCATCGCAAGCGGCAGCCATCGGATCGATGCGATGGTGGTGGCCCCCTGCTCGATGCGATCGCTCGCGGCGATCGCCCACGGGTTGTCGGACAACCTGCTGACGCGCGCAGCCGACGTGGCGCTGAAGGAGCGCCGCCGCCTGCTGCTGATGGTGCGTGAGACGCCCTTCAACCTGGCGCATCTTCGCAACATGACTGCCGTGACCGAGATGGGCGCGGTGGTATTTCCGCCGCTGCCGGCCTTCTATCACCGGCCCAGCAGCATCGACGAGCTGGTGAACGACACGGTGGAGCGGGCGCTCGAGCTGCTAGGCATCGCCGGCGCACAGCCGCAGTCCTGGAACGGGCTGAAGGCCTGAGGCAGCTCGGCGCTGGCTGAGCTATCCCAGCCAGCGCTTGCGCAGGCCGAACACCGCGTTCGGGTATTCGTCGCGGCCCCGGCTGCCGTTGTAGCGGCCCAGCGCCAGGAAGAGGTCGCCCTTTTCCACGTCGATGTAGTGGCGCAGGATCACGCAGCCGAAACGCAGGTTGGTCTGCATGTGGAACAGCTTGCTCGGATCGCCGTCGCCGATCAGCTTGGTCCAGAACGGCATCACCTGCATATAGCCGCGCGCGCCGGCGGAGCTGATCGCGTACTTGCGGAATCCGCTCTCGAGATGGATCAACCCGAGCACCAGCGCCGGTTCCAGGCCGGCGCGCTTGCTCTCGTACCACACGGTCTCGAGGAATTCGATGCGGGTCTGGGCCTCGGCGGCGATGCGCTTCAGGCGCTCGCTCATCGCGCCCAGCCAGCGCAGGTAGCCGAGGCGGTGCTCGAGGTTCTCGAAGATAGGCTTCGGCGGCGAACCATCGGAGGCCACCGCCGAAGCCAGCGCACTGCGCACGGCGTCGGCCAGCGGCTCCTCGACCTGGGAACCGGCCTGCGCCGGCAGGTTGAAGCCGGCCAGCGGCAGCGCAGCCGCGGCTCCCGCCAGCAGGCGGCGCCGCGAAAGGCCCGCCTCTTCGTGCTTCAACCCGAACGGCTTCATGCCGACAAACGCGCTCCCACGAAACTCACCACATCGGCCAGCGTCACGCTGGTGGCCTGCGCGTCGCGCCGGCCCTGGTACTCGACCTTGCCTTCCTTCAACCCGCGGTCGGAGATGACCACGCGGTGCGGCACGCCCACAAGTTCCCAGTCGGCGAACATCGCGCCGGGGCGCTCGCCGCGGTCGTCCAGCATCACGTCGACGCCGCGCGCCGTCAACTCCTCGTGCAGGCGGTCGGCCGCCGCCTTGACGTCGGCACTGCGGTCGTAGCCGATCGGGCACACCACCACGGTGAACGGCGCGATGGCATCGGGCCAGACGATGCCGCGCTCATCGTGCTTCTGCTCGATGGCGGCGCCGAGGATGCGGGTCACGCCGATGCCGTAGCAGCCCATCTCCATCAGCTGGGGCTTGCCGGATTCGTCGAGGTAGGTGGCGTTCATCGCCTTGCTGTACTTCGTGCCAAGGTAGAACACATGGCCGACCTCGATGCCGCGCTGGATGGCCAGCACACCCTTGCCGTCGGGCGAAGGATCACCGGCCACGACGTTGCGGATGTCGGCCACGAGGTCGGGCTCGGGCAGGTCACGGCCCCAGTTGACGCCGGTGAAGTGGAAATCAAGCTCGTTGGCGCCGCACACGAAGTCGCTCATCTTCGCGACCGTGCGATCCACCACGACCTTGACCGGCTTGCGGGTCTGGATGGGGCCGAGGTAGCCCGGCTTGCAGCCGAAATGATCCTCGATCTCGGCCACGGTGGCGAAGCGAAAACCGGCCTTCAAACCCTCTACTTTCCCGGCCTTGACTTCGTTGAGCTCATGGTCGCCGCGCACCAGCAGCAGCCAGACGGTGGTCTTGACCACGTCGCCGCGCTCGTTCTTCTCGTCGGTGGCCAGCACCAGCGATTTGACGGTGCGGTCGAGCGGCAGGCCGAGCAGCGCGGCCACGTCGGCGCAGGTGCTCTTGCCGGGCGTGGGCGTCTTGGTGAGCGCCTGCGCAGCGGCGGCGCGCTCGGAGATCAGCGGCAGCGCCTCGGCCAGCTCGATGTTGGCGGCATAGTCACTGGTCGGGCAGTAGATGATGGCGTCTTCGCCGGTGTCGGCGATGACCTGGAACTCATGCGAGCGGTCGCCACCGATGGCGCCGGTGTCGGCAGCCACCGCGCGGTACTGCAGGCCCATGCGGTCGAAGATCGCGCAATAGGCCTTGTACATCGCGTCGTAGCTGCGGCCGGCGGACTCGACGTCGCGGTCGAAGGAGTAGGCGTCCTTCATCGTGAACTCGCGGCCGCGCATCACGCCGAAGCGCGGCCGCCGCTCGTCGCGGAACTTCGTCTGGATGTGATAGAAGTTCTTCGGCAGCTGGCGGTAGCTGCGCAGCTCCTGCCGGGCGATGTCGGTGATCACCTCTTCGCTGGTCGGCTGGATGATGAAGTCGCGATCGTGGCGATCTTTGAAGCGCGCCATCTCCGGGCCCATCACGTCCCAGCGGCCGGTCTCCTGCCACAGCTCGGCCGGCTGCACCACCGGCATCAGCAACTCGACCGCGCCGGCGCGGTTCATCTCCTCGCGGATGATGGCCTCGACCTTGCGGATCACCCGCAGGCCCATCGGCATGTAGCTGTAGATGCCGGCGCCGAGCCGCTTGATCATGCCGGCTCGCATCATCAGCTTGTGGCTGACGATCTCGGCGTCGGCGGGGGCTTCCTTCAGGGTGGAGATGAAGAACTGGCTGGCTTTCATGGGCGCGTCGACCGCGCGCTTCAGGGAAAGCGAGATTTCGCCCCGCCGTCACGCCGGTGCAATAATGGTTTCAGTTCAAAAATTGGGGTCCGATTATGCTCGACCGGGAAGGCTTCAGGCCCAACGTCGGCATCATCCTGCTCAACGCCCGGAACCAGGTGTTCTGGGGGAAGCGGCTGCGTACCCATTCGTGGCAGTTTCCGCAAGGCGGCATCAAACACGGAGAGACGCCCGAGCAGGCCATGTACCGCGAGCTTCACGAAGAAGTGGGGCTGAGGCCGGAACATGTGCGCATCATCGCGCGGACGCGCGACTGGCTGCGCTACGAGGTTCCGGAGCATTTCATCCGGCGCGATGCGCGCGGGCACTACAAGGGCCAGAAACAGATCTGGTTCCTGCTCAAGCTGGTCGGCCGCGACAGCGACATGAACCTGCGCGCCACCGACCACCCGGAGTTCGACGCCTGGCGCTGGAACGACTACTGGGTGCCACTCGACGTGGTGATCGAGTTCAAGCGCGACGTCTACCAGATGGCGCTGACCGAACTGGCACGCTTCCTGCCGCGCGCCAACCACCACAACCGCTATCTGCGCTCAGGCATGCGCCCGCATCGGCGCGATGACGAGGGCGGCGGCGATCCACCGCCCAACCCGCTCCCACCCTTCGGCAAATAGGCTCAGGCCAGCACCAGGTTGTCGCGGTGGATCATCTCCGGCTCGGCCACGTAGCCGAGTAGGCGGGAGATTTCGCCCGAAGGCTGGCGGGCGATCAGCCGCGCCTCGGCGCTCGAGTAGTTGGCCAGGCCACGTGCGACCTCGAGGCCGACGGCATTGCGCACGGCGATGACATCGCCGCGATGGAACTCGCCGCGCACCTCGACCATGCCGATCGGCAGCAGGCTCTTGCCTTCGTCGCGCAGCTTCAGCACCGCTCCATCGTCGATGACCACGCTGCCGCGCAGTTGGAGATGATCGGCCATCCACTGCTTGCGGGCCGCCATCTTGGCGGTGGCCGCAATCAGCGCAGTGCCGATGGACTCGCCGGTCGCCAGGCGCAACAGCACGTCGGGCTCTCGGCCCCACGCGATCACCGTACTGGCGCCGCCGCCAGCCGCCCGCTTGGCTGCCAGCACCTTGGTGATCATGCCGCCCCTGCCGATGCTGGAGCCGGCCCCGCCCGCCATCTGCTCCAGCTCGGCCGTGCCGGCCACCGCCTCGCTGATGAAGCGGGCCGACGGATCCTTGCGCGGATCGGCCGAGTACAGGCCCTTCTGGTCGGTGAGGATCACCAGCGCATCGGCCTCGACGAGGTTGGCCACCAGTGCGCCCAGCGTGTCGTTGTCGCCGAACTTGATCTCGTCGTTGACGACCGTGTCGTTCTCGTTGATGACGGGAATGACCTTCAGCGACAGCAGCGTCAGGAGTGTCGAGCGGGCATTGAGATAGCGCTCGCGGTCGGCCAGGTCGGCATGCGTCAGCAACACCTGGGCACTGCCCATGCCCTGCTCGCGCAGCTTGGTCTCGTACATCTGCGCCAGGCCCATCTGGCCGACAGCGGCCGCAGCCTGCAGTTCGTGCAATTCCTTGGGCCGGACGCTCCAGCCCAGGCGCTTCATGCCTTCGGCAATGGCACCGCTGGACACCATCACCAGCTCACGCCCCTGCGAGGCAAGCGCTGCCAGCTGCCGGCACCAGTTGCCAATGGCTTCGGCATCGACGCCGCGGCCTTCGTTGGTGACCAGGCTGGAGCCGACCTTGACGACGATGCGGCGCGCCGTCTTCAGCACCTCAGCCATGCGTGGCTCCCGTGTCGGATGCTGGCGCGTCGAAACGCGGATCGTGCACCTGGTCGTCCTTCTGGAACGAGGCCACATGCAGGTAGATCGCCTTGATCAGCGGCTCCAGGCCTTCACGCGTCAAGGCGGAAATCTCGAACACCGGACCCTTCCACTTGTAGCGCTTGACGAAATCCTTCACCCGCTTGGCGCGCTCTTCTTCGGGCACCATGTCCAGCTTGTTCAGCACGAGCCACCGCGGCTTCTCGTGCAGCGATTCGTCGTACTTCTTCAGTTCGTTGACGATGGCTTTGGCCTGCGCGACCGGGTCGATGCTCTCGTCGAACGGCGCCATGTCGACGATGTGCAGCAGCAACCGCGTGCGCTGCAGATGGCGCAGGAACAGATGGCCGAGGCCGGCGCCCTCGGCCGCGCCCTCGATCAGGCCCGGCAGGTCGGCCACGACGAAGCTCTGCTCAGGGCCGACACGCACGACACCCAGCTGCGGATGCAGCGTGGTGAAGGGATAGTCGGCGATCTTGGGCCGGGCATTCGACACGGCAGTGATGAAGGTCGACTTGCCGGCATTGGGCATGCCGAGCAGGCCGACATCGGCCAGCACGCGCAGCTCGAGTTTGAGCTTCCTATGCTCGCCCGGCCAGCCCGGCGTCTTCTGCCGTGGTGCGCGGTTCGTGCTGCTTTTGAAGTGCATGTTGCCGAAGCCGCCGTCGCCACCCTTGGCGATGAGCACTTTCTCGTCGGGCTCCAGCAACTCGGCGATCACCGCATCGGTCTCGGCGTCCTTGATGATGGTGCCGACCGGCATGCGCAGCACGATGTCCTCGCCTGCCGCGCCGAATTGATCGGAGCCACGGCCGTGCTCGCCGTTGCGCGCCTCGTGGCGGCGCGCATAGCGATAGTCGATCAAGGTGTTGAGGTTGCGGTCGGCCACGGCGTAGATGCTGCCGCCACGCCCGCCGTCCCCGCCGTTCGGACCACCGAACGGGATGAATTTTTCGCGCCGGAAGCTCACGCAGCCGGCGCCACCGTTGCCAGCGGCCACATCGATGGTGGCTTCGTCGACGAATTTCATGATGGGGATGTTATTCCGTTAGAAAGCAAAACCCCGGCTCGGGGCCGGGGTCGCTTGAGGGTGCGAAGCGCTTAAACCGGCGTCACGACGACGGTCTGGCGATTGAGCGGGCCCTTGGTGGTGAAGGACACGGTGCCGTCGACCAGGGCGAACAGCGTGTGATCCTTGCCGGTGCCGACATTGGTGCCGGCGTGGAACTTGGTGCCGCGCTGGCGCACGATGATCGAACCGGCCGGGATGACCTGGCCGCCGAACACCTTGACGCCCAGCATCTTCGGTTGAGAGTCGCGGCCGTTCCGGGTGGAACCGCCGCCTTTTTTCTGTGCCATGGTGGATTAACTCCTAAAGCTGCAACGAGACGGATCAGCCGTTGACCGCGCTGATTTCCAGCTCGGTGAAAGTCTGACGGTGGCCTTGCGACTTCTTGTAGTGCTTGCGACGACGCAGCTTGAAGATGCGCACCTTGTCGTGCTTGCCATGCGCCACCACAGTGGCCTTGACGCTCGCGCCGGCAACCAAGGGAGTCCCAACCTTCAGGTCGACGCCGTTTCCGACGGCCAGCACCTGGTCGATCACGATCTCTTGGCCAACGTCCGCAGCAATCTGTTCTACCTTGATCTTTTCGCCGGCTGCAACCTTGTATTGCTTGCCACCGGTTTTTATGACCGCGTACATAAGAGCCCTTTCTGAAAAACCGCTGCGCCGCCCAGACAGGACAAAAGACGCAGAGCCCGACATTCTAGCACGGCACGGCCAGCCCCGGAAGCGAGGCGAACCCGACCGGCTCCAGGAAGGATTCGATGCCCGGGCGGAGCGCGGGCTGCGAAACGTCCCGCGCCCTGGGGTTTCTATAATCGACGACCTTCACGGAACCCGATCTGCAGCGTGTCTTCCGCAGCGCCCCAGCCCCTCGCCTCCCCATCGCAAACGGCAACAGATTTCATGGCCGCGGAAATGCAGGAGGTCGACCGGGTCATCCAGGAGCGCCTGCGCTCCGATGTCGCCCTGGTCAACCAGATCTCCCACTACATCATCAGCGCCGGCGGCAAGCGTATCCGGCCGCGGCTGGTGCTGCTGTTTGCCAGCGCCCTCGGCTTCGATGGCCCGGAGCGGCATGTGCTGGCCGCCATCGTCGAGTTCATCCACACCGCGACGCTTCTGCACGACGACGTGGTCGACGAATCTTCGCTGAGGCGCGGACGCCAGACTGCGAATGCGCTGTTCGGCAATGCAGCGAGCGTGCTGGTGGGCGACTTCCTCTACTCGCGCGCCTTCCAGATGATGGTGTCCGTGAACCGCATGCGAGTGCTCGACGTGCTGGCCGACGCGACGAATGTCATCGCCGAAGGCGAAGTGCTTCAGCTGATGAACATGCATGACCCCGACATCTCGGTCGAGGACTATCTGCGCGTCATCCGCTACAAGACCGCGAAGCTGTTCGAGGCCAGTGCACGACTCGGCGCGGTGATCGCCGGCGCCGATGCGGCAACCGAAGAGGCTTGCGCCAGCTATGGTCGCGCACTTGGCACGGCATTCCAACTGGTCGACGACCTGCTCGACTACGAAGGCGACACGCAGTCGCTCGGCAAGAACGTTGGCGACGACCTCCGCGAAGGCAAGCCCACGCTGCCGCTGCTGGTGGCGATGGAGCGCAGCGGCGAGCAGGAACGCCAGCTGATCCGCCACGCGATCGAGAACGGCGAAGAGCAACGCCTCGCTGAGATCATTGCCATCGTGCGCCGCACCGGGGCACTGGAAGCAACGCGGGAAGCCGCCCGCACCGAAGCCCAGCGCGCGCGCGACAGCCTCAATGCATTGCCGCCATCGACAGCGCGCGAAGCTCTGCTATACTTATGTGTTCAGTCAGTCGACCGCTCGAACTGATGCAACATCAGCAGGTGCAGCGGTCGGTGGCATAAAGAGGTGGCAGGGCAATCGAGTCCTGCCGACATCGGGGTGTAGCTTAGCCTGGTAGAGCGCTACGTTCGGGACGTAGAGGCCGGAGGTTCGAATCCTCTCACCCCGACCAAATCCTCTTTCGCCACTTTCTCTTTTTCTTCCCAGACCCGCTCTTCCCGGCAAACTGCCAACAAATCGGCAGCTTCCAGTGCAGCGCAGTAACGGGCTGTGTCGCACCCAGCAAGTAGTGTGCCGCCCGGTTTACAGTGCGGAGTGGATCGGCGATCATGGGCCGGTCTTTTTTGCATGGTGAAGTAACTCCCCCTCATTCGTGGACACGCTGGCGGACGCTCCTCATTCCTCCCTCTCGGGCGTGGCACGGGTGCTGGTGCACGCCGGCAAGCTCAACTCGAAGACGGCCGAAGACCTCGTGCGCTCCGCAAAGGAGCGGCGCACAAGCTTCGTCTCCGCGGTGATCGCTGCGGGCGCCGTCTCGCCCGCGGAGCTTGCGCACACGCTCTCGAGTGCACTGGCGGTCCCACTGCTCGACCTCAATGCCGTCGATGCCGAGCGGCTCCCTCGCAACATCATCGACTCCAAGCTCGCGTCGCAATACCACGTGCTGGTGCTGGGCAAGCGAGGCAATCGGCTCTTCATCGGTGGCGCCGACCCGACGGACCAAGAAGCGGTCGAGCGAATCAAGTTTGCGACGCAGTTGTCACCGGAATGGGTGCTGGTCGAATACGACAAGCTGTCGAAGCTCGTCGAGAGCCAGGGCACGAGCGCCACCGAAACCCTCGAAGCACTGACCTCCACCGACTTCGAGTTCGATGTCACCGAGGAAGACGTCACAAGCCAGGAAACGGCCGATGTCACCACCGATGTCGAAGATGCGCCGGTTGTACGTTTTCTGCAGAAGATGCTGATCGATGCGATCAACGCACGCGCATCGGACCTGCACTTCGAACCGTACGAGCATCACTACCGCGTCCGCTTCCGCATCGACGGCGAGTTGCGCGAGATCACGCAGCCGCCGATCGCGATCAAGGAAAAGCTTGCATCGCGCATCAAGGTGATCAGCCGGCTCGACATCTCCGAAAAGCGCGTGCCCCAAGACGGCCGCATGAAGCTCAAGTTCGGCCAGAAGTCGATCGACTTCCGGATCAGTACGCTGCCCACGCTGTTCGGCGAAAAGATCGTGATCCGTATCCTGGATCCGTCGAGCGCCAAGCTGGGCATCGAAGCGCTGGGCTACGAGAAGATCGAGAAGGAACGCCTGCTCGCCGCCATCCAGCGCCCCTATGGCATGGTGCTGGTGACCGGCCCCACGGGCTCGGGCAAGACGGTGTCGCTGTACACGTGCTTGAACATCCTGAACCAGCCGGGCGTCAACATCTCGACAGTCGAAGACCCTGCGGAAATCAACCTGCCCGGCATCAACCAGGTCAACGTCAACGACAAGGCCGGCCTCACGTTCGCAGCAGCGCTGAAATCGTTCCTTCGCCAGGATCCCGACATCATCATGGTCGGCGAAATCCGCGACCTGGAAACGGCCGACATCGCGATCAAGGCCGCGCAGACCGGCCACATGGTGATGTCGACGCTGCACACCAACGATGCCCCCACCACGCTGACGCGCCTGCTGAACATGGGCGTGGCGCCGTTCAACATCGCCTCCAGCGTGCTGCTGATCACGGCCCAGCGCCTGGCTCGTCGCCTGTGCGAGAACTGCAAGGCGCCCGCCGAATATCCGCGCGAAGCGCTCAAGCGCGCAGGCTACAAGGACGAAGACCTGGATGGCTCATGGAAGCCGTACCGCGCCGTCGGCTGCTCGTCCTGCAACAACGGCTACAAAGGACGCGTGGGCCTGTACCAGGTGATGCCCGTCAGCGAAGAGATCCAGCGCATCATCCTGTCCGAGGGCACGGCAATGGACATCGCGCAGCAGGCGCAGAAGGAAGGCGTGCGCGACCTGCGCCAGTCAGGCCTCGTCAAGGTCAGGGCCGGCGTAACGACGCTTGAAGAAGTGATCGCCGCAACCAATGCATGACGCGGCGATCGGATCACACAACTCGTTAGGGAAGGCTCCGCCCGGAGGCTTGTATGGCAACTGCGACCGCTACAAGAGACATCAAAGAATTCATCTTCGAGTGGGAAGGCAAGGACAAGAACGGCAAGGTCGTGCGCGGCGAACTGCGCTCGGGCGGCGAAGCGGCGGTAAGCGCGAGCCTGCGGCGCCAGGGCATCCTGGTCACCAAGGTCAAGAAGCGCAAGATGACCGGCGGCAAGTCGGTCAAGCAGAAGGACATCGCGGTCTTCACGCGGCAACTGGCCACAATGATGAAGGCCGGCGTGCCGCTGCTGCAGGCTTTCGACATCGTCGCGCGCGGCAGCACCAACCCCAAGCTCACGCGCCTGCTGAACGACATCCGGACTGATGTCGAGACGGGCACGAGCCTGTCGACCGCCTTCCGCAAGCACCCGCTGCATTTCGATTCGCTGTACTGCAACCTCGTCGAAGCAGGCGAGTCCGGCGGTATCCTGGAACAGCTGCTGGATCGCTTGGCGATCTACCAGGAAAAAACGATGGCGCTGAAGCAGAAGATCAAGTCGGCACTGATGTACCCGATCGCCGTGCTGGTGGTGGCCTTCATCGTGCTGACGGTGATCATGATCTTCGTGGTTCCGGCCTTCGAGGACGTGTTCAAGTCCTTCGGTGCCGATCTCCCCGCGCCGACGCAGTTGGTGATCGCAATGTCGAAGTTCTTCGTCAAGTACTGGTGGCTGATCTTCGGCCTGCTCGGCGGCGGCGGCTACTTCTTCTTCGAAAGCTGGAAGCGCTCCGAGAAGATGCAGAAGACGATGGACCGGCTGCTGCTGCGCATCCCCGTGTTCGGCGTGCTGATCAACAAGTCGGTGATCGCCCGCTGGACGCGCACGCTCTCGACGATGTTCGCGGCTGGTGTGCCGCTCGTCGAAGCGCTGGATTCCGTGGGCGGCGCCTCCGGCAATGCGGTGTACGTCGAAGCCACCGAACAGATCCAGAAGGATGTCTCCACCGGCTCGGCATTGACCACGTCGATGCAGGCTACCGGCGTCTTCCCGACCATGGTGCTGCAGATGACCGCCATCGGCGAAGAATCCGGTTCGCTGGATCACATGCTGGGCAAGGCGGCCGAGTTCTACGAGGACGAGGTCGACGAGATGGTCAAGGGCCTTTCGAGCCTGATGGAGCCATTCATCATCGTGATCCTCGGCGTGTTGATCGGCGGCATCGTGGTCGCGATGTACCTGCCCATCTTCAAGATCGGCTCGGTGGTCTGACGAGATGCTTGCGGCGCTGTCCAGCGAACCCTGGCTCTTCGTCCCCGCGTTGGCACTGTTCGGCCTGTGCGTCGGCAGTTTCCTCAACGTCGTGATCCACCGGCTGCCGCGCATGCTCGAGCGCGAATGGTGGGACTACACGGCGCAGCAGCAACTCGGTGACGAGCGGGCGTGGCAGACGGCGTTCGGCCGGACCACGCCACGCCCGGCCGTGGTCGAGGAAGCTGCAACGGCCATCCTGCGCTCGGTCGAGAAGTTGCCGCCCATGACGCTAGCCCGGCCGCGCTCGCGTTGCCCGCATTGCGGCCACCAGCTGCGCTGGTACGAGAACATTCCGCTCATAGGTTGGCTATTGCTCAAGGGCAAGTGCTCCGCCTGCAAGGCGCCGATCTCCAAGCGCTATCCGATCGTCGAAGTGGTCACGGGCCTGCTGTTCGCGGCTTGCGGCTGGAAATTCGGCCTCGAATCGACGGCCCTGGTGCTGTGCGCCGCCATCGCGCTGCTGATTGCCGGCGCGCTGATCGACCTCGACACCACGCTGCTGCCCGATGACATCACCTTGCCGCTGATCGCCCTGGGCATCGTGGCGGCCAATGCGGGATGGACGCCGGTGTCGCCGTCGGCCTCGGCGATCGGCGCGGTCGCCGGCTACGCCAGCCTCTGGTTCATCAACTGGTTCTACCAGATGACGCGCGGACGCACCGGCATGGCCGAAGGCGACATGAAGCTGCTGGCCGGCCTGGGTGCACTGCTGGGCTGGCAACTGCTGCCTTCGATCGTGCTGCTCTCGTCTGCCGTGGGTGCGGCGGTCGGCATCTGGATGATCGTGTTCAAGGGCCACCAGCGCGAGGTGCCCATCCCGTTCGGCCCGTATCTCGCGGGCGGCGGCATTGCCGCGATGTTCTTCGGACCGCAGCTGACCCAACTGTGGTGGCCCACGCTGTAGCTGCTGAAACGCCGCTGCGCATCGGCCTCACCGGTGGGATCGGCAGCGGCAAGAGCACCGTCGCGGCCATGCTCGCGGCATTGGGCGCGGTGCTGGTCGATACCGACCTGATCGCGCGCCAGCTCACCGCACCCGGTGGGAGGGCGCTGCCTGCATTGGCCGAGGCCTTCGGCGCCGACCTGATCACCGCCGAAGGCGCGCTCGACCGCGAGCGCATGCGGGCGCTGGTATTCGCCGAGGAAGCCGAGCGCAAGCGACTGGAGGCCATCCTGCATCCGATGATCGGGGAGGAATGCGACCTCCAGACCCGCGCAGCCGGCGAGCGGCCGCTGGTGTTCGACGTGCCGTTGCTCACCGAATCCAGGCACTGGCGCCGCCGCGTCGACCGCATCCTCGTCGTCGACTGCCCGGAATCCCTGCAGATCGAACGGGTGATGCAGCGCTCGGGCTGGAACCATGACACCGTGCAGCGCGTGATCGAGCAGCAGGCGCCGCGCGCGGCACGGCGTGCGATCGCCGACGCGATCATCCACAACCAGGGCCTGCCCCTCGAAGCGTTGCAGACGGAAGTGAGCGCCATCTGGGCGCTGTGGAACAATACCCGGCACAAGGAAACGCAGGGCCGTCCCAAGTTTCCTTGACCCCCATGGGGGGCGGGCTGGGCGCAGCCCGGCCCTGGGGGCGCTCAATCCCAGTCGTAAACCGGCGCGCCCCGCGCTGCCCCTCGAGGAACGCCGACCTTGGTCCTCTACGAATACCCGTTCAACGAAAGCATCCGCACGATGCTGCGCCTGGAGCACCTGTTCGACAGGCTCGGCCAGCTGATCGCGCGCGATGCGCCGGTGGACCATCACTTCGCGCTCGCGACGATCTTCGAGATCATGGATGTCGCGTCGCGCGCCGACCTGAAGTCCGACCTGCTGAAGGAGCTGGAACGTCACAAGGCCCAGTTCGCCGCCTACCGCGGCAACCCGGCCATCTCGGAAGCCGCGCTCGACGAGGTGATCGGCCGCATCGACCACGCCTTCAACACGCTGAACAACCTGCCTGGCAAAGCCGGCCATACGTTGACCACCAACGAGTGGCTGATGAGCATCCGCAGCCGCATCAGCATTCCCGGCGGCACCTGCGAGTTCGACCTGCCCTCGTACTACGCTTGGCAGCAGCTGCCCGCCACGCGCCGGCGCGCCGACCTGCTGCAGTGGATCGCCAGCCTCACGCCGCTGGCCGAAGCGCTGACCGTGCTGCTCGGCCTGCTGCGCGACACCGGCGCGCCGCACCGCGCGATCGCGCCGGGTGGCCAATATCAGCAGAGCCTGCCGCAGAACAAGCAGTACCTGCTGCTGCGCGTGAAGCTCAACCCCGAGGACGAGCTGGTGCCCGAAATCAGCGGCCATCGGCTGATGGTGTCGATCCGCTTCATGAAGGCCGATGCCGAGGGCAGGCTGAAGCCGGTGACCACCGACTGCGGCTTCGAGCTGGCCCTTTGCGCCTGAGGTCTCGCGCGATGAGTACCGAAGCCAGACGCGGCCCGCGCAAGGTTCCCTGTCCTCACTGCGGGGCGCTCACGCCCTTCACGCCCGAGAACCGCTGGCGGCCGTTCTGCAGCGAGCGCTGCCGCAGCATGGATCTGGGCGCCTGGGCCAACGAGAGCTACCGCGTGCCGACGCGGCCCGCCGAAGACGACGAAACCCCGGACACGCCACCCGAACCCAACCGGCACTAGCGCGGCGGGATAATCCCGGATTCGCCCCTCGCACCGGAGACCCGCTTGAAGCCCCGCATCGACGATCCCCTGCACGACCACGAAGTCGGTTCCGCCGACGCCACGCAGGACACCACCCGCATCGACGACGTGCGCATCGCCGCCGTGCGGCCGCTGATCTCGCCGGCGCTGCTGCAGGACGAACTGCCGGTCTCCGAAACCGATCAGGCGTTGATCGAAGCCAGCCGCCGGGCGATCGCCGACGTGCTGCATGGCCGAGACGACCGCCTCCTCGTCGTCGTGGGCCCCTGCTCCATCCACGACCATGATCAGGCGATGGATTACGCCCGCCTGCTCAAGGCCGAGGCCGATGCACTGAAGGACGACCTGCTGGTCGTGATGCGCGTCTACTTCGAGAAGCCCCGCACCACCGTGGGCTGGAAGGGCTACATCAACGACCCGCGGCTCGACGGCAGCTTCCGCATCAACGAAGGCCTGCGCCGCGCGCGCGAGCTGCTGCTCGAGATCACCTCGCTCGGCCTGCCCACCGGCACCGAGTTCCTCGACCTGCTGAGCCCGCAGTACATCGCCGACCTGATCGCCTGGGGCGCGATCGGCGCGCGCACCACCGAGAGCCAGAGCCACCGCCAGCTCGCCTCGGGCCTCTCATGCCCGGTGGGCTTCAAGAACGGCACCGACGGCGGCGTGCAGGTGGCGGCCGATGCGCTGGTGGCCTCGCGCGCCAGCCATGCCTTCATGGGCATGACCAAGATGGGCCAGGCCGCGATCTTCGAGACCCGCGGCAACGACGACGGCCACGTGATCCTGCGCGGCGGCAGCAAGGGCCCCAACTACGACGCCGCCAGCGTCGAGGCCTGCTGCGCGGTGCTGCGCAAGGCCGGCCTGCGCGAGCAGGTGATGATCGACTGCTCGCATGCCAACTCCAGCAAGCAGCATCGCAAGCAGATCGAGGTCGCGGCCGACGTCGGCCGGCAGCTCGCCGCCGGCGACCGCCGCATCATCGGGGTGATGATCGAAAGCCACCTCGACGAAGGCCGGCAGGACCTCAAGCCCGACACGCCGCTGCAGCGCGGCGTCTCGATCACCGATGCCTGCATCGGCTGGTCGCAGACCGAGCCGGTGCTGCGCTCGCTGGCCGAGGCGGTGCGCGCACGCCGCACCGCCGTGTCGCGTTAAGCGGCCGCCACCGGCTTCTTCGCCACCAAGGTCAGGATGTCATAGCTCGCCACCAGCTCGCCGAGCTGGTTGGTCACCTGCACGTCCCAGGCGACCACGCCCTGCGGCGCCTGGTCCTTCTTCGGGGCCTTGTCGATCTTGCGCTTGGCGGTGAGTCGGGCCTGGATGGTGTCGCCGATGCCCACCGGTTTCACAAAGCGCAGGTTGTCCAGGCCGTAGTTGGCCAGCACAGGGCCGGGGCCAGGCGACACGAACAATCCCGCGGCCGCCGACAGCACGAAGTAGCCGTGCGCGATGCGCTTGCCGAACTGCGTGTCCTTGGCGGCGATCTCGTCGAAGTGCATGTAGAAGTAGTCGCCCGAGATGCCGCCGAAGTTGACGATGTCGGCCTCGCTCACCGTGCGCCGGTGCGTCAGCAGCGAATCGCCGATCTGCAGGTCTTCGAAATGCCGGCGGAAAGGATGAACCTCCGATTCGCGCACTGCGCCGCCGCGTACGTATTCGCCGGTGATGGCGGTGAGCATGGTCGGCGAGCCCTGCACCGCCGTGCGCTGCAGGTAGTGCTTGACCGCCCGCAGGCCGCCCAGCTCCTCGCCGCCGCCGGCGCGCCCCGGGCCGCCGTGCTTGAGCACGGGCAGCGGCGAGCCGTGGCCGGTGGACTCGACCGCGGCCTCGCGGTCGAGCACATGCAGCCGGCCGTGCCAAGCTGCCATGCGCGGCACCGCCTGCGCGGCCACCGCGGGCTCATGCGTCACCAGCGTGGCCACCAGGCTGCCCCGGCCACGCGCCGCGAGGTGCAGCGCCTGGTCGAAGTCGTCGTACGGCATCAGCGTGCTCACCGGGCCGAAGGCCTCCACGTCGTGCACCGCATCGTTGGCCATCGGGTGCTCGCACAGCAGCAGCGTCGGCGAGAAGAAGGCGCCATCGCGCACGCCCTCGCCCACCGGCCTGAAGCCGTCGCGCTCGCCGAACACCAGCTGGTTGCCTTGCAGCAGCTGGGCCACGCGCTCGCCCACGTCGCGCTGCTGGCTGTGCGAGGCCAGCGCGCCCATGCGCACGCCCTCGACCGACGGGTCGCCCACCGTCACCTTGGCCAGCCGCGCCTTCATCGCCTGCACCACCGCGTCGAGCTGCGCGCGCGGCACCAGCGTGCGGCGGATGGCCGTGCACTTCTGGCCGGCCTTGACCGTCATCTCGCGCACGACCTCCTTCACGAAGAGCTCGAACTCCGGATCGTCGGGCGTCACGTCGGGCCCAAGGATCGCGCAGTTGAGCGAATCGGCCTCGGCATTAAACGGCACCGAGTTGCGGATCAGGTTGGGATGCACACGCAGCTTGGCCGCGGTGTCGGCCGAGCCGGTGAAGGTGACCACGTCCAGGCCCTCGAGCCGGTCGAGCAGGTCGCCCGTGCTGCCGATCACCAGCTGCAGCGCGCCCTCGGGCAGCAGCCCCGATTCATTCATCAGCCGCACCACCGCCTCGGTGAGGAACGAGGTGGCCGTGGCCGGCTTCGCGATGCAGGGCATGCCCGCGAGGAAGCTGGGCGCAAATTTCTCGAGCAGGCCCCAGATCGGGAAGTTGAAGGCGTTGATGTGCACCGCCACGCCGCCGCGCGGCACGAGGATGTGGGTTCCGGCGAACTTGCCCTGCTTGCCCAAGGGCAGCGCCGGGCCTTCATGCACGAGGTTGCCGCTGGGCAGCTCGTTGCTGCCGACGCTGGCATAGGCGTAGAGCGTGCCGGTGCCGCCCTCGATGTCGATCCAGCTGTCGTTGCGCGTGGCGCCGGTGTGGGCCGACAGCGCATAGAGCTGCTCCTTGCGCTCGTTGACGTAGGCGGCCAGCGCCTTCAGCCGCGCGGCGCGCTGCTGGAAGTCCATCGCCAGCAGCGCGTTCACGCCGTTGCGGCGCGCGAAGTGCACGGCCTCGCCGAAGTCGAGCGTGTCGGCATGGGTCAACGCCACGGGCTGGCCGTTGACGGCGCTGGCCAGCGTCTGGCCGGCCTGCGTGCCGATCCAGCGGCCGCCGATGAAGCTCTGCAGCAGAGCGGGTGATGTTGTCATGGAAGAACTCCTGGCTTTGTATGTGTGTGATCAGGCCGCGGCCTTGCCGCCGAGGCCGAGGTAGGTCTGCACGATGCGCGGATCGCGGGCGAGCTGGTCAGCCGGGCCGCTGAGCGCGACGCTGCCCATCTCGAGCACGTAGCCGCGGTCGGCGATCTGCAATGCGGCGCGGGCGTTCTGCTCGATCAGCAGTACCGAGACGCCGCGCTCGCGCAGGCCGGCCACCACCTGCAGCACCTCGCGCACGATCAGCGGCGCGAGCCCGAGCGAGGGCTCATCGAGCATCAGCAGCTTCGGGCCCGCCATCAGCGCGCGGCCAATGGCCAGCATCTGGCGCTCGCCGCCCGAGAGCGTGGCGGCAAGCTGCGCGCGGCGCTCCTTCAGTCGGGGGAAGATGGCGAAGACTTCCTCCATCTTCGAACGCTGGTCGCGCATACCCCGGCGCCAGCGCGAGAAGCCGCCCAACAAGAGGTTGTCTTCCACCGACATCTCGCCGAACAGCTCGCGCTTCTCGGGCACCAGGCCCACGCCCTGCGCCACCATCGCCTCGACGCTCACGCGCGGCAGCCGTTCGCCCTGCCACAGCAGCTCGCCGCGCGAGGGCAGCAGGCCCATCGCGGCCGACAGCAGCGTGGTCTTGCCGGCTCCATTGGGGCCGATCACCGTGACGATCTCGCCAGAGCGCACCTCGAGCTCGACCTGGTGCACGGCCTCCACGGGCCCATACGACACGCAGAAGCCGCGCAGCTGAAGCAGCGGCGCGCTCATCGCACGGCCTCCAGCGCGGCTTCGGCCGCGGCCAGCGGCTCGGCGCCGCCCAGGTAGGCCTCGAGCACGCGCGGGTCGGCCTGCACTTGCTGCGGCGAGCCCTGCGAGATCACCTGCCCGAATTCCAGCACCGTCACGCGGTCGGCGAGCTGCATCACGAACTCCATGTCGTGCTCCACCACGAGGATGGCCAGGCCCTCGGCACGCAGCTGCGACAGCAGCCGCGCCAGCGCCTGCTTCTCGAGGTGGCGCAGGCCGGCCGCGGGTTCGTCGAGCAGCAGCACGGTGGGCTGGCCGGCCAGCGCGCGCGCGATCTCGACGATGCGCTGCTGGCCCAGCGGCAGCGAGCCCGCCGCATCATCGGTGTGCGCCTGCAGGCCGCAGCGCTCGATCTGCCGGCGCGCGTCGTGCAGCAGCGCAGCCTCCTCGGCGCGGTCGAGCCGCAGCATCGCGCTCAGCCAGCCGCGGCGGCCGCGCAGGTGCGCGCCCAGCGCCACGTTGTCGAGCACGCTGCGCTCCTTGAGCAGCCGCACATGCTGGAAGGTGCGGCCCAGCCCGCGGGCCGCGAAGGCGCGCGAGGGCTGGCCGGCCATCGCCTCGCCCATCAGCCGCACCTCGCCGCTGCTGGGATCGTCGACGCCCGAGATCATGTTGAAGAAGGTGCTCTTGCCTGCGCCGTTGGGCCCGATCAGCGCATGCACCTCGCCGGCCTTGACCGTGAGGCTCACGTCCTGGTTGGCCACGAGGCCGCCGAAGCGCTTGGTGACCTGCCGCGCCTCGAGTACCGCCTGGCCCGCAGGCGGCAGCGCGCGATGCGGCAGCACCGCCGGCGCCGCATGCGAGGCGCGCACCGCGGGCCGCACCCAGCGCCGCACCCGCGAGGCGACCGCGGGCCACAGCCCCTCGGCCGCGCGCTGCAGCACCAGCATCATCAGCAGGCCGAACACCACCACCTCGAAGTTGCCGCTCTCGCCGAGCAGGCGGGGCAGCCAGTCCTGCAGCTGCTGCTTCATCAGCGTGATCACCGTCGCGCCGAGCACCGCGCCCCACAGGTGGCCCGAGCCGCCGATCACCGCCATGAAGAGGTATTCGATGCCCAGACCGAGGTTGAACGGCGTCGGGTTCACGAAGCGCTGCAGGTGCGCATAGAGCCAGCCCGACATCGACGCCAGCAGCGCCGCGAGCACGAACACCTTGATGCGCTGGCGCGCCGTGTCCACGCCCATCGACTCGGCCATCACCCGCCCGCTCTTCAGCGCACGGATCGCACGGCCCTCGCGTGAATCGAGCAGGTTGTGCAAGGCCCACAGGCCAAGCAGCAGCGCCCCCCAGATCACCAGGCCGAGCACGCGGGTGGAGGCCAGGCTCCACGGGCCCACCTGCAGCGCAGGGATGCCGCCCATGCCCGTGTGGCCGCCCAGGAACTCGAGGTTGCCGAACAGGAAATACAAGCTCAGGCCCCAGGCGATGGTGGCCAGCGGCAGGTAATGGCCCGACAAGCGCAGCGTGACCGCGCCGAGCGCCCACGCCACCGTGCCGGTGACGGCCAGGCCCAGTGCCAGCCCCAGCCATGGCAGCAGCGGCGAGCCCGCGGGCAGGCCGAGCATCGCCGCCGCCTGTGGTGCCGTGCACAGCCACGCGGTGGCATACGCGCCCAGGCCCACGAACGCGGCCTGGCCGAACGAGGTCATGCCGCCGATGCCGGTAAGCATCACCAGGCCGGAAGCCACCATGGCATACAGCCCGATGTAGCACAGCAGCGTGATGCTGAACTCGGGCAGGAACCCCCAGCTGGCGAGCAGCGCCACAACGGCCGCGATCAACACATGCCGGGAAGTCATTCGTCCTCCTCCACATGCCGGCTCTTCAGCGAGCGCCACAACAGCACCGGGATGATCAGCGTGAAGACGATGACCTCCTTGAACGCGCTGGCCCAGAAGGCCGAGAAGCTCTCGAGCAGGCCCACCAGCAGCGCGCCCGCCATCGCCAGCGGATAGCTCGCCAGTCCGCCGACGATGGCGGCGACGAAGCCCTTGAGCCCCATCAGGAAGCCGGTGTCGTAGTAGACCGTGGTGATCGGCGCCACCAACAGGCCCGAAACGCCGCCGATCAGCGCCGCCAGCGCAAAGCTCAGGTCGCCGGCCAGCTCAGTGGGAATGCCCATCAGCCGCGCGCCGACACGGTTGATCGCGGTGGCGCGCAGCGCCTTGCCGACGATCGAACGTTCGAAGAACACGAACAGCAGCGCCGACAGCGCCGCCGCCACGCCCACCACCACCAGCGACTGCCCGCTGAGCGTGATGCCGCCGAGATCGAAGCGCGCCTCCGAGAACGGCGTGGTGCGCGAACCCTCGGCACCGAAGAAATACAGCCCCAGCCCCACCAGCACGCCATGCAGCGCCACCGCCACGATCAGCAGGCTCAGCACGCTGGCATGTGCCAGCGGACGGAAGGCCAGCCGGTAGAGCAGCGGCCCCATCGGCGTGATCAGCAGCAGCGTGGCCACCACCTGTCCCGCCAGCGAGGCCGGCTTCAGCAGCAGGCCCATGGCCGCCGCGGCCGCCGGCATCGCCACCGCCCAGGTGAGCGTGGCCGCCCAGTCGACCGCCATCCCGCGCTGCCGCCGCACGCCTTCGACCACGAGCGTGATCGCGGCCAGCGCCAGCAGCAGCCACAGTGTGGGCGGCGTGCGGCCGGCCTGCAGCGTGGCGAGCGTCAACGCACCGAGCGCGACGAACTCGCCCTGCGGCACGAAGATCACCCGCGTGACCGAGAACACCAGCACCAGGGCCAGCGCCAGCAGCGCATAGATGGCACCGTTGACGATGCCGTCCTGCGCCAGCAGCATCGAGATCTGAAAGTCCATCAGATCACTGCGCGTATTTCCAGGTGCCGTTCTCGATCTTGACCATCACGCGGCCCCGCTTGTCGAGGCCGAGGTGGTCGCCGGCCGAGGTGTTGAACACGCCGTGCGCGCCGGGCATTTCCTTCACCTGCTCGAGCGCATCGCGCAGCGCGGCGCGGAACTCGGGTGTGCCGGGCTTCGCCTTCTTCAGTGCCGCCGCGGCCGCGTTCTGGAACAGCAGGCCCGCATCCCACGCATGGGCGCCGAAGGTCGACACCGAGCCCTTGCCGAAGGCCGCTTCGTACTTGCC
Organism: uncultured bacterium; assembly: GCA_966212505.1. Classification (GTDB taxonomy): domain Bacteria; phylum Pseudomonadota; class Gammaproteobacteria; order Burkholderiales; family Burkholderiaceae_C; genus CAMLIZ01. The sequence goes on from CBIHRS010000004.1 coordinate 196,526, forward strand.
GATGTAGTCCTGCGCGCTCTTGCGCGCCGGGTGCGTGGCCGGCAGCTGCTCAGCCACCAGCACCGGGCCGGCGGGCAGGAAGGTACCGTCCACGTCCTTGCCGCCCACGCGCAGGAAGTCGTTGTTGGCCACGCCGTGGGTCTGGTAGTACTTGCCGTTGTAGCCGCGCTCCTTCAGCGTCTTCTGCGGCAGCGCGGCCGGCGTGCCGGAGCCGGCGATCAGCACCGCATCGGGTTTGGCGGCCATGATCTTCAGCGCCTGGCTGGTCACCGAGGTGTCGGTGCGGTTGTAGCGCTCGTTGGCCACGATCGTCAGGCCCTTGGTGCTGGCGATCTTGTTGAACTCGTTGTACCAGCCCTCGCCGTAGGCATCGGCAAAGCCGATGAAGCCCACGGTCTTGACGCCCGCATCGGCCATGTGGCTCGCGATGGCCAGCGCCATCATGATGTCGTTCTGCGGCGTCTTGAACACCCATTTGCGCTTGGCATCCATCGGTTCGACGATGCGCGAGCTCGCAGCCATCGAGATCATCGGCGTCTGCGCTTCGGACACCACGTCGATCATCGCCAGCGAATTGGGCGTGATGGTCGAGCCCATGATCAGGTCGACCTTGTGCTCGCTGATCAGCTTGCGCGTGTTGGCCACCGCGGTGGTGGTGTCGGAGGCATCGTCGAGCACGATGTAGTTGACCTTCTCGCTGCCGATGGTCTTGGGCAGCAGCGTGATGGTGTTCTTCTCGGGAATGCCGAGCGAGGCGGCCGGGCCGGTGGCCGACACGGTGACGCCGACGTTGATGTCGGCCAGCGCGGCCATCGAGGCCAAAGTCATCAGCGTGGCAGCGGCAATGCGAGAGAGCGTCTTCACGGAGTGTCTCCTTGTGTCGTGGGGGCGTGATCGAGTGTGACGGCAGCAAGGCCGCCGAAGAACAGGTCGGCCACGACGGTGCTCATGGCCTCATGAGTCAACGCGCCATCGGGCCGAAGCCAGGTGAACAGCCAGTTCATCATGCCGAACAGCAGCATGGTCAGGGGCTTGTGCAAACCCGCAGTCTGCGTGCCGGGCTTCACGGCGGCGATGGCATCGGCAAAGGCCGAAACCACGCGGCGCTCGGCATCGAGCACGCGCTTGCGCTCGGGCGCCGGCAGGAACTTCACGTCCTGCGTCAGCACGCGGTGCTCATGCTGGCTGTCGGCATAGTCGCGCACGAAGCGCAGGATCAGCTCGCGCAGGTGCGCGTCCTTGCCGAGCCGCTGCGCCGCCACCTCGGCCACGATCTCCTCGAGGTGGTCGACATGCTGCTGCGCGATGGCGGCCAGCAGCGCATCCTTGTCGCGGAAGTAGTGGTACAGCGCGGGCTTGGTCACGCCGCAGGCCGCAGCCACCTGGTTCATCGAGGTGCCGTGGTAGCCGTTGTCGGCGAACAGCTCGGCCGCACGCGACAGGATCTCGTCGCGCTGCTGGTCGTAGGTGGCGGATCGGGGTCGGGCCATCGAATGCTCAGCGTTCGTCGAAGCTGATCACGACCCGATCGGTGAGCGGATGCGCCTGGCAGGTCAGGATGAAACCCGCCGCCACCTCGGCCTTGTCGAGCGCGAAGTTGCGGTCCATCCGCACCTGGCCTTCCAGCACCTTGGCACGGCAGGTGGAGCACACGCCCGACTTGCACGAGAACGGCACGTCCATGCCCGCGCAGGCGGCCGCATCGAGCAGGCTCGGATCGTTCTTGCGGAACACCAGCTCGCGCGACAGGCCGTCGCGGATGATCGTGATGCGCGCGCCGTCGGCATCCTCGGGCCGGGCCTCGTGCTTCATCGCATCGGCCGGGGTGGGCAGCGGCGCACCGAAGCGCTCGACGTGGATGCGGTCTTCCGGCAGCCCGGCTTCGCGCAGGCCGGCCTCGACCTCGTCGTTCATCTGGAACGGGCCGCAGACGAAGGCATGGCTGATGCTCTCCGGATCGATCACCGTGCCGAAGAACTGCGCCAGCTTCTCCTTCGTGAGCCGGCCGGCATAGAGCGGCGCATCCACATGCTCCTGCGTGAACACATGGTGCAGCGACAGGCGTGTCAGGTAGCGGTTCTTCAGGTCCTCGATCTCTTCCTTGAACATCGTCGAGGCCGGGCGCCGGTTGCTGTAGATCAGCGTGAAGCGGCTCTTTGGCTCGCGCGCCAGCACCGTCTTCATGATCGAAAGGATCGGCGTGATGCCGCTGCCGCCGGCCACACCCAGGTAGTGGCGCTCGGCCGCGGGATCCAGCGGCACGAAGAAGCGGCCCTGCGGCGGCATCACCTGCAGCGTGTCGCCGGCCTTCAGGCCCTGGTGCACCCAGTTGGAGAACACGCCGCCCGGCACCTTGCGCACGCCCACGCGCAGGCAGCCGTCGTCAAGGCCGGCGCAGATGGAGTACGAGCGGCGCAGGTCCTGCCCGCTCACGTCGGAACGCAGCGTGAGGTACTGGCCCTGCGTGAAATGGAACTGCTCCTGCAGCTCGGCCGGCACGTCGAACGAGACGATCACCGCCTCGTCGGTGTCGGGCTGCACCTCGCGCACGCGCAGGGGGTGGAAGTGGAGGCTCGTCATCGTGCCTCCTGCCGGGCCGTCCCAAAGGAGGCATGCGCCCCCTCGGGGGGCAGCGAACGATAGTGAGCGTGGGGGTTCATCAGATCGGTTTGAAGTGTTCGAACGGTTCCCTGCAACTCACGCAGCGGTAGAGCGCCTTGCAGGCCGTGGCACCAAAGGCCGAGAGGCGCTCGGTGTGGGTGCTGCCACAGCGCGGGCAGGCAATCGATTCGTCGCGCCTGCGCACCAGCCGCATCGGCACGCCCTGCGACGCATCGATGCGGCCCGGCGGCGCGATGCCGTACTCGCGCAGCTTGCGACGGCCTTCGTCGGTGATCCAGTCGGTCGTCCATGCGGGCGCGCGCTGCAGCTTCATGCGCACCGGCCCCAGGCCTGCGCGCTCGATCGCCTCGCGCACGCTGGCCTCGATGACCTCGGTGGCCGGGCAGCCCGAGTAGGTGGGCGTGAGCACCACCTCCAGGCCATCATCGGCCTCGACCACCTCGCGCACGATGCCCAGCTCGACGACCGACACCGCCGGCACCTCGGGATCGAGCACGCCATCGAGCACGCGCCAGGCCTGCTCGGTGCGCGGAGTCGTGGCGGTGTTCACCACACGCCCCCCGGATAAGCGCGCTGCAGGTACTGCATCTCGGCAAGGATGCGCCCCATGTGCTCGGTATGCCGGCCGCGCTTGCCGTCGCTGACGAAAGGCGTGGCCT
>CBIHRS010000005.1:0-193549 GCA_966212505.1 uncultured bacterium
TCGACGGCCACGTCGACCTGCGCCGCCTGCTCACCGACTACGGCTTCATCGGCCATCCGTTCCGCAAGGACTTCCCGGTCTACGGCAACGTCGAGATGCGCTACGACGCCGAGCAGAAGCGCGTGATCTACCAGCCGGTGACCATCGAGCCGCGCGAGATCGTGCCGCGCGTCATTCGCGAAGACAACTACGGCGGCCTGCACTGATATGGCTGAGATCAAGAACTACACCCTCAACTTCGGCCCGCAGCACCCGGCCGCGCACGGCGTGCTGCGCCTCGTGCTCGAGCTCGACGGCGAAGTGATCCAGCGCGCCGACCCGCACATCGGCCTGCTGCATCGCGCGACCGAGAAGCTGGCCGAGACGCGCACCTTCATCCAGTCGCTGCCGTACATGGACCGTCTCGACTACGTGTCGATGATGGCCAACGAGCACGCCTACTGCCTCGCGATCGAGAAGCTGCTGGGCGTCGACGTGCCCATCCGCGCGCAGTACATCCGCGTGATGTTCGCCGAGCTGACCCGCATCCTGAACCACCTGCTGTGGCTGGGTGCGCACGGTCTCGACTGCGGCGCGATGAACATCCTGATCTACTGCTTCCGCGAGCGCGAAGACATCTTCGACATGTACGAGGCGGTGTCGGGCGCGCGCATGCACGCGGCCTACTTCCGTCCGGGCGGCGTCTACCGCGACCTGCCGGACGCGATGCCGCAGTACAAGGTCTCGAAGATCCACAACGAGCGCGCGATCAAGCAGATGAACGAGAACCGCCAGGGTTCTCTGCTCGACTTCATCGAAGACTTCTGCAAGCGCTTCCCGAAGAACGTCGACGACTACGAGACGCTGCTCACCGACAACCGCATCTGGAAGCAACGTACCGTCGGCATCGGCGTGGTGTCGCCCGAGCGTGCGCTGAACCTCGGCTTCAGCGGCCCGATGCTGCGCGGCTCCGGCATCGCCTGGGACCTGCGCAAGAAGCAGCCCTACGACGTCTACGACAAGATGGACTTCGACGTGCCGCTGGGCAAGAACGGCGATACGTATGACCGCTACCTCGTCCGGGTGGAAGAGATGCGCCAGGCCAACCGCATCGTGCTGCAGTGCGTGGACTGGCTGCGCAAGAACCCCGGCCCGGTGATCACCGACAACCACAAGGTCGCCCCGCCGTCGCGCGTGGACATGAAGACCAACATGGAAGAGCTCATCCACCACTTCAAGCTCTTCACCGAAGGCATGCATGTGCCCGAGGGCGAGGCCTACGCGGCGGTGGAGCATCCGAAGGGTGAGTTCGGCATCTACCTGGTGGCCGACGGCGCCAACAAGCCGTACCGCCTGAAGATCCGGGCTCCGGGCTTTGCCCACCTGGCCGCGCTCGACGAGATGGCGCGCGGCCACATGATCGCCGACGCGGTGGCCGTGATCGGAACGATGGACATTGTGTTTGGCGAGATCGATCGATGATGTTGTCTGACGCCACCAAGGCTCGCTTCGCGAAGGAAGTCGCGAAGTACCCCGAAGAGCAGAAGCAGTCTGCCGTGATGGCCTGCCTGGCCATCGTGCAGCAGGAGCAGGGCCACATCACCGCCGAGGCGGAGGCCGCGATTGCCGAGTACCTCGGCATGCCGCCGGTCGCCGTGCGCGAGGTGACGACCTTCTACAACATGTACAACCAGCACCCGATGGGCAAGTTCAAGCTCAACGTGTGCACCAACCTGCCGTGCCAGTTGCGCGACGGCCAGAAGGCGCTGGAGCACCTCTGCCACAAGCTGAACGTGGAAGAGGGCGGCACCACCGCCGACGGCCTGTTCACCGTGCAGAAGTCCGAGTGCCTGGGCGCCTGCGCCGACGCGCCGGTGATGCTGGTCAACGACCGGCAGATGGTCAGCTTCATGAGCAATGAGCGCCTCGACGACCTCGTCGCGACGCTCAAGGCCCAGGCGAAATAAAGAGGCGACGCCCAGATGTTGGACCTCTCCAAGTTCCAGGCCGCAGGCAACGAGACCTGCTTCCACGGCCGCCACATCAATCCTCAGATCTATGCCGGCCTCGACGGCAGGAACTGGGGCCTCAAGGACTACGAGGCGCGCGGCGGCTACCAGGCGCTGCGCAAGATCCTCGGCAAGGATGGCGGCGAGGGCATGACGCCCGACCAAGTCATCGCCGAGGTCAAGACCTCGGGCCTGCGCGGCCGCGGCGGCGCCGGTTTCCCGACCGGCCTGAAGTGGAGCTTCATGCCGCGCCAGTTCCCGGGCCAGAAGTACCTCGTCTGCAACTCCGACGAAGGCGAACCGGGCACCTGCAAGGACCGCGACATCCTTGCCTACAACCCGCACATCGTCATCGAGGGCATGATCATCGCGGCTTACGCGATGGGCATCTCGGTGGGCTACAACTACATCCACGGCGAGATCTTCGAGGTCTACGAGCGCTTCGAGGCGGCCCTGGAAGAGGCCCGCGCGGCCGGCTACCTGGGCAACAACATCCTGGGCAGCAGCTACAGCTTCCAGCTGCATGCGCACCACGGCTTCGGCGCCTACATCTGCGGCGAGGAAACCGCGCTGCTCGAGTCGCTGGAAGGCAAGAAGGGCCAGCCGCGCTTCAAGCCGCCGTTCCCGGCCAGCTTCGGCCTCTACGGCAAGCCGACCACGATCAACAACACCGAGACCTTCGCGGCGGTGCCGTGGATCATCCGCAACGGCGGCCAGCCCTACCTCGAGGTGGGCAAGCCGAACAACGGCGGCACCAAGATCTTCTCGGTGGTGGGCGACGTCAACAACCCCGGCAACTTCGAGATCCCGCTGGGCACGCCGTTCAGCAAGCTGCTGGAGCTGGCCGGCGGTGTGCGCAAGGGCCGCACGCTGAAGGCGGTGATCCCCGGCGGCTCGTCGGCTCCGGTGCTGCCGGCCAACATCATGATGGACCTGACGATGGACTACGACGCCATCGCCAAGGCCGGCTCGATGCTGGGCTCGGGCGCGGTCATCGTGATGGACGACACCCGCTGCATGGTCAAGAGCCTGCTGCGCCTGAGCTACTTCTACACCCACGAGTCCTGCGGCCAGTGCACGCCCTGCCGCGAGGGCACGGGCTGGATGTGGCGCATGGTCGACCGCATCGAGCACGGCAAGGGCCGCATGGAAGACCTGGACCTGCTCAACTCGGTGGCCGACAACATCCAGGGCCGCACGATCTGCGCGCTGGGCGACGCGGCCGCGATGCCGGTGCGCGCGATGATCAAGCATTTCCGCGACGAGTTCGCGTACCACGTCGATCACAAGACCTGCATGGTCCCGCAGTACGTCTGAGGACCACCCCACCATGGCGATCGAAATCGAACTGGACGGCCAAAAGGTCGAGGTGCCCGAAGGCAGCATGGTGATGCATGCTGCCGACAAGGCCGGCACCTACATCCCCCATTTCTGCTATCACAAGAAGCTGAGCATCGCGGCCAACTGCCGCATGTGCCTCGTCGACGTCGAGAAGGCGCCGAAGCCGATGCCCGCCTGCGCCACGCCGGTCACCCCCGGCATGATCGTGCGCACCAAGAGCGACAAGGCGGTCAAGGCGCAGCAGGGCGTGATGGAGTTCCTGCTGATCAACCACCCGCTGGATTGCCCGATCTGCGACCAGGGCGGCGAATGCCAGCTGCAGGACCTGGCCGTGGGCTACGGTGGCTCGTCGTCGCGCTACTCGGAAGAGAAGCGCGTGGTGTTCCACAAGAACGTGGGCCCGCTGATCTCCATGGAGGAGATGACGCGCTGCATCCACTGCACGCGCTGCGTCCGCTTCGGCCAGGAAGTGGCCGGCATCATGGAATTCGGCATGCTCAACCGCGGCGAGCATTCCGAGATCACCACCTTCGTCGGCAAGACGGTCGATTCCGAGCTGTCGGGCAACATGATCGACCTCTGCCCGGTCGGTGCGCTCACCAGCAAGCCGTTCCGCTACAGCGCTCGCACCTGGGAGCTCTCGCGCCGCAAGAGTGTGAGCCCGCACGATTCCACCGGCGCCAACCTGATCGTCCAGATCAAGGGCGCCAAGGTGATGCGCGTGCTGCCGCTCGAGAACGAAGACGTCAACGAGTGCTGGATCGCCGATCGCGACCGCTTCTCGTACGAGGCGCTGAACGTCGGTGACCGCCTGACCTCGCCCGCCATCAAGCAGGGCGGCGAATGGAAGCAGGTCGACTGGACCACCGCGCTCAACTACGTGGCCGATGGTCTCAAGCGTGTGATCGCCGAGTTCGGCCCGCAGAGCGTCGGTGCGCTGGGCTCGGCCCACAGCACGGTGGAAGAGCTGCACCTGCTGCAGAAGCTGGTGCGCGGCCTGGGCAGCGACAACGTCGACTTCCGCACCCGCCATGCCGACTTCACGGCAGGCGAGGGCGCCCGCTGGCTCGGCACCTCGATCGCTTCGCTGTCGTCGCTGAACCAGGTGTTCGTGATCGGCTCCTTCCTGCGCAAGGACCACCCGCTGTTCGCGCAGCGCATCCGCCAGGCGGTGCGCCGCGGCGCCAAGGTGCACAGCCTCCATGCCGTGCACGACGACTGGGCGATGCCGGTGGCCACGCAGATCACCGCTGCGCCGAGCGCCTGGGTGCAGGCGCTGGCTGATGTGGCAGCCGCTGTCGCCGCTGCCAAGGGCGTGCAGGCGCCGGTGCAGGGCCAGGCCAACGAGGCCGCCCAGGCCGTCGCCAAGGGCCTGCTGTCGGGCGAGCACAAGGCAGTGCTGCTGGGCAATGCCGCCGCGCAACATCCGCAGGCCGCCGCGCTGCTGTCGCTGGCGAACTGGATCGCCGAGCAGACCGGTGCCACCGTCGGCTACCTCACCGAGGCTGCCAACACCGTGGGTGCGCAACTGGTGGGCGCGCTGCCGAAGAACGGCGGACTCAACGCCGGCCAGATGCTGTCGCAGCCGCTCAAGGCCTACCTGCTGCTGAACCTCGAGCCCGCGCTCGACAGCGCCAATGCCGCGCTCGCGATGCAGACGCTGAAGAACGCCGGCATGGTGGTCGCGCTGTCGCCGTTCAAGAACGTGGCGCTCGACGTGGCCGACGTGCTGCTGCCGATCTCGCCCTTCAGCGAGACGGCGGGCACCTTCGTCAACGCCGAGGGCCGCGTGCAGAGCTTCCACGGCGTGGTCAAGCCGCTGGGCGAAACCCGTCCGGCCTGGAAGGTGTTGCGTGTGCTGGGCAACCTGCTCGGCCTGCAGGGCTTCAACCAGGAAACCGCCGACGAGGTGCGTGCCGAGGCGCTGGGCGACGCGACCACCGTGGCCTCGCGCCTGAGCAACCGTGCGGGCGCTGTCGCGCAAGCCGCGGCAGCCGGGCAGGGCCTGGAGCGTGTTGCCGACGTGCCGATCTATCACGCCGATCCGCTGGTGCGCCGCTCGCCGTCGCTGCAGCTGACCGCGGATGCCAAGAACGCGCCGTTCGTCAGCCTGTCGGCTTCGCTGTGGGACCAACTGGGCCTGCAGCCGGGTGGGTCGGTGCGCGTGTCGCAAGGCGGTGCCAGCGCGGTGCTGCCGGCCCGCGTGAACGCATCGCTCGCCGCCAATGCCGTGCGCGTGCCGGCCGGTCATCCCGCCACGGCCACGCTGGGCGCGATGTTCGGTGACATCACCGTCGAGAAGGCCTGAGGGGACCGCACAAGATGGAATCCTTCCAGAACTACGGAACCGAGCTGTTCGGCGCCACCTGGCCGCTGGTGTGGAGCCTGCTGAAGATCGTCGCGCTGGTCGCGCCGCTGATGGGCTGCGTGGCCTACCTGACGCTGTGGGAGCGCAAGGCCATCGGCTGGTCGCAGATCCGCCCGGGCCCCAACCGCGTGGGTCCGTTCGGCCTGCTGACGCCGATCGCCGATGCGGTGAAGCTGATCTTCAAGGAGATCATCCGCCCGACGGCCGCCAACAAGGGCCTGTTCTTCCTCGGGCCCATCATGACCATCATGCCGGCGCTGGCCGCCTGGGCGGTGGTGCCGTTCGGCCCGCAGACGGCGGTGTCGAACATCAACGCCGGCCTGCTGTTCCTGATGGCCATCACCTCGATGGAGGTCTATGGCGTCATCATCGCCGGCTGGGCCTCGAACTCGAAGTACGCCTTCCTGGGCGCGCTGCGTGCCTCGGCGCAGATGGTGTCGTACGAGATCGCGATGGGCTTCGCGCTGGTGGTGGTGCTGATGGTCACCGGCAGCCTGAACATGAGCGACATCGTGCTGGGCCAGAACAAGGGCTGGTTCGCGAGCCACGGCATCAACGTGCTGTCGTGGAACTGGCTGCCGCTGCTGCCGATCTTCCTCGTGTACTTCATCTCCGGCCTGGCCGAGACCAACCGCCACCCGTTCGACGTGGTGGAAGGCGAATCGGAGATCGTCGCCGGCCACATGATCGAGTATTCGGGCATGGCCTTCGCGATGTTCTTCCTGGCCGAGTACGCCAACATGATCCTGGTGTCGGCGCTGGCCGTCACGATGTTCCTCGGCGGTTGGGCCGCGCCCGTCAGCTTCTCGCTCTTCGGCATGAACACGCCGGCCTGGATCGAGCGCTCGATGTGGTTCTGGGACTGGTTCTGGCTGTTCGGCAAGACCTTCGTGGTCGTCACCATGTTCCTGTGGGTGCGCTCGACGTTCCCGCGCTATCGCTATGACCAGATCATGCGTCTGGGCTGGAAGATCTTCATCCCCATCACGCTCGTGTGGCTGGTGGTCGTGGGTCTGTGGATCCAGTCGCCGCTGAACATCTGGAAGTGAAGACAAGGTTCTGAACATGTCTGCAGTTGCCTCCATCAAGGACTTCGTGTCGAGCTTCATGCTCACCGAGCTGTTCAAGGGCATGGCGCTCACCGGGCGCCACTTCCTGTCGCGCAATATCACCATCCAGTTCCCGGAAGAGAAGACGCCGCTCAGCCCGCGCTTCCGCGGCCTGCATGCACTGCGCCGCTATGAGAACGGCGAAGAGCGTTGCATCGCCTGCAAGCTGTGCGAGGCGGTGTGCCCGGCGCTGGCGATCACGATCGAGTCCGACGTGCGCCCCGACGGCGCACGCAAGACCACGCGCTACGACATCGACCTCACCAAGTGCATCTTCTGCGGTTTCTGCGAAGAGAGCTGCCCGGTCGACTCGATCGTCGAGACGCACATCCTCGAATACCACGGCGAGAAGCGCGGCGACCTGTACTTCACCAAGGACATGCTGCTGGCCGTGGGCGACCGCTACGAGAAGGAAATCGCAGCGAACAAGGCGGCCGACGCCAAGTACCGGTAAGCGGCACACAACATGAACACGACGACCGCTCTCTTCTACCTGTTCTCGGCCGTGCTGCTGGGAGCTTCGTTCCGGGTGATCACCGCGCGCAGCACGGTGCATTCGGCGCTGTTCCTGGTGCTGGCCTTCTTCAGCGCCTCGTGCATCTGGATGCTGCTGAAGGCCGAGTTCCTGGCGATCTCGCTGGTGCTCGTCTACGTCGGTGCCGTGATGGTGCTGTTCCTGTTCGTCGTGATGATGCTCGACATCAACACCGACGCCTTCCGGGTCGGCTTCTGGAAGCACTTCCCGCTGGCCGGTCTCGTCGGCGCGGTGATCGCGCTCGAGATGGCGCTGGTGCTGATGGGCGGCTTCCGCCTCACCGACGCGCCGGCGCTCAGCGCCGAGGCCGCGAAGCTCGGCAACACCAAGCTGCTGGGCATCGAGATCTATTCCAAGTACCTCTACCCGCTGCAGATCGCGGCCGTGCTCCTGCTGGTGGCCATCATCGCGGCCATCGCGCTGACGCTGCGCGCCCGCAAGGACTCGCGCTACCAGGATCCATCGCAGCAGGTCAAGGTCAAGAAGGCTCAACGCCTGCGCATCGTGAAGATGCCGGTTGAAGTCGATGTGCCGTCGGCGCCTGCCGCGGCCGAGCAGAACGCCGGAGGGAAAGCCTGATGGGTCCGATTACGCTTGCCCATTTCCTGACCCTGGGCGCCATCCTGTTCGCGCTGTCGGTGATCGGCATCTTCCTGAACCGCCGCAACCTGATCGTGCTGCTGATGGCGATCGAGCTGATGCTGCTGGCGGTCAACCTGAACTTCGTGGCCTTCTCGCACTACCTCGATCCGAAGTTCTCGGATCCGATGGCCGGCCAGGTGTTCGTGTTCTTCATCCTCACGGTGGCCGCGGCCGAGTCGGCCATCGGCCTGGCGATCCTGGTGGTGCTGTTCCGCAACCGCGAATCGATCGCGGTGGAAGAGCTCGACGCACTGAAGGGCTGAGATGAGGAACCCCCACGCTCACATTCGTTCGCTGCCCCCCGAGGGGGCGCAGCGGCCCCTTGGGACGGCCCGGCGGGGGCGCTGAGAAAGCACAACAACATGTCTGCACAACTCTCCCAGAACATGCTGCTCGCGGTGCCGCTGGCGCCGCTGGTCGGTTCGGCCATCGCCGGCTTCTTCGGCAAAGCCATCGGCCGCCGCGGCGCGCACACCGTCACCATCCTCGGCGTGCTGATCGCCTTCATCCTGTCGGCGATGGTGCTGAAGGACATCGCCGGCGGCGCCGAGCACTTCAATCGCACGATCTACGATTGGATGACGCTCGGCAGCTTCAAGATGGAAGTCGGCTTCATGGTCGACGGCCTCACCGCGATGATGATGGTCGTGGTGACCTTCGTGTCGCTGATGGTGCACATCTACACCATCGGCTACATGGAAGAGGATCCGGGCTACCAGCGCTTCTTCGCCTACATCTCGCTGTTCACCTTCTCGATGTTGATGCTCGTGATGAGCAACAACTTCCTGCAGCTGTTCTTCGGCTGGGAAGCGGTGGGCCTGGTGTCGTACCTGCTGATCGGCTTCTGGTTCACCCGGCCGACGGCGATCTTCGCCAACATGAAGGCCTTCCTGGTCAACCGGGTCGGCGACTTCGGCTTCATCCTCGGCATCGGCCTGATCGCCGCCTTCGCCGGCACGCTGAGCTACACCGAGACCTTCGCCAAGGCCGGCGAGCTCGCCAAGCTCAACTTCCCCGGCACCGACTGGCTGCTGGTCACCACCATCTGCATCTGCCTGTTCATCGGCGCCATGGGCAAGAGCGCGCAGTTCCCGCTGCACGTGTGGCTGCCCGACTCGATGGAGGGCCCGACCCCGATCTCGGCGCTGATCCATGCGGCGACGATGGTGACGGCCGGCATCTTCATGGTCGCGCGCATGTCGCCGCTGTTCGAGCTGTCGCAGACCGCGCTGAACTTCGTGATGACCATCGGCGCGATCACTGCGCTGTTCATGGGCTTCCTCGGCATCATCCAGAACGACATCAAGCGCGTGGTCGCGTACTCCACGCTGTCGCAGCTGGGCTACATGACGGTGGCGCTGGGCGCCTCGGCCTACTCGGTGGCGGTGTTCCACCTGATGACGCACGCCTTCTTCAAGGCGCTGCTGTTCCTGGGCGCCGGCTCGGTGATCATCGGCATGCACCACGACCAGGACATCCGCAACATGGGCGGCCTGCGCAAGTACATGCCCATCACCTGGATCACCTCGCTGCTGGGCTCGCTGGCGCTGATCGGCACGCCGTTCTTCTCGGGCTTCTACTCGAAGGACAGCATCATCGAGGCGGTCGAGGCCAGCCATCTCGCGTCGTCGCACTTCGCGTACTTCGCGGTCCTGGCGGGTGTGTTCGTCACCGCGTTCTACTCGTTCCGGATGTACTTCCTGGTCTTCCATGGCAAGGAGCACTTCCACCACAAGCCGTTCCCGCCGGAAGAAGACGAGCCGCACCACGACGACCACCATGCGCACACGCCGCACGAGTCGCCCTGGGTCGTGACCGCGCCGCTGCTGTTGCTGGCGATCCCGTCGGTCGTGATCGGCTTCATGACGATCGGCCCGATGCTGTACGGCGACTTCTTCAAGGATGCGATCACGTTCGACTTCGACAAGCATCCGGCACTGCGCGAAATGGGCATGGAATTCCACGGCCCGGTCGCGATGGCCCTGCATGCCTTCGGTCAGCCGCCGTTCTGGCTCGCGCTGGCCGGCGTGGTCGTCGCCTACTGGTTCTACATGCTGCAGCCGGCGATCCCGGCCGCGATCAAGCGCATCTTCAGCCCGGTGTACACGCTGCTCGAGAACAAGTACTACATGGACTGGATCAACGAGTACATCCTGGCGGCGGCAGCGCGCCTGATCGGCCGCGGCCTGTGGAAGGGTGGCGACGCCGCCATCATCGACGGCCTGCTCGTCAACGGATCGGCGCACGCGGTCGGCGGCATCGCCCAGCTCACGCGCTTCATCCAGACCGGCTACCTCTATTGGTACGCGCTGGTGATGATCCTCGGCGTGTTCGGGCTGATGACCTGGCAGCTGTGGCCCTACCTGCACACCCTGATGGCTCGCTGAACGGGGCGGAGAAGAAGAATGGGTCTCTTGAGTCTTTCGATTTGGCTGCCGATCGTTGCGGGTGGCTTGCTGCTGGCGCTGGGCCGCGATGAGAACGCGAAGGCCGTGCGCTGGTTCGCGCTGATTGCCGCGATCGTCAGCTTCCTGGTCACGCTGCCGCTGATCGGCAGCTTCGATCCGTCGCTGGCGACGATGCAGTTCCAGGAAAACATGCCCTGGATCGAGCGCTTCAACGTGCGCTACCACCTGGGTGTGGATGGCATTTCGGTCTGGTTCGTGCTGCTCACGGCCTTCATCACGGTGATCGTCGTGGCCGCCGGCTGGGAGGTCATCACCGAGCGCGCGCACCAGTACATGGGCGCCTTCCTGATCCTCTCGGGCCTGATGGTGGGCGTGTTCGCCGCCGTCGACGGCATGCTGTTCTACGTGTTCTTCGAGGCCACGCTGATCCCGATGTACATCATCATCGGCGTCTGGGGCGGCCCGCGGCGCGTCTACGCGGCGTTCAAGTTCTTCCTGTACACGCTGCTCGGCTCGCTGCTGATGCTGGTGGCGCTGCTGTTCCTGTACTACAAGTCCAACGGCAGCTTCGACATCCTCACCTGGCACAAGCTGCCGCTGTCGCTGGGCACGCAGTCTCTGCTGTTCTTCGCGTTCTTCGCGGCGTTCTCGGTCAAGGTGCCGATGTGGCCGGTGCACACCTGGCTGCCCGATGCCCACGTCGAGGCGCCCACCGGCGGCTCGGTGGTGCTGGCCGCGATCATGCTGAAGCTGGGCGCCTATGGCTTTCTGCGCTTCTCGATGCCGATCGCGCCCGATGCCGCGCACAAGTACGCCTGGTTCATCATCGCGTTGAGCCTGATCGCGGTGGTCTACATCGGCCTCGTGGCGCTGGTTCAGCAGGACATGAAGAAGCTGGTGGCGTATTCGTCGATCGCCCACATGGGCTTCGTGACGCTTGGCTTCTTCATCTTCAACGAGCTCGGTGTTTCCGGTGCGATCGTGCAGATGATCTCCCACGGCTTCGTCTCCGGCGCGATGTTCCTGTGCATCGGCGTGCTCTACGACCGGGTGCATTCGCGTGAGATCGCGTCCTACGGCGGCGTGGTCAACACGATGCCGAAGTTCGCGGCGCTGGCGCTGTTCTTCTCGATGGCCAACTGCGGCCTGCCGGGCACCGGCGGCTTCGTCGGCGAGTGGATGGTGATCCTTGGCACCGTGAAGGCCAACTTCTGGCTCGCCGCCATCGCGGCTACCACGCTGATCTTCGGCGCGGCCTACACGCTGTGGATGTACAAGCGCGTCTACTTCGGCAAGGTGGCCAACGACGACGTGCGCACGCTGTCCGACGTGAATGCGCGCGAATTCGTGATGCTGGCCGTGCTGGCGCTGGCGGTGCTGTGGATGGGCGTGTATCCCAAGCCCTTCACCAACGTGATGCACACCTCCGTGACCGAGCTGCTGAAGCACGTCGCGACCCCCAAGCTGCCGAGCTGAACCCCCATATGAACTCGATGAACTGGCTGGTCGTCAGCCCCGAGATCCTGCTGCTGGTGCTGGCCTGTGCGGTCGCGCTGGTCGACTTGTTTGTCACCGACGCCAAGCGCCGGCCGACCCTCTGGCTGGCCCAGGTGTCGCTGGGCCTGGTGGCCTGGCTGCACCTGCGCAACTTCGACAGCGGCGCCACGCTGTACGCGATGCAGAACATGGTGGTCAGCGACCCGATGGGCCACCTTCTGGCCTTCTTCGCGACCGTCGCGGTGATCATCTCGATCGCCTATGCGCAGCCCTACATCGCCTCGCGCGACATGCTGAAGGGCGAGTTCTTCACGCTGTCGATGTTCTCGCTGCTCGGCATCTCGGTGATGGTGTCGGCCAACAACTTCCTCGTGGTCTACCTCGGCCTCGAGCTGATGAGCCTGTCGCTGTATGCGCTGGTGGCCATGCGGCGTGACCATGCCGTATCGACCGAAGCCGCGATGAAGTACTTCGTGCTCGGCGCGCTGGCCAGCGGCTTCCTGCTCTACGGCCTGTCGATGATGTACGGCGCCACAGGCTCGCTGGAGATCCCGAAGGTCTTCAACGCGATCTCGCAAGGCCGCATCAACCCGCAGGTGCTGACCTTCGGCGTCGTCTTCATCGTCGCCGGCCTGGGCTTCAAGCTCGCCGCCGCGCCGTTCCACATGTGGGTGCCCGACGTGTACCACGGCGCGCCCACCGCGGTCACGCTGCTGATCGCCGGCGCTCCCAAGCTGGCCGGTTTCGCGATCGCGATCCGCCTGCTGGTCGAAGGCCTGTCGGGCCTCGCGCAGGACTGGCAGCAGATGCTGATCGTGCTGGCAGTGGCCTCGCTGGTCATCGGCAACCTGGCGGCCATCGCGCAGAGCAACCTCAAGCGCATGCTGGCCTACTCCACGATCGGCCAGATGGGCTTCATGCTGCTGGGCCTCACGCCCACTGTGGTGTCGATGAACACGCTGTCGGCCGCCAACGGCTATAGCTCGGCGATGTTCTACATCGTCACCTATGTGCTCACCACGCTGGGCAGCTTCGGCCTGATCATGTACATGGCCCGCCAGGGCTTCGAAGCCGACGAGATCAAGGATCTCTCCGGCCTCGGCAAGCGCAGCCCCTGGGTGGCGGGCGTGATGGCGGTGTTCATGTTCTCGCTGGCCGGCGTGCCGCCGGCAGTGGGCTTCTTCGCCAAGCTCGCGGTGCTGCAGTCGCTGATCGCGACCAACCTGCCGCATTACATCTGGCTGGCCGTGGTGTCGGTGATGCTGTCGCTGATCGCCGCCTACTACTACCTGCGCGTCGTCAAGGTGATGTACTTCGATGAGCCGATCGACGACGCGCCGCTGGCCAATACCGGCGGTGTCAGCGTGCTGCTGGCGCTCAACGGCGCGGCCGTGCTGGTGCTGGGCGTGCTGCCCGGCGGCCTGATGGATATGTGCCGCGAAGCCATCGTCAAGGCCCTGTCGACTTGAACCACGGCGCTGCGGTCTGGCTGGTGTTGTTCGTCGCGCTCGTCGCGGCGAACCTGCCGTTCATCAGCCAGCGCATCCTGGTCGTGGGCCCGCGCCCGGCGCACAAATCACTCGGTTGGCGCCTGGGCGAACTGCTGCTGATGGCGGCGCTGACCCTGGGCATCGGCATGATGGTCGAGGCGCGCATCGGCCAGATCCAGCCGCAGGGCTGGGAGTTCTATGCGGCCTTTGCCTGCCTGTTCCTGACCTTCGCGTTCCCGGGTTTCGTCTGGCGCATGCTGCGCCGCCACGGCAATGACTGACGACCAGCATCTGATCGAGACGCCGCTGCACACCGAGCAGCTGCTGCGTGGCAACTTCCTCGACGTGCGGCGCGACACCGTGCGCCTGCCCACCGGCGACACCGCCACGCGCGAGTACATCGTGCATCCCGGGGCGGTGGCGATCGTGCCGATGCTCGACGATGGCCGCCTCGTGATGGAGCGCCAGTACCGTGCGCCGCTGCGCCGGGTGCTGCTGGAGTTTCCGGCCGGCAAGATCGATCCGGGCGAGGACACCCGGCTCACCGCGATGCGCGAGCTGGCCGAGGAAACCGGCTACCGGGCCCGCGAATGGGCGCGTGCCTGCACGCTGCACAACGCGGTGGCCTATTCCACCGAAGGCATCGAGATCTGGTTTGCCCGCGGCCTCGTGCTGGGCGAGCGCGACCTCGACCACGGCGAGCACATCGACGTCTGCCCGATGCATCCCGACGAGCTGTATGCATTGGCCGCGCGCGGCGAGCTCACCGACGCCAAGACGCTGATCGGCCTGCTGTGGCTGCAGCGCTGGCAGGCCGGAGACTGGGCACTCGACTGGCAGCCGGCCTGAGGCGGCGCCCAGTCGACTGAAGTCCGCCCGCGAACTGCCGATAATCGTCGTATGAAGGTCCTCAGCCTGCGCTGCTCGAACGGCCACGGTTTCGAGGGCTGGTTCGCGTCTGAAGACGACTACCAGTCGCAGAACGGCCGTGGCCTGGTCGAATGCCCGCTGTGCGCCGACAAGGTGATCAGCCGGCTGCCCAGCGCGCCGCGCCTGAACCTCTCGGGCGCCAAGGCACCCGAGGCGGCAACGCCGGCGCCGGCAGCGGCGGGTGGCAGCGCTCCGGCCGAGGTGACGCTGCAGGCCGCCTGGATGCAGGCCGTGCGCCATGTGTTGGCCAACACCGAAGACGTCGGCGAGCGTTTCGCCGAGGAAGCCCGCCGCATCCACTACGGCGAGGCCGAGGTGCGCGGCATCCGCGGTCAGGCGACGCCGGAAGATGCCGAGTCGCTGCGCGACGAGGGCATCGAGGTGGCGGTGCTGCCGCTGCCCAAGCCGCTGAAGGAGCCGCTGCAGTAGTGCCGCCTCCGTCTTGGCCGGCCGTCAATCCAGGCCGACCACCCGCCCCGGATTCAGCAGGTTGTGCGGGTCCAGCGCCCGCTTCACAGCCTTCATCAGCTGCAGCGCCACGGGCGACTTGCGCTGCGCCAGCTCGTCGCGCTTGAGGCTGCCGATGCCGTGCTCGGCCGAGAACGAGCCGCCATGCGCCTGCACCGCGTCGTACACCAGTGTGTTCACGGCGTGCTCGTGCTGCGAGAGGAAATCGGCGGCCGCCATGCCCTCGGGTGCCTGCACGTTGTAGTGCAGGTTGCCGTCGCCCAGGTGCCCGAAGTTGACGAGGCGCACACCGGGAAAGCCGGTGCGCAGCGCCTCATCGGTGGCCCCCACGAAGGCCGGGATGCGCGACACCGGCAGCGCGATGTCGTGCTTGATGTTCAGGCCTTCCTCGGCCTGCGCCAGCGGGATCGACTCGCGCAGATGCCACAGCGCGTGCGACTGCGCGCTGCTTTCGGCCACGGCCGCATCGGTGATCAGGCCTTGCTCCAGCGCCTGCTCCAGCAGGCTCTCGAACAGCGCGCGCGCATGGGCCTCGCCTTCGCTGTCGGACTGCTCCAGCAGCACCATCCACGGGGCAGGGGGCATTGGCTGCTGCAGCTGCGGAAAATGCCTGGCGACCAGCTCGAGCGCGAACCGGCCCATCACCTCGAAGCCGGTGAGCCCGGCGCCGAGGCGCGCCTGCGCCAGGCCCAGCAGCTGCACGCAATGGTCCAGCGAGTCGCACGCAGCCAGCGCGGTCATCACCGCGACTGGCTGAGGAAACAGCTTCAACGTGGCGCCGGTGATGATGCCCAGCGTGCCTTCGCTGCCGATGAACAGGTCGCGCAGGTCGTAGCCGGTGTTGTCCTTGCGCAGGCCCGAGAGGCCGTCCCAGACCTCGCCGCCGGCGGTGACCACCTCGAGCCCAAGGCACAGCTCGCGCGCGTTGCCGTAGCGCAGCACCTGTGTGCCGCCGGCATTGCTGGCGAGGTTGCCGCCGATCGTGCAGCTGCCTTCGGCCGCCAGGCTCAGCGGGAACAGCAGGCCCGCGGCTTCGGCGGCTTCCTGCACGCTCTGCAGCACGCAGCCGGCATCGACCGTCATCGTCAGGTTGGCCGTGTCGATGGCGCGGACCTGACGCATCCGGCCCAGGCTCAACAGCACCTGCGTTCCGCTCGCATCCGGCACGCCGCCGCCCACCAGCCCGGTGTTGCCGCCCTGGGGCACGATCGGCACACGCTGCTCCGCGCAGGCCCGCACGACCTGGGCCACCTCCCGGGTGGAGGCCGGCCGCACCACGGCGAGCGCGCGGCCTCGATAGCGCTTGCGCCAATCGAGCTCCCAGGCCGACAGGTCGCCTTCGGCCAGCACATGGTCAGCGCCGACGATCTGCTTCAGGCGGTCGAGCAAGGCTGCACTCATGCGCCGGCCTCCTGCACGTGGGCGGCCTTGGCCGCGCGCAGCCGCCAGCGCACATGCAGCGCGCAGGCGGTGAACAGCACGAGGCACAGCGCGGTCTCGATCGTGCCGAGCAGCGCGCCCATGCCGCGCTCGCTGGTCGCGCGCACCACGCCTTCGGTGAAATAGATCCACACCAGCAGGCTGACCCAGCGGTAGGTGTACATGCGGTGCTTGAGCAGGCCGGCCAACGGCAGGGTCAGCGGCAGCACCTTCAGCGCCAGCGTGCGGTTGCCGGTGGGCGCGAGCCACAGCTCCCACGCAAGGCCGAGCACGATGAGGCCGAGCACGCTGCCGACCGCGAGCGTCCGCGTCCATTGGACGACGTTGGGAGCGGGGGGCGACATCATGTTTGGCATGATAGCCAGCATGACCGTTCACCCTGGCCTCAAGGCCATCACCCTCAAGGAAGCGCCGGGCTATGTGCTGCAGACCCTGCGCACCTGGCCCTGGTTCGACACCATGCGCACGCTGCGCATGCGTTTCCGTGAAGACCGCCTCGGCCTCACCGCCAGCAGCCTGACCTTCACCACGCTGATCGCGCTGGTGCCGCTGTTCACCGTGATGCTCGCGGTGTTCTCGGCCTTTCCGATGTTCGGCAACTTCCAGGTCGCGCTGCAGAAATACTTCCTGCAGACGCTGGTGCCTGATGCCATCGCGAAGCCGGTACTTCAATCGCTGACGCAGTTCGCGGCCAAGGCGAGCCGGCTCGGCAGCCTGGGCCTGGTATTCCTGGTGTTCACCGCGATCACGCTGATGCTCACGATCGACCGCACGCTCAACGCGATCTGGCGTGTGCGCACGCCGAGGCCGATCGCGCAGCGGGTGCTGGTGTACTGGGCGGCGCTCACGCTGGGGCCGCTGGTGATGGGCGTGAGCCTGTCGCTCACCTCGTATGCGATCTCGGCCTCGAGCGGCATCGTGGGGGCCTTGCCGGGCGGCGTGTCGGTGCTACTCGGCGTGCTGGAGTTCGCGCTGCTCTCGGCGGCGATGGCGGGCCTGTTCCACTACGTGCCCAACACCCACGTGCTGTGGCGCCATGCGGTGGCCGGCGGCCTGTTCGTTGGCGCGGGCTTCGAAGTGGCCAAGCGCGGCCTGGCCTGGTACCTGCAATCGGTGCCGACCTATTCGACCATCTACGGCGCCTTTGCCACGGTGCCGATCTTTCTGGTCTGGATGTATTTCGGCTGGGTCATCGTGCTGCTCGGTGCGGTCGTGGCCGCCTATGCGCCCAGCCTGCAGATGCGGGTGGTGCGGCGGCCCTATGTGGCCGGGCATCGCTTCTCGCTCGCAGTGGCGATCCTGCGCGAGCTGGTCGAGGCGCGCCGCTCGCAGACCCATGGCCTGAGCCTGCCGCAGCTGTCGGAGCGGCTGCGCACCGAGCCGCTGCAGATCGAGCCGATTCTCGACAAGCTTGTCGAGATCGATTGGGCGGCGCGGCTCGACGAGGGCGGGGCGCAGCGCCACGTGTTGCTGTGCGAGCCGGCCAACACCCCGGCGGCACCGCTGGTGGCCGCGTTGCTGCTGGAGCCTCTGGCCGATGTGCGCCCGCTGTGGCAGCAGGCGGGCTTCGAGCGCCTGACGCTGAAAGACGTGCTCGGCGACTGAACCGGGCGCCGGCCGTTCAGGCCGAGTGCAGCACGATCAGCAATGCGGTGGCCACGGTCTTGCCGGGGTTGTGGATCGCGTGTGCCACATCCACCGCGTAGCGAGCGGTTTCTCCCGGTTTCAGCTTGCTGCGTTCTGAACCAGCGCTGACCTCCAGCGAGCCGCCGAGCACGCTCAGGTGCTCGCGCGAGCCCGGCTCATGCGGCTCGGATTCGAGGCTGCCGCCGGGCTGCACCGTCAGCTCGTACCACTCGAACTGCCCCGCCAGCTCGATCGGCCCCAGGATGCGCAGCTCGCATTTGCCGTCGGGGCTCTTCAGTGAAGGCGTGGCATGCGCCGGCACGGTCACGATCGCCGGCTGCGCCGGACGCCCGTCGCCCAGCAGGTCGCCCACCGCCACGCCCAGCGCATTGGCCAGCCGCCACACCACTGCCACCGTGGGATTGGCCTGGTTGCGCTCGATTTGCGAGAGCATCGACTTCGAGACGCCGGCCATGCGCGACAGCTCGTCGAGCGACAGGTTCTGGCCCTGGCGCAACGCCTGCAGCGTGCTGCCGACGCGCGGCGGCTCGGGCGAGGGCGCTGGAACTCGGGGGCGGGGCATCGGGTCTCCTCAAAAGCCGGAAGCGCGTAGGCGCTTGACGTCATTGGACGTTTTCAAGATACTGCACGTTAGTTCGATATAACGAACATTCATCAAATCACTGCACGAGCCGATTGTGCCGCAGACCACCGCAAGGGCCACACGATGACTTCCACCGAGCCGTTCTACCAGCACCTGCGTCAAGAGCTGCAGGGCATCCGCGACGCCGGCCTGTACAAGACCGAGCGCATCATCGCCACGCCGCAGGGCGCGGTCGTCCGCACCACCGACGGCCGCGAGGTGATCAACCTCTGCGCCAACAACTACCTCGGCCTGTCCTCGCATCCCAAGGTGATCGAGGCGGCCCATGAAGCGCTGCGCACGCATGGCTACGGCCTCTCTTCGGTGCGCTTCATCTGCGGCACGCAGGACATCCACAAGGAGCTCGAGGGCCGCATCGCGCGCTTCCTGGGCACCGAAGATTCCATCCTCTATGCCGCGGCCTTCGATGCCAACGGTGGCCTGTTCGAGCCGCTGCTGGGCGAGGAGGATGCGGTGATCAGCGATGCGCTGAACCATGCCTCCATCATCGACGGCATCCGCCTGTGCAAGGCCCAGCGCTACCGCTATGCCCACAACGACCTGGAAGACCTGGAGCGCCAGCTGACCGAGGCCTCGGCTAAGGGCGCGCGCTTCAAGCTCGTGTTCACCGACGGCGCGTTCTCGATGGACGGCACCATCGCCCAGCTCGACAAGATCCGCGAGATCTGCGACCGCCACGGCGCGCTGCTGGGCATCGACGAATGCCATGCCAGCGGCTTCCTCGGCAAGACCGGCCGCGGCACCCATGAATACCGCGGTGTGTTCGGCAAGATCGACATCATCACCGGCACGCTCGGCAAGGCGCTGGGCGGTGCCTCGGGCGGCTTCACCGCCGGCCGCAAGGAGGTGATCGAGCTGCTGCGCCAGCGCTCGCGGCCCTACCTGTTCTCCAACACCGTGGCGCCGGCGATCGTCGGCGCGTCGATCGCGGTGCTCGACCTGCTCGAGGCGTCGACCGCGCTGCGCGACAAGCTCGAAGACAACACCCGCTTCTTCCGCCAGGCCATTACCGAGGCTGGCTTCGAGATCAAGCCAGGCGAGCACCCGATCATCCCGATCATGGTCTACGACGCGGTGAAGGCCCAGGCGCTCAGCGCGCGCCTGCTCGAGCTCGGCGTGTATGCGGTGGGCTTCTTCTTCCCCGTGGTGCCCAAGGGCCAGGCCCGTATCCGCGTGCAGATGAGCGCGGTGCACGATCGCCACCACCTCGAGAAGGCCGTGGCCGCCTTCAAGCAGGCAGGCGAAGAGCTCGGCCTGGTCGGAGGTGCGCGATGAGCACGCCGAAGATCCTGATCATCGGCGCCAACGGCCAGATCGGCACCGAGCTGGCCGAGCTGCTGGTGCAGCGCCATGGCCCCGAAGCGGTGGTCACCAGCGACCTGGCCTCAGTGGGCCGCGTGGCCGGCATCGCGCACGAAGCGCTGGACGTGACCGATGCGGCCGCGCTGGCCACGGTGGTCAAGCGCCACCACATCACGCAGATCTACCACCTGGCCGCGGCGCTGTCGGCCACCGGCGAGAAGCACCCGGGCTGGGCCTGGAACCTCAACATGGGCGGCTTGCTCAACGTGCTGGAGCTGGCGCGAACCCAGAAGCAACAGATCGAGCGCGTGTTCTGGCCGAGCTCCATCGCCGCCTTCGGCCCGCAGACGCCGGCCGACCACACGCCGCAGACCACGGTGATGGACCCGACCACGGTGTATGGCATTTCCAAGCTCGCCGGCGAGCGCTGGTGCGCCTGGTACCACAAGAACCACGGCATCGACGTGCGCAGCCTGCGCTACCCCGGCCTCATCAGCTGGAAGACGCCGCCCGGCGGGGGCACCACCGACTATGCGGTGGAGATCTTCCACTCCGCGCTGAAGGAAGGCCGCTACACCTGCTTCCTCGAGGAAAGCCAGGCACTGCCGATGATGTACATGCCCGACGCGCTGCGCGCCACCGTCGAGCTGATGGAAGCGGCGCCCGGGCGCATCACCGAGCGCGGCTCCTACAACCTGGCCGGCGTGAGCTTCACGCCGAAGCAGATCGCCGCCGCGATCGCCAAGCGCATCCCCGGCTTCACGATCACCTGCGAGCCCGATTTCCGCCAGCAGATCGCCGCCAGCTGGCCGCAGTCGATCGACGACAGCGTGGCGCAGCGCGACTGGGGCTGGCAGCTCGAATACGACCTGCAGGCGATGGTCGACGACATGCTCGCCAACCTGCGCCCGCAGGTGAAGAAGGCAGCCTAGGCCAGTGCCTTCTGCAGGGCGCGCAGCAGCGCGTCCGGCACTTCCTGCATCAGCGCATGGCCCGCGGGCAGCAGGGCCACCTCGGCCTTCAATGCCTGCGCCAGCTCGCGCGTGGCCTTCGGGCTGGTCATCTGGTCGCGTTCGCCGAGGATCAGTGTCGCGCGGCACTGCACCTTCGCGGCAGCCTCCAGGCCGTTGGCATAACGGTCGCACACCGAGAAGTCGTGGTGGAACAGCAGCGGGTTGTCCTGATGGCCCAGCACCTGCCGCATCAGCGCCTTCGCGCCGCCGTGCAGCCACACGCCGGGGCCGGGGTATGAGGGCTTGGCGGCCAGCGTCGAGAACGAAAACGCGGTGACCATGTCGATCGCCTTCATCGGCTGGTCGCGGGCCGTGTCGAGCAGCGCGGCCGACACCTTCATCGGGTAGGCGGTGCCCACCATCGCAAGGCGCGTGATGCGCTCGGGCGCGCGCGATGCGGCCTCCAGCGCGATCAGCGAGCCCATGCTGTGGCCCACCAGCGCGGCCTGCTTCACGCCGGCTGCATCCAGCAACGCGAGCACCCAGTCGGCCAGTGCTTCCACATCGGGCAGCGGCGGGCCGTCGCTGCGCACATGGCCCGGCAGGTCGACCGCCAGCACCGCATGGCCGTGGTGGGCGAACCAGCGCGCCAGCAGGGTCCACACCGAATGGTCGTTGAGCGCGCCGTGGATGAACACGACGCAGGGCAGGGTGGCATCGAAGGGTTTGCCGCCGGTGTAGGCATAGGCCTCGCGGCCCTGGACGGTGAGCTTCATGCAGCCGCCTTTTCTGCCGCCTTGAGCGCGCGCTTCAGGTCGTCGATCAGGTCGTCGGCATCCTCCAGCCCGATCGACAGGCGGATGGTGCCGGGGCCGATGCCGGCCTGCGCCAGCGCGGCGTCGTCCATGCGGAAATGCGTGGTCGAGGCGGGGTGGATCACCAGCGAGCGGCAGTCGCCCACGTTGGCCAGGTGCGAGAAGAGCTTCAGCGCCTCGATGAAGGCCTTGCCCTGCGCACGCGAGCCCTTGAGGTCGAAGCTGAACACCGAGCCGCAGCCGCGCGGCAGCAGCTTCTTCGCGAGCGCATGGTCGGGGTGGCTTTCGAGCTCGGGATAGCCGACGCCGGCGACCATCGGGTGCGCGGCCAGGAAGCTCACCACCTTGCGCGTGTTGTCCACGTGCCGGGCCATGCGCAGCGGCAGCGTCTCGATGCCCTGCAGGATCAGCCAGGCGGTGTGCGGGCTCATGCAGGCGCCGAAGTCGCGCAGGCCTTCGCGGCGGGCGCGCAGCAGGAAGGCGCCGTCGCTGCTCTCCTCGGCGAACACCATGCCGTGGAAGCCGTCGTAGGGTTCGGTCAGTTCGGGGAAGCGGCCGGAGCGCAGCCAGTCCATCCGGCCGCCGTCGACCAGCACGCCGCCCACCACGGTGCCGTGGCCGGAGAGGAACTTGGTGGCCGAGTGGTAGACGAGGTCCGCACCCAGATCGAAGGGCTTGACCAGGTAGGGCGAGGTGAGGGTCGAGTCGACCAGCAGCGGCAGGCCGTGCTCGTGCGCAATGGCGCCCACCGTGGGGATGTCGAGCACATCCAGCCCCGGGTTGCCCAGCGTCTCGCCGAACAGCAGCCGGGTGTTGGGCCGGATCGCCGCGCGCCAGCCATCGATGTCGCCCGGCTTCACGAAGCTGGTCTCGATGCCGAAGCGCTTGAGGGTGTAGTGCAACAGGTTGTGCGAGCCGCCGTAGAGCGCCGAGCTGCTCACGATGTGCGAGCCGGCGCCGGCCAGCGTGCAGATCGCCAGGTGCAGCGCGGCCTGGCCGCTCGCGGTGGCGATGGCGCCCACGCCGCCCTCGAGCGCCGCCACGCGCTCTTCGAGCACCGCGTTGGTGGGGTTGGAGATGCGGCTGTAGACGTGGCCCGATCGCTCGAGGTTGAACAGCGAGGCTGCGTGCTCGGTACTCTCGAAGACGAACGAGGTCGTCAGGTGGATGGGCACCGCGCGGGCGCCGGTGGCGGGATCGGGGGCCGCGCCTGCGTGCAGCGCGAGGGTATCGAATCCAGGGTCTGAATAGCCGGCCATGGTCGCTTCCGGGACTGTGAGTGGCCGGCATTGTGTGCTATGTTGCCCACATAGCGCGTCCCCGGAGACCCCAGCCATGAAAGTCAGCGACATCCTGCGTGTGAAGGGCGGCACCCTGTTCACCGTCTCTCCCGACCAGCCTCTCGCCGAGGCGATCAAGACCATGGCCGAGCACGACATCGGTTCGCTCGTCGTCATGGAATACGGCCACCTCGTGGGCATGCTCACCTTCCGCGAAGTGATCCAGGCGGTGGTGCGCAATGGCGGTGTCGTCGGCAGCACCATCGTCCGCACCGTGATGGACGATGCGCCGCTCACCTGCACCCCCGAGACCGAGATCGACGAGGTGCGCCGCATGATGCTGGGCCGCCATGCCCGCTACATGCCGGTGATGAACGGCCTGATGCTGATGGGCGTGATCTCGTTCTACGACGTGGCCAAGGCCGTGGTCGACAGCCAGGATTTCGAGAACCGCATGCTCAAGGCCTACATCCGCGACTGGCCGGTGGGCCAGGAGGAAGAAGAGCCGCGCACCACGCTCTGATCCCGCCGGATCCTTCGTGCCGACAACGGGGCGCCTGCGGGCGCCCCGCGGCATTTCTGGCGCTTGATGCATGGCAAGTTCGTGAACTGGCCCGGATTTCCCCGCGATTTCGCGTCTATCGCGATGCAGCAATCGTTCGATATTGCGGCTTGCGGGAACCCTCCCGCGAACAACCTCGAAACAGCGGAGATCCACATGCAGATGTTCAAGCGTATCGGTTGGGCCCTGGCCCTGTCGTTGGGTGTGATCGCGGGCGGCGCCATCGCCGGCGACGGCGGCACGAAGGACGAAGCCAAGGCCATGGTCGACGCGGCCGTGGAGCATGTGAAGAAGGTCGGCCCCGAGCAGGCCTTCAAGGACTTCACCACCGACAAGGCCAACTGGACGCGCAAGGACCTCTACGTGATGGCCTACGACGCCAAGGGCAACTGCGTGGGCCACGGCGCCAACGAAAAATTGATCGGCAAGAACCTGATCGAGCTGAAGGATCCCAACGGCAAGCAGCTGGTCAAGGAGATGACCGACACCGCGATGTCCAAGGGCAGCGGCTGGGTCGAATACGAGTGGCCGCATCCGCAGACCAAGAAGATCGAGAGCAAGGCCACCTTCGTCCGCAAGCTCGCCAACTACGACGGCTGGGTGGGCGTGGGCGTCTATCGCTGATCTCTGGGGCAAGGAGGCCATCATGCGATGGTTGCGAAACGCCCCGATCGGGCTGAAGGTGGCCATGGCGCCCGCGGTGGGCGTGCTGTGCCTGGCCTTGATGGGTGTGGTGGGCTGGTATGCCAACCTGAGCCTGGGCACCACGCTGTCGGCGCTGGCCGAGCAGCGGCTGCCGCGGGTGGTTCATTTCAGCCAGCTGCACAAGGAGCTGCTCGGGCTGAATGCGCTGATCAGCCGCAGCCTCTCGTGGGAAGGCGCGGGCTACAAGGCCGACAAGATCGCCGAGCTCGACAAGCGCATCGTCGCGGAGCTCGACCGCTTCGGCAAGGCGCTGGAGGCCGAGCGCGCCGATGCGGCGCTCGACGAGGTGGAGCGCGGCCATGCGCAGAAGCTGGTGGCCGAGTACGCACGCTTCCGCAAGTTCGCGACCGACGTGCTCGACGTGAAGACCGGCATGCTCGCCAATGCGGCCGGCTTCATGACCAACATCGAGACCAGCTACGGCACGATGACCGCCACCTTCGAGCAGCTGATCGAGCATGAAAAGGCCTTGTCGACCGAAGACGCCTCGCGCGGCAAGGACCTGGCCTCGCGCAACAACATGGTCATCGTCGCGGCCTTCGTCGGCGCGACGCTGCTCGCCTCGATATGCGCCTGGATGGTGGCCGCACTGATCGTGCGCCCGCTGGAAACGGCGGTGCAGACGGCGCGGGCGATGTCGGGCGGCGACTTCCGCACGGCGCCTGCCGCCGGCTCCAACGACGCCACCGGCCGCGTGCTGCATGCGCTGGCCGAGGTGTCGGGCAACCTGGGCCGCATCGTGCGCGACATCCGCGCCACGGCCGACGAGGTCAGCGTGGCCAGCACGCAGCTGGCCAACGGCAACGTCGACCTGTCGCGCCGCACCGAGACCAACGTGGCCGCGCTGCAGCGCACGGCGGCCTCGATCGAGCAGCTCACCGCCACCATCCGCCAGAGCGCCGACAACGCCGCCCAGGCCAACCAGATGGCGCAGCAGGCCAGCCAGGTGGCGGGCGAGGGCGGCGAGGCGGTGGCCGAGGTGGTCAGCACCATGCAGCAGATCGACGCGCAGGCGAAGAAGATCCGCGAGATCACCGGCGTGATCGACAGCCTGGCCTTCCAGACCAACATCCTCGCGCTCAACGCGGCGGTGGAAGCGGCGCGCGCCGGCGAACACGGCCGCGGCTTCGCGGTGGTGGCGGCCGAGGTGCGCACGCTGGCGCAGCGCAGCGCCGAGTCCGCCAAGGAGATCCGCGGCCTGATCGGCTCATCGGTCGACCAGGTCGAGAGCGGCACGCAGAAGGTGCAGGCTGCGGGCGCCACGATGCAGCGCATCGTCGAGTCGATCCAGAGCGTGAGCGCCACGGTGGAGGCGATCTCGCTGGCCGCGGCCGAGCAGGCACGCGGCGTGGCCGAGGTCAACACCGCGGTGGCCGAGATGGACCGCAACACGCAGCAGAACGCCTCGCTGGTCGAGCAGGCCACCGCGGCCACCGAGTCGCTGAAGGACCAGGCGCGGCGGCTGGCCGAGTCGATCGGGAGCCTGCGCACCGCCTAAAATCGGCCTTCCCTCTCCTGGTTTCCTCCCATGTCCGGCAGCACCTTCGGCTCTCTCTTCTGCGTCACCAACTTCGGCGAGAGCCATGGCCCTGCGATCGGCTGCGTGATCGACGGCTGCCCGCCCGGCATGGAACTGTCGGAAGCCGACATCCAGCCCGACCTCGACCGCCGCCGCCCCGGCACCTCGCGCCACGTGACGCAGCGCAACGAGCCCGATGCGGTGGAGATCCTCTCGGGCGTGTACGAGGGCAAGACCACCGGCACGCCGATCTGCCTGCTGATCCGCAACACCGACCAGCGCAGCAAGGACTACGGCAACATCCTCGACACCTTCCGCCCCGGCCATGCCGACTACACCTACTGGCGCAAATACGGGCTGCGCGACCCGCGCGGCGGCGGCCGCTCGTCGGCACGGCTCACGGCGCCGATGGTGGCCGCGGGCGCGGTGGCCAAGAAGTGGCTGAAGGCGCAGTACGGCACCAGCTTCGTCGGCTACATGGCCGCGCTCGGCGAGATCGAGATCCCGTTCGAGAGCGAGGCCCACATCCCGGACAACCCGTTCTTCGCGCCTAGCGCCTCGATCATCGAGCAGCTCGAATCGCACATGGATGCGCTGCGCAAGGCCGGCGATTCGTGCGGCGCGCGCATCAACGTGGTGGCGCGCCACATGCCGGTCGGCCTGGGCGAGCCGCTGTTCGACAAGCTCGATGCCGACATCGCCTACGCGATGATGGGCATCAACGCCGTCAAGGGCGTCGAGATCGGCGATGGCTTCGCCACCGTCGCGCAGCGCGGCAGCGAGCATGGCGACGAGCTCAGCCCCACCGGCTTCCGCAGCAACCACGCAGGCGGCGTGCTGGGCGGCATCTCCACGGGGCAGGACCTGCGCGTCTCGATCGCGATCAAGCCCACCAGCTCGATCCGCACGCCCAAGGCCTCGATCAACCGCGCCGGCGAACCCACCTCGGTGGAGACCTACGGCCGCCACGATCCGTGCGTGGGCATCCGCGCGACGCCGATCGCCGAGGCGATGCTCGCGCTGGTGGTGATGGACCATGCGCTGCGCCACCGTGCGCAGTGCGGCGACGTGCAGCTGCCGATTCCGCCCATCGCCGGAAACACCGGC
Source organism: uncultured bacterium (assembly GCA_966212505.1). Classification (GTDB taxonomy): domain Bacteria; phylum Pseudomonadota; class Gammaproteobacteria; order Burkholderiales; family Burkholderiaceae_C; genus CAMLIZ01. Next base: position 26,750 of record CBIHRS010000005.1, read on the forward strand.
TCCTGATGCCCAGCGGCCGCAGCCCGCTGGCCGCGTTTGCCGCGGTCGCGTTCTGCTACTACGGCTACGTCGGGTTGTTCAACCCGTATGCGCCGCTGTGGTTCAAGCACCTCGGCTTCTCGACGCTGGCCATCGGCGTGCTGGCGGCGCTGCAGTCGTGGACCCGCGTGGTCGCGCCGTATGCCTGGGGCTGGCTCGCCGACCACAGCGGCCGGCGCGTGGAGCTGCTGCGTCTTGCAGTGGGCCTGTCGACGGCGTCGGTCGCCGGCCTGCTGGTCGCGCGCAGCTTCGCCGGGGTCGCACTGTGCGTGCTGCTGCTGTTCTTGAGCAACGGCGGCGTGGTGCCGCTGTCGGAGGCGGCGCTGGCGCACCACGTGAGCAGCGGGCGGGGCCTGGACGTCGGCCGCTATGGCCGGGTGCGGGTGTGGGGCTCGATCGGCTTCATCATCGCCGTCAGCGTCTACGGCTTCGTGCTGCAGCGGGTCGATATCGGCGTGTTCCCGGCGCTGGTGCTGGGCACGCTGAGCCTGCTGGTGGTGGCGAGCTTCCGGCTGCCGGCCACGCATGACGCGCATGCGGCAGGCGATGAGGCCGCGGGCAGCGCGATGGCGGTGCTGCGGCGGCCGGAGGTGGCGTGGTTCTTCGCCGGCGTGTTCTTCACGGTGCTGGCCCATGCGGGGCTGTATGCCTTCTTCTCGCTCTACCTCGATGCGCTGGGCTACGGCAAGGCCGCGGTGGGCCTGTTCTGGGCGGTGTCGGTCGCGGCCGAGATCGCGTTCTTCACCTTCCAGGGCCGCTGGTTCCACCGTCTCTCCGTGCATGGCTGGCTGATCGCGGGCGCGGCGGCCACCACGCTGCGCTTCGCGGCGACGGCGGCTTTCGGCCGCATTGCCGTCGTGCTGGTGGCGGCGCAGCTGCTGCACGCATTGACCTTCGCCGCGCAGCATGCGGCCTGCGTGGCGCTGGTGAACCGGCATTTCCCCGGGCGGCTGCGCGGGCGCGGGCAGGCGCTGTACACCACGCTGGGCTACGGCGTCTCGGGCGTGCTCGGCGGCCTGGCCGGCGGGGCGCTGAGCGAGCGCCTCGGCTTCGTGGCGGTGTTCGCCGCCTCGGCCGTCGCCGGTGTGGTGGCGCTGCTGTGCTGCCTGCAGGCGCGCCGGCTCGACCGGGCAACACTGAGCTGATTTCGCGTCGCGGGTGGCGCCGGCCGTCCGCCCGGCCGGCAGTTCGTCGCCCCGAACACGCGCTTTGTCGCATCGCCCCTGTTCGCCCCGGCGTCCCCTTCCTACACTGCGGCCGCTTCACGAGAGCGAGCCGACACGAAAGGAAGACGACATGCGCAAGCCCTGGCTGATCGGAGGAATGGGCCTGGTGGTGGCGGTGGGCATCGCTGCCGCGGTGGCGGTGGGCCACGGCAGCGCCAAGACCACGTTGCCCGGCAAAGACGGCAAGGACGGCAAGCCCGAGGTGGCGCTGGAATTCTCGGCCGCCGAGGTCACCCGGCCGGTGATGGGCAGCATGCCCACGCGCATCGAGTTCTCAGGCCCGCTGGTGGCGCCTTCCACGGCCATCGTGCGGGCCAAGGCCGCTGGCACGCTGCTTTCGCTGAACGTGGCCGAGGGCAGCCGCGTGAAGGCCGGGCAGGTGCTGGGCAAGATCGACCTCGCCGAGCTCGACAGCCGGGTGGCCGAGCGCAACGCGATGCTGGAGCAGGCCCGTGCGCAGCTGGCGCAGGCCGAGCGCAACCATGAGTCGAACCTGAGGCTGGCCGACCAGAAATTCATCTCGCCCAATGCGCTCGAAGGCTCACGCAGCGCGCTCGACACCGCCCGCGCGCAGTTCAACGCGGCGCGGGCGCAGCTCGACAGCACCCGCGTCAACCTGCGCGATGCGGCGCTGGTCGCACCGATCGCGGGCGTGGTGGCCAAGCGGCACGTGGTGCCCGGCGAGAAGCTGAGCCCCGAGCAGCAGGTGTTGACCATCGTCGACCTGCAGGCGCTGGAGCTGGCCGGCAACGTGGGCACGCACGAGGTCTCGATGCTGTCGCCGGGCATGGCGGTCGAGGTGCGGGTCGAGGGCGCGCCGGCGCCGGTGCAGGGCCGGCTCGCGCGCATTGCACCCGCGGCCGAGGCCGGCACCCGCTCGATCGGCGTGACGGTGGCGCTGGCCAACCCCAAGGAGACCTTCCGCGCCGGCCAGTACGCGCTGGCCACCGTGGTGCTGCCCGACATCACCCAGCGCCTGCTGCTGCCGGCCTCGGCCGTGGGCAGCACCTCGGGCCAGGACCATGTGTGGGTGCTCGAGAACGGCGCGCTGCTGCGGCGCGCGATCACCACCGGCCGCCACGACGACGCGACCGGCCGGGTCGAGGTGCTGCAGGGCCTGGCGCCCGGCGCCCAGGTGCTGGCGGCGCGCTTCGACAACCTGCGCGAAGGCGCCAAGGCGGTGGTCGTGGCCAAGGCCGCCTCGGCCCCCAACCACCAGTGAAGGGAGCCGCGCCATGTGGATGACCCGCGTCTCGATCAACAACCCCGTGTTCGCCACCATGGTGATGGTGGCGCTGTGCGTGCTGGGGCTGTTTGCGTACGGCAAGCTGGGCGTGGAACAGATGCCCGACATCTCGTTCCCCGTCGCCTTCATCGACGTTGCCTACCCCGGCGCCTCGCCGGAGGCGGTGGAGCGCGAGGTGACCAAGGTGGTGGAAGAGGGCGTCAACAGCGTGGCCGGCGTCAAGCAGATCACCTCGCGCAGCTTCGAGGGCCGCAGCCAGACCAGCGTGGAGTTCAACCTCGACGCCGACATGGGCCGCGCGATGCAGGACCTGCGCGACCGCGTGGCCGCCATCCAGCCCAGCTTCCCCAAGGATGCCAAGGCGCCCACGATCCAGCGCTTCAACAACGACAACGCCCAGCCCGTGGTGGTGATGGCGCTGACCTCGCAGACACGCAGCCCGCGCGAGCAATCCATCCTGGCCGACCAGACGATCGCCAAGCGGCTGCAGCGGGTGGATGGCGTGGCCCGCGTCGAGGTGAGCGGCCTGGCCACGCGCGAGGTGCGCATCGACCTCGACCCCGCGCGGCTGCGTGCCTACGGCATCACGCCGGCCGAGATCAGCACCGCGCTCAACCAGGCCAATGCCGACCAGCCGGTGGGCCTGCTGACCGATGCGCGCCAGGATTCGATCCTGCGCGTCGAGGGCCGGGTGCGCGACCCCAAGCAGTTCACCGAGGTGGTGGTGGGCCACCGAGGCGGCCTGCCGCTGACGCTGGGCGACCTGGGCAGCCTGGTCGAGCGCGAGAAGGAGCCCGATTCGCTGTCGCGCATCAACCGCCAGCGCGCGATCACCTTCAACATCTACAAGCAGCAGGATGCCAACGTGGTGGCCACCGGCGAGGCGCTGAAGGCCGCGGCCGACGAGCTGCGCAAGAGCCTGCCGCAGGGCATGGAGCTGCAGCTGGTCTACGCCAACAGCGATTCGGTGAAGAACTCGCTCACCGGCCTGCGCCACACGCTGGTGGAAGGCGCGCTGCTCACCATCGCGATCGTGTTCCTGTTCCTCCACTCGTGGCGCTCGACCATCATCACCGGGCTGACGCTGCCGATCGCGGTGATCTCCAGCTTCATCGCGGTGTATGCCTTCGGCTTCACGCTGAACTTCATGACGATGATGGCGCTGAGCCTGTGCATCGGCCTGCTGATCGACGATGCGATCGTGGTACGCGAGAACATCGTGCGCCACGTGCACATGGGCAAGGACCACCATGCGGCCGCCCGTGAAGGCACCGAGGAGATCGGCCTCGCGGTGATGGCCACCACCTTCGCGATCTGCGCGGTGTTCACGCCGGTGGCCTTCATGGGCGGCATCGTCGGCAAGTTCTTCTATCCCTTCGGCATCACGGTGACGGTGGCGGTGCTGGTGAGCCTGTTCGTCAGCTTCACGCTCGATCCGATGCTGTCGTCGGTGTGGCGCGATCCACCGGCCGAGCGGCTGCGCCGGCTGCCGGTGCTGAAGCAGCTGATCAACGCCACCGACCGCGGGATGGAGCTGCTGCATGCGGTGTACGAGCGGCTGATCCGCTGGGCCTTCTCGGGCCGGCGCTACCGGCTCTTCGTGCTGCCGCTGCCGGTCTATGGCCGGCCCTTCGATGCGCAAGGCGAGCGCGACAAGGCGCAGCCGCGCCGCCTGCGCCTGATGACGCTCACGCCGCGCGGCATCATCCTGTGGACCGGCGTGGCCAGCTTCGTCGCGGCGCTGATGCTGGCGCCGCTGGTGGGCAGCGAGTTCATCCCCGAGACCGACCAGAGCTTCACGCAGCTCTCGCTGCGCATGCCGGTGGGCTCCAGCCTGGAGCGCAGCGACGCCAAGGTGCGGCAGGTGGAGGAGGTGCTGGCCGGCATCCCCGAGGTGAAGATCGTCTCGACCAACGTCGGCGGCCAGGGCAACGGCTTCGCGGTGGGCCGCGCCCAGGCCACGCTGAACCTGACGCTGGTCGACCGCCAGGACCGCCAGCGCACGCAGAAGCAGGTGGAGGACGCCATCCGCGAGCAGATCGCGAAGATCCCCGGCCTGGAGGTCTCGGTGGGCTTCAACAAGCCGATCTACGTGGCCATCCTCGGCAACGACCCCGACGGCCTGATCAGGATCGCGCAGGACTTCGCCGACAAGGTCAAGAAGATCCCCGGCATCGTCGACGTCGACCTCTCGGCCAAGCCCGGCCTGCCGGCCTATGCGGTGAAGCTGAAGCCCGGCGCGGTGCGCGAGCTGGGCCTCACGGCGCCGCAGCTGGCCTCGTCGCTGCGCGCCTATGTGAATGGCGACGTCGCCACCTACTGGACCACGCCCGACGGCCAGCAGGTGGAAGTGCTGTTGCGCCTGCCGGAGACGCAGCGCGAGCGCGTGGCGCAGATGCGCCAGCTGCCGGTGGCCTTCGCGAAGGACGGCACGCCGATCGCGCTCGACACGGTGGCCACGATCGAGCCGGTGGTCAACCCCGACGTGATCCGGCGCCAGAACCTGCAGCGCCGCGAGGCCATCTTCGCCGGCGTGCAGGGCCGGCCCGCGGGCGACGTGGGGGCCGACGTGCAGAAGCTGGTCAAGGAGACCGCGCTGCCGCCTGGCTACAGCTTCGACGTGGGTGGCGACACCAAGCAGCAGCAGGACGCGATGACGGCGATGGTCGGCGCACTCGGGCTGGCGGTGATCTTCATCTACATCGTGCTGGCCAGCCAGTTCGGCAGCTTCCTGCAGCCGGTGGCGATCATGCTCTCGCTGCCGCTGAGCCTGATCGGCGTGATGCTCGCGCTGCTGTGCTGGCACTCGACGCTGAACATCTTCTCGATGATCGGCCTCGTGATGCTGATGGGCCTGGTGACCAAGAACGCCATCCTGCTGGTCGACTTTGCCAACCACGCGATCAAGGCCGGCGCCAGCGTGGCCGATGCGGTGCTGCAGGCCGGGCTGATCCGCATGCGGCCGATCATCATGACCACCGCGGCCATGGTGTTCGGCATGCTGCCGCTGGCCCTGGCGCTCAACGAGGGCGGCGAGATCCAGGCGCCGATGGGCCGCGCGATCATCGGCGGCGTGCTGACCTCGACGCTGCTGACGCTGGTGGTGGTGCCGGTGGCCTACAGCTATCTTGTGCGCCGGCGTAAGCCGGCCGTCGTGCAGCCGCCCGCCAACGACGAGGCTGTCGCCATGCCGGTGCGGGCAGTTGCTGCAGAGTAGACACCGGCTGGGGTTTTCACTGATCGGCGTGGCCGCGTGACCGTTCGATAGGCCAGGAGGGCGTGCATCGCCCGCCACCCATCGAAAGGAGAGTCTTCATGCGGCGCATTCCGTTCGCTTCGTCACGCGGCATCCTTCCCCTGGCGGCAGCGTCGCTGCTCTGGCTTTCAGCCTGCGGTGGCGACGGCAGCTCCCCGGCCGCGGCCGGGGGTGGCGGCACCAACAACGGCACGGGCGGTGGCACGGTCTCGGCGCAGGCCACCTTCCCGACCGGGCTGGCGGTCGGCTCGCCGGCCGACATCAGCAGTGCGAGTTCGGCCCAGGGCTTGCCGCCGGGCGGCGCCCGCGTGGCGCTCGATTGGAGCCGCGCGGCCTGGCATGCGCTCGCCTCGGGCGATGGCGCAGAACTTGGCCGCCTCGCCGCCGTGGCGCTGCCACTGGGCAGCGCCCGTGCAGACACCGCGATGGTGCCCGACCTCAAGATCTCGGCCGACCGGATCGAGAAGGTGCTGTCGGGTGACACGAGCATTTCGCTCGACCAGGTGCTGGCGCTGGAGGAACTGTTCGGCGGCGGGGGCAATGCGAACTGCTATGGCCCCAGCCTGGCCTACCAGTCGCACGAGGATGCCTTGGGCGGCGGTCCGATGTCGTCGGGCACGCTGCCCGGCGGAGACCTGGGCCTCTGGCTCGAATACGAGAACGGCACCCAGCCCTGCGTGGCGGCCCAGCTGAGCCGCCGCGTCGCCGGGGCCAAGGGCCAGGCCACGCAAGGCCTGCTTCTGATGGCCGCGATGCGCCTGACCGTGGCGCGCTCCAGCGTGCTCAGCATGCCCGCTGCCGGCAGCAGCACCGACATTGCCACCGACTTCGCGACGCTGCTGCATACCGTGCCGGCGTTCGCCTCGATCAACGTCTATGCGGCCAGCATCAGCCTGGATGGCAGCGGGGCCGTCTACACCTACCGCCTGGCCATCGGCAACGGCGCCACGGATGCCAGCGCGCGCAGCGGCGAGATCATCATGCGCCACACGCCGGGGTCGAGTGCGTCCAGCTACAGCGGCACCATGCAGGTGTCGGGCTTCTGGCTCACGCTGGATCCGGCCATGGGCTGCATCGATGCGACGTCCGGCGGACTGCTGCAGGCAGCGCGGGTGAGCACGCTGCGCTACAGCCGCAGCGGCACCACGATCGCTTTCGCGAGCCGCAGCGCCGATTACTGCGGCGCGCCCGCCAGCACCGCGTCGGCCGACTGGGGCGCCGACGTGGCCTCGTTCACCACCGGCGGCGAGCTCGACCCGACGGTCAAGCTGAGCGGCGCGATCCGGGGCAGCACCAAGGGCTGGCGCGGCAACTTCGCGCGCTTCGCGGGCGACTTCGATCGCAACACCGTGGCGGGCAACTTCCTCTATGCCTGGCAGGCCGGCACCGGTGACGGCAACTCGCGGGCACTGGCCGTCAATGCCGACTACAACAGCGCCACCGAGACGCGCTCGTTGCAGGGCTTCTTCGCATTCGCGGGCGACATCGCGAGCACCGACGGCTCGCTGCTCGGGATGATCTGCAACTGGGCCGGCCCGGGCAACCAGCACGCGCCGCAGGCAAGCTTCCAGTCGCAGACCGCGACGCTGAGCGCGAGCGCGCTGGGTTTCGTGATCCCCAGCGGCGGCAGCAAGATCACCTATGCACCAACCAACAGCTGCAGCTCGACGACCACCGAGTACGACGCCAATGTCGATGGCAGCATCGCCAGCGGCGAAGGCGCCGGCACCGCGGCTGTGCTGGACGCGCCGACCGGTTCCAACACCGTGCAGCAGGAGATCGAAGGCCGCGGCTTCGCCAAGCCCAGCCTGTTCTGACGTGCAAAGGGGCTGGCTTCGGCCAGCCCCGTCAGTGCCGAGTCGTCGACGGCCTGTCGACGAAGGTGCGGCCGGCGTCGGCCAGGTGGCCCGACCAGCTGATCCAGTCGTTCCACGCCGAGCTGGCCAGTGTCATCGCCTGGCGTGTGGCTTCCTGGGCCGGCCACATCAGCGGGCTGGCGGCCAGCGGGCTGGTCACATGCTCGACCTCGGCCTCCAGCACGTCGGCCGTCTGCGGCAGCGCGGCCTGCACCTTCATCCACTCGGTGGCGGCGTTCCACAGGGCGCCGTTCATCCGGGTGAGGCCCTCGGCCAGTTGGCCCACCGATTCGAGCAGGTTGCGGGTGATCACGCCGCTGACCTCGGTCCAGTATTGGTTCGCACCGTCGGCATCGGCACGCGCGAGCTCGAGCTGGATGTTGGTGAGGTCGCCGAGGCTGGCGACCGTGAGCAGATCTTTCGCGGCGCGCTCGTGGGCCGCTTCGGCGCGCTGGGCGGCCTCGAGCTGCGCATTGCGCAGCGCCTGGGCACCACGCAGCACTGAGGTGCATGCGGCGATCTGCCAGGCGAGGTATTCCTTGCCGACGCTGTTGGACCAGGCGTCGATCGCGCCTTCGAGCGTGGTGTCGCGCTCGCTGTCGGCAGGCGCCTCGGCCTGCACCGGGTCGGGCGTTTCCGCGGCTTCAGGGGTGGCGTCGCGGTTCACCACGCTGGGGGCGGCAGCGGACTTGCGGCCATTGGGAGCCGCGCGGTTGGTCTGGGTGGCCATGCCTGGATCCTCCTGGGCTTGAGGGCTGAGAGCGAGTAGGGACCATCTCTGACGATAGAGGCTGCGGCGTGCCTCGGCAAGCCTTTGCAGGCCAGCTTTTGACCTTCGGCACGCGCGGGCTTGCGGGTGCGCAAATTGCTCATTGGGTATGCTGCGGCCCCCAACAACAGGGCACGCACGCCCGGAGCCACCTGATGTCGAGTCTCTCTTCCCCGAGTTCCGCGCCAGCCTCCCCGGCGGGCGGCGAGTCTGCCGACAGCAACCCGTGCAGGGTGCTGGTGGTCGACGACAACCAGGACTCGGCCGACACGCTGGCGCTGCTGCTGGAGCTGATGGGCCACGAGGTGCGCACCGCCAATGATGGGCCTTCGGCGCTCGAGGTGGCCGAAGGCTTCGGCCCGGAGGCGGTGCTGCTCGACATCGGCCTGCCGCGCATGGATGGCTACGAGGTGTGCCGCCGCATGCGCCAGCGCGAGTGGGGCCGCCAGTGCCTGCTGGTGGCGCTGACGGGCTGGAGCTCGCCGGAAGACCAGCAGCGCGCCCGCGACGCGGGCTTCGACCGGCACCTCGTCAAGCCGGTGGAGGAGCCGCTGCTGCGGCAGGTGATCGCGCAGCGCGCGCGGCGCTAGCTAGCGCTCCAGGGCCGCCAGCACCTCGTAGCAGGCGCCCATCGTGTGGTAATCGACCTTGCCGGCGGGGCTCTTCTCGTCGGTAACCTTCTTGTTGGCCGGCGAGAGGATGCGGTACCAGGCGCCGTGCTGGTGGTCGACGAAGTGCTCCCAGGCGTAGGTCCAGATGCGGTCGTACCAGTCCCAGTAGCCGCCCTCGATGGTGCGCTCGGCGAGCGCGGCGGCGGCGGCGAAGGTTTCGGCCTGCACCCAGAAGTACTTGTCGGCATCGCAGATCACGAAGCGGCCTTCGTGGCCCGGCGTCTCGTCGGGCGCGAAGCCGTAGGCCAGGCCTTCGTGCTGGCGATCCCAGCCATGGTCGACGCCAGCCGCGAAGAGCTCACGCGCGCGGTGCACCAGCGCTTCGTTCTCGACCTTCTCGGGGTTCAGCCGCTCCAGCGTGAGCAGCAGCTTGGCCCACTCGGTCATGTGGCCTGTCTGGTAGCCCCAGGGGCGGAAGATGTTGGTCTTGTCGTGCCGGTTGTAGTCCCAGTCGGGCGTCCAGTCGGCGCGGTAGTGTTCCCAGATCAGGCCCTTGTTGAGGCCGGCGAGCCGGTGCGCGACCGAATCGGCCAGCACGGCGGCGCGCTCGTAGTAGTGCAGCTCGCCGGTGGCTTCGTAGGCCGCGAGCATGGCCTCGCAGGCGTGCATGTTGGCGTTCTGGCCGCGGTAGCCCGAGAGCTGCCAGTCGGGCGTGGCCTCATCGGCATAGAGGCTGTGCTGCGGCTCCCAGAAGCGCTGCTCCATCAGCTCGAAGGTCTCGGCCAGGCCGATGCGGGCTTCTTCGATGCCGGCCATCAGCGCATGCGCATGGGCCAGCAGCACGAAGGCGAGGCCATAGCAGTGGTTGGTGGCATCGAGCACGGTCTTGCGGCCGCCTTCCCACTGCAGCAGCCAGGCATAGCCGCCGGTGGCGGCATCGCGGTGCACGTTGCGCACGAAATCGAGGCCGTGCTTCGCGCCTTCGCGCCATGCCGGGGCGCGAGGGTGGTCGGGGAAGTGGCGCGCCGCCATCGCGTGCGTGAACACGAAGCGCGTGCTGCTGACGAGATGGCGCGTCGAGCGGTCGTAGACGGTGCCGTCGTCCTTGAAGAAATGGAAGAACCCGCCCGACGGATCGAGACATCGTCCGTCGTAGAAGGCCATCGTGTGCAGGATGTGCTCGCGCAGGAATTCGGGTGCACGGAAATCGGGCAGTTCGGCTTTCATGGCCTGCTCGGGATCAGGAGGTCGATGGTGCCGTTGTACCAGCATCTTGCATGCCGTGCGCGAGGGGGCCTTGCAACAATTTAGGCGACGCGTGCCTCGGTCTTGCTGTCGAACAGGTGCGCGTCGTTGGCGTTCCACTGCAGCTGCACGCGCTCGCCGACGCGGTGCACCACCTTGCCCGGCACGCGGGCGGTGAGCTGGCCGATCGGCGTGTCGACCAGCGCATAGGTCTCGGGGCCGGTGGGCTCGATCATCGCCAGCGTGCCGGCGAGGCCGGAGTCGGCGAAGCTGAGGTTCTCGGGACGCAGACCGTAGATCACCTCGTTGGAGCCGTTGAGGCGGCTGCGCTGCGCTTCGGTGAGCTGCAGCTCCACGCCATGGGCGGCCAGGCCGTTGCCGGCGCGCTGGCTGGTGACCATGTTCATCGCCGGCGAGCCGATGAACTCGGCCACGAAGCGGGTGGCCGGGCGGCTGTAGATGTCGTCGGGCGTGCCGAACTGCTGCACCACGCCGTCCTTCATCACCGCGATGCGGTCGCCCAGCGTCATGGCCTCGACCTGGTCGTGCGTGACGTACACGGTGGTGGTCTTGGTGCGCTGGTGCAGCAGCTTGATCTCGGCGCGCATTTCCACGCGCAGCTTGGCGTCCAGGTTGGACAGCGGCTCGTCGAACAGGAACAGCTTGGGGTCGCGGGCCAGCGCACGGCCCATCGCCACGCGCTGGCGCTGGCCGCCGGAGAGCTGGCCGGGCTTGCGGTCGAGCAGGTGGCCGATCTGCAGCATCTTGGCCACGCGCTCCACCGCGGCGTCGCGCTCGGGCTTGGGCACCTTGCGCATCTCGAGGCCGAAGGCGATGTTCTCGGCGACGTTCATGTTGGGGTAGAGCGCATAGCTCTGGAACACCATCGCGATGTCGCGGTCCTTGCTGGGCAGGTAGGTGACGTCGCGGTCGCCGATGTGGATGGTGCCCGAGGTGGGCGTGTCGAGGCCGGCGATCATCGACAGCAGGGTCGACTTGCCGCAGCCCGACGGGCCCACGAGGATCAGGAACTCGCCGCCCTCGATCTCGATGTCGATGCCCTTGAGGATCTCGGTGTGGCCGTAGGTCTTGCGAACGTTGCGAATCGAAAGTGCACCCATTTCAAACTCTCCTCAACCCTTGACGGCGCCGGCGGTCAGGCCGCGCACGAAATACTTGCCTGCGACGATGTAGACGAACAGCGTGGGCAGCGCGGCGATCATCGCGGCGGCCATGTCCACGTTGTATTCCTTGACGGTGCTGCTGGTGTTCGACAGGTTGTTCAGCGCCACCGTGATCGGCTTGCTGTCGATGCCCGCGAAGACCACGCCGTAGAGGAAGTCGTTCCAGATGTTGGTGAACTGCCAGATCAGCGTCACGACCATGATGGGCGTGGACAGCGGCAGCACGATGCGCCAGAAGATGCGCCAGAAGCCGGCGCCGTCGAGCATCGCGGCCTTGATCAGCTCGTCGGGCAGGCCGACGTAGTAGTTGCGGAAGAACAGCGTGGTCGACGGCAGGCCGGCCACCACGTGCACCAGGATCAGGCCCCAGATCGAGCTGGCGATGCCGAGCCAGCCGAGGATCTGGCTCATCGGCAGCAGCACCACCTGCATCGGCATGAACACGCCAAACAGGATCATCGCGAACATCACCTCGCTGCCGCGGAAGCGCCACTTGCTGAGCACGTAGCCGTTGATCGCGCCGATGGAGGTGGACACCAGCACCGCCGGCAGCACCATCAGCACCGAGTTCATGAAGAAGGGCTTCAGGCCGCCGCAGTCGGTGCCGGTGCAGGCCGAGCCCCAGGCCTTGGCCCAGGCGTAGAACGTGGGCGAGTGCGGCAGCGACAGCAGGTTGCCGGCGCGCACCTCGTTCATGTCCTTCAGCGAGGTGGTGACCATCACATACAGCGGGGTCAGGAAGAACGCGGCGAACAGCAGCAGCGCGCCCCACAGCACCACGCGGTGGAAGTTGATGCGGTTCATGACGCTCCCTTCGGTGCGGGCCGCGCGGGCGGCGGCGGGCAGGTGGTTTTGTACGACGGCACTCATTTGCGCGTCCTCAGCTCGGAGTACAGGTAGGGCACGACGATGGCGGCGACGGTGGCGAGCATGATCGTGGCGCTGGCGGCGCCCAGGCCGATCTGGCCGCGCGAGAAGGCCATGGCGTACATGAAGGTGGCGGGCAGGTCGGTGGCGAAGCCGGGGCCGCCGGCGGTGAGCGCCATCACCAGGTCGAAGCTCTTGATCGCGAGGTGGCTCACCACCATCAGCGTGCTGAAGAACACCGGCCGCAGGCTCGGGATGAGGATGCGCCAGTAGATGCGCGGCAGGCTGGCGCCGTCGACCTGGGCCGCCTTGATGATCGAATCGTCGATGCCGCGCAGCCCGGCGAGGAACAGCGCCATCACGAAGCCGGCGCTCTGCCAGATGCCGGCGATCGCGACGCAGTAGATCGCCTTGTCGGGGTTGACCAGCCAGTCGAAGGTGAAGTTGGGGAAGCCCCATTGCTGCACGACGTGCTCGATGCCCAGGCCCGGGTTCAGGATCCACTTCCAGGCGGTGCCGGTGACGATGAAGCTCAGCGCCATCGGGTACAGGTAGATCGTGCGCAGCACGCCTTCGGCGCGGATCTTCTGGTCGAGCAGGATCGCCAGCAGCAGGCCCAGCGCCATGCCGCCGAAGATGAACAGGCCGCCGAAGATGGCCATGTTCTTGAGCGCCACCATCCAGCGCTCGCTCTCCCACAGGATGCGGTACTGCTCGAGGCCGACGAACTCGTAGTTCGGCAGCAGGCGGGAGGCGGAGAGGGAGAGGTAGCCGTTCCACGCGATCAGCCCGTAGATGAAGCAGAACGCGAGGATGAAGCTGGGTGCGATCACCAGCTTGGGCAGCAGAGGCGTGCGCAGGGCTGAAGGGGCAGACATTTCTTGGTGTTCCTCGTGTCGAGCCTTGGCTAGCAGATTGTGCGGCCAAGAAAAAGCCGCGCACAGCAGGGCTTACCGCCAGTGCGCGGCCAACTTTCGACAGGCTTCACTCGGAGAGACGGGGCCCTTGCCGCCGCATGCAATGAGCGGCAAGGGCGGGGGACCAATTACTTGGTCTTGGCGGCGGAGGCGATCTTGGACATCGCGTCCTTGGCGCTCATCTTGTCGTCGTTCCAGAACTGGCTGACGGCATCCTTGATGGCGCCTTCAGCGGCCGACGGGACGGCCATGCCGTGGGCGATCGACGGCACCAGGGCGCCGCTCTTGGAGGTGGCGACGAAGTCCTTGGCCGAGGTCTTGGCGCACTCGTCGAACTTGTCCATCGGCATGTTCAGGCGAACCGGGATCGAGCCCTTGTTCAGGTTGAACACTTCCTGGAACTGCGGTGCCATGATCGCGGCGGCCAGGTGCTTCTGGGCCTCGATGTTGGCGGCATCCTTCAGCTTGAACATCGCGAACGAGTCGACGTTGAAGGTGTAGGCGCTGCCGGTGCCGGGGGCGGCCACGCAGCCGAAGTCCTTGCCCGGCACCTTGCCGGCGGCCAGGAACTCGCCCTTGGCCCAGTCGCCCATGATCTGCATGCCGGCCTGGCCGTTGATCACCATCGCGGTGGCCAGGTTCCAGTCACGGCCCGGGGCGTTCTTGTCGGTGTAGTCCTTGACCTTCTTGAAGGTGGTCAGCACCTTCTCCATCGTCGGGCTGGTCAGCGCACCCTGGTCGAGCTGCACCAGCGCCTTCTTGTAGAAGTCGGTGCCGCCGACGCCGAGGGCCACGGCCTCGAACGTGGTGAAGTCCTGCCAGTTCTGGCCGCCGTGGGCCACCGGGATCACGCCCGCGGCCTTCAGCTTGTCAGCCGCGGCGAAGAACTCGTCCCAGGTGGTCGGCACCTTGGCGCCGGCCTTCTTGAACACTTCGGGGTTGGTCCACAGCCAGTTGACGCGGTGCACGTTGACCGGCACGGCGACGTAGTGGCCCTGGTACTTCATGACGTCGGACACGACCTTGGGCAGCAGGTCGTCCCACTTCTCGGCCTTGGCCACGTCGTCCATGTTGGCCAGCACGCCTTCGCGCGCCCACTCCTGGATCGACGGGCCCTTGATCTGGGCTGCCGAGGGAGCGTTGCCGGACACGACGCGCGACTTCAGCACCGTCATGGCCGAATCGCCGCCGCCGCCGGCGACCGCGAAGTCCTTCCAGCGGTCACCCTTCTGCTGCAGCGTGAGCTTCAGCGCCGAGGCGGCCTTGGCTTCGCCGCCGGAGGTCCACCAGTGCAGCACTTCGATCTCGCCAGCGTGCGCCAGGGTCGCGCCGAGCAGGCCAGCAGCCGCCAGGGCAATACGGAGTTGTCTCATCTCTTTCGCTCCTCGGATGTCTTGATCCAGGTACAGGTTTTGTGAAGCTTGATTTATGGAAGTTGATCAAGCGGAGCGGATATTAATGTGACGTTAAAGATTGAACAATTTGGTGTTAACCCTAAGAGGCCAGGGTGGGCTCACGTTTGGTCTCGCTCTAATCTGGACCCCTGATCTAGGGGGCGATTGCGGGCGAGGGGGCCGCTAGAGTCCCTGCTCAAACAAACCGATACAGGGTGGGATGGACGCGATGAATTCCGTCGGGAACGGCGACAAGCCGTGCGCGCAGACTTCTTTGGCCGCGCTGGCGCTGGTCGCTCGGCTGCATCACATCAGCGCTGATCCGGCTGCTTTGCTTCACCAACTCGGCAAGAGTTCCAACGAAGCGCTTTCGGTTGCCGACCTGCTGCTCGCGGCCAAGCACCTGGGCCTCAAGGCCAAGCTCAGCAGAACGACTTCAGAGCGCTTGTCGCTCACGCCGCTTCCCGCGCTCGCGCTGATGTGCGACGGCAGTGTCGTGGTTCTCGCGCAATCGGATGGGCAGCGCGTTCTGCTGCAAGCCTTTGATGGCACTGAGAGCAGGCCGCTCATCGAACCGATATCAACGTTTGCTCAGCGATGGACCGGTGAACTCATCCTCGTCGCAAGCCGTGCGTCGCTGGCTGGCGAACTGGCCAGCTTCGATTTCAGCTGGTTCATTCCCAGTGTGGTGAGACATCGTCGCCTGTTTGCCGAGGTTCTTGCCGTCTCGCTGTTCCTCCAGCTTTTTGCCCTGATATCGCCTCTGTTCTTCCAGGTCGTGATGGACAAGGTGCTTGTACACAAGGGCACCAGCACGCTTGATGTGCTCGTGGTCGGGCTCGTTGCGATCTGCCTGTTCGAGAGCGTGCTCACCGTGCTGCGAGCCTACGTCTTCAGTCATACGACCAGCCGGATCGATGTCGAACTCGGTTCCCGGTTGTATCGCCATTTGATGGGTCTTCCTCTGGCCTACTTTCAGGCCCGCCGTGTCGGCGATTCGGTGGCACGTGTGCGAGAGCTGGAGAACATCCGCAGCTTCCTGACAGGGCAGGCTCTCACGCTCGTACTCGACGTGCTGTTCTCTGTGCTGTTTATCGCGGTGATGTTCAGCTACAGCGTACCGCTGACCCTGATCGTGCTCACGAGCTTGCCGGTGTATGCGCTGCTCAGCGCCCTTGTGGTTCCGATCCTGCGGGGCCGGCTGAACGAGAAGTTTGCGCGCAGCGCTGAGCAGCAGGCGCTGCTGGTCGAATCCATCACGGGTGTGCAAACCGTCAAGGCCGGGGCCCTCGAGCCTGCATTCGCCCGCCGATGGGATGAGCAACTGGCGGGCTATGTCAGCGCCGGTTTCCGGACGCAGGCCCTGGCCACCTTCGCCAACGAGGGGGTCAATCTGATCGGCAAGCTGGTCAATGCGGCCACACTCTGGTATGGCGCCCATCTGGTGATGGGTGGTAGTAGCGGCGCCGGCTTCACCGTGGGCATGTTCGTGGCGTTCAACATGTTCGCCGGCCGCGTTGCGCAGCCGATCATGCGCATCGCACAGATGTGGACGGAATTCCAACAGACTGGCCTCTCGGTGCGCCGACTGGGTGACATCCTGAATACGCGCACCGAAGTGCCTCCTAGTGCGGCGGCGCAACTCCCGCCACTGAATGGGCAGATCGCCTTCGACAAGGTGGGGTTCCGCTACCGTCCTGAGGCGCCTCTGGTGCTGCAAGACTTGAACCTGCAGATACGCTCGGGCGAGATCATTGGCATTGTCGGGCGCTCTGGTTCGGGCAAGAGCACGTTGACCAAGCTGGTACAGCGCCTGTACACCCCCGAACAGGGCCGTGTGCTGGTTGATGGCATCGACATCAGCTTGGTCGATGCTGCCCAACTACGGCGGCAGATCGGCGTCGTGCTACAGGAGAACTTTCTGTTCAACCGGAGCGTGAGGGAAAACATCGCCATCGCCGACCCGGCGGCTCCGCTGGAAGCAGTGATCCGTGTCGCGCAACTGGCCGGCGCGCATCAGTTCATCAGCGAACTGCCCGAGGGCTACGACACGATCGTCGGTGAGCAGGGGGCCGGTCTCTCGGGCGGCCAACGCCAGCGCATCGCGATTGCGCGGGCGCTGTTCAGCAACCCGCGCATCCTGATTTTCGACGAGGCCACCAGCGCGCTCGACTATGAGAGCGAGGCAATCCTGCAGCAGAACATGCAGGCCATTTGCCACGGGCGCACAGTGATCGTCATCGCCCACCGCCTCAGCGCGGTGCGCCGCGCACATCGCATCGTCGCGATGGACAAGGGGCGCATCGTCGAGGTCGGGCCGCACGATGCGCTGATTCGCAGCAACGGTCTGTATGCCCACCTGTGGCGCATGCAGGCCGGGCTGCAGTCTGAACAAGCGGTATCAGTGACAGGAGGCGCCTGATGAGCCAGTCCAACGCTACATCGAGGCATCCGTTCATCGAACTGCTGGCACGATATCGGTCAGTCTTTCACGCGGCCTGGGAGGCCCGCCACGAATTGGCCGGTCCGAAGCTGCTCGCAGATGAAGCGGCATTTCTGCCAGGGGCGCTGAGCCTGCAGGCCACGCCAGTTCATCCGGCGCCGCGACGTGCGATGTGGGTCATCGTCGCCCTGTTCGTTTGCGCGCTGGCCTGGAGCATCCTTGGCGAGGTGGATATCGTCGCGGTGGCTCCCGGCCGCATCGTTGTGAGCGACAGCACCAAGCTGATCCAGCCGCTGGATTCGGGCGTGGTCAAAGCCATTCGCGTGCAGGACGGCGACCATGTTGCACAGGGGCAGGTGCTGGTCGAACTGGATGCCACTAGCGCAAGTGCCGACGCGCGCAGCAACGAGGAGCAGTTGCGGGCGCAGCAGAGCGAGGCGCGCCGCAGCGAAGCTCTTCTTTCAGGCTTGAGAACCGGTGCAGCGCCTATGTCGCCCAAGCCGGAAGACACCGAGTTGCTGCGCACCGAGTGGAGCGACATCGCGGCCAAGCAGGCCAAGCTCGATGCCGAGTTGCAGCGCCGCCGCGCCGAATTGAGCACAGCGCAGGAAGTGCTGGCCAAGTTGCAGGCCACGGTGCCACTGGCCCGTCAGCGCGAAGCGGATTTCAAGGCCTTGGTGGACCAGGGCTACGTCGCTGGACATGCAGGGCAGGACAAGACTCGCGAGCGCATCGAACTCGAGCGCGATTTGGCAACTCAACTAGCCCGCGTGAAGGAGGCCGAGGCTGCTGAAGCCGAAACCCGGCAGGAAAAAGCCTCTTACCTGGCAGAAACCCAGCGCACGCTCAGCGATCGTCTCGCCCAGGCCAAATTGAAGGCCGCAGCGCTGGAGCAAGAGGCGACCAAGAGCGAGCACAGGGAGAAGCTAACCCAACTGCGTGCGCCGGTTAGCGGCACGGTGCAGCAACTGGCCATCCATACCACGGGCGGGGTTGTTACCGCCGCGCAGCAACTGATGGTTATCGTGCCTGACGAAGCGCAGGTGACCGCTGAAGTGGCGATCGACAACAAGGACATCGGCTTCGTGCAGGCCGGGCAGCATGCCGAAGTGAAGCTGGAGACATTCAGCTACACCCGCTACGGCACCGTGCCGGCCCGCGTGCAATGGGTGACGGCCGATGCAGTCAATGACGAAAAGCGCGGAGCGTTGTTCCCCGCAACGTTGACGCTCATGAGGTCCGCGATCGATATCGACGGCAAGAGCATCCGGTTGGGGCCAGGGATGAATGTCACTGCCGAGATCAAGACAGGCAGGCGGAGGGTGATCGACTACCTGCTCGACCCGTTGAAACAGCACGCCAGCGAAAGCATCAGGGAGCGTTGATGCGGCTGCTGGTGATTCATCAAAACTTTCCCGGCCAGTTCGGACATCTGGTGCGCGAATGGAGCCGGCGCCCTGGTTGGGAAGTCACAGCGCTGGGGCGCGACTCGGCACCCGGGCTGCCCGGCTTCGAGCGTCTGATTCGCTATCGGCTCGCAAGAGGCCCTCGGCCTCAGCAGCATCCCTACCTGAGAAAGTTGGAGTCTGCGACGCTGCACGGGCAGGCGGTTGCAAGAGTGCTGCTCAACCTGCACCGCAAGGGCTACCGTCCCGACGCGATCCTGGCGCATCCCGGCTGGGGTGAGACCCTCTATGCGAAAGACGTTTTCCCTGACGCGCGCCTGGTGCATCTGTGCGAGTGGTTCTACTCGCCCGATGGCGCCGACGTCGGCTTCGACCCTGAGTTCCCGGCGACGTTCGACGACCGGGCACGCGTCCGGACGTGGAACGCGCTGCACACGCTGAATCTCGCGCATTGCGACGCAGCAGTGAGCCCGACGCATTGGCAGCGCAGCCGCCACCCGGAGGCGTATCTGCCAAAGATCATCGTGCAGCACGAGGGCATCGAGACCGACGAACTTGGGCCTGACCCGCTGGCCGCGATCCGAACCTCCAATGGCACCGCGTTGAAGGCGGGAGACCCGGTGGTGACCTATGTGGCGCGAAATCTCGAACCGTATCGGGGCTTCCACATCTTCATGCGCGCGCTGGAGCGCATTCAGCGGCGCCACCCGACCTGCCATGCGGTGATCGTCGGTGGTGACGACGTCAGCTATGGCAGGCGGCCGGCTGACGCGACGACGTGGCGTGAGCGGATGTTGCGTGAGGTGAAGCTAGATGCCGCGCGAACGCATTTCATGGGGCGCCTGCCGCGAGCGGACTACCTGCGCGTGCTGCAGGTCTCTGCCGCGCATGTGTACCTCACCTATCCGTTCGTGCTGAGCTGGTCGATGCTGGAGGCGATGGCTTGCGGGGCGCCCCTTGTCGCGTCGAACACGGCGCCGGTGCGGGAGGTCGTCCCATCGGAGAGCGTGGGCCGCCTTGTCGACTTCTTCGATGTGGAGCAGCTCTCGCGGGCAGTAGCTGATCATTTCGATGCGACTGTCGTTCGCCATGGGCGAGAGGCAGCGCAGAAATACAGCCGGAAGGCGGGGCTGGAAGGGTACGACGGGATCCTGGCTGCGGCGCAGATTCCAACGCCAATTTTGGAGCGGGCGTGAAAGTCAATCGATTGGGCGCAGGGGTCTTCACGATCGATGGGTTCCTCTCCGAGGCCGAATGCCGGGAGTTCATCACGGAGAGCGAGCGCATGGGCTATGCGGAGGCGGCCATACGCACTGAAGAAGGCGAACGGGTCTACCAGGACGCGCGCAACAACGACCGGATCATTTTTGACGATCCGAAGCTGGCGCTGCAGTTGTTTGAGCGAGCACGGCCCTGCCTTCCGACGGAGAGCGACGGCTGGCGTGTGAGCGGCTTCAACGAACGCTTCCGGTTCTACCGCTACGACGTGCAGCAGCATTTTTCATGGCATCAGGACGGGACCGTTCGAATCAATGAGCGGTATGAGAGTTTCTTGACCTTCATGATGTATTTGAACGACGACTTCGAGGGCGGGGCGACGGAATTTGTCTGGGAGTCGGTCAAGCCTCTGGCAGGAATGGCGCTTGTTTTTCCGCATCGGCTTAGGCATCAAGGAGCAGTCATCACCAAGGGGGTGAAGTATGTCCTTCGTACAGATATCCTTTATTTTGATTCCAAGTCTAGTACGATAAATTCTTGTGGCGTGGTCTGAGGTAGATGGCTTAAATGCATTTTAATGCTTGATTTGTTTTAATTATTTTTCTGGTGGTTATATGTCGTATGTTTTGAAGAAATTGGGTAGAACTGATATTGAAGCCATTATGAAGGCGGCGGAGTCAGATGAAAAGAAACACCGATTTCTTAAGATGAGAGGGGGTTATTTTAGTAATAAAGTAGATCCCGTGTGGGCATATGACGAAGACCGGAATTACTATCTCTTTGCTGCGCCGAAAGCAGATGTTAGATCATCTGAAATTCATTACTATTTTCACTTTAATGGAAAATTGTATGAAATTCATATTGATATTTGGGGTGATCGCCTTGTGGTTTTTGATGATCCCGATGTCGATAGGTTGCCGTTCTTCGAAGAGTTGAAGGGGGAAATTAGGTCTGCATTAGAGATTCATGGGATATATGGTGTGAAAGAGGAGGTTCCATTTCGTGCCATATTTAAGGGGGGAAATAAATGAGCATTGACTATCGTACCGCCATCGGTGAATTGACTTCTGCTGGTGCTAATAATACTGTAGCTTCGTTATTTGATCTTGTAGGTAGAGTGACTGGGAAGGTGAGTTACGCAAGGCCCGGGGATACCTATCTTCTATTCAGTGGGCTTATGCCGGATGGAGTGACAAGAACCGGAGCGATAGCTGCGGAGCTTGTCAGTCAAGGGCCGGGAAATGTTTATGACATTGGCACGAGTGAGGTCGGAAAGCTGCTTGATGATCTCCGATTTAACAAGGCGCTCGAAGATGCAGTGTCAAAGGAATTGTTTGGCATTCCTGCTTCCTCAGCAAATTCTTCCCAGATTTTGGAAATTCAGAAGCAGGCTAAATTATATAAAGAGGGCGTCAATCTAAGCGGTGAAAGAATTTCTGCGACCTCGCTTTGGGACATTGCGTCTCATAATTTTGTGGCCGAGGCAAATGGAAATTTCAGAGTAATTGCGCCACGTCAGTTGGCGGACCTTAGCGTTTTTGTTACAAGCGAGCTTCCGGCGCTTCTTGAGAATCCAAATATTGGTTTCATTGATGGAGTTCCACGCGAGAGCCTGTTGGCACTTAGAAACTCACGAGGCCTCGATGCTGTCAGGCAAATTATAGTAAACAACTCGCTAACCCAAGTGGTCTATACGGGGCTTTCCGAGACATACGTTGGCGAGTATTTGTCTGTCACTCCGGAGAGCCTATCTAGTATCCCGAGGGATTCGCCACGCGTGAAAGTAATGAATGACTATCTGGCGGGTCTTTCTGATGCTGAGCGCACATATTTGAGATCAGGCCAGACCCTAATTCGAGATTTGGGTAAAGCAGGAACCATTGTTGGTACAACGATGCTCAAGGTTCTTGGCCCTGTTAGTATTCTTCTTGGACTAGGCCTTGCCGCTCGGGATGCTGCTGCGGCGGAAAGTGAGGGGCGCCACGAAGATGCAAAGGAAATAATCAAGCTATGGGCCGTTGATCTAGGTGGTTCTACGCTTGGCCAGTTTGCCGCGGGAGCCGTGGCTGCTCTGGGAGCTGCCGCATTGGTGTCAGCCGGGGTTCTGACTGCGCCGGTCGCTGGGGCAATTGTCCTTGGAGCAACGCTGCTTGGTGGCTATTTTGGCGGTGACGGTGCCAAAGAACTCTATCAGCTACTGAAAGATCGTGATGAGAATGGCCGCAGGGATATATTTGACAAATTAAGCAATCTCTTTTTTGGCGCGACCTGGGCGTTCAGAGAGCTTCCGGATGATTTTAGAGCCGTGGCCGAGTACAGCATTGATGCTAGCCTTAGTCGCGATGAAATAGTTGACCGAGCAAAAAGTGATATTGCTTGGCGCTATGCCCTGCGTGAACTGAACTCCTTTGTTGTTCCGGATGCCGATTATGCGAAGCACGACGGCGATGCCTCCCTCGACCTCTACAACGAGGTCACAGGGGTCGGGACGATGACCGAAAGATTCCTCGCTGACCGTGCCGCGATGCTTTCTTGGCTGATTCAGTTTGAAGTCAAAGGGGCAAGAGACGACGATGATCTTCCGCGTTCTGGTTCAAAGCCATATAACGAAGAATGGGATACTTGGGCTGTCAACGGAAATTGGGACTATGTGGACTTGTCCCGGCACTTGCCTGGCGGTGCACCTCTTACGCTGGTCATAGATGGAACGGGTGTCTCGTCGGCTGATCATCAGGTGATATTCGGGACTTCATCCGGTGATTCAATCAAAGGAAAATCGATTTCCGACTGGCTCTATGGCATGTCAGGTAATGACAGTATCGATGGTCTCGACGGAGATGACTATGTCGAAGGTGATGCTGGAAACGATCTCCTGTCAGGTGGAAATGGTACTGATACCCTTGTCGGAGGAGCGGGAGACGATACCCTTGACGGAGGCAGCGGTGACGACAGCCTGACTGGGGGTGTTGGAAACGATGCCTACTTTTTTAGCACTGGCTGGGGTAATGACGTCATATACGATGTCGATGGCAACGGAACCTTGCGCCTCCCTGGATACGATGCCGGGTTGCCAGCAGGGCAACGCCTGAACAGCAATCAATGGTCAGATGCGAACCGCAAGGTTTTTTATACGCTTGTCGATGGGGAGCAAGGCAAACGCGATCTGATCATTAGCTTTGCCGATCGGGTCGATACGGTTCGGGTCCGAGACTGGGCGCCAGCACGTAGTTTCGGAATCGTTCTTCCAGATGTTCCTACAAGTCCGCCGACGACCAACACCTTCACCGGCGACTTCCACAAGAAAGCCGGCACCTCTGGGCTGTATGCGGTTGGCGTCGACTACAACTACGTCAGCGACGGCGCCCAACCGGATGCGCCGGACAGCATCGTCGGTACCACCCAGGCCGACCGGATGCTCGGCTTGGGCGGCAACGACCTGCTGATGGGCCTGGACGGCAATGACCTGCTCGACGGCGGCGCGGGCGACGACCTGCTGCTCGGCGGCATGGGCGCCAACACGATCTTCGGCGGCGACGGCAACGACTTCATATACGGTTCGGGCAATGGCCCGTGGAACTTCAACGCCGCCAATCGAGCGACACCGCCCGCCGTCACGGCCGCGGGGCCGGAGCTGGCGCGCGGCTTCGACTGGGTGGCCTACAACTCGCTCGACATGAATGTCTGGTCCGTCGCCGGCATCGCGAATCCGGCCACCGTGGTCAGCCCCGAGGGCGATGTGCTCGATGGCGGCGCGGGCAACGACCATATCGTGGGCGGTGTGGGCCGGGACTTCATCGTCGGCGGTACTGGCAACGACTTCGTCTATGGCCTGCTGGGCAACGACGTGATCTCGGGCGGCGATGGCAACGACAGCCTGACGGGCGATGGCCCGGCAGTGGTGGGACTCAACCTGAGCATGCCGGCTAACCAGAACGGCAACGACCTGATCGATGGCGGGGCGGGCAAGGATTTGCTGGTGGGCGAAGGCGGCAACGACACCCTCAACGGCGGCACAGACGACGACGTACTGTGGGGCGACGGGTCATACGATGGTGAGACGCCTGCCCAATACAGCAGTAGCGACATCCTCGACGGCGGCGATGGCAACGACTGGATGAGCGGGGGCGGCGGGGGCGACGAGCTTCGCGGCGGCAGCGGCGATGACTTGATGTGGGGCGATTACACGCAGGCAGCGATCGACCCGGCGTTCCATGGAGCGGACACGCTCGACGGCGGCGACGGCAACGACACCATGATGGGCGCCGGCGGTGACGATTTCCTCTATGGCGGTGCCGGCAATGACGCCGTCTGGGGCGATGCGCCGGTCTCGATGCTGTCCTTGTCTGCGAACGGCAACGACTTCATCGACGTCGGCGATGGTGATGACGCCGTGGAAGGCGGCGGCGGTTCCGACACGATTCTTGGCGGCATGGGCGTGGACACGTTGTCTGGCAATGAAGGCAACGACTTCATCGCCGGCGGGAGCGGCGATGACAAGATCTACGGCAATGATGGCAATGACACGCTGGAAGGCGGCGGGGGAACCGACTATCTGGAAGGCGGGCTGGGCGATGACGTCTACGTGATCGGCCGGGGTGATATGCCGGCCGATGCCACGGGCAAGGTCGAGACGATCGTCGATGGCGGCGGCAACGACACCGTGGTGCTGGAGGGAATCGGCAGCCACGACATTGCCGGCGTGGTCATCGGCGACTCGTCGCTGCTGCTGTCGATCGTCGGAGGCGATTCGGTCATCGCGGACACGGCGGTCGAGCGCTTCAGCCTGTCAGACCGCTCGACATTGGGCATGGCCGAGATGGCGGGGCACTATGCGCTCACGCCCGGCAATGTTCACCTGGACAACGGTCGTACCGGCGTGCTGGGTGGCCTGCGGGACGACAACATCGTATACGCCGATTCGGCGGGCGGCGGATTGACGGTATCGGGCGGGCGCGGCAACGACAACATCAATATCGGCGGCAGCGGCAATACGTATCTGTTCGGGCGCGGCGACGGAAGCGACGTTGTCGCTGACGGGGCGCTGCTCGCCGACGGGTCGTATGGATCCCGCGGCGCGAGCCGCATCGTGTTTTCCGAGGGAATCAGCGCGGCGGACATTCGCTTGGCCTTCAATCCGGCTGCCTTTACAACCACTTGTGACACCACGCCCTTGTTCGTTCAGTTGGCGGGAACCGGCGATCAGATCGGCATCAGCGGTTTCAAGGGCGACATCACAGCGCCCTTGTCCATTGACCGTCTGGTGTTTGGCGATGGCAGCGAGGTCACGTTGGCCCAGCTCATCGCATCCAATGGTTTCGACATTGCCGGCACCGACGCCACGGACACTCTCCAAGGCACAGCTGCCGTGGACCATATCAATGGGGGCGGAGGCGACGATCACCTGGTCGGCGGAAAGGGCGACGACGTGCTGGACGGCGGCGCCGGAAATGATTCGATTTCGCCAGGGGAGGGCAACGACCGCATCCTCTTCGGGCGAGGCGACGGCAAGGACGATCTCTCCAACGATTCGATCATCGGAGACGGCTCCAGAGCGGACGTGCTCGAATTCAAGGCCGGAGTTGCGCCATCGGATGTCATCGTGAGAACGCTTCTCGGGGGAGGTTCTTCCGGTTCTTCCGGGGTGATAGAGCTGGCGATTGCAGGAACGAACGATTCGATCGCGGTTCGCTACAAGTTTGGCGGGGATGCGGCAGCGTTCCAGGAATGCGCCATCCAGCAGGTCAAATTCGCCGACGGCACGGTTTGGTCGAGTCAAGACATCGCAGCCCGGTTGTGTCAGGGAGCAGCCGGTGATGACCGCCTCGTCGGCACGAAGTCCGGCGACTCCATCAACGGGTATGCGGGAGCGGACACCGTCTTCGCGGGCGCAGGTGATGACACCATTTCGGGCGGCTCAGGCAATGACACCCTTTCCGGCGAGGGCGGGAACGATGTCTACCTGTTCGGCCGGGGCGATGGAAACGACGTCATTTCGCAAGACTACTCGACTGGCAGCAAGCTCAACGTGCTGCAGTTCAAGGCGGGCTTGCTGCCCGCCGACGTGACTGCCCTCCGCAGCGGACAAGACCTTCTTCTGCAGATCGCCGGCAGCGCCGACAGCGTCCTTGTCAGCTACTTCTTCTTGAACGATGCTCCTTCCAATCCCTACAACCCCATACAGCAGATCAGGTTCGGCGACGGCACCACGTGGAGCCTGGCTGACATTGCCTCTCGTACCTATGTGGACGCAGCGACGGCGGGAGCGGACACCGTTCACGGCACGATAGGCTCCGACGTCATCGACGGCAAAGCCGGCGCCGACACGCTCTATGGCGATGACGGCAACGACACGCTGATCGGCGGCATGGGTAACGATTACCTCGTTGGCGGGCGAGGGAACGATGTGTTCACGTTCAACATCGGCGATGGCGCCGACAACATCGACGCGACTGATGCCTTGTCTGCCGTCGACACGTTGCGTTTTGGCGCGGGTATCGCCGAGACCGATGTGCGCCCGATGCGTTCCGGCAACCACCTGTTCTTCTTCGTCAAGGGGAATGCCGATCAGGTCGGCGTGGTCAACTACTTTGCTGCCGGTACGTCGGTGGGGGGGGTATCGCAGGATGCTCGAATCGATCGAGTGGAGTTTGCAAGCGGCGCCGTATGGGACCAGGCGATGATCCAGACGATGATGGATCGTGTGGCCAACAACCACGCGCCCACTATCAACACCTTCCTTCCGACGCTGAACGCGCGCGCCGACAACGCTTTCAGCTACGTGGTTCCGGCCAACACCATTGTTGACGCTGATAGTTGGGACAGCATCACCTACAGCATCGCCATGGCGGACGGCACTGCTGTGCCTTCATGGCTGCATATCGATGCCGCCACCCGCACCCTCTACGGGACACCACCGCCCAGCAGCGTTGGCCCGTTTCAGTTTGTGCTCTGGGGTACGGATGTCTATGGAGCCAAGGCCGGCGAATACCTCAATCTGTCGATCGAGGCCAATCGCAGCCCGCTGCTTGCAGCGCCCCTGGCTGATCTATCGGCAGCGCAAGGAGCCCCGCTTCGCTATACCGTTGCAGCTTCGTCGTTCTCAGATCCGGATGGCGGGGCATTGCGCTACGCCGCAACCCTGGCAGACGGAACACCGCTGCCTGGCTGGCTCGTATTTGATCCTGCGACGAGAACATTCAGTGGGACGCCGGCAACGTTGGGCACCACCAGTGTCAAGGTCACAGCAAGCGATGCTGGCAACTTGTCGGCAAGCGATGTGTTCGACATTGTCGTCAGCGTGCAGAACCTGAGTTTGTCAGGCTCGGCTGCTTCTGACACGCTCACTGGCGGCACCGGCAACGACAGCGTGCTGGGACTGGGGGCCGATGACCTGCTGGTGGGGAATGCGGGCAACGACACGTTGGATGGGGGGGGCGGTGTCGACACAATGCAAGGGGGCGCCGGCGATGACATCTATGTCGTCGACAACGCGTCCGATGTCATCGTCGAAAACGCGGGCGAGGGTGTGGACAAGGTCAACAGTTCGTTGAGTTGGACGCTTGGCGCCAACGTGGAGCAATTGACGCTGACCGGATCATCGGCGATCAATGGTGTTGGAAACACCTTGGACAACCGGCTGGTGGGCAACGGTGCCGCAAATAGCTTGACCGGCGGAGCCGGCAACGACACGGTCGATGGTCAGGGTGGCGCCGACACGCTTGTAGGCGGAGCGGGTGACGACGTCTATGTCGTTGACAACGCCGCTGACGTGATAACCGAAGTGGCCGGAGAAGGCACCGACCGTGTGTTCACATGGGTGAACTGGACGCTGGGTGCCGAACTGGAGAATTTGACGCTTAGCGGTACCGCAGGGCTGAGTGGCACCGGCAATGCGCTGAACAACTATCTGATCGGCAATAGCGCGGCCAACATGCTGAGCGGAGGCGCTGGGAACGACACGCTCGACGGCGTGGCCGGCGCGGATACCCTGGTTGGCGGCACGGGTGACGACGCCTACGTGGTCGACAACGTCGCCGATGTCATCGTCGAAAACGCAGGTGAAGGCACGGATCGGGTTGTCAGCTCCGTGAACTGGACGCTGGGGGCTGACCTGGAGAACCTGACGCTCAGCGGCACTGCGGGGTTGAGCGGTACCGGCAATGCGCTCAACAACTATCTGATCGGAAACAGCGCAGCCAACACACTGACTGGTGGGGGAGGAAACGATACGCTCGATGGCCTTACCGGCACCGACACCATGATCGGTGGGTCGGGCGACGACGTGTACTACGTTGATACCGCGTTAGATGTGATCGTCGAAAACGTCGGCGAGGGCTTGGACAAGGTCAACAGTTCGTTGAGTTGGACGCTTGGCGCCAACGTGGAGCAATTGACGCTGACCGGATCATCGGCGATCAATGGTGTTGGAAACACCTTGGACAACCGGCTGGTGGGCAACGGTGCCGCAAATAGCTTGACCGGCGGAGCCGGCAACGACACGGTCGATGGTCAGGGTGGCGCCGACACGCTTGTAGGCGGAGCGGGTGACGACGTCTATGTCGTTGACAACGCCGCTGACGTGGTAACCGAAGTGGCCGGAGAAGGGACGGACCGGGTGTTCACCTGGGTGAACTGGACGCTGGGTGCCGAACTGGAAAACCTGACGCTCAGTGGTGCCGCCGGGTTGAGCGGTACGGGAAATGCACTGAACAACTCTCTGATAGGAAACAGTGCGGCCAATGTACTGAGCGGTGGGGCGGGGAATGACACGCTCGATGGGCAGGCGGGTGCCGATACCTTGATTGGAGGCACGGGTGATGACGCTTATGTTGTCGACAACGTGGCTGATGTCATCACCGAGAACGTTGGTGAGGGCATCGATCGAGTGGTGAGCTCGGTGAGTTGGACCCTGGGTTCCGCAATCGAGAACTTGACGCTCACTGGCACCTCGGGGCTGAGCGGTACTGGCAATGCGCTCAACAACTACTTGATCGGAAACAGCGCAGCCAACACGTTAACGGGCGGGGCGGGGAACGACATCCTCGATGGGCAGGCAGGGGCGGACACTTTGGTCGGCGGCCTGGGAGATGATGGCTATATCGTGGACAACGCCTCAGATGTCATTGCGGAGAACGTTGGGGAAGGCATAGACCGAGTTTCCAGTGCATTGAGCTGGACGCTGGGGGCCAACGTCGAGAACCTGACATTGAGTGGTGCCGGTTCCATCAACGGGACGGGCAATTCGCTTTCCAATTGGTTGACAGGCAACGCAGGAAGCAACGTCCTCAGCGGACTCGACGGCAATGACCGGATCGATGGCGGTGCGGGCAATGACACACTAATCGGCGGCCTCGGGTCTGATGTCTACATGTTTGGCAAGACCTATGGCGTCGATACCGTTCAGGAGAATGACGCATCTGCAGGTGTCAAAGATCGCGTCGAGTTTGGTACGGGCATCGCCACCGGTGATACAAGTTTTGTCCGGAGCGGCAATGATCTGCAGGTGCTCATTGCAGGCACTGCCGACAAACTCGTTCTCCAGAACTGGTATCTCGGCAACTCCTATCACGTGGAAGAGTTTGCCTACAAGGACGGAACAGTCCTCACCGATGCCCAGGTGCAAGGCTTGGTCAGTGCGATGGCTGCGTTTGCTGCTCCGGCTAGCGTGGATTCACGATCGTCGGACTTCTTCGATGGGCGGAGGCAACGCGGAGACCAAGTGCTTGCCGCCAATGCCATAGCCTAACCACGGCCAGCGGCGGCATGGCTCAAGCCGCAGTTGATTCGTTCTCCGCGGGTTGTGTTCGCTGGAGGTGCTTGTACAGCGCCTCCAGCGGCATCGGCTTGGCGAAGAAGTAGCCCTGGCCCATCTCGCAGCCCAGGCTGCGCAGGAACTCCATCTGCTCGGCCGTCTCGATGCCCTCGGCCAGCACCTTGAGCTTGAGGCCGTGGCCCATGGCGACCACCGAGGTGGCGATGGCGGCGTCGCGCTCGCTGTGGGGCAGGCCGCGCACGAAGCTGCGGTCGAGCTTGAGCTTGGCCACCGGAAAGCGCGTGAGGTAGCTGAGGCTCGAATAGCCGGTGCCGAAGTCGTCGATCGCCAGGCCCACGCCCATGGCCCGCAGGCGCTGCATCGCGGCGATGGAGGCATCGGGGTTCTCGACCACCATCGATTCGGTGATCTCGAGCTCCAGGTCCTCCGCCTCCCAGCCGGCATTGCCCAGCGCCTCGGTGATCACCGAGCTCAGGTTGTTGGCGCGCAGCTGGCGAGGCGAGAGGTTGACCGCCACCTTCAGCCGCTGGCCGCAGCGCTGGCGCAGCAGGCTCATCTCCATGCAGGCGGTGCGCAGCACCCATTCGCCGATGCCCACGATCAGGCCGGTGTCCTCGGCAATGGGAATGAAGTCGACCGGCGACACGAAGCCGCGGGTCTCGTGCTGCCAGCGCAGCAGCGCCTCCACGCCGATGATCTCACCGGTTTCCAGCGACACCAGCGGCTGGTAGTGCAGTGAGAGTTCGTCGCGCTCCAGCGCCAGGCGCAGGTCGCCTTCGAGCTCGAGCCGCTTGGCCGAGGCGGTGTGCATCTGCGGCGTGTAGAGCGTGTAGCCGTTGCGTCCGCTGGTCTTGCTCTGGTACATGGCCACGTCGGCACTGCGCAGCAGTGTGGGCAGGTCTTCGCCATCCTGCGGATAGCAGGCGATGCCGATGCTGGGCGTGACGGTGAGCTTGTGGTTGCCGGCCTGCACCGTCTCGGTCATGGCCTGCAGCAGCTTGCCGGCGACACGCTCGGCCTGCTGGGCCGAATCGATGTTGGGCAGCAGGATCACGAATTCGTCGCCGCCCATGCGCGCCACCGTGTCGCTGGCGCGCACCACGTGCTTCAGCCGTGCCGCCACCGTGCACAGCACCACGTCACCCGCATGGTGGCCGAGCGAATCGTTGATCTGCTTGAAGCGGTCGAGGTCGAGCAGCAGCACCGCCATGCGCTTGCCGGTCTGGCGCACGCCGTCGATCGCCAGCGCCGCGCGCTCTTGCAGCAGCGTGCGGTTGGGCAGGCCGGTGAGCTCGTCGTGGTGCGCCATGTGGCGGATGTAGGTCTCGCTGCGCTTGCGCTCGGTGATGTCGTAGGCGATGCCGAGGAAACCGCCGAGGCGCCCATGCGTATCGCGCAGCGGCGCCAGTGCCAGCACCACCGGCACGTGGCTGCCGTCCTTGCACACGTAGGTGCACTCCATCTCGTCGCTCTGGCCGCGCATCGCGCGCACGCCCAGCACGCTGGCCGGCGTGACCGGCTGGCCCGTCTCGGCGCTGAGGCGGGCCGCGTGGGCGGCGAGTTCCTCGGGCAGCAGCACGGTGCGCGCGGCGTCCTTGCCGATCAGCTCGCCCGGGGCATAGCCGAGCATGCGTTCGCCGGCAGGGTTGATGCTGCGGATGCGGCCCATGCGGTCGGTGGCGATCACGCAGAACGGCGCGCAGGCCAGGATGGTGTCGTTGAGGTGGCCGGCCTCGTCGGCCAGGGCCCGCGCGCGCTTCAGTTCGCTCACGTCGCTGAGCAGCAGCACGTAGCTTTGCGCGCTGTCGTCGAGCACGGCCTCGCTGGCGGCCACCAGCAGCGTGGTGTCGCGGCCCTCGGCCTGGTGCGTGACCTCGGCGCGCCATTGCCGCACCGGGCCGTCGCCGGCAGGGGCGTCGGCCAGCTGCTGGCGCATGGCCTGCAGGTCGATCGGCAGCAGGTCGGTGAGCTGCCGGCCGTTCACTGCATCGTCGCCCAGGCCGAGCAGCGCCCGTGCGGCGGGGTTGGCGGTGAGCACGTGGCCGCTGGCGTCGATCGCGATGATGCCTTCGGCCGCGTTGTCGAGCACGGTGCGCACCCGTGTCTCGCTGACGCGGTAGGCCTCGCTGAGCTGGTCGGCCAGTTCGACTGCGCGGCCGCGCATGTTGAGCAGCGTGCCGACCAGCAGCGTGAGCACGCCGGTGAGCGTGAGGCCGCCGGTGAGCACGAGTTCGGAGCGGCTCGAGGGCTGGATGGCATCGAAGTCCGGCAGCGTGGCCAGGTGCAGCGTCCAGTGCCGGCCCGCCACCTCGAGAACGCGGGTGACTTCGAAGCTGGGCTTGAAGCGCGGGATCGCGCGCGCGGCGCTGCGGTGCGATTCATACAGCAGGCGCGCATCGGCGGCCGGCCCGTCGCCGTCCCACAGCTCCACCAGCAGGTCGTCGGCCCGGCGCTTGACGAGCGCATCCATCAGCACCGGCAGGTTCAGCGGCGAATAGATCCAGCCGCTCAAGGCGTCGCGGCGCTGCGCCGGCGTGTCCAGGGCCTGGTTCTTGCGATACAGCGGCAGGAAGAGCAGGGCGCCGCGGTAGCTCTTCTGGTCCATGTCTCGCAACAGGTCCAGCGAGCCCGAGAGGGTGGGCAGGCCGGTGTCGCGCGCGGTCTCGAGCGCATGGCGGCGCGTGGGCTCCGACAGCAGGTCGAAACCGAGCACGCGCTGGTTGCGGCTGTTGAAGGGCTCGCGGTAGAACACCGGCGCATACAGCGGCCGCTCGCCTGCGGGCCAGACGTTGTAGGCCGGGAATCCCTCGCGCCTGACGGCGGCCACGTGGGCTTGCAGCTGCGACGACGGCACGACCACGGCATAGCCGATGCCGGTGAGCCCCGGGAAGCTGTCGGCCAGGTTCAGGCCCTCGGCGAAGGCGCGCCAGTCGGCGCGGGTGACGTCATCGGACGCAGCGAACAGCGCCGCGGCGCTGCGCAGCAGCCGCTGCGTCTCGTTGACGCGCAGCTGCAGGTCGCCCTCGATGTCGCTCACCTGGCGGTCGAAGCGCACCTGGTTGGCCTCGCGCTCGCTCGCCAGGCTGTAGCGCCATGCGGCGATCGACAGGGCGATGCCGCCGGCCACCAGCACGAACAGGATCGCCCAGCCCCAGCGGGGCATCAGCGAAGGGCTGTTCGTGGCAGGCAGCGTCGGGGGTGCGGGGAACGAGCGCATCGCTTGTTTATCGGCTCGCTCGCGGCCGCGCTGAATGCGGAGAAATGCTTGCCTCGGCTCCCCGTTAATAATTCACGTGCACTATTGCGTCACCCGCCACAGCGCCTGCTGCCAGTCGGCGATGAAGCGCTGGATGTTGAAGCGCGCTTCGGCATCACGCCGCGCGGCCTCGCCCATGCGGCGCGCCTCGTCGGGATGTTCGAGCAGGCGCTGCATTGCCTCGACCAGCCGGTCGATCCGGGTGTCGACGAAACCGTTCTCCCCGTTGCGGATCACCGTGACCAGCTCGGTGGTGGCCAGCCCCACGATCGGAAGCCCGACCATCATCGCCTCGATGATCGACAGCCCCAGGCTGGTGTAGCGGATCGGGTTGAAGAAGAAGCGGTGGCGTGCCATGAAGCCCGGCAGCTCGGCATTGGGCACCTCGCCATGGCCGCCCGAGCGCTCGGCGCCCATGCCCACCAGCGTGAGCGGCACGCAGTCGGCCACCGCCTTGTACACGTCGGCGCCCAGCCGGCGGCCGCGGCGGTCGAGGTTGTTGACCACCGCCACGCCGCGCACCAGCTCGCCGCTGTAGCGCGCCGGCTGCAGCAGCTTCACGCCATGCTCGATCACCTGCGTGGGCGAATCGCGGCTGTCCCACATCAGCGCATTGAACGGCGTCACATGCACCAGCAGCACGTTGTGGTCGTTGACCCAGTGCGGCGTGTTGGTGGGGTGCTCCTGCGGCGGGTCGTGCTCGAGGTAGATGCGCGGCAGGCGCTGCTGCGCCGCCGAGAGCAGCGTGAACTGCTCGCGCTCGTAGGCCTCGCGCGACTGGAACAGCACCACGTCGAACTCCATGTCGCGGATGCGGTTCACATGGGCCTCGTGCACGTTGGGGCCCCAGGGCAGGGTGCCGCTGCGGCCGCTGTGGTGCACCGAGCGCTCGTCGTCGGTGACCAGGTAGAAGTCGTGCGGCACCTGCGTCAGGTAGTACAGGTAGTTGCCGTGCACGTGCCAGGTGAGGATGCGCAGGCGTTTGTCGTGGGCCATGGTGTTGAGGTGGTGGCTTGTTCGAGGAGCGAGAACGCTTCGGCGATCACCCGTTCGGGCGGGATGGCCGTGGCGCACTCGTGCTGGGTCGGGCAATGGGCGTGCGCGCAGGGGCGGCACGGCAGGTCGTGCCACAGCACGCGATGGCGCACGGCATCGAGCGGTGCCCAGCGCGCCACGTCGGCGCCGGAGCTGACGATCACGCTCGGGGTGCGCAGCGCGGTGGCCACGTGGGACAGCCCGGTGTCGTTGCTCACGAGCAGGGTCGCGCGTTCGAGCAGCGCGCCCAGCATCCACAGGTCGGTGCGGCCGGTGAGGTCGACGGCGGGGCGCTGCATCAGGGCCAGCAGCTCGGTGGTCAGCGGGGCTTCGCTCGTGGTGCCGGTGACGACGATGGCCAGGCCCCTTGCGGCGAGCGCATCGGCCACCGCGGCAAAGCGCTGCACCGGCCAGCGGCGCGAGGCGAGCTGCGAGCCGGGATGCACCACGACGAAGGGCTGTGCCGTGTCGAACGCGCCGGGCCACAACGTGCGCAGCCGTTCGCGATCGGCAGCCCTGACCGGCAGCTCCAGGTGTTCGCCCTGGCGCGGCAGTCCGAGCGCATCGGTGAGCGCGAGGCAGCGTTCGATCTCGTGCCCATGCTCGGGCCATGGCGTGAACAGCCGCGGCTCGGGGCAGAACTGGCCGGGACGGAAGAAGCCCGCGGTGTGCTGCGCGCCGAAGCTGGCCACCAGTGGGTTCGAGACGCCGCCGCTGCCATGAAGCTGCAGCGCGAGGTCGAAGCGATGAGCCTGCATCTCGGCCAGGAACGCAGGCAGCGCGTCCAGTTGCGGAGGCTGCTCCGGCAGCCCGGGGTAGCCCGGGAAGGCCACGAAGCGATCGACCGCGCGCAGGCGCTGCACCCAGGCCTGCGCCCAACGCAGGCCGACGAGCGTGATCTCGGCCGCAGGGTAGGCCGCACGCACGGCCCTCAGTGCCGGCACGGCACACAACAGATCGCCGAGCATCAGCGCGCGGAACACGGCGATGCGCCCGACCGATGCCGGTGGGATCGGCGAAGTGGCCAAGTCCGGGCAGCCCACCGCCACCTCAGAAGAACGGCACCCGGAACCGCCACGCCCCCGCCAGTCGCCAATACAGCGAGAGGAACGGAATGGCCGCCGAGGTGAGCAGCATCTCGGCCACATGCCCGATGCTGAGCGTCGTGCCGCGCAGCCGCTGCACCGTGAGCCGCAGGATCAGCAAGGCGGCGGCGGCCAGCAGGATCAGCGCCAGCCGCGGTTGCCCGGCCAGCGCCAGCAGCGGCGCAGCGAGCGTGCACAGCACGATCGCGTAGTAGCTCGGCGGTGCGCGCAGCCGGCCCACCTTGTCGCGGTAGAGGTCGGGGTGCTTCTTGAACAGCAGCGCGTCGAACATCATGTTGGCCTGCTGACGCAGGCTGATGCCGAAGGGCGCCTCGCGCACCGGATGCTGCACCATCGCCATCGGCGCCTTGTCGATCGGGCCGAAGGCCTTGAGCAGCTTGAAGTGCAGGTCGGAGTCTTCGCGCCAGGCGCGCTGGAAGCGCTCGTCGAAGCCGCCCACCTGCTCGAGCGCGGCGCGCCGCACGAAGCAGTTGGCAGTGACGAACTCGGCCACCTCCAGGCCCTGGGTCATGCGGGCGTGGTCGGTCAGCGCCGGCGGCACCGGCACCTGCACGCGGCCGCGCACGGCCATCGGCACGCGGCCCGAGATCGGCGTCATCGCGCGCAGGCCCTGGCGCAGCCAGTCTTCGTGCGGCTGCGTGTCGTCGTCGGTGAAGGCGATCACCTCGCCCATCGCGGCGCGCCAGCCGCGGTTGCGCGCCGCAGCCGGGCCGCGGGTGCCGATCGGCCGCAGGTATCGCAGCCGCGGCCGGCCCTGCGTGGCGGCGGCCAGGTTCTCGACCAGCGCGCGGGTGTCTTCGGTCTGGCCATCGTCGACGACGATGATCTCGTACAGCAGCGGATCGAGTGTCTGCTTCAGCAGCGGCGCGAGGCAGCGCTGCAGCAGGTCGGGCCGGCGGTAGGTGGGAATCACCACCGAGATCTCGGGCGCGGGCAAGGTGTCCATCAGCGTTTCTCCACGACGAAGGCGCCGATCACCAGCGCATCCAGCGGCGTGCTGTAGAAGGCGTTGATCGCGTCCTTGGGCGAGCACACCATCGGCTCGCCGCGCACGTTGAACGAGGTGTTCACCAGCACCGGCACGCCGGTCTTCGCGCCGAAGGCCTTCAGCAGGTCGTGGTAGCGCGGGTTGGTGTCGCGCCGCACCGTCTGCACGCGGGCCGTGCGGTCGGCATGGCATACCGCGGGGATCCTGTGCGCCTGCTCGGGCTTCACGTCGTAGATGAAGAGCATGAAGGGCGCCTGGCCGCCGTTGGCCTCGGCCGGCGTGAACCAGTCGGCCAGGTCTTCTTCGGGCACCACCGGCGCCACCGGGCGGAAGTCTTCGCGGTCCTTCAGCTCGTTGAGCCGGGCCTGCATCTGCGGGTTCAGCGGCGACGCGAGGATGGAGCGTGCGCCGAGTGCGCGCGGCCCGAACTCCATGCGGCCCTGGAACCAGCCGATGATCTTGTCCTGCAGCAGGATCTCGGCGGTGTCGGCGGCCACGTCGTTCAGCCGGCGGTAGGGCAGCTTGGCCCATTGGAGCAACTGCTCGATCTCGTCGTCGGTGTAGCCCGGGCCCCAGTAGGCATGGTCCATGGTCCACACCCGCGGCGCGAGCACGCCGGCGGTGCCCGAGCGGGCCTGGCCGTCGACCCACAGCGCGGCGCCCAGGGCCGTGCCGGCATCGCCGGCAGCAGGCTGCACCCACACCTCGTCGAAGATCTTCGCGTCGCGCAGCTTCGCGTTCATCACGCAGTTCAGCGCCACGCCACCGGCCATCGCGAGGTGTGGCTCGTTGGTGGCCTGGCGCAGCCAGGTGGCCAGCTTGAGCACCGTTTCCTCGAGCACGCGCTGCAGCGAGGCGGTGACGTCGAAATGGCGCTGCTCCAGCGCCGCGCCGCGTTCGCGCTCGGGGCCGAACAGCTCGGCGGGATCGAACGCGGCGATGCGGTACTGGCCGTCATCGCCCAGGCTGATGAGCGAGCGGAAGGTCTCCAGGTAGGTGGGCTGGCCCAGCGCGGCCAGGGCCATCACCTTGTATTCGTCGCTCGAATGCAGGAAGCCGAGGTGGCTGGTGATGCGCTCGTAGAGCATGCCCAGCGAATGCGGCATCACCACCTCGCCCAGCCGCTCATAGCGCCCGCCGCCTTCGCGGCCGCCCCGGCCGCCGCGGTAGACGCCGTAGGTGGTGGTGGCTTCCTCGCCGCGTCCGTCGAGCGTCATCACCGCGCAGCGCTCGAACGGCGCGGCGAGGAAGGCGCTGGCCTGGTGCGCGAGGTGATGGTCGATGAAATGGAAGCGGTAGGGCCCGTCGTGCCGCACGCCGGCGAAACGCTTCTTCAGGTGGTGCGGCGCGCCGCTGGCGAGCTGGCGCGGCGCATTGACGATGTAGCTCGCGAACAGCGGATCCCACACGCTCTCCCACGCGCCCTTGCCGTGCGCCGAAGGCTGCAGCGGCAGCGTGATGCGGTCGCCCTGCACGCGGTCGCGCACGAAGCGCGCGGGGTCGTAGCTGTAGGCCACGTGGTTCACGTCGGCCAGGTTGAGCCCGGCTTCGCGCAGGCAGTACTCGATCGCGTGGAAGGGCAGCTCCCACGCGGTGAACGGCAGCGGCCGCTTGCCGTGCTTCACGTGGGTGAAGCGTTCTTCCTCGGCCGCTGCGATCAATCGTCCATCGACGACGAGTGCGGCCGAGCTGTCGTGGAATGCGGCGTTGATGCCGAGCGTGATCATGCGGCGAGCCTCCGCTGGTGGATGAGGGAGAGGGCGGCCGCGGCAACCTCCTCGGAGGACACCTTGGCCAGGCAGTCGTGGTGGCCCTGCGGGCACACGCTCTTGAGGCAGTTGCGGCAGGGCACGTCGTGGTTGAGCACGCGGGCCGGCACCTGCCAGGGCGTGTGCTGCGGATTGGTCAGCGCATAGAGGTCGACCACCGGCGTGCCGAGGGCGGCCGCCATGTGCACCGGGCCGCTGTTGTTGCTGACCAGCACCTGCGCGCCGGCGATCAAGGCACCCAGCTCGCCCAGGCTCAAGGCGCCGGCCAGCGAGATCGATGGGCGGCGCATCGCGGCCTGCGCCTGCGCGATCAGGGGCTGCTCGCCGGCGCTGCCGCTGAACACGATGGTGCAGCCGCTGTCCTGCGCGATCGCTTCGGCCGCCGCGCCGAAACGATCGGCCGGGTAGCGGCGCGAGGCCGCGGTGGCGCCCGGATGCACGACGATCCACGCCGCGCCGGGCGCAAGGCCGGCCTGCCGCAGCTTGGCGGCCAGGCCTTCGTGGTCCTGCGGACGCAACGACATGCGCAGCCGCGCATCGGTGGTGCGCCAGCCCAGGTGCTGCACCAGTTCGAGCTGGCGCTGCGCCTCGTGGCGCGCGCTGCCCACCGACAGGTCGGGCTCGGGCAGCCAGTCGGTCAGCAGCTCGTAGGGGTTCTCGCGGTTGTAGGCGGCGCGCAGCGGAATGCCGGCGAGCCGGCACATCAGCGCGGCCGGCAGCGCGCTTTGCGTGCACACGGTGAAGATCACCGCCGCATCGAACGACTGCCGCGACAGCGTGTCGATCAGCAGGAAGTCGTCGAGCGCGGTGGCGGGCTGCTCATGCTTGACCCACGGCGCCTTGTGCACGAGCACGTGGTCGACCATCGGCAGGTGGGGCTGCAGCAGTGCGCCCGAGGGCGAGCACATCAGCGTGATCTCGGCCTGCGGCAGGCTCTCGCGCATGGCAGCGAGCGCGGGCGTGGTCATCAGCACGTCGCCCAGGTTGTCGAGTCGGATCGCCAGCACCCGCCGGGCTTGCGACCAGCGCTGCAGCTGTTCAGGCGTCATGGGGGGTGGCATCGCGTTCGTCCCGGGTTTCGTCGTGCGCCGCGGGCTCCAGGCCATCGGCACGCAGGATGGTGTGGGCGGCGGCCAGCAGGTCGGCGCAGCGGTGGTGCGGCTCGCGCAGCGGCGACATCTGCCATTGGGTCTCGTTGCCCACGTCGAGCAGCACGGTGCGGCAGCCGGCGCGCCGGCCGGCCTCCACGTCATGAAGGATGTCGCCCACCATCCACGAGCGCGAAAGGTCCACGCCATGGGCCTGCGCGGCTTGGCGCAGCAGCCCCGGCGCCGGCTTGCGGCACAGGCAGTTGGGCCGCTTCGGGTCGGCCGATGGTGCATGCGGGCAGGCATAGAAGCCCTGCAGTTCGACACCCTCGTCGGCCAGCATCCGCTTCAGCGCTGCCTGCAGCCGCGCCAGCTCGGCACGGCCAAAATGGCCCAGCGCGATGCCCGGCTGGTTGGTCACCACGATCAGCAGGTAGCCCTGGGCCTGCAGCAGGCGCAGCGCCTCGATCGCATGCGGCGTGAACGCCAGCCGCGCGGGATCGACGTTGTAGGGCACGTCCTTCACCAGCGTGCCGTCCTTGTCGAGGAAGACGGCGCGTTGCGTCAGCGGCTTGTGGGCGGCAGGGACGTCGAACGCCAGGGCGGACAGCGGGTCCGGCGGCGTCATTTCGCGGCCACGAGCGTGGCGGCCGCGCGGCGGCGCGTCGCGGTGGTGCCGGTCCGGGGCTCGCTCTGCTTGCGCACCAGCTGCAGGCGGGCCCGCGCGCCGGGCAGTGCTTCGGCCAGCGCGGCCTGCTGCACCGGCTTGAGCGCGCCATACGTCGCGGCCAGCTGGGAGGCCACCTGCTCCCAGGTGAACATCGTCTGCGCACGGCGGATGCCGGCCAAGCCGAGCGCACGCGCCAGCGCCGGATGCGCCTGCAGGTAGCTCAGATGCTCGGCCAGCGCCTTCGGATCATTCGGCGGCACCAGGTAGCCGGTGAGCCCATCCACCACCGAATACTGGATGCCGCCCACCTGGCTGCCGATCACCGGCGTGCCGCAGGCCATGGCTTCCAGCGGCGTGATGCCGAAGGGCTCGTACCACGGCGTGGTCACGAAGACGTTGGCGGCGCAGTAGTAGTCGCGCAGCTGGCTGCGCTGCTTGCGGCCGGTGAAGGTGACGATGTCGGACACGTCGAGCTGGCGCGCGATGCCCTGCAGCCGGCCGATCTCGGGCGTGACGCGCGGATCGGGCGCATCCGATTCGCCGCCCACCACCAGCAGCCGCGGGTGGATGTCGCGCGGCAGCAGCGACATCGCGCGCACCACGTTCTCGATGCCCTTGCGCGGCACCATGCGGCCGAGCTGCAGCACGATGAACTCGTCGGGGTCGAGGCCCAGCTTCTCGCGCGCCTCGAAGCGGCTCATCGGCGCGAACTCGCGCGGATCGAAGCCGCAGGGCACCATCGTCATCTTGCGGGCATCGGCGCCATAGAGCCGCACCAGGTCGGTCTGGTCCTGCGGGCATTCGGCGATGATCGCGTCGGCCTCGCGCACCAGCGTGCGCTCGATGTCGATGCGCTCGTCGGGGAAGGCATCGGCCTCTTTCTGGTGCTCGCGACGCACCAACCCGAGCGCATGGAAGGTGATCACGAAAGGCAGGCCCAGCACGCGCTTGAGCTCCAGCGCCACCCAGCCTGACATGAAGAAGTTCGCGTGCACCACGTCGTAATGAAGGCCTGCACGGCAGAGCCGGATGCAGGCTTCGGCGAACTCCGGCATGTACTGGAGCAACTGCTCCTTGGGCACGAAGCTCGCCGGTCCTGCGGGGATGTGCAGCACACGCAGGCCGGGCTTCACGTACACGACAGGGGGTTGGTTCTCGTCGTCGCGCCGTGTGAAGACGTCCACCGTATGGCCTTCATTCACCAGGCACTGGGCCACATGAGCGACGTAGATGTTCTGACCGCCGGCGTCGACACCACCGATGGCGGCCAGCGGCGATGCATGCTCGCTGATCAGTGCAATTCTCATGGCTCAGTTCCTTCTGATGTGTGACGTGATGCCCGATCAAGGCAATCGTTGTGCCCTGCACAGCTGACGGCAGCTCGCATACCTGCACTTCTTGTCAGAAGTGCGACGCTTCTCATCGACCCGCATATCGACTCACATGCAACTTTGTCCGGCACTTCTTGCCGGGCCGTGCGGGCAAGGCTTGCAGTGCAGGCCGCTGCGAGAGGCGCCGCGAGGCGTCGCGTCAACGGGCACGCGGTTTGCGGCCCAGGCCGCGATGGCGAACACCAACACCAACAGCGGCGATGCGCGGCGCAGGGTCTTCATCGGGCTGTGGGAGGCGGTCTGGCAGTACCGCAGGCGCACGCTCGCGGCGGTGG
The DNA here is from genome assembly GCA_966212505.1 of uncultured bacterium. GTDB lineage: Bacteria > Pseudomonadota > Gammaproteobacteria > Burkholderiales > Burkholderiaceae_C > CAMLIZ01. The sequence continues at coordinate 67,777 of CBIHRS010000005.1, forward strand.
TGCTGCTCGTGCTCGCGAAGGTGTCGGCCATCTTCGTACCGATGGTGCTCAAGGCCATCGTCGACCAGTTCAGCCGGCCCGAGAAACTGGGTGGGCAACTCGGCACGCAGGCGGGCCCCATGCCCGACGGTACGCCCACGGTGCTGGTGCTGCCGGTGTTCCTGCTGCTCGGCTACGCGCTGTTGCGTTTTTCCGGCACGCTGTTCACCGAGCTGCGCGACCTGGTGTTCGCGCGCGTCACGCAGCGCACCGTGGTCGGCTTCGCCGAGCGCACCTTCGCGCACCTGATGTCATTGAGCCCGCGCTTCCACGTGCAGCGCAACACCGGCTCGTTGATCCGCGATGTCGAGCGCGGCACCGGCGGCGTGGGCTTTCTGCTGAGCGCGGGCCTGTTCACCATCGTGCCGACGCTGGTGGAGTTCGGCGGCGTGCTGGTGGTGATGATCACCGGCTACAGCTTGTGGTTCACGCTGGCGATCATGGCCACCTTCTTCGTGTACGGCAGCTACACGATGATGCTGACCAACCGGCGCGAGCTGCGCCAGCGCAAGGTCAATGAGCTCGACTCGCGCGCCAACGGCCGCATGGTCGACAGCCTGATCAACTACGAGATGGTGAAGACCTATGCGCGCGAGGAGTTCGAGCGCAAGCGCTATGCCGGCGTGCTGGCGCAATGGCTCGAAGGCAGCGTGCACAACCAGCGTGCACTGTCGACGCTGCACATCGGCCAGAGCGCGATCATCGCGGCCGGCGTGGCGGCGGTGATGCTGCTGGCCGGCGAGCAGACGGTGCGCGGCACCATGACCGTGGGCGACCTGGTGATGGTCAACAGCTACATCATCCAGATCTGCCTGCCGCTCAATGCCCTGGGCTTCGTGTTCCGTGAGGCGCGCGATGCATTGGTCAACACCGAGAAGCTCTTCATGCTGCTCGAGCAGAAGCCGGAGATCGAAGACCGGCCCGACAGTTCGCCGCTGCACATCGAGCGCGGCGAGGTGGTGTTCGACCACGTCGACTTCTCCTACGAGCCGGGCCGCCAGATCCTTCAGGACGTGAGCTTCACGGTGCCCGCGGGCAAGACGGTGGCGGTGGTGGGCGGCAGCGGCTCGGGCAAGTCGACGCTGGCGCGGCTGCTGCTGCGCCTGTACGACGTGGCGAGCGGCCGCATCAGCGTCGATGGGCAGGACCTCCGCGCGGTGAAGCTCAACACGCTGCGCGAGGCGATCGGCGTGGTGCCGCAGGACACGGTGCTGTTCAACGAGACGATCGCCTACAACATCGGCTACGGCCGCAGCGGCGCCGGCATGGCCGAGGTGATCGAGGCGGCCAAGGCAGCGCAGGTGCACGAGTTCATCCTCTCGCTGCCGCAGGGCTACGACACGGTGGTGGGCGAGCGCGGGCTCAAGCTCTCGGGCGGCGAGAAGCAGCGCATCGCGATCGCACGGGCCTTCCTGAAGAACCCGCCGATCATGATCTTCGACGAGGCCACGTCGGCACTCGACACACGCGCCGAGCGTGCGATCCAGAGCGAGCTCGACCGCATCGCGCAGGGCCGCACCACGCTGATCATCGCGCACCGGCTGTCGACCATCGTCAATGCCGACAAGATCATCGTGATGGACAAGGGCCGTATCGTCGAGCGCGGCCGCCACGAAGAGCTGCTGGAGCGCGACGGCCTCTATGCGCAGCTGTGGAACCTGCAGCGCCAGCAGGCGCAGGTCGAGCGGCTGGAGCGCCGCCTCGCGCGGCAGCCGGTGAACCTGGCGGTGCTGATGGCCAACGCGATCGACGGCCTGCGCGAAGCGATCGAGGCGCGCGGCGTCAAGCTCTACAGCGACGTCGACCTCGACAACGCGCGCGTCACCGGCGACCCCAGCACCTTGTCGCAGACCTTGCGCGAGCTGTGCATGCAGGCGGTGGAGGCCACGCCGGTGGGCGGACGCATCGAGTTGCGGCTCGAGCGCCATGAGGCCAATGCGCGCCTGGTCATCACCGACGGCCGGCATGGGCTGCCCTCGGCCGTGAATCCCACGGCCGCACCGCCCAGGCCGGATGTCCCGCGGCTCAAGCTGGTGCCGCCTGCACCGCGGCCCGCGGAGCCGGCGCATCCGCAGCCGCACGGCACCGACGAAGCCGCCGACCCGCTGCAGCTGCGCTCGACCATCGAGCGCCAGGGCGGGGTGTTCCTCATCGAGCCGCCGGGCTCGACCCACGGCATGCGCTATGTGATCGAGATGCCGCTGCGCGCGGTGGCTGCCGAAACCATGCCGTCGCCCGAGCCGCAGGCGGAAGAGGGCGGCATCACCCAGCCCGCGCCCGGCCCGCAGGCGCTGGCCGGCCTGCGCGTGATGAGCATCGACGACCGTGACGATGCCCGCGAGGCGCTGGTGTCGCTGCTCGAGGCCGAGGGCGCCGAGGTCAAGGCCTATGCCACCGGTGCCAAGGCGATCGAATGGCTGGAGCACCACGGCAGCCGCGACTGGCCGCAGGTGATCGTCTGCGACATCGCGCTCGGCGAGGAAGACGGCCACCAGATCGTGCGCCGCATCCGGCAGATCGAGCAGCAGCGCGGCGTGCCGCTCGACGACCGCGTGCCGGCCGTCGCGCTCACCGGCCTGGCGCAGGCCGGCGACCGCATCCGCGCGCTGATGGCCGGCTTCCAGGTGCACCTCGCCAAGCCGGTCGAGCCGCAGGAGCTGGTTTCGACGCTCGCCGCGCTGGCCGGCCGCCCCACCACCGGCAACACCGGCGGGCAGTCGGCGGCCGCGGCCTGAACCTTTTTCAACACCACCGGGAGAACCGACGATGAGTGCTGCGAGCCGACGCAGTTTCTTTGCCAACGCCGATGCCGCGCAGCAGGCGCTGCAGATGGCCTTGCCGATGATCGAGCCGCTGATGAGCCGCAAGGATGTGTGCGGCAGCGGCTTCCTCTACATCGTGATCATGGATCCGGCGCTCGGGCCGGCCGATGCGCGCTTCGACGAGGCCGTGCTGCTGGAGCATGCGGTGGGCGACCGCTCGAAATGGGACGCCGACTATGCAAGCTTTGCACGCGCCAAGGCCAAGGCGAGCTGGGAGCATGGCCTCGATGGCCACGCGCTGCAGGGCCTGAAGCCCTACCGGCTGCGCGAAGGCGACAGCCTGCTGTGGGGCGCGGCCAACCTCGACGGCATCGTCGTCGGCGTGAGCGGCGCGCATGCGTACTACGACGAAGCCTTTGCAACGACCATCGCCGCCTGCCTGCGCGCCGTGGCCAAGGACCGCTGGCAGCAGGCGGTGGATGCGCGGCAGCTGTTCGCGGGCGGGCACGATCCGGCCCGCTAAACCCTGCCAGCTAGCCGCGCCGCCTTCGCCGTTTCAGCGGTAGGCGCCCACGCCGACGAAGCCGTCGTAGTTGGCCAGCTTCACCACGAAGCTGGTCTTGCCTTCGACCTTCTTGGTCTGCGGATGCGCCCAGCTGTAGTCGACCGAGCCCCCGCCCTTGGCGGCCGTGGCCACCATCTCCTGCACGATGGGTTTGCCGGTGGGGTCCTTCAGCTCCAGCTGGTTCTTGCCGACCAGCTGGTCGTTCGAACCATGGGCCACGCAGTCGCCCTTCATGTTGTAGGCGAAGACATAGAGGTCCTTCTTCTTCCAGCGCGTGGAGGCCTTGTCGTTGAAAGCCTGGAAGGCCTTCTCCGGCCCCACCTCGGCCACGTAGGCGGCCGCCTGTTCGGCCAGCACCTTGGCCTCGCCGGTGTCGGCGCGTTCCTGCGCCATGGCACTGCCCGCCACGAACAGCGCGCCCATGCAGGCCGCGAGCATCTGCTTGATCTTCAGCATCGTTTTCTCCTTGAGGGGTTTGAACACGGGGCGCGATGCTAAGTGGGGCTGACTCGCTTTCCTCGATTCATCAGGCTCGCTTACGTAATCAATGGTGAAGTCCCCGCGCGTCAGAAAGTTCGTCACAACCTCGAAGGGCTCGATGGCACCACAAGAAGAATTCGTTTGACCTGGGCACGCCAACTGCCTGCAGGGCTCAGCCACTTCTCGCCCTGCTGCCGTGCCTTCAGCCTCTACCGTGCATCTCTATGTCTTCGACGGCTTCGCCGACTGGGAAGCGGCCTTTGCCATTGCCGGCATCAACACCCCCGATTTCCAGCGCGAACCGGGCCGCTGGCGCATGAAGACGGTGGGCGCGAGCCAGAGCGTGGTTCGCTCGATGGGCGGCATGGCCGTGCTGCCCGATGGCACGCTCGATCGTCTGGCGCCTGCCGACAGCGCGATGCTGATCCTGCCGGGCGGCATCGGCTGGGATCAGGGCCAGCACCTCGACGCCGCGCGCAAGGGCCAGGCCTTTCTCGACGCCGGCGTGCCGGTGGCCGCGATCTGCGGCGCAACCGCGGGCCTCGCGCGCATCGGCGTGCTCGATACGCGCCGCCACACGAGCAATGCGCTCGCCTACCTGAAGGGCGTTGCCGAATACGGCGGCAGCGACCGCTACGAAGACCAGCCTGCGTTCGACGACGACGGGCTCATCACCGCCGGCGGCATGGCGCCGCTGGAATTCGCGCGCGCCATCTTCCAGCGGCTGGGCCTCTATGCCGACGAGGCGCTGGACGCCTGGTACGAGCTCTACAAGACCGGCCGCTCCGAGCATTTCGCGAAGCTGCAGCAGGCTGCTGCAGCGGATTGACTCTTGTCCCACCTTTCCTCCAGAGGGAGTTTTTCGACATGGACAGCAAGACCCAATCGCCGCTGCGCGGCAAGACCATCATCGTCACCGGCGGCTCGCGCGGGCTCGGCGCCGCGGTGGCCGAAACGCTCGGCGAGGCCGGCGCGCGCCTCGTGATCGCCGACCTGGCCGGCGACCGTGCGACGCAGTGCGCGTCCACGCTGGTGGAGCGCAACATCGAGGCGGTGGCGATGCCGCTCGACGTGGGCGACGAGGCCCAGGTGCAGCGCGCGGTGGCCCAGGTGCGCGAGCGCTTCGGCTCGCTCGACGTGGTGGTGAACAACGCGGCGATCGACATCACCGTGCCGATCTCGGAGCTTGCGGGCGAGGATTGGGAACGCGTGGTGCGCACCAACCTGACCGGCCCGTTCCTGATGGCCAAGCATGCGGTGGCGGCCATGGGCCCGAAGACCGCGCAGGGCGGCGGCGGCCACATCGTCAACATCGCGTCCACCGCCTCCAAGCGCGCGTGGCCCAATGCCGCGGCCTATCACGCCACCAAGTGGGGCCTGCTCGGCCTGTCGCATGCACTGCATGCCGAGCTGCGGCCCCAGGGCATCAAGGTCTCGGCCATCGTGGCCGGCGGCATGCGCACCCCGTTCCTGCTCGACCGCTTCCCCGATATCGACCCCACCGTGCTGCAGGATCCGAAGAACGTGGCCGAAGCGGTCAAGTTCGTGCTGATGCAGCCCGAGGAGACGGTGATCCCCGAGGTGATGGTGCTGCCGATGCGTGAGACGTCCTGGCCCTGAAAAAGGCTCAGGAGCTGCCGAGGCGCGACAGGTGCCTGTCGACGGCCTCGGCATTGCGCGCTGCCACCTGGCGCAAGCCGGATCCGATGCGCTCATCCGACGCCACGTGCTGCCAGTAGGCCACGGCCCATGGCTTGGCCTCGGCCCAGCGTGCCAACGGGATGGCGGCATCGCCGATACTGAAGCTCAGGGGTTGCAGCTCGGGCTCGATGCCGCCGGCCGCCGGCGCATAGCGCATCGGCAGCATGTCGTAGGCCGGTGCGAGCGCATAGGTGCCGCGCGCATGGTCGGGCACCAGCCCCAGGTTCTCGAAGTGCATGTCGTTGTTGCCGATCAGCACGCCGAACGCCGCCAGCGTCTCGATGCACTGCGCGTCGCGCTCACTCAGCAGATGGGCCTCGGCGCAGCGCCTGGCGAATGCGGCCCAGCTGTCGCGCCGGCCGAACAGTTCGTCGTCGACCGCGCCGGCCGAGACGAAAGGCCGCCGTCCGTGATGCCCCATGCGGTCGAAACGCTCGACCTCGAGGTAGCACATGCCGTGGCTTTCGAACCAGTGGGCGCGCGCCGCGGGCAGGCCTTGTTCCTCGATCATCGCCAGCGCGATGGATTCGCAGGCCAGCAGATCGGCCCAGCGTGAACCGGCCGGGGCGTACTTCACGAGCAGATGGCGCCCCTCGGCCAAGCTGAAGAGGAACTTGGGTTGTTCGCCGCCGGCACTCGCACCGCCGGCCTGGTCTGCCTGCGCCAGCACCGAATCGCGGTACCAGGTTCCTCGCGCTTCGTCGGTGGCCAGGCTCTGGAAGTCGGAGGTTGCCAGCGCATGGTTCGCCGCGTCGGCGCCGAGGATCAGGTCGCCGGGCGTGTCGAAGCCTTGCCTGGCCAGGAAGACGATGTGGTGATCGTCGCTCCAGTCGCGAAGCGAGGGCGGCAGGCGCAGCAGGCCATGGTGCCTCCGCACCAGGTCTCGGCCCACGAATCCCGAGGGCATCATCGTGCGCAGAAAGGGCGGCAGGCCCTCATGCAGGCCGTTCAAGGCGCTGTGGCTTGTGGCTTCGCAGCGCACATGTGTCGCGCCGCCGTCGAGGAAGGTCACCTCGCCGATCTGCGACAGCCGGCCCCGCTCGTCGATGCGGTACAGCGGCTGCCGCGGCGCGATCGGGAGAGCGCTACGCAGCAAGGCATACGAGGGCGTGCGCACGCCCGGCTGGCGGATCAGCGCCACCTGGCTGCCCGGCGCGCGCACGGTGCGCGACAGCGTCGGCTGGCTGATGCCGAGCAGGCGCGCTGCCTCCTCGGCGGTCAGCCGGCGTCCGCGCAGCGCGCGCTGCAGGTTGGCGAGGTGATCTGAAATACCCATGAATAGTTCATGAATTGTATTTCAGAGGAAAGAGCGTGAGGAAATAGATGGAAAGTGAATAGTTCGCGCAGCCTCAGATCTCGCACGCCGGCAGCGGCGTCTGCGCGATCCGGCGTTCGCCGATCCAGTGGGCGATGGCTTCCAGCGGCTGCGGCCGGCTGAACAGGAAACCCTGCGCGATGTGGCAGCCGCGCTGCTGCAGGAAGTCGCGCTGGGCCTCGGTCTCGACGCCTTCGGCCACCACCTCGAGCTTGAGGCTGCGGCCCATGGCCAGCACCGAGCTGGCGATGGCGGCGTCGTTCTCGTCGGTGTGCAGGTCGCGCACGAACGAGCGGTCGAGCTTGATGGTGTCGAGCGGAAAGCGCGCGAGGTAGCTCAGGCTGGAATAGCCGGTGCCGAAGTCGTCGATCGCGATGCGCACGCCGCGCGCGCGCAGCTGGCTCAGCGCCTCGATCGCGGTCTTGGAGTCCTGGATCAGCACGCCTTCGGTGATCTCCAGCTCCAGCGCGCCGGGCGGCAGCCCGCTCTCGGCGAGCGCGCTGTTCACCAGCTCGACGAGGCCGCCGTGCTGCACCTGCATCGGCGAGAGGTTCACGGCCACCTGCAGATCCTGCCCGCAGCGGTCGCGCAGGGCCTTCACGTCGTGGCAGGCGCGCCGCAGCACCCATTCGCCGATGCGCAGGATCAGCCCGCATTCCTCGGCGATCGGGATGAACTCCACCGGCGACACCGCGCCGCGCTGCGGATGCTGCCAGCGCAGCAGCGCCTCGAGCCGGATCACGCTGCCGCGCGTGAGGCAGACCAGCGGCTGGTAGTACAGGTGCAGCTCCTCGCGCTCCAGCGCCAGGCGCAGGTCGGCCTCGAGCTCCACGCGGTGGTGCGTGGCCTGCTTCATGTCGGGCCGGAATGTGCGCGCCGCATTGCGGCCGCTCGACTTGGCGGCATACATCGCGAGGTCGGCGCACTGCAGCAGCTGCGGCAGGTCGATGCCGTCGTCGGGGTACACCGCGATGCCGATGCTCGGCGTCACGCGCAGCGTGCGGTCTCCGGCGGGGATGGCCTCGGCAAACGACTGCAGCAGCTTCTGCGCCACCGCCTCCGCCTCGAGCCGGTTGTGCAGGTCGCTCAGCATCACGACGAACTCGTCGCCGCCCATGCGCGCCACGGTGTCGCTGGTGCGCACGCCGTCCTTCAGCCGCTGGGCGGCCACGCGCAGCACGCCGTCGCCCACATCGTGGCCCAGCGTGTCGTTGATGTGCTTGAAGTGGTCGAGGTCGAGCAGCAGCACGCCGATGCGCGTCTGCTGCCGCCGCGCGCGCTCGATCGCGATCGTCAGCCGGTCGGACACCAGCGCGCGGTTGGGCAGGCCGGTGAGGGTGTCGTAGTGCGCCAGCTGGAGGATGTGCTCCTCGGCGCGCTTGCGCTCGCTGATGTCGTGCGCCATCGCGACATAGCCGGTGAGGTGTCCGCCATCGTCGCGCACCGCGATCAGCGAGAGCTGCACCGGCACCTGCGCGCCGTCCTTGCGGCGCAGCAGCCATTCGTGCGGTTCGGGCGAACCGGCTTCGGCGCTCGCCAGTTCCCCGGGCAATTGCAGCGCATTCGCCGCCACACGGCCGATGAGCTCGCCGGCCCCATAGCCCAGCATGCTTTCCGCGGCCGGGTTCACGTGCGTGATGCGGCCGCGCCGGTCGGTGGCGATCACGCTGTAGGGCGCGTTCTGCACCAGCGTGCGAGTCAGGGCGCGGTGCTGCTGCGCCTGGCGCTCGGCGCGGACGATGCGGGTGTGGGTGTCATGCAGCGCCAGCGCGGCCTGCCGGGCTTGCGCACGGGCACGGCGCCAGCCGCCATGCAGCCGCAACACCGCGAGCAGCGACAGGGCTGCACCTGCGAACGCGGCGGCGATCCAGCACCACAGGCTCAACGGCACAGGCATCTCCTGCGGCAGGCGTGGGCGCGAACGAGCGATCGGCAGGAATGCATGGGCGGGACGGACATCGGAAAACCCAACGACGGGCGACCCGCGAAACAACGAAACGGCATGTGCCGCGGACACAGGCCCCAACCTTACTGGACGCTTGCAACACTTTGTGAGGGCCGTCGTGCGACGGTTGCGCCTCACGTGGAGGATGTCACGCGGAAACGTGCGCCCCGTTCGTCCGGGGCAGCGGCAGGCGGATGCGTGCCACCAGGCCACGAGGGTGGGCCGCATCGCCGCCGGCCCGCAGCGAGACGGTGCCGCCGTGGCGCTCGATCACCTCCTTGACGATGGCCAGGCCCAGTCCGCAGCCGGTGCCTTCGTGGGTGTTGCGCACGAAGCGCTCGAACACCCGTTCGCGGTCGGCCTCGGGAATGCCGGGGCCGTTGTCCATCACGTCGGCAAAGGCGCCGCCGTCGTCGGTGCGGCCGCAGCGCACGGTCACCTCGGCGCCCTTGCCGGCATAGCGGATCGCGTTGTCGATCAGGTTCGACAGCGCCTCGCGCACCAGCAGCGCGGTGCCTTCGACCTCGATCACCTCGGGGTCGCCGCTGTCGTCGAAGCCGAGGTCGACGCCCGAATGCAGCGCCCTGGGCACCATCTCGGCGGTGAGTTCGCGCGCGAGCTTGCAGAGGTCGAAGCGGGCTCGGCCCTGGGCGGGGGCCGACTCGGGCTCGGCGCGGGCCAGCGTCAGCAGCTGGTTCACGAGGTGGGCGCTGCGGGTGGCGCTTTCATGCACCCGCTTGAGCCGGCCGACCAGCGACGCCAGCGCGGCCGGATCCTGCAGCTTGTCGGGCGTGCTGGCTTCCTGCAGCGCGAGCTCGGTCTGGCTCTTCAGGCCGGCCAACGGCGTGCGCAGCTGGTGCGCGGCATCGCTGATGAAGCGCTTCTGCGCGACCACGTTGTGGCGCACCGCCTCGAGCAGGCTGTTCAGCGCCTTGGCTAGCGAGCGCACCTCCTGCGGCGCGGCCTCGATCTCCAGCGGCGCCAGGTCGTTGGGGGCGCGGTCTTCCACCAGCCCGCGCAGCCGGGCCAGCGGCTGCAGGCCCGCGCGGATGCCGGCCCAGACGATCAGCGAGGTCAGCGCGATCAACGCCGACAAGGGCAGGGCGGTGTCGACCAGGATGCTGCGCGCCAGCTCCTCGCGGCTGGCGCGGCCGCGCGCGATCTGCACCAGCAGGGTCTGCTGCGGTGAGCCTTCCTCGCCGAAGGCCACGTACATCGCCGACACGCGCACCGGCATCTTCTTGTCGGCCTCGCTGCCCGAGCGGCGGCTGGCCGCGGGCGGATCGGGCGACTCCATCCGGCCGTCGTAGAAGTAGGGTTCGTTCAGCCGCGGCGAGGCCGACAAGGCTTCGGGCGGCGGCGGCAGCGTGCGGTTGCCGAGGATGAACTGCCCCGGCGGCGAGCTCACCATGTAGTAGACCCGGTCGTTCGGGTCGGCCTCGATGATGTCCTGCGCCGCGCGGGGAAAGTCGATGAACAGGCCGTTGCCGATCGGCTTGACCTGCCGCGCCAGCGAGCGGGTGGCCTGCGACAGGCCGGCGTCGATGGCTCGGTTGGCGTAGCGCTCGGCCACGTTGTAGGTGACGAAGGCGGCCGCCATCCACAGCAGCAGCTGCGGCAGCAGCAGCCACAGCAGCAGCTGGCGGTGCAGCGAGCGGGTGGCCGGCAGCACGCCGAACAGCCGCTGCAGCGAGGTGACGAGCGCCACGGCGGGTCAGCCGGCCGGCGCGGCCTCGGCCTCGAGCAGGTAGCCCAGGCCGCGCACGGTGCGGATCGCGAGGCCCGACGATTCGAGCTTGCGCCGCAGCCGGTGGATGTAGACCTCGATCGAGCCCGGCCCGCCGGCCTCGCTGCGGTCGACCGCCCAGCTCTGCGCGATCTGGTCCTTGGTGACCACCTTGTCGCGCTGGGTCAGCAGCAGGTCGAGCAGCATCCATTCGCGCGGCGACAGCTCCACCGGCTCGCCGTCGATCGTGGCGCGGCGCGCGTCGCGGTCGAAGTTGAGGCGGCCCATCTCCTGCGCGGTGGTGCTGGCGGCGCGCGAGCGGCGCAGCAGCGCCCGCAGGCGCGCCTCGAGCTCCGGGAAGTCGAAGGGCTTGGTGAGGTAGTCGTCGGCCCCGGCGTTGAGGCCTGCCACGCGGTTGTCGAGCCCGTCGAGCGCGGTCAGCACCAGCACCGGCAGCGTGGGCTTGGCCGCGCGCACGCGCTTGAGCACCGTGAGGCCGTCGACCATCGGCAGCCCGAGGTCGAGCACGGCCAGATCGAAGGGCTGGCGCAGCAGCAGGTATTCGGCCACCGCGCCGTTGTCGGCCACCTCCACCTCGAAGCCGGCATGGCGCAGGTTGGAGCTCAGGGCATCGGCGAGGATCGCGTCGTCTTCGGCGAGCAGCAATTTCATGGGCGCAGAGCTTAACGGCTCCGCGCCCGCTTGCTGATCGGTGGCTGCCCCTTATTTCAGTGCCGGGTCTGGCTGCCGTGGCCGTGGATGCGGCCTTCGCGGCCGGGCTGGTGCAGCGTGCCCTCGGGATGCAGCGGCGCCTCGTCCTCCTGCTGGCGGTCGGCCTGCATCGCCGACATCTTGTCGCCCAGCGAAGGCGCCACCTTGGCCATCGCGGTGTTGAGCTTGGCCATGCTGCCCACCTTGATGTCGCGCCCGCCCTCGGTGGCGGCCTTGAGGATGGCCTCGGCCACCTTCTCGGGCTCGATCATCGGCGTGGGCAGCTTGGGCTCGCGGTCCATGTAGTTGCGGGCGTGCTGCGGGAAGGGCGTGTCCACCGCGGTGGGCTGGATCAGCGTGATCGTGACCGGCGCCTTGTCGATGTCTTCCACCTCCACCCGCAGCGCGTCGGTGAAGCCCTTCACCGCATGCTTGGAGGCGCTGTACATGCCCTGCAGCGGAATCACCGCGTCGGACACCTCGCTGCCCACGTTGATCAGCGCGCCGCCGTGCTGGCGCAGGTAGGGCAGCGCGATCAGCGAGCCGTTGACCACACCCCAGAAGTTGATGTCGAACAGGCGGCGGGAGTCGTCCTCGGTCACTTCGTCGAGGCGGCCGTAGATCGACAGGCCCGCATCGTTGATCCAGGTGTCGATGCGGCCGAAGCGGCTGATGGCCTCGTCGGCGATGCGCTGCAGGTCGGCGCGGCTGGCCACGTCGGCCACCACCGGAACAGCCTGCGGGCTGCCCAGCGCCTGCAGCCGCTGCGCGATCTCGAGCAGCGTGTCGTCGCTGCGCGCGGCGATCACCAGGAGCGCGCGTTCCTTCGCCGCGGCTTCGGCGGTGGCCAGGCCGATGCCGCTGGAGGCGCCGGTGATGACGATGACCTGCTGGGCTAGTGGTTTGTGGGTGAATGACATGGCGGGGACTCCTTTGCTCTCGGGTTGCATCACCACTTCAGGCGGCAAGCCCCGTTCCCCGGCAAACCTTGCGACTCTTCTCCGGCTACCAGTTCACCTCGCGCTCGGGCGTGGCGGTGATGCGGTGCAGGCTCAGGTCGGCGCCGTCGAACTCTTCTTCGGGTGACAGGCGCAGGCCGAACAGCGCGCGGATCACGCCATACACCACCAGGCCGCCGATCAGCGCCCAGGCCACGCCCATCAGCGTGCCGAGCAGCTGCGCTGCGAACGTCACCCCGCCCAGGCCGCCGAGCGACTTCAGCCCGAAGATGCCGGCAGCGATGCCGCCCCAGGCGCCGCACAGCCCGTGCAGCGGCCACACGCCGAGCACGTCGTCGATCTTCCAGCGGTTCTGCGTCAGCGTGAACATCGCGACGAAGATCGCGCCGGCCACGCCGCCGGTGACCAGCGCGCCCACCGGATGCATCAGGTCGGAGCCGGCACACACGGCCACCAGCCCGGCGAGCGGGCCGTTGTAGGCGAAGCCCGGGTCGTTCTTGCCCATCAACACCGCGACCAGCGTGCCGCCCACCATCGCCATCAGCGAGTTCACGGCCACCAGGCCCGAGATCTTGTCGATGGTCTGCGCGCTCATCACGTTGAAGCCGAACCAGCCCACCGCGAGGATCCAGGCGCCCAGCGCGAGGAAGGGGATGCTGGAGGGCGGATGCGCCGAGATCGCGCCATCCTTGCGGTAGCGGTTGTGGCGCGCGCCCAGCAGCAGCACCGCCGGCAGCGCGATCCAGCCGCCCAGCGCGTGCACCACCACCGAGCCGGCGAAGTCGTGCATCTCGGCGCCGGTGGCGGCCTTGAGCCAGGCCTGGATGCCGAAGCGCTGGTTCCACACCACGCCTTCGAACAGCGGATACACCAGCCCGACGATCACCGCGGTGGCGAGCAGCTGCGGATGGAAGCGGGCGCGCTCGGCGATGCCGCCCGAGACGATGGCCGGAATGGCGGCGGCGAAGGTCAGCAGGAAGAAGAACTTCACCAGCTCGTAGCCGTTCTTCTGCGCCAGCGTCTCGGCGCCGCTGAAGAACTGCACGCCGTAGGCCACGGTGTAGCCGACGAAGAAGTAGGCGATGGTCGAGACCGCGAAGTCGACCAGGATCTTCACCAGCGCATTGACCTGGTTCTTCTTGCGCACGGTGCCCAGCTCGAGGAAGGCGAAGCCGGCGTGCATCGCAAGCACCATGATGGCGCCGAGCAGGATGAAGAGGGCGTCGCTGCCCTGTTTGATCTGTTCCATGGATGGCTGCAAGGGTCGGGAGTCGGTTGGCGGACACGCGAAACCGGCCTGCGGCGAGCCAACATGGCGCAGAAGATGCACCGTGTCGGCGCCGAGGCCGGTAACGATGCACCAAAACAAGCAAGAAAAGGGCCGCGTTGGGGCGGCCCTTTGAAACGCGCTCGGAACCAGTTCGGTGCGTGGCGCGCCGTTTTGGGGTTTGTGCCGGCACCTGATTGGTGCCGCCACGTTCACCAAGTCACGCTATCGTTCAGCGTGATGCTGCCGCCCGAGGCCGGCGTCGTCATGCTGCGGTTGCCACCGCCCGGCAGGTTCTCCCAGGTCACGCTGCCGTCGGCGTTCTTGCGGATGTACTTGTACTGGATGGCGGTGCCTGCCGGCAGGTTCAGTGAGTTGACCCACACCGGATACGAGCGTGGGTCGACCGGCATCGCCAGGCCCGGATCCCAGTTGCCCAGCGCCGCGGTGTTGCCGGTGACGTAGACATACTGCCCCGGCACCGTGCTCGCCGTCACGTTGACGTTCACCTGCGCCTGGCCGGCGCCGGGCGGCACCACGCAGTTGGAGTAGCGGTTGCACACGGCGCCCGGCACGTCGACGATCTTGTTGGCCGCGATCGAGGCCATCAGGTTGATGTACTCGCCCATCGCCCACGACAGCGGCGCCATCGACTTGGTCGGCGTGCCCGGCGTGTAGCCTGCCGGCGTGGTGGTCTGCCAGCCGGTGATGCTCGCGGTGTTGTTCCACACCTGCTCGGGCACGAAGCCCTCGGGCGTGGAGAACGCGCGCAGCGCCGTCAGGTAGCTGGAGCCCTGGCTGCCGACGTTGCCGGCCTTGGCGATCTCGTACATGCCGCGCTCGGCGGTGAAGATCGGCCACAGCCTGCCGCGGCCGGTGCCGTCGAAATTGGAGCCGTCGTTCTTCTCGCCGTAGCCGTCGAAGTTGTAGCGGAACCAGGCCGGGCCCTTGCCGGTGATGGTCTGCTTCAGCACGCTGTCGTACTCGGGCAGCGTCTCGAGGATGGCGCTGTCGTTGGCCCGCTTCACGCCCAGCCGCACCAGCTCGAGGAAGCCGCCGTCGACCACGCCGCGCTCGTCATGGTCGCCGCCGCCGTTCTTCACCGACAGCGTGCCGCCGTCGTTCGGGTTGGTGTTGTTGTTGATGCGGATGAAGTACTGGCCGTTGCCCAGCGAGCCGGTCGTGGTGAAGGTCCATGCGCTGACGTTCTGCTGCCAGTAGTCGGCCTTGGCGAGGTAGTTCTTGGCCGAGGCGGTGTCGCCGTTGGCCTTGGCGATCTCGGCGGCGCACACCAGGCCGGCGATCTCGGCCGCGATGGTCGAGGGCGAGTAGCCGCTGTTCTCCTCCCAGCGCTCCTGGTGCGTCCACGGGCCGTTGGCCGCGAGGAAATCGGCCGCCAGCTTGATCTTCGGCCACAGGTCGGTGCGGTTCAGGCGCCAGGCCAGGATGATCGGCATCGCCGTCTCGTCCATCTGCGTGCCTTGCCAGTACTGCCAGCCCGAGACCCACGAGTTCTGCGGGAAGCGGCCGGGGCGCGAATAGCCCTGCGGGCAGCCGCTGGCGTTGTACTCGGCCGTGCCGCAGCTGGTGGTCTGCATCTGCACGTTGAACAGGTAGTCGACCGTCTTGTTCGCGGTGGCGGTGTCGCCGGCGGTGACGAGGGCGTTGGCGAACTTGAACAGGTCGCGCGCCCAGATCAGGTGGTAGCCGCCGTTGTTGCTGTCGCCGTTGGTCTCGCCCCAGGGCGTGCCCAGGCCGGCCACCATCGCGCCGTTGGATTTGTCCTGGATGGCCTTCAGCGACATCGCCGCGAGGTAGTACTGCGCATCGGCCGTGCCGCCCTGCGTGGAGAGGCCGTTGGCGTAGGTGTTCCACTCGCTCTTGTAGGTGGTCTCCAGCGTGCCGAGGTTGTCGCCCAGCGTGCCCACCGCGGCGGTCATCGCCTCGCCTTCGGTGGTGCCGAAGCCCAGCACCACGTCGAAGCTGATGCTGGTGGCGGTGCTGCCGCCGAAGTCGACCCAGCCCATCTGCGCCACGTTGCCGCCCGCGGCGTTGTCGTAGGTCCAGTCCATGCTCTTGTCGGCGCTGCCGCCGAGCAGGTCGGTCCAGCCGTCGCTCACGCCGACGAAGCCGTTGGAGGCGCGTGTCCAGGCGCGCGTGATGCCCAGCGCCGAGGCGCGGCTGTTCTGCGAGGCCACCAGCAGCGTGCGGCCGCCCGACACCAGCGTGTGCGAGGTGTCGCCGGCGCCCGAGTTGTCCATGGCCGGGTTGTGCAGCAGGTAGAGGTTGAAGTCGCGCACCAGCTTGCCATTCAACGCCTCGAAGGTCACGCGCTGGATCAGGCTGTTGCGGGTGGGGTCGGTGAAGATGCGCTTGGTCAGGCGCCAGTTGTGGCCGCTGTTGGTGGTGACCGCCTGCCACAGCAGCGCCTTGCTGTCGGGCCGGGTCACGGTGTAGCTCTGGCTCTTCTCTTCGTCGACGAAGGTCCGCGCCGTGTCGCCCACGAGGAACTGCAGGTCCACCGTGTTCACCGTGTCGACCACCGGGTAGAACACCTCGGTGACGATGCCGCGATGGCCGGTGAAATACACCCGCGAGGTGCTGCTGGCCGAGGTGCCGATCATCGACTTGGCCGACGGTGCCCACACCGATGCGGCGCCCGGTGCGCCCGGCGCGTCGACGGCGTGCGCGAAGGTGGTGGCCACGGCCAGCGCGATGCCGGCCCATTTCCATGACTTCATTGCCTGTGTCTCCTGTAATGTGATCGAAAGGTAGATTGCGTTTTGATTGCAACCACCGGGGCGCGAGTCTGCGCCGCGATCCCTGCAGGAGGGCCCAGCAACCTTGGCGTGTCGTGGGTGAAACTACAGCGACTCCAGGCTTTGGAAGCGCTTTCGAAGCAAAAAACTGAATCGATTCAGGGTAAATCCTGAACCGATTCAGAAGACCGGCTGACCAGGGAGGGCCTCAGCTCGGTAGACGCAAACGGTTCAACGCGGCCTGCCGCTGAGCCAGGCCGCACGGATCTGGCGGCCGCAGTAGGTGGAGCGAGCGCCCTGGCCGACGGTGCTGTCGCTGTGGTCCTCGCGGGCCAGCGTGCCCCACCAGAGCTTGTCCTTGTCGATCCATGGATAGAAGCCGAAGGCGCCGGGGCTGCTGAATGCGCCGTCGCCCACCTGCGGATCGTCTTCCACCCAGTGGCCGATCGAGTAGTGCCAGCTTTCGTTGGCGGGCACCGGCGTGGAGGCCGCGGTGGCGCAGGTGGTGGGATTGGTGCAGACCGCGTGCGTGCCCAGCAGGGCGTTGATCTTCAGCCGGCCGGCGACGATGCGCTGCAGGAAGCGGCCGTAGCTCTCGGCGGTGGTCTGCACGCCGCCGGCCAGCTGCGGCTGCCCGTAGTCGATGCCGCCCGGCAGGCCCAGCCGCGTGTTGACCTCGCGGGCCAGCGCGGCGTTGTCGTCGGCGCCCAGGCCGACCAGCGTGGCATGCATCTGCATGTGGCCGCCGCTGTAGTAGAAGAGGCCGTCGTTGTCGTGCACATAGCCGCCGTTGTGGATCAGCGCGCCCTGGTACGACTGGCATTCGGCCACCGTCTGGTCACGCAGGCACAGGTCGAACTGGGTGAAGCCGCTGGTGAAGGTGAGGAAGCGAACGTCTTCGGCGCTCAGCTGGCCGCCGCGCAGCTCGGCCACGTAGGCGCCATAGACCAGCTTCGAGGCCGAGGCCACGCTCATCCGGGTGAGTGCGGTCGGCGGGTTGGTGCCGGCGCCGCCGCCGGCGAGCCGGCCGCTGGCGTCGCCGATCTGCCAGTGGAAGGGCTGCACCGCCACGCAGTGGGCGTTGGTCTCGGCCGTCTGCCGGGCGGCGGCCGCGCGTTGCACGAGCGTGGGGCCTTGCGTCGGCGTGGTCGTGGGCGTGTCGGCCGGCGACGAGGTGTCTGCGCTCGTGCTGTTCGTGGCGCTGCTGGTGGCCTCGGTGTCGGTGGCACCGGCATCACCCCCGCCGCCGCAGCCGCTGAGCGATGCCGCGGCCGCCAGCGCCAGCACGGTCGTGGCGCCCATGCAGAGCAGCCACACCGCGCCGTGGCGCTCGGATGAAAGGCGTAGCGAGTCGATCATCGTCGGTCCCCTGTGAGTTCGCCGGTGACAGCGTTGGGGGCGACTATCGGCCAGGGCCGGGGCCGCAGGCGTGTGCGGCCGGTGTGCAGGCGTGGCAAGCGATGACCGGAATGAGGCGCTTGTCATCCTTTGTCATCATTCGCGCCGCCGGGCCGTGGCAGCGCGGTCGGCGCCGCCTAAGATCGCGGCCAATGACCGACACCGCCCGCATCCTGATCGCCGACGACGAAGCCGAGCTGCGCGGCCTGCTGCAGCGCTACCTCGGCGAACAGGGCCTCACCGTCCGCGCGGTGGCCGATGCCGCCGCGGCCGAGAAGCTGCTGGCGCGCGAACGCTTCGACGTGCTGGTGCTCGACGTGATGATGCCCGGCGAAGACGGCCTGTCGCTGTGCCGCCGGCTGCGCGCGCAGGGCGAAACGGTGCCCATCCTGATGCTCACCGCGCGTGGCGATCCGGTCGACCGCATCATCGGCCTCGAGATGGGCGCCGACGACTACCTGCCCAAGCCCTTCAACCCGCGCGAGCTGCTGGCGCGGCTGCAGGCCATGGTCAGGCGCCAGCGCATGCTGGGTGCGCATGGTGGGCCGTTGGGCGAGGAGCCGGTGCGCTTCGGCCCTTACACGCTGCACGTCGCGCAGCGCCGCCTCGAGAAGGATGGCGAGCCGATGCAGCTGACCACCGGCGAATTCAACCTGCTGCAGGCGCTGGTGATGAACCCCAACCGGCCGCTCGGCCGCGACCGGCTGATCGAGCTCGCCAAGGGCCGCGACCATGAGGCCACCGACCGCAGCATCGATGCGCAGGTGATGCGGCTGCGCCGCGCGATCGAGGACGATCCCTCGTCGCCGCGCTGGATCCAGACCGTGTGGGGCGTGGGCTACGTGTTCGTGCCCGAGCCACCCGCGGGCGATGCCGGAGGCCGCTGATGGCGCTGGTTCCGCGCACGCTGTTCAACCGCAACCTGCTGTTGATCGTCGTGCTGATCCTGCTGGGGCAGGTGGCCAATGCGGTGCTGTTCCGGCAGCTCGTGATGAAGCCGCGGGTGAAGGTGGCGGCCGAGGCCACGGTGCGCAACCTGCAGGCGCTGGAAGCGGGCCTGCGCGGCCTGCCGCCCGAGCAGCGCAGCGCGTTCGTCGAGCGCTTCAATGCCCAGGCCCGCCAGGAGAGCGCGGCCGCGGGCCATGAGGCCGGCGGTGAGCGCCTGACCCGGCTGGAAAAAGCCTTCCTGCGCCAGGTGTCCGAGCAACTGGCCGGCCGTGGCGGCGAGGTGCAGTGGCGGCGCGATGCCGATCGCTCGCTGTCGCTGCGCGTGGGCATCGGCGGCGAGCAGTACTGGCTCGACCTGCCGGGCCTGCTGCCGGCGCATGAGTTCTCCGGCGCGTGGATCGCCGCCAGCGCGGCCACCGTGGTGCTGGCGGTGCTGGGCGCGTGGTTGATCCAGCGGCGCATCAACCAGCCGCTGCACGCCCTGGTGCAGGCGGCCACGGCGCTCGGCCGCGGGCAGCGGCCGCAGCCGCTGGATGCCGATGCGCCGAGCGAGATCGCCACCGTGTCGCATGCCTTCAACGACATGGCTGCCAGCCTCGCGAAGACCGAGGAGGAACGCGCGCTGATGCTCGCCGGCCTGTCGCATGACCTGCGCACGCCGCTGGCGAAGATGCGGCTGGCCTCCGAAATGCTCGAAGGCCAGGCCGATGCGGAGCTGCTCGCCAGCCTCAACCGCAACATCGACGGCATGGACCGGCTGCTGAGCCAGTTCCTCGATTTCACGCGCACCAGTGGCGGCGTGCAGGAGGCGCCGGCCGAGGCCGACCTCAACGAACTGGTCGGAGAGGCGCTGGCGCTGTGTCCGCACGAGGGGTTGTCGCTGCAGCTCGGCCAGGTGCCGCGCCGGCCGTTGCGACGGCAGGCGGTGGAGCGCCTGGTGCTGAATCTGGTGGTCAATGCGCAGCGCCATGGCCAACCGCCAATCGAGCTGGCCACCGGGCATGACGGCCACGGGCTGTGGCTGGAGGTGCGGGACCGCGGACCGGGCATCGACCCGGCCGTGGCCGAGTCGCTGAAGGAGCCGTTCGCCCGCGGAGACCAAGCGCGCGGCGGCCCGGCCGGCGCGGGCCTGGGGCTCGCGATCGTCGACCGTGTGGCCCGGGCGCACGGCGCCCGCTTCGAGCTGCTGCCGCGCGAGGGCGGCGGCCTCGTCGCCCGCGTGGCCTGGCCGGATTGAATACGGAGAGAGGGAACGTCGAGATGGGAAGCGTGTATTGCAAGAAGAAGATGATGCAGGCGGCGCTGCTGGCGCTGGCCGCCAGCACCTGCATCGATGCCAGTGCGGGCCTGCTGCGCGACCGCCTGGCCGCACGGCACGCGCAGCAGCAGGAAGAGGAGCTCGAGGGCGCACAGCCCGACCGCGCGGCCAAGGTGCCGGAAGGCACGCGGGTGCTGCGCGACCTGAGCTATGGCAGCGATGCTGCGCAGCGCTTCGATGTGTATGCGCCGAAGCAGGCGCAGGGCGCGCCGGTGATCTTCCTCGTGCACGGCGGCGGCTGGAAGCATGGCGACAAGGGCATGGGCCGCGTGGTCGAGAACAAGGTGGCGCGCTGGGTGCCCAAGGGCTTCATCGTCGTGTCCACCAACTACCGCATGCTGCCCGGCACGCTGCCGCTCGACCAGGCGAAGGATGTCGCCAAGGCCCTGGCCACCGTGCAGGCCAAGGCCGCCGAATGGGGTGGTGATCGGGCCAAGGTCGTGCTGATGGGCCACTCTGCCGGCGCGCACCTGGTGTCGCTGATCACCGCCTCGCCCACGTTGGCGGCCGAGCAGGGCGCCGCGCCGTGGCTCGGCACCGTCGCGCTCGACAGTGCCGCCTTCGACGTGGTGCAGATCATGGAAGGCCGGCACATGCGCCTCTACGACCCCGCCTTCGGCAAAGACCCTGCCTACTGGCGCGCCGCATCGCCGTATCACGTGCTCACGAAGGCCGGAGCGCCGATGCTCGAGGTGTGCTCGTCGCGCCGCGACGACTCGTGCGCCCAGGCCCGCCGCTTCGCCGGCAAGGCCCAGCCGCTGGGCATGCGCACGCAGGTGCTCGAAGAAGACTACTCGCACGGCGAGATCAACTTCAAGCTCGGTGAGGCGGGGGCCTACACCGATGCGGTGGAGGCTTTCCTGCGCGGGCTCGATCCCGCCATCGCCGGACTGCTGGGCCGCTGACTCAGCACTCGACGATGTTCACCGCGAGGCCGCCGCGCGCGGTCTCCTTGTACTTGACCTTCATGTCGGCGCCGGTCTCGCGCATGGTCTTGATGACCTTGTCGAGGCTTACATGGTGCGTGCCGTCGCCGCGCAGCGCCATGCGGGCCGCGTTGATCGCCTTCACCGAGGCGATCGCATTGCGCTCGATGCAGGGGATCTGCACCAGCCCGCCCACCGGATCGCAGGTGAGGCCGAGGTGGTGCTCCATGCCGATCTCGGCGGCGTTTTCCACCTGCTCGGGCGTGCCGCCGATCACGGCGGCCAGCGCGGCCGCGGCCATCGAGCAGGCCACGCCCACCTCGCCCTGGCAGCCCACCTCGGCGCCGGAGATCGATGCGTTCTCCTTGTAGAGGATGCCGATGGCGGCGGCAGTGAGCAGGAAGTCGATCGCGCCCTTGTCGCTCGCACCGGGGATGAAGCGGGCGTAGTAGTGCAGCACCGCGGGCACGATGCCGGCCGCGCCGTTGGTGGGCGCGGTGACCACGCGGCCGCCGGCCGCGTTCTCTTCGTTGACCGCCAGTGCGTAGAGGTTGACCCAGTCCATCACCTGCAGCGGATCCTTCAGCGCCGCCTCGGGGTTGCTGGTGAGCGCGCGGTACAGCGAGGCCGCGCGCCGCTTGACCTTGAAGCCGCCCGGCAGGATGCCTTCGGTGCGGCAGCCGCGGGCCACGCAGTCCTGCATCGCGCGCCAGATCTTCAGCAGGCCCGCGTCGATCTCTTCATCGGTGCGCCAGTGGCGCTCGTTGCGGCGCATGATCTCGGCGATGCTGCAGCCCTCGCGCTTCGTCAGTGCCAGCAGCTCCTCGCCGCTGTGGAAGGGGTAGGGCAGCACCGTGGTGTCGGGCGCGATCGCCTTCTGCTTGCTGCCGTCGGCCGCCACCTCTTCGCTGACGATGAAGCCGCCGCCCACCGAGTAGTAGGTCTTGTTCAGCAGCTCGGCGCCGGCCGCGTCGTAGGCCGCCAGCCGCATGCCGTTGGCATGGAAGGGCAGGGTCTCGCGGCGCATGAAGAGCAGGTCTTGCGCCTCGTCGAACGCGATCTCGTGCTGGCCGAGCAGGTTGATGCGGCCGCTGCCGCGCAGGCCTTCGAGCATGGCGGGGATTTGGTCCACGTCCACCGTGTCGGGTTCATGACCCAGCAGGCCCAGCAGCACCGCCTTGTCGCTGCCGTGGCCCTTGCCGGTGGCGCCCAGCGAGCCGTAGAGCCAGCATTGCACGCGCACCGTGTTCTCGAGCAGGCCCTCGTGCTGCAGCCGCAGCACGAACATGCGCGCGGCGCGCATCGGGCCCACGGTGTGCGAGCTGCTCGGGCCGATGCCGATCTTGAAGAGGTCGAAAGCGGATACCGCCATGGTGTTGTCTCCCGGTTCAGTTCGCCGGCAGTGCTCGTAGCATCGCCGCGATGACTTGCTGCCGAACGGCCTCGTGTGCGAGGCCGTCGACGTGCTGTGTGTGTTGGACTTCCAGCCACTGCTTCGGTTCGGGCGCGGCGGCATAAATCGCGCGGCCGTGTGCCATCGGCACCACGGCATCGTCGCTGCTGTGCATCACCAGCAGCGGCACCTTCAAGGCTTTGGCGGCGGCGATCGGGTCGGCCTTGGGGCCGGGCAGCGCGAGCAGCGCGGCAGGTGCCACCCAGCGCAGCCAGCTGCCTTGCGTGGCATCGCGCGCAATGCCGCGGTAGCTGCTGAAGCCGCAGTCGACGATCAGCAGCTTCACGCCGGCCGGATCCTGCGCCACCGTGCGCAGCGAGGTCGCGCCGCCCAGGCTCTGGCCGAGCACGACGAGTCGCTGCGGGTCGACGCCCGGCGCCTTGCGCAACCAGGCCAGCGCGGCCAGGCTGTCGTCGACCACGCCATCGAGCGTGGGCTCGCCGCCGCCGGTGGATTCGCCGTAGCCGCGGTAGTCGAAGGTCAGCAGGTTGAAACCGGCCGATGGCAGCCAGGCCACCAGCGGCAGGTGGTTGCTGATGTTGGCCGCGTTGCCGTGCAGGTGCAGCACGGTGCCGCGCGCCGGGCCCTGGGCCGGGATCCACCAGCCGTGCAGCCGGCTGCCGTCGGGCCCGGGAATCCACACGTCCTGCGACTGCAGGCCGAATTGCGCCGGGGTGGTGTACCTGGTGCGGTCGGGGTAGAAGAACTGCCGCTCGATGCAGCCACCGAGAGCACCCAGGAAGGCCAGCGCCATGACGATCTTCGCGAGGCGCCGGCCCACCGGATCAGGACTCGTAGGCGCTGGTCGGGATGCAGGCGCAGAACAGGTTGCGGTCGCCGTAGACGTTGTCCACCCGGCCCACCGGCACCCAGTACTTGCTCTTGCGCAGGCTGGCCACCGGATAGGCGGCTTCCTCGCGCGAGTAGGCGTGGGGCCATTCGGCCTTGAGCAGCGACTCGGCGGTGTGCGGCGCGTTCTTCAGCGGGTTGTCGTCCTTGGGCCAGGTGCCTTGTTCGACCTTTCGCATCTCGTCGCGGATCTGGATCATCGCGTCGCAGAAGCGGTCGAGCTCGACCAGCGGCTCGCTCTCGGTGGGTTCCACCATCAGCGTGCCCGGCACCGGGAAGCTCAGCGTCGGCGCATGGAAGCCGTAGTCGATCAGGCGCTTGGCCACGTCTTCGGCGCTGATGCCGGTGGCATCCTTCAGCGGGCGCAGGTCGAGGATGCACTCGTGCGCCACGCCGCCGCCCTTGAGGCCGGCCACGTCGCCGCTGTAGAGCACCGGGAAGTGCTCGTTCAGCCGCGCCGCGATGTAGTTGGCCGAGAGGATGGCGGTCTCGGTGGCCTGCTTCAGGCCTTCGGCGCCCATCATGCGGCAGTACATCCAGCTGATCGGCAGCACGGCCGCGTTGCCCAGCGGCGCGGCGCTCACTGCCCCGATCTGCGTTTCGGCGCCGATGCCGGCGGTGCGGTGGCCGGGCAGGTAGGGCTTGAGGTCTTCGACCACGGCGACAGGGCCCACGCCCGGGCCGCCGCCGCCGTGCGGAATGCAGAAGGTCTTGTGCAGGTTGAGGTGGCTCACGTCGCCGCCGAACTCGCCCGGTGCGGCCACGCCGACCAGCGCGTTCATGTTGGCGCCGTCGACATACACGCGGCCGCCGTGCTGGTGCACGACCTCGCACAGGTCTTTCACGTGGTCCTCGAACACGCCGTGCGTGGAGGGGTAGGTGATCATCACCGCGGCCAGGTTGGCGCTGTGCTGCTCGCACTTGGCCTTGAGGTCGCCGAAGTCGACGTTGCCGTCGGCATCGCACTTGGTCACGACGACCGTCATGCCCACCATCATCGCGCTGGCGGGGTTGGTGCCATGGGCCGATTCGGGGATCAGCACGATGTTGCGATGGCCCTGGCCGCGCGCCTCGTTCCAGGCCTTGATCACCAGCAGGCCGGCGTATTCGCCCTGCGAGCCGGCATTGGGCTGCAGGCTCACGCCGGCATAGCCGGTGGCTTGGCTCAGCCAGGCGCACAGCTGCTCGTTCAGCAACTCGTAGCCCTTGAGCTGGTCGCGCGGCGCGAAGGGGTGCACGTGGGCGAACTCGGGCCAGGTGATGGGGATCATCTCGCTGGTGGCGTTGAGCTTCATCGTGCAGGAGCCCAGCGGGATCATCGTGCGGTCGAGCGCCAGATCTTTATCGGCCAGGCTGCGCAGGTAGCGCAGCATCTCGGTCTCGCTGTGGTGCGCGTTGAACACCGGGTGCGTGAGGAATTCGCTGCGACGCTCCAGCGCGCTGGGGTACAGCGGCGCGATGCCTTTCTCGAAGCGGTCGAAGCCGGGCACCGCCTGGCCGCCGGCGAACACGCGCCACAGCGCCTCGATGTCGGCGCGGGTGGTGGATTCGTCGAGCGTGATGCCGAGGCTGCCCTTGCTGGCATGGCGCAGGTTCATGCCGGCGGCGATGGCGCTGGCCAGCAGCTCATCGGTGCGCACGCCGGTGTGCACCTCGAGCGTGTCGAAGGCTTCTTCATGCTCGAGCGTGAAGCCCATGGACTTCAAGCCTTCGGCCAGGATCGCGGTGTAGCTGGCCACGCGGCGCGCGATGCGCTTCAGGCCTTCGGGGCCGTGGTACACGGCATACATGCTGGCCACCACGGCCGGCAGCACCTGCGCCGTGCAGATGTTGGAGGTGGCCTTCTCGCGGCGGATGTGCTGCTCGCGGGTTTGCAGCGCGAGGCGATAGGCCTTGTTGCCGTGGCTGTCGATGCTCACGCCGACCAGGCGGCCGGGCATCGAGCGCTTGAATTCATCCTTGGTCGCCATGTAGGCGGCATGCGGGCCGCCGTTGCCCATCGGCATGCCGAAGCGCTGCGTGGTGCCCACGACGATGTCGGCGCCTTGCTCGCCCGGCGAGGTGAGCAGCGTGAGCGCCAGCAGGTCGGCCGCCACGATGGCCAGGCCGCCCTTGGCATGCACCGCATCGATCAGCGGCTTCAGTTCGCGCACGCGGCCCGACACGCCGGGGTACTGCAGCAGCACCGCGAAATGGTCGCCTTGCGCCGCGTCTTCGGCCTTGCCCACCACCACGGTGATGCCCAGCGGCCTGGCGCGGGTGTTCACCACTTCCAGCGTCTGCGGCAGCACGTCGTCGGCCACGAAGAAGCTCAGGCTCTTGCTCTTGCCCACGCGCAGCGCCAGCGTCATCGCCTCGGCGGCCGAGGTGGCTTCGTCGAGCATCGACGCATTGGCGATCGCCATGCCGGTGAGGTCGGTCACCATGGTCTGGAAATTGACCAGCGCCTCCATGCGGCCCTGGCTGATCTCGGCCTGGTAGGGCGTGTAGGCGGTGTACCAGGCCGGGTTCTCCAGCACGTTGCGCAGGATGACGCCCGGCGTGATGGTGCCGTGGTAGCCCTGGCCGATGAAGCTCTTGAGCACCTTGTTCTGCTGCGCCACGGCCTTCAGCTCGGCCAAGGCCTGCGCCTCGGTGAGCGGCGCGGGCAGCGCCATCGCGGCCGCGCGCTTGATGGCCTGCGGCACGATCGCGTCGATCAGCGCGCGGCGCGAGGCGGCGCCGATCACGCTGAGCATGTGGCGTTCGTCATGCGCCTCGGGCCCGATGTGGCGAGCGACGAATTCAGACGGGTTCTCGAGTTCACCCAGGGGCTTCAAGGCGGACATCAGCATGGCGTGGCGATCAGCAGGCGTAGAGGATCAAAGGGTCTTGAGCAGCGCGTCGTAGGCGGGCGGGTCCATCAGGTCGTCGAACTCGGCCATGTTGTTGACGTGGACCTTGAAGAACCAGCCGTTGCCCAGCGGATCGCTGTTGGCCAGCGACGGATCGGCGCGCAGCGCCTCGTTCACCTCGACCACCTCGCCGGACACCGGCATGTAGATGTCGGCCGCGGCCTTCACCGATTCGACGACGCCGGCCACTTCGCCCTTCTTGTAGGTCTTGCCGACCTCGGGCAGGTCGACGAACACCACGTCGCCCAGCGCGTCCTGAGCGTGGTGGGTGATGCCGACGATCGCGGCCTCGTGGTCTTCGATGTTGATCCACTCGTGTTCTTCGGTGTACTTGGTCGTCATCGGTCGCTCCTGGTGGGTTTCTGTGGCTGGAAGGGCGGCATCAGCCGCGGTGGTAACGGTGGGGCGAGAAGGGCATGGGTGCCACCCGCATCGGGTAGCGCTTGCCGCGCACTTCGGCGTAGACCTCGTGGCTGGCCTGCGCATGATTGGCGGCCAGGTAGGCCATCGCGATGGGTTGGTTGACGCCCGGTGCCAGCGTGCCGCTGGTCACGTGGCCGAGCTTGTGGCCGTGGGCATCGAACAGCTGCGCGCCTTCGCGCACCGGCATGCGCTCGAGGCCGACGAGGCCCACGCGCTTCATCATCGCGCCGCCGGCCAGCTGCGCCTCGATGACCGAGGCGCCCGGGTAGTGGCCCGCGCGCGCGCCGCCGGGGCGGCGCACCTTCTGGATCGCCCAGGTGAGTGCGGCTTCCACGGGGGTGGTGGTCTCGTTGATGTCATGGCCATAGAGGCACAGGCCCGCTTCCAGGCGCAGCGTGTCGCGCGCGCCCAGGCCGGCGGGTTTCACCTCTGGGCAGGCCAGCAGTTCGCGTGCCAGTGCCACCGCATGCGTCTCGGGCACCGAGATCTCGAAGCCGTCTTCGCCGGTGTAGCCCGAGCGGGTGACGAAGCATTCGGCATCGGCCAGCACGAAGGTGCCGCCGGTCATGAAGGTGAGCTTGGCCACGCCGGCGTTCAGGCGCGAGAGCGCGTCCACTGCCTTGGGGCCCTGCAGCGCGAGCAGCGCGCGGTCGGGCAGCGGCTGCAGCGTGCAGCGGTGGCCGATGTGGGTGATCAGGTGCTTGGTGTCGGCCTCTTTGCAGGCGGCGTTGACGACCACGAACAGGTCGTTTTCACGGCGCGTGATCATCAGGTCGTCGAGGACGCCGCCGTTGCTGTTGGTGAAGAACGCGTAGCGCTGCTTGCCCACTGCGAGGTCGACCACGTCGACCGGTACCAGGGTTTCGAGGGCGGCGGCCGCATCGTCGCCGATCAGGCGCAACTGGCCCATGTGGGACACGTCGAACAGCGCGGCCGATTCGCGGCACTGCTTGTGCTCGGCGATGATGCCGCCGGGGTAGTTCACCGGCATGTCGTAGCCGGCAAAGGGCACCATCTTGGCGCCGAGTTCGATGTGCAGTGCGTGGAGCGGGGTTTTCAGCAGGGCTTGTTCAGTGGCGGACATCCGTGGTCTCCGAGGGCATTGGTTCCCATCCCGACATGTGATGGGTGCCCTCGCTGTCCGCTTTACCTGAGAGATTGACGGATCCGGTGTGGCCGGTGTTTCCGCTTGCCCCTTCGGTGGACGGGCTCAAGACCCATCTCTCTCCAGTGAGGTACGCCGCGAGTCCGCAGCGTCTTGCCAGTCCTTTTGCCTGAGCGTTCGGGGGTGGCCCTGCGCCTTCGGCGGCTCCGTGTGGAACTCTCTCCTGACAAGCGAGCGAGTGTAACGCAGGGGCCGCCGATGAATGCGTCATATCGACGGGTTCAGATCATCGAGCTGCGTGTCGAGGAAGATTCTTCGCAGCACATCCTGCAGTACGGGGCCGCTTTCGAGCCGGTGGGCCTCGTCGAGCAGGTCGTCCAGGTCGAGGTTGTAGACGTAGCGCATGCCCCATTGCGCAAACTGCCGGCGCTCGACCGGCCTCTCGTGCACCAGCTTCATCTCCGTGTGGCGGGGGTCGGAGCCGATCCTGTCCAGCAGCGCCAGCACCTGGTCGTGCGCGCCTTCCAGCCACTGCGCGAAATGCCCGCCGGTGAAGATCAGCGAGCCGGTCACCCCGTCGCGCCAGTTCGCACGGCTCGCATTGGTGGCGAGCCCGTGGACCTCGGCGGGGCTCAACGGGCGAGCCGCGGTGCTGAAGTAGACCGCGCGATAAAGCAAAGGGGTGTTCGGCATGTCGCGTCGTCTGGGCGCCTGGCACGGAGCGCGGCATTCCACGTGCCGACGGCAGCAGTTTGAACCGTTCTCCAGATATGGGGCAGATTTCTCAGTTTATTTTTGAGAAAAATGATAAAAACGATGCTTAGAGTTGACGGAAATGATCCGATAACCGGCTGTCAACCTGGAGATCGTCCATGCAGAAGTCCAGATCCCACCTGAGCGTGGCCAAGCGCCTGTTGCTCTCCTTCGGAGCGGTCATCGCGGTGCTCGTCGGCATCGGCGCCACCGGCCTCTATACCGGTGCGCGCCTTGCCGAAGCCGACCGCTGGAACACCCACACCTACGAGGTGCTCGAACAAGCGCAGCAGATGCTGGCCAACATGGTGAACATGCAGACGGGCTCGCGCGGCTACTTGCTGACCGGCGAAGACCGCTTCCTCGAGCCCTGGCGCATCGGCAAGGACGGCTTCCAGCAGACATGGAAGCACGCCAAGGAGCTCACTGCCGACAACCCCGCGCAACAAGCGCGGCTCGAGACGATGCAGCAGCATGCGGCCCAGTTCATCGCCGTGTCCGAAAGCCTGCAGCGGCTGCGCCAGGATGTGGCCGCCGGGCGCGCCCAAACCGATGCGCTGATGGCCCAGTTCGGCACGGGCCAGGACAAGGCCGCGATGGACGCCTTCAAGAGCGTGGCGCACGATTTCGACAAGGCCGAGCGCGACCTGCTGGTGGTGCGTGTGGCCGCGGCCGACGAGTTGCGGGCCCTCAACCGCAACGTGATCGCCATCGGCGTCGGCCTGGCGATGCTCGGGGCCATCGGCCTGGGCCTGTGGACCACGCGCTCCATCATGCTCGAGCTGGGCGGCGAGCCGCACGATGCCGCGGCGGCGGTGCGCCGCATCGCCCAGGGCGACCTGAGCGTGGACATCGCGCTGCGTGCGGGCGACGAGCGCAGCCTGCTCGCCGCGATGCGCGGCATGCAGCAGCGCCTGGCCGCGGTGGTGTCCGACATCCGCTCCGGCAGCGACTCCATTGCCACCGGCGCCACGCAGATCGCCACCGGCAATGCCGACCTGTCGCAGCGCACGGAGGAGCAGGCCTCCAACCTGCAGCAGACGGCCGCCTCGATGGAACAGCTGGCGAGCACGGTGCGCAACAACGCCGACACCGCGCAGCAGGCCACCCACCTGGCGCAGGCGGCGTCCGACGTGGCCGTGCGCGGGCGGGAGGTGGTCGACCGCGTGGTGCAGACCATGGAGGAGATCACGCACAGCTCCAACCGCATCAGCGACATCATCGGCGTGATCGACGGCATCGCGTTCCAGACCAACATCCTCTCGCTCAACGCAGCGGTGGAAGCCGCACGCGCCGGCGAGCAGGGGCGCGGCTTCGCGGTGGTGGCGGGCGAAGTGCGCAGCCTGGCCCAGCGCTGCGCCGCGGCGGCCAAGGAAATCAAGAGCCTGATCGGCGCCAGCGCCACCACCGTGGAATCGGGCGCGCGGCTGGTGGGCGAGGCCGGCCAGACCATGCAGGACATCGTCGCCCAGGTGCAGCGCGTGAACCAGCTCATCTCCGAGATCACCGGCGCCACCGTGGAGCAGACGGCCGGCATCGGCCAGGTCAACGATGCGGTGGGTCAGCTCGACCAGGTGACACAGCAGAACGCGGCCCTGGTCGAGCAGAGCGCAGCCGCCGCCGAAAGCCTGAAGCACCAGGCTCACAGGCTCGTGGAAACGGTGGCCGTGTTCCGGCTGGAGGCCGGCAGCGCTGTCGCCTGACGCGCCGAGGCAGACGCAGGCTCAGGCCTGCGCCGCCTGCCGCAACTGCTCGATCTCCGCCCGCGGCGGCGCGCCGAACATGCGCCGGTATTCGCGGCTGAACTGCGACGGGCTCTCGTAGCCCACGCGATGCCCGGCGCCGGCTGCATCCAGACCCTCGGTGAGCATCAGGCGCCGCGCATGGTGCAGGCGCAGGTGCTTCTGGAACTGCAGCGGCGACATCGAGGTGACCTGCTTGAAATGCTGGTGCAGGTTGGAGGCGCTCATGTGCGTGGCCTCGGCCAGGTCTTCGATGCGCATCGGTTCGGCATAGCGGCGCTTGATCCAGTCGATCGCGGTGGCGATGCGGCGGGCATGGCTGTCGCCCACCGCCATCGCGCGGAAGCGCGCGCCGAGCTCGCCGGTGAGCACGCGGTAGTGGATCTCGCGCAGCGCCAGCGGTGCCAGCGGCGGCAGGTGCTCGGGCGTGCGCAGCAGGCGCAGCAGCCGGGTCATGGCATCCAGCAGCTCGAAGGGCACGCGCGCCACGTTCAGTCCGCGCAGCGGCGTGGCCGAGGGCGCCGCGGCGGGCTGCTCGAGCAGCAGGCTGCCCATCTCCTGCGGGTTGATGTTGAGCCGGATGCACAGGTAGGGCTTCTCGGGGCTGGCCTCCACCACGTGGGCCTTGGGGATCATCGTCACCGAGACCATCAGGTAGTGCAGCGGGTCGTAGGCGATCAGGTCATCGCCCAGGAAGGCGTGCTTGCGGCCCTGGACCACCACCACCAGCCCCGGCTCGTAGACCGCGGGGATGGGCTGCGCCGGCGCGCTGGCGCGAATGAGCTGCAGCGGCGCGATCGCTGTTTCGTGCAAGCCGTCGGTGGGCGCGTGGTGCTGCACCAGCTCGACCAGTTCGGCCAGCGGATCCGGGCGCACCTCTGGAGAAACGTGTTCCGTCATGGCTGCCGATTCTGCGACGTGTCGCGGCTCGCTGCAGGCCGCGCGAAGCCGGTCTGGAGGATCGTGCAAGGATCGCCGAGCTTCGGGCTAACGGGCAGGGCGGGGCCGCTCTTACGCTGACGGCACTGTCAACCAACCACCCCACCACAAGGAGCAGCACATGACGAACAACGCACGCACCCCCCTCCCGCGCCGCCGCCTCGGCACCCAGGGCCTGGAGGTCTCGGCTATCGGCCTCGGCTGCATGGGCATGTCGGACTTCTACGGCCCGGCCGACGAGGCCACCTCGCTCGCGGTGTTGAACCGCGCCATCGACATCGGCATGAACTTTCTCGACACCGCCGACATGTATGGCGTGGGCGCCAACGAGAAGCTGCTGGCCAAGGTGCTGGCCACGCGCCGCAACGAGATCGTGATCGCCACCAAGTTCGGCAACGTGCGCGCACCCGATGGCGCCATGCTCGGCATCAACGGCCGGCCCGAGTATGTGCGCAGCGCCTGCGATGCCAGCCTGCAGCGCCTGGGCGTGGAGCAGATCGACCTCTACTACCAGCACCGCGTCGACCGCACCGTGCCGATCGAGGAAACGGTGGGCGCCATGGCCGAGCTGGTGAAGGCCGGCAAGGTGAAGTACCTGGGCCTGTCGGAAGCCTCGGCCGACACCATCCGCCGCGCGCACAAGGTGCACCCCATCTCGGCCCTCCAAAGCGAATATTCGCTGTGGACCCGCGACATGGAGGCCGAGGTGCTGCCCACCTGCCGCGAGCTGGGCATCGGCTTCGTGCCCTACAGCCCGCTGGGCCGCGGCTTCCTCACCGGTGCGATCAAGAGCACCGAGCAGCTGGCGCCCAACGACTGGCGGCGCAACAACCCGCGCTTCCAGGATGGCAACCTCGAGGCCAACCTGGCGCTGGTGGAGGAGGTGAAGGCCATCGCCCAGCAGCGCGGCTGCACGCCGGCCCAACTGGCGCTGGCCTGGCTGCTGGGCCGCGGCGAGCAGATCGTGCCGATTCCCGGCACGCGCAGCATCGGCCGGCTCGAAGAGAACGCCGGTGCCGCCAGCATCACGCTCAGCGCCGAGGAGCAGCAGCGCCTGGACGATGTTGTGGCCCGGCGCGGCGTGAAGGGCGACCGCTACCCGGCAGTGGGCATGGCCACCGTCAACGCGTGATTTTCATGACGGCATGTCGATCAGGGGCATCCTGATTCGTCGTGAAGAAGGCGGCGCATGATGCGTCGCCTTCTTTCCCCTTCGACAGGAGATGCACCATGCCGATTCAGCAGAAGATCACCCCGTTTCTCTGGTACGCAAAAGAGGCCGAGGAAGCCGCCGCCTTCTACACCGGCATCTTTCCCGACTCACGCATCCTGCGCGTGACCGCGCTGCACAGCGAATCGCCCAGCGGCCCGCCGGGCTCGGTGAAGGTGGTGGAGTTCCAGCTCTTCGGCCAGACCTTCGTCGCGATGACCGCGGGCCAGCACGACCCTTTCAACCATGCGGTGTCGTTCGTCGTCAATTGCGACACGCAGGAAGAGATCGACCGCTACTGGAACGCGCTGCTGGCCGATGGCGGCCAGCCCGAGGCCTGCGGCTGGCTGAAGGACCGCTTCGGCCTGAGCTGGCAGATCACGCCCACCGTGCTGAGCGCGATGATGAGCGACCCCGACAAGACCCGCGCCAAGCGCGCCAGCGACGCGATGATGACCATGATCAAGCTCGACATCGGCGTGCTGCAGGCGGCCTATGAAGGCGTGAGCGCCGGGCGCTGAGCCCTCGATCTGGGGAGACAACCGGCCCGGCGCCTGCATCAAAATCCGCCCCTCCTGGAGAAGGAGGACAACGATGATTCGACTGCACACGGCGCTGGCCCTCGGCGCCGCGCTGGCCGTGGCTTCGTGCGCCACGGGTTATGGCCCCAACACGCTGGGCGGCGGCTACAAGGACGAAAAGCTCGACGACACGCACTACCGCGTCAAGTTCGACGGCAACGGCTATGCCTCGAAAGACCGGGTCTGGAACTTCTGGATCTACCGCTGCGCCGAGCTCACGAAGGAAAAGGGCTTCACCCACTTCACGATCCAGAAGCCCGGCGAGCCGCTGAGCCTGGCGCCGCAAGGCCCGCGCATGATCAAGACCCGCAGCGGCGGCGTGACCTACATCCCCATCTACGTGCCGGGCCACACCGTCACCACCTGGCACACCGATGCGGTGGTGGCCATGTTCAAGGAGCCGCTGCCCGAGGGCGTGTGGCTGATGCGCGCCCAATCGGTGCTCGACGACCTGGCGCCCTACATCAAGTCCAACGGCGCCAGCACGCCGCCGGTGCGCGACGACATCTTCCGCCACGCCGCCACCATCAACCGGCCGGAGACCAACTACAACTTCGGAGGCCCGCTGTGATGCCGCTCCGAAGCCTCGCGCTCCCGCTTGCCCTCGGAGCACTCTCCGCGCTCGCCGGCCCGGCCGCCGCCGAAGGCCTGGTGGTGCCGTCCACCGCCGCCTCGGCCCCGCAGCCCGATGGCTGGAAGCCGAAGATGATCCGCGGCAGCTGCTACCGCCCCGAATACCCGCTGGCCTCCGTGCGCGACAAGGAAACCGGCACCACGGTGGTCCGCCTCACGGTCGACGAAAAGGGCAACGTCACGCAGACCGCGGTCGCGCGCTCCAGCGGACATCCGCGGCTGGATGCCGCCGCGGTCGATGGCCTGTCGCTCTGCAAATTCACCCCGGCACGCGACTCGGCCGGCGGCGCCGTGCCCGGCACTGCGCTGATCGAGCATGTGTGGCGCCTGGAAGATGCCGCGCCCGACCCCTGGGTGGCGCTGCGCGCCCTCAACGGCGCGGGTCGCGCCGCCACGGCCGACCTGGCCACCGTGCCCTTTGCCTCGGCATCGGGCGCCACCAACGAGCAGCGCGTGAAGATCCTGCATGGCGTGCAGGACGCCGCCACGCGCCACGCCAGTTGCGGCAGCATCGAGCAGGTGTCCGTGGCGCCGCCGCCGGCCGACTGGAAGCTCACGCCGGTGACCGACCCCAAGACGGGGAAGGAACTGCGCCTCGTGCGCGAGCTCTGGACCGTGACCCAATGCGGCTTCAAGATGCAGTACGCCTTGGTGATGCGCTTTCCGGAAGGCGATGGCCCGAGCTACACGATGGTGCCGCTGGTGCCCGGCAAGTAAGGCCAGGCCCACCGGTGCGTGGGCCTGATCGCCTCGATGAAGTCCTCGTCGTGCGACGACACGATGAGGGCGCCCTCGAAGCCCTGCAGCGCGCTCTGGAGTTCGAGCGTGCTGTCGAGATCGAGGTGGTTGGTCGGCTCGTCGAGCAGCAGCAGGCGCGCGGGCTCGGCCTGCCATAGCGCGCAGGCCAGCGCGGCCTTCAGGCGCTCGCCTGCGCTGAGCAGCCGCATCGGCAGCAGCACGCGGGTGGCATCCAGCCTCAGCTGCGCGAGCCGCATGCGCAGCTCGCTGTCGGGCAACGGGCATCTGAGCGCGTGCAAGCGCTCGAGCAGCGAGGTGTCCGGCGGCAACGCATCGCCGCCGTCCTGGTCGAGGGCTGCGGTGGGTACCAGCGCGGCTGCTTCGCCGGCTCGAGGCGCGAGCCGGCCGGCGATCACACGCAGCAGCGTGCTCTTGCCGCAGCCGTTGGGGCCGGTGAGCGCCACCCGCACCGGGCCGGTCAGCGTGGCATCGATCGGCGCGCCGCCCACATACGGCAGGCGCAGCCTCTCCAGGTGCAGCACCGCCTTGCCCGCCGGCACGCGGCTCGCCGGCAGCGCCATGAAGATGGCCGGCACCTGATCCACTCGCGCGGCGGCTTCGCGCACCGAAGCATCGAGCGACAGGCGCTTGCCCGCATGGCGCTGCACCAGTCGCCTGCTCGTCGCCTCGGCCTGCTCGCGCATGCCGTTGATCACCATCCCCGGCAGGTTGGCGGTGCGCGCATTGCGCCGGCCGCGCGCCTGCCGCTGCTGGTGGGCATCGTGCTCGCGCTTGAGCTTCTCGAGCGTGGCATCGCGCTCATGGCGGGCACGGGCGAGCGCCGCTTCGGCCGCGGCGGATTCGGCGCTCTTCTGCTCCTGGTAGAGCACATAGTCGCCGCCATACAGCGCCAGCCCGGCCGGGCTGAGCTCGGCGATGCGATCGACCGTCCGCAGCAGCTGCCGGTCGTGGCTCACCAGCACCACGGTGCGCCGCGTGGCCAGCAGCCAGCGCTGCAGCCAGGTGCGTGCGTCGGCATCGAGGTGGTTGCTCGGTTCGTCGAGGATCACGCTGTCGGCGTTGGCCGCCATAGCGCCGGCCAGCGCCACGCGCATGCGCTCGCCGCCGCTCAGGTGGTCGACCGGGTCGTCGGGCTGCAGGCCGGGCAGGCCGGCATCGGCGAGTGCCTGCGCGATGCGCGCGGGCAGGTCCCAGTGGCCATCGGCCCGCAGCAGGTCTTCGGGCGTGGCCAGCCCGGCGGCGAGTCGGCGGGAGGCGACGAGCAGCTCGCCCAGCCCCATCAATTCGCCGACGCTCTGGTGGCCCTGCGGCGGCATGGCCGGCGCCAGCACATGCACGCGGCCGGCGTGCTCGACCGTGCCGCTGCTCGCTTCGAGCCTCCCGCTGAGCAGGTGCACCAGCAGGCTCTTGCCGACGCCGTTGCGCCCGACGATGCCGAGCCGCTCGCGGCCGATGGTGAGGGTGATCGCTTCAGACCACAGCGGCTTGCCATCAGGCAGCAGCCACTGCGCGTCTTGCAGCCTGAAGGCGAAAGCGCCGGAAGAAACAAAGGGAGAAGAGGGCGCGCCGGTGGCGGCGCGGCCCGTAGACAACGAGGGCATTGCAAGCTCTCTTTCCGTGAAGCAGGCATGCCACGCCGCAACAACAAGCAGGGCGTGGAACGTGTTCGGTGGAAAGGCTTACAGCCGCATCGGTCTCTCGGGCAGGAGGAAGGAGGCCGCGATATTAGCGATCGCGCTGCAGCGGCGTCAACAACGGCTGCTAAGCCCCTGGCTTCTTCTGCGCCTGCGCCGCCTGCAGCTCGGCGAGCCGCTTCTTCTCGCGCAGCTTCTCCAGCTCGGCCTCTTCGTAGCGCTTGCGGTTCTCTTGCTGGCGCTGCAGCTCCTGGTGGCGCTGCTCGGCCAGCTCTTCCTCGGTGGGCGCGGGTTCCTCTTCTTCGAGCGCCAGCGACATGAAGGCGGATGAGGGCGGTTCGCCGCGCTCGCTCTTCAGCTTGATCTGCAAGCGCAGCTCGTTGGCCGAATCGGCGTTGCGCAGCGCCTCGTCGAAATTGATGATGCCCTGGTTGTAGAGCTCGAACAGCGCCCAGTCGAAGGTGCGCATGCCCAGCTCGCGCGAGCGCGACATGATCCCTTTGATCTCGCCGAACTGGCCGGTCACGATCTTCTCGGAGATGGTGGGCGTGTTGAGCAGGATCTCGATGGCCGCGGCGCGGCCGTTGCCGTCTTCGCGCCGCACCAGCCGCTGCGACACGATGGCGCGCAGGTTGGCCGACAGGTCCATCAGCAGCTGCGTGCGCCGCTCTTCGGAAAAGAAGTTGACGATGCGCTCGATGGTCTGGCTCGCGCTGTTGGCGTGCAGCGTGCCCAGGCAGAGGTGGCCGGTTTCGGCGAAGGCGATGGCATGCTCCATCGTCTCGGTATCGCGGATCTCGCCGATGAGGATGACATCGGGCGCCTGGCGCAGTGTGTTCTTCAGCGCGTTGTGCCACGACTTGGTATCGACCCCCACCTCGCGGTGCGTGACCAATGACATGCGCGGCGGGTGCACGTATTCCACCGGGTCCTCCACCGTGATGATGTGGCCGCCCGAGCTGCGGTTGCGATGGTCGATCATCGCGGCCAGCGTGGTCGACTTGCCCGAGCCGGTGGCGCCCACCACCAGCACCAGGCCGCGCTTGGTCATCACCACGTCTTTGAGGATCTCGGGCAGCTTCAGCTTCTCGAAGTTCGGAATCTCCGACGCGATGGTGCGGATGACCATGCCCACCGACTGCTGCTGCACATACACATTGACCCGGAAGCGCGACACGCCGGGGATGCTGATCGCGAAGTTGCACTCCATCTCGCGCTCGAACTCCTCGCGCTGGCCGGCGTTCATCAGCGATTGCGCCAGCATGCGCGTGACCTCGGCGGTGAGCTTCTGCGCGGTGAGCGGCTTCATGCTGCCGTGCGCCTTCATGCTCGGCGGAAAGTCGGCCGAGATGAACAGATCGGACCCGCCCGCCTGGTTCATCGCGGCGAGCAGCTTGTGCATGTAGGCACGCGCCTGGTCTTCGGTGAAGGTCGTCATCCGGGCAGTCCTTGGAGCTATCGGTGCAGTATGCGGCACGCACTGCCGGTGCTGTAATCAGGCGATGACCCAAGAAGCCAACTGGTACGACAAGCGGGTGCTGCCCTACCTGCTCGACTTTGCCTGCGGCCTGGCACCCGTCGCGCGGCAGCGTCGCAAGGTGATACCGCAGGCTGCCGGCCGGGTGCTGGAGGTGGGCATCGGCACCGGCCTCAACCTGCGCTTTTACGACCGCAGCAAGGTCCACACGCTGGTGGGCGTCGACCCCTCGGAGCAGATGCATGCGCTGGCCCGCCGGCGCAGCGAGGCCGCGCGCCTGCCGGTAGACCTGCGCCCGTTGGCGGCCGAGCGCCTGCCGCTGGAGAGCGCATCGTTCGACTGCGTGGTGTGCACCTACACGCTATGCAGCGTGGCCGACCCCGCGGCATCGCTGGCCGAGATGCGGCGCGTGCTCAAGCCCTCGGGCAAGCTGCTCTTCGCCGAGCATGGGCTGGCACCCGACGACGCTGTGCAGAAATGGCAGCGCCGGCTCGAGCCCACATGGCGCCGCATGGCCGGCGGCTGCCACCTGACGCGCGACGTGCCCAGCCTGCTCAAGGAAGCGGGCTTTGCCGCGAAGCTCGATGCGGCCTATGTCGCCTGGCCCAAATCGCTGGCCTACAACGTGTGGGGCGAGGCCACGGCCGCGTGAGCGCCGGCGGAGTCGACGATGTTCCTCCACCCCTACGAACGCGTTGACGACGTGCCCTTTGCCGCGACGATGGACGAGGTGCGGCAGCGGCACGGCGTGCCGAAGCGCGAGACGAGCAACGACGTGGGGCTGGACGAGCTGGACTACGGCCACGTGGTGTTCCGCTTCCAGCAAAGCACCGGCCGGCTCGAAGAGGTGACGACGCGGGCGAGGGTGGTGCACCTGCCGGAGGCGGCGGTGCCGTTTGCGTCGCTCGCGGCGTTTGTGCGCGAGCAGGATCCCGAGGCGTTCAGGGCCGGCGGGTTCTATGTGAGCCCGCGGTTTGGGCTGGCGTTCGACCCGGCGGATTCGAACTGGGTGACGGCGCTGGCGCGGCATTGCCTCCCCCAGTGGCGGGAGCTAGGCGGGCAGGGCGCGTGGTAGCGCTCATGCGGCATTGAGTCCCGCGACCCGACTGCAGAGGTTGGCCTGTTGCGTGGCAACAAACGCGGTTTGATCAGTGAGATTCGCATTGACTTCCCCCCTAAAGAGGGAATGAATAGAGCGGCACTGTCCGCTAGATTCGCTGCGATGGGCTTGATCGTGAGCCCGCATCCAAATAAGTACAAAGCAGACCCGGGGGATCGATGGCTTACAGCCGTTCGTTGTCATATGAGACAAGACCGATGAGGGGAGGCACGTGATCTGCACGCTTCGTCGATGGCTGCCGGCATTCTGGCTCGTTCTGGCAACGCTGTTGGTGATCTACGGCCTCTTTGGGTTGTCGAAGTTCAGTATGTATGTCGGCGAGTTTTATGACGAGCGATTGGTGCTCTTCGATAACGGGCTTTATCTATTTATCTGGGGAATTACATTTTTTGTTATCGCGGAGGTATTCCGTGTGCGCCATGCAGCACGAGCTCTGACTGCTGTGTCGGCCATCAGTCTCGGCGGATTTGCGTGGTTGAGGGCGAGAGCGCCAACGACAGTAAGCGGACAGCAGTTCTTTCCCGATCGGGCACTGCTCAATGAACTGCTCCTCGCTTGTTTTGCGCTGCTCGTCATTGGACTTGCAGACCTGATGATCAGTCGTCGCTAGCAACTCAGGTCCGTTCATAACGGACCTGAGTTGCTTTCTGAGGCTTCCTGCTCCGACGGGGCTACCCCCGGTTGTCGGCTAGCAGCGGTAGGTAGGGACGGTCTGCTTTTGGGGTACGCTGGCATCTGTTGACGAGAGGTGAGGGAACGAGTGGCGAGCAAGTACGAATGTCGTTGCGGCGAGATCGTTCGGACGAACCTTTCTGAAGGACATGGCCTCCACCTTTTGGTTGCTGAGAGCATGCTTGAGCTTTCCGACAGCCAAATCGCGGATGATGTCGGTTCACTGCTGGACAGAATCTCGCTGGAGTCCGCCGTCGTCGCTGTGTGTCGTAAGTGCGGATGCCTCGCGGTTATCGACAACCACTACAACGTCAAGCTGTACGAACCTGCGTCGTCACCATGAAATAGGTCGTCGACAGTCGGGCGTGAGCGGAACGTCTGCACCGGCAGCAGCTTTATGGCAAGTTGGGCGACGAGCCCCCACGCTCGGAGACAATCGATGGTATACAAAATGCAGAGCAGACGATGAACACAGTTTCCCCTTCCGTGATTCCCCCCGCCGAGGTCGTCGTAGAGGGTGAAGAGTCGATTGCGCTTGGCGAGGCCGACTACACAGAACTTGATGACCCAGCGCCACTTCCTCAGGGCATCTCCTACGCAGGGAGTGACTTTGATGTCGAGGGCTTAGTGCGTCGCCTAAATAGAGGTGACATCGTCGTTCCCACATTCGGACATCAAGACCCGACAGTAGAGGCGGCCGGGTTCCAGCGGAACTTCGTCTGGCGTCGCGCCCAAATGGACAAGTTCGTTGAGTCTCTGCTGCTGGGGTTTCCCGTCCCCGGCATCGTCCTCGTCCAGCAAGCCGACAAGCGCTACCTAGTGTTGGACGGTCAGCAACGTCTACGTACTCTAGTAAATTTCTACAAGGGTACCTACGCCGGGCAAGTTTTTGCGCTCAAGAACGTGGCTAAGGAGTTCGAAGGGCTCACCTATGAAAGTCTCAATGAAGGTCAGCGACGAACGCTAGACAACACCTTTATCCAAGCGATTATCGTGAAGACAGATGGCACGCCTGCCTCGCTGGATGCCGTCTATCAAGTATTCGAGCGCCTCAATTCTGGTGGGACTCAGCTTACGGGGCACGAAATCCGCGTTGCGCTCTACGCAGGTAAGTTGATCGATTTCGTTGCGAACCTTAACGGCGCACCGACATGGCGGACGCTCTATGGTTCGATTTCTCCTCGCCTCCGCGATCAAGAACTCGTTCTTCGTATCGTTTCGTTCTTCGCATCCCCTGGCACGTATAGACGCCCCCTTAAGAAGTACCTGAATGACTTTGCAGCCAACAATCGTGATTGCGGCAGCTTGCAGATTGAACAGATAGCGAATCTATTCAATGAGGCCTGCGAGGCGCTATGCGCATCTGTGGGTCCCAGCGCGTTCCGCTATCAAAGCAAGCAGGTCAACGTAGCGCTGACCGAGGCGGTCGTGGTCGGACTAATGCGGCGACTTGAAGCTGGAGACCCAAAACCTACTCAGCAAGCAGTGGCTGCAACGTTGGCCAAACTAACCCAAGACGAGAAGTTTGTTAGCGCGATATCCCGAGCGACAGCGGACGAGGAAAGCGTAAAAGACCGTCTTGCGACCTCGACCAAGCTCTTCGCAGCGGCGTGATGGCAAAGGCCACTAGTTGGCCGCCGTATCAGGTGGGGCGGCTTCGAGTTGCGCTGGAGGATTTGGCGGAAACTGTTGAGCAGACGAAGGATTCGGAGGTCCTGCAGTGGCTCACTCGTATGTTGGTTGTTCGTAGTAGCGGATTTATCGAACAGACCTCACGTGAGGTCTTTTGGGGATACATCGAAGACCGGGCGGGAGGGCTGGTGCGAGCCTTCGGACACTCCTGGCTAGATCGGAGCAGGAATCCTTCCCCAGACAATCTTCTCGACATGATTGGCCGCTTCGATCACTCACTGAAGATTGAATTCGGTGAGCTTCTTGACTTCGATGATCAACGACTACGCCGAGAGCTTGCTTTTTTAGTCGATCGTCGCAACCACATCGCCCATGGATTGAGCGAAAGCATTAATCGAGACAAGGCACTTGCGTTGAAGGACGTGGCACTCGAAGTCGCTGAGTGGCTGGTATTGAAATTCAATCCTCTCAGGCCTTAGCCGCATGCGCTGAATGCACCGGGGCGTCACGGGAGCCGCCAATCCGCCACACCAAGCCGTGTTTGCAACCGTCTTTTTCTCTCCCAGCTGGCGGCGTCTATCCGCGAGGTCGCGTTAGGTTAGGCGCTCGCTTTATTGGCATTCATCCCGTTTGGGCTGAGGCAAATGATCAGAGGAAATTGAGAATGGCAGAGCATGCAGTGATCGTTACGTTCGAATATGGCCTCAAAGATCTTGATGCGCTATTCGCTGTTGAGGATCAACTTGAGGCGGCCATTGAGCAGACCGGTGTGGGCGAGTACGACGGAAACGAGATTGCGGCTGACGGCAGCGAGGGGACGCTTTACATGTATGGGCCTGACGCAGACGCATTATTCGAAGCGGTCAAGGACGTTCTTCGGAACGCTACGTGCCTCTCCATTGCCGCAGCTACCTTGCGATATGGCCCTCCTGATGAAGGGACGCGTCGGGTCAGTGTGCAGGTCCGTTCGTGAGCCATTTGCTGAACGAGAAGCGGGTTAGGGCGCTTGGTGCCTGACGCGCTACTCCCTCAACTCCACTCTAACTCCTCGCACATCCACCCGCCCACGCTCATCCACTACGCGCAAGCTGTACTCCCCAGGCTTGGGCGGGCTCCACGACAACGGCTCCCCCGGCGCGCTGCGCCCTAGCAGCGCATCGTCGGCAAACCAGTACAGCGTCTTCACCCCCGCTGCCGCATCGGCGCGCAGTTGCAGCGGCTGCGGCTTCTTCGGATCGAGCAGGTAGCGCACGCCGCGCAGCGGCGAGGTGATGGCGGGCGCATCGGTGCCGCCGCCCGTGCTCGTCACTGGGGCCGTCGTCGATGAGGTCGCAGTGCCAACGGCGCCCGCGCCCGCATCCCCCACCTCCACACAATCCCGCTCATCCACGCTGCGCCTCGGCAGCCCCGATTGCCTGAACAGCCGCTGCATGTCGCTGCCCCATTGCTCCACGACGATCTGCTTGGCGTGCGGCGCGCTGGCGGCCTGCGGGCCGCACAGGGTCTTGCCGGTGCGGGTGTCGATCCAGGCGGTGCGGTGCAGGCTGCTGGTCTGGATGGGTGACTTGCCGGCGATGAACCAGGTGTTCACCTTGGCGGGGCACAGTGCATCGGGCAGGGCGCCGGTGGCGGCGCATACCTCCACGCGGCGCAGGTCGGGTGGCTGGGCCCGCGCCACTTCGCCGGGGTCCAGGCCCTGGGCGCGCAGCGCGTCGACGATGCGCATGAACAAGGGCGCGGCCGCGTCGATGCCGATGAAGGCGGGGTTGCTGCTGCCGTCGAATTCGCCCACCCACACCACCAGCACATGGCGGCCGAACACGCCGGCCGTCCATGCATCGCGAAAGCCCCACGAGGTGCCGGTCTTCCATGCGATGGGCGGCTGCGCGGGGCTGCCGGTGTCGGGCCGCGGGGTCTGGCGCAGCATGTCGAGCGTGATGAAGGCGGCCTCGGGGCTGAGCAGGCGTTGCGGGGGGACGGCGCGGCGGGCCTGCTCGCGGGTGTAGGCCAGCGGGCGCGATTCGCCGGCGTTGGCCAACACGGCATACATGCGGGCCAGTTCCTCGGGCGTCACCTCGCCGCCGCCCAGCACCAGCGCCAGGCCGTAGTGGGCCTCGCTCTCCAAGCGGCTCACCTGGTTGAGCTGCAGAAACTGGTAGAGGTTGGGCTGGCTCAGGCGCGCGGCCACGGCCACGGCGGGGATGTTGCGGCTGCGCGTGAGCGCATCCTGCGCGGCCACCGGGCCTGAGAACTGGCCATCGAAGTTCTCGGGCGTGAAGGGGCCGAAGGAGGTGGGCGCATCCTTGAGCATGGTGCGCGGGTGCAGCAGGCCCTGGTCGAGCGCCAGCGCATAGATGAAGGGCTTGAGCGTGGAGCCGGGCGATCGCTTGGCCAGCGTGCCGTTCACCTGGCCGTTGATCGCATCGTCGGCATGGTTGGCCGAGCCCACCACGGCGCGCACCTCCATCGTCGAGGCATCGAGCAGCAGCGCGCTGGCGTTGCGGATGCCCACGCCCGCCTTGCCCTTCAGGTAGCCTGCGATCACGCGCTCCAGCGTGCGCTGCTGCGGCAGGTCGAGGGTGGTGTGGATGCTGCCGTCGGCCTCGCGCACGCCGTCTTGCCCGGCCTGCGCGATCAGCATGTCGGTGAGGTGCGGCGCATTGAAGGGCAGGCTGCCGCGGCTGAGCGCG
Source organism: uncultured bacterium (assembly GCA_966212505.1). GTDB lineage: Bacteria > Pseudomonadota > Gammaproteobacteria > Burkholderiales > Burkholderiaceae_C > CAMLIZ01. Next base: position 111,162 of record CBIHRS010000005.1, read on the forward strand.
GGCAGGCGCAGCAGGGCTTCGGGCGCGCGGGCCTGGGCCTCGTTGGGTTGCTTGGCCTGCCAGATGGCCCAGAGCCTGGCGCGCGCGGCTTCGAGCTCGGGGTTGCCGTTGCGCGAGGCGAGGCGCAGCGTGGGGTTCTGCGGTATCACGGCCAGCGTCAACGCCTCGGGCATCGTGAGCCTGGCCGCCTCGTGCCTAAAGTAGATGAGGCTGGCGGCGCCCACGCCTTCGATGTTGCTGCCGTAGGGCGTGCTGTTGAGGTAGGCCTCGAGGATCTCGCGCTTGCCGTGGCGCGCCTCCAGCCACAGCGCGGCGGCCATCTGCTGCAGCTTGCCCCGGGCCGAGCGGCTGTCTATGCGGTAGAGCCGGCGCGCGAGCTGCATCGTGATGGTGGAGCCGCCTTCGCGCCGGCCGCCGGTGGCCATGTGCCAGGCGCTGCGGCCGAGCGCGGCGGGGTCGATGCCCGGGTGCCACCAGAAGGCGCGGTCTTCGTAGAGCAGGGCGCTTTGCACCAGCAGCGGCGATATGCGCTCCAGCGGCATCCACAGCCGGTATTGCTGGTCGCCGGCCAGCGTGAGCCGCAGCAGCTCGCCGTTGCGGGCATACACCGCGGTGGAGCTGCCGATCTGCTCACGCAGCGGCGCATGCGGCCACAGCCGCAGCAGGGCCAGCGCGGCCGCCAGCGCCAGGGCCGGCAGCAACAGCCGCCGGGCCCAGCGCGTGGCCATCCATCGCCTCCACCGATTCAACCGTCTGGACTGCACGGCTGCTCCTGCCCGCCCGCTCGCTACTTCTTGGCCAGCGGCGCCACGTTGAAGCGGCCCGCGGCCGAGCGGCCGAACACGCGGCGCTCGTACATCGCCTCGCCAAACGCGGCCGGCATCGCAAACTGGCCGACGTTGGTGGCGCGGGCCTTGAAGGTGATGTCGATCGTGTTGCGGCCCACGTCGCCGTAGAAGATCACGCGGTCTTCGCGCATGTCGGCATAGGTGAGGTTCCAGCTGCCGTTGCCGCCCAGGCGGCGGCGCCAGATCGGCGTGTCGGGGTCGGCATCGTCGGCCGCGGTGGGCTGCACGATGGGCTCCAAGCCGCTCGGCAACAGGCTCACCAGCGCCACCTGCCGCACCGCATCGCGGTCGAGCGCGCGCACGGTGATCTTCACCGTCACGTCGTCGCCGATCTTCGCTTCGCTGATCGATTGGCCCTTCTCGTTGAGGATGGCCTGCGTGATCTCCAGCCCATGGGTCACCGCGGTGTCGGGCAGGTTGCGCTCGTAGCCCGATTCGGCCCAGCCGTAGAAGAGCGGCAGGCTGCCGCCGTTGGCGAGCTTGACCTTGGCGGTGCCCTGCGGCACCGGCGCCTGCGCCAGCACGCGCAGCTCGCCCACCAGCGGCAGCGGCTGCGCCTTGCCGGCCTTGTCGACCACCGAGGTGCTCACCTGGCCCTTGGCCGATTCGGCCGCGGCGCGCGCATAGGCGTCGATCGCGAGGATGGTCGAGGCCGACGACTGCGTGCTATACCAGCCGTCGCCGATCATCGCGGCCAGGCGGTTCCAACTGTCGACCGGCAGCGCCTGCAGCTTCTGCGGGAAGTGGCGCGCGGCCAGCAGGATCAGCGTGCTGTCGTGCACCAGCGGGTCGTAGTAGTAGTCCCAGGTGTTGCGCACCTGCCGGGCCTTCACGCGGGCGGTGAAGTCGTCCCACACGGGCTGCATCAGCTCCTGCGCGGCCTGGTCCTGCTTGAGCAGCTGGTAGCTGGCGGCGAGGTAGGCGGCGCCCAGGTCGGTGTCGAGCCGGTACCAGTTGTTGCGGTTGAGGCCGTTGCGCAGGTTGGTGCGCAGGGTTTCTCGCAGGTTGGCCAGCGCGGCCGGCACGAGGATGCCCTGGCGCGAGAGCAGCCAGGCTATCTCGGTGCGGGTGCGCCAGCTGTAGTAGCCGCTGTCGCCGCTGCCCAGGCGGCCCTGCACCCAGGTGTTGGCCTTGGTGATCATGTCTTGCGGCACCGCGAGCTTGCGGTCGCGCGCTTCGAGCAGCAACTGCAGCGCATAGGTGGTCGCAAATTCATCGGGGCCGCTGCCGGGCCACAGCGCAAAGCCGCCGTCGGCCGACTGGCGCGCGCGCAGCTGGCTGATGGTGTTGGCCAGCACCGGCTTGGGATCGAAGGGCTTGCCGGCCAGCTCGGTGCGCGTCTTCATCATCTCGCGCGCCAGCTCGGGCTGCCCGGCCATCACCACCGCGGGGAAGGTCTGGCTTGCGATCTGCTCAGTGCAGCCATGCGGATACGACTCGAGGTAGCGCACCAGCCCCGAGGCAAAGGCCCAGGGCGTGGCCGACATCGCGAGCTCGCTGCGCGCGAAGTTGGGGTAGGCATCGAGCTGGCTCTTCAGCTCGCCGGCGCCCACGGCCGTGCCGCTCTGCACCAGCGTGACGAAGGCCGAGGCCGGGCGCACGCTCAGGTCGGTGCTGAGCTTGGCGCTGGCCTTGGCATGCGTGGCGGTGAACACCACGCTGGCCGAGCCGAGCACCGCCTGCGGGCCGGCCTTGGCGCGCACGTGGAACACGGCGGTGGCTTCGCCGCGCTCGTTGATCTTCAGCGCCTGCGTGGGCTCGCCCACCACCTCGAGGCCCGCGTTGACGTTGAGCGCGAGCTTGATCGGCGCGTTCTTGCCGGAGCCAGGGATGTTGTTGGCCACGCCGATGCCGATGTCGACCGTGTCGCCCGGCGACATCGAGGTGGGCACGGTGGGCAGCAGCACGATGTCGCCGCGCACGGTGGCGTTGGTGCTGGCCGAGGCCACGGCATCGTCTGACACCACCACGGCCATCACGCGCAGCGTGCCGTTGAAGCTGTCGGGCACGGTGTAGCTGAACTCCTTGTCGCCATTGACGTCGACCAGGCCCGACCAGTAGGCCACCGGCTTGTCGCGCTTGCGCTTGAAGGGGTTGAGGTGCTTGCCGGCCTCGCCGGCGCCGTCGCCGCCCGGGGCGGCGCCCTGCATGAGCTTGCGGAACTCGGGCAGCAGCAGGTCGAGCGTCTGCAGCGTGGAGACTTCGAGCGCCCGTTTCTGGAAGAAGAACTTCAGCGGGTCGGGCGTGGTGTAGCGCGCCACCTGCAGGATGCCTTCGTCCACCGCAAACACGAAGGCGCGGGCAGGGCGATCGGAGCTGAGCTTCATCTTCACCGTGTCGCCGGGCTTGGCGAGCTCGGTGGCGGTGAGCTTGACCTTGGCGGTGCGCTTGCCCAGGCCGGTGGCAAAGGGCACGGTGCCGTAGCTCAACGGGCTGGTGTAGATCTCGTCAGACGACGGGTCGCGCACGAACTGCACGCTCACGTAGCCGTTGCCCTCGAAGTCCTTGGGCAGCGTGATGTGCTGCACCGAGGCGGTCTTGTCGGTCTTGAACCAGGCATGGGCATAGACCTTGTCGCGCTCGATCGTGATCAGCCCGGCGCCCACGTAGGGTGCCTGGATGCTGAGCTCGATGTCGTCGCCGGCTTGGTAGTCCTTCTTGTTGAGCTTGATCTGCAGCTCGGCATTGCGCTCGAGCGACCGGCTCAGGTTGGCCGCGCCGGCCACCGAGTAATCGACCCGGTTGAGCGTGAGCCCGTTGTTGTCGCGCAGCTCGATCGCAAAGTTGCCGGGCGTGGCGGTGTTGAGCGCCAGCGTGTTGACGCCGGCCGCCAGCTTGAAGGGCTGCTCGTCGAGCGTGACCTCCTTGCTGCGCGATTCGTAGCGGTAGAGGCCGTTGTTCTGCTTGACCAGCACCGACAGCACCTTGCGTTCCAGGCGCACGAGCTTGAGGTCGGGCACGGCGACCTTCTTCGCGTGCGAGTCGATCGCGATCACGCTGATCTCGCGCCTGGCGTTGCGCGACACGTAGTCGAGCGAATCGGCGAGCTTCACGCCCACCAGGTAGGGCCGGTCGCTCACCAGGGCCTGCGCCTCGGCGGCCACGCTGCGCCCGCCCTCGGGCTCGAAGGCCTTGACCAGCAGGTGCATCTGGTAGGTGGCCGATTCGAACTTCTGCAGCGGCAGGTCGATCTCGGCATTGCCTTCTTCGTCGCTCTCGGCCTGCTCCAGGTCTTCGACCTGCTGCGTGCGCTTGGAGCGCGTGGGGTCGTAGAAGCCGTAGTCGGGATAGCTGCGGAAGCTGGGCCAGGTGGGGCTCAGCGTCATGCGCGTGTCGATGCGGCGGTGTTGCGCCGGCGTGCCGAAGAGGTTCTGCACGTTGACGTTGAGCTTCAGGTCGTTGGGGCTGATCCAGCCTTCGGGCACCTCCTGCGAGAGGCGCGCCGCGACCTTGGTGCGGTCGGGCATGAACTCCTGCACCTTCACGCTGGTGGAGCCGAGCAGCATGGCCGGCACGTCGGGCGCGTTGGCCGAGGTCTGCCGCGGCAGGCTCAGGTTCACCGTGTAGTTGCCGGTGGGCGAGCTCTCCTGCGTGGCGTAGCTGATCTCCGCGGTGCCCGCGGGGCCGAGGAACAGCGTCTCGCGCCGCACCGAGAGGCCGCGCGCATCGATCACCTCGGCCTCCACCGGCAGGCCCTTCACCGAGGTCGCCCAGTTGGCGGCCTTGACGGCGATGCCGATGTGGAAGGTGTCGCCCGGCCGGTAGATGCCGCGGTCGCTGAACAGGAACGCGCTCATCTGGTTGGGCAGGCCGCTGGTGCGCAGGCCGCCGATGTCGAAGCGCGACATGTCGAGCGTGCGGTCGCCGCGGCCCAGGCTGGAGGCGCTGCCGAAGGGCAGGAAGCTCAGGTCGCCATCCTTGCGCGCGGCCAGCAGCACCGGCTGCTTGTCGCGCGTGAAGTTGCTGAGGTTGCCCACGCTGGCGCGGCCCTCGGCATCGGTGGTGGCGGTGGCCAGCACCAGGCCGTTGCGGCCCCACACCTCGATGGTGGCGCCCTTCACCGGCAGGCCGGTGACGATGGACTGCACGAACACCTCGCGGGTGCCGTCGGTGGCGCGCTTGGCGATCAGGCCGAGGTCGGTCACGATCACCAGCCGCTGGTCGCGGATCTGCGTGGCGTCGACCTGCGCGGCCTCGGGGCTGGGCGTGTAGTTCTCGCCGCCGTCGCCTTCACCCTCGCCGGGTTGCACCGGCGCAGCGTCTTCGTCGTTGGAGCCTTGGGCGGGCTTCTTGGCTTCAGCGGCGGGGTCGTAGCCGTGCACGCTGAGCAGGAACACACCGCGGCGCTCGCCGCCGCCGGCCTTGAGGTATTCGCTGAAGTCCACCGTCTCGTAGTGGGTCTTGCCGGGGCGCAGCTTCAGCGGGATCTTGCGTTCGAAGTGTTCGCTCAGGTGGTCTTCGTTGAGGCCGCCCGAGAAGTTGGGGCGGCTGAACTCGCCGTTGGCCTGCGTGGCCAGCAGGTGCAGCTGGTGCGGCATCACGCGGGCGATATCGATGCTCACGCCGGGCAGGTCGCGCACCAGCAACGGTAGCTTCTTGTCGCCCGACAGCGCCAGCAGCGAGCCGCGGCTCATGATCGTGAGCTCGGGCGCAAAGGTCTTGAGCTGCATGATCTCGGTGCGCGCCGTGGCGAGCTGGTAGCCGCCCGGCGACTTGAGCCCCTGCGCCACGCGCACGAACACGAAGCGGCCGCCCTCGGCCTGCGGCATGCGGAACGCGCTGGCCTCGATGACCTCGCGCTCGCCGGCCACCTGCTCGAGCTTGAGCGGCTTGGCGCGCTTGAGCACCGCCTCGGTCACCTCGGCGGGGTCGCTCCACGCGAAGACCTCGCCGCCTTCCTTGTCGGACACCGGCAGCATCCAGGCCTGCACGGCGCGCGCCATCTCGCGCTCGTGCACTGCCATGCTGGCCGTCACCCGCAACACGTGCTCCGGGTCGCCCGCATCGTTGCTGACGACGGCCGACGACACCTCGGTGATCGCCAGGCTGTAGAGCCCCGGCACGTCGACCGACTTGACCATGGCCTCCTTGGTGCCCGGCCCGCCGCGCTGCGCAGTGACGCCGGCATCGATGGTGACCTTCATTGCCACCGTCTGCTGCGGGATGGCCAGCGGCTCCGACTGCAGCGTGGCCTGCAGCTTGTACTTGTCGTAGGCGATGTTGAACTTGCGCGCGCTGCCGTCGTCGAGGTGCACGCGCTTCTCGAAGCTCTGCGCATCGACCGGGTGCGTGAAGTTCACCTGCACCACCACGCGGCGCACGCTGGGTTGGGTGGGGTCTTGGTAGAACTCGGCGGTGCCCAGCGTGGCGCCGAAGGCGGCCGCGCTGAATTCGAAGCGGCGCTCCTTCAGCTCCACATGCGAGGCCAGCGCCTTGGGGCCGAGCTCCACCTTGTAGCGCTGGCCCACCGGCCATTCCTGCCGGGGCTGGAAGCTGAGCTGCGTGGCATTGACCCACAGCCAGCGGCCCGCGGCGGCCGGCTCCATGCGGATGTCGGTGGCTTCCTTGCCGATGCGCAGCTGCGGCGCGGCCGGGGCCGAGAAGTTGACGAGCAGCGGCTGCGGTGCGCCGTTGTTGGCCACGTCGGTGAGGCCGGGCTCGCTGAGGGTGTAGGTGACGCTCGCGGCGCCGAGCTTGTCGCCGATCAGGCCCACGTTCATCCACGCCGGGGCCCAGGCGCGCCAGCGCTGCTGGATGTGCGAGCCCTGCCAGATGGCGACACCGGCCACGATGGCGAGCAGCAGGGTGGCGAGGGCATTGGCCTGCAGCTTGCCGCCGGCCCAGGCTGCACCGCGGCCGGCAAAGCGCAGCCATGCAGGCGGCGCCCACTGGCCGAACAGGCCCCGGAACAGCGGCGCGAGCAGGTGGCCCGCGAAGGCGCCGATGCGGCCGACGATTGCTGCCACCCGCCCGACGATGTCGGACAGCCTCCGGTTCAGTGTTGCCAGCATGCGGGCCCTCCGCCCGTTGTCGCCCGGTCGTTGCCGGGCTGGAGGCGCCGCTACCGGGATGGTGCGGCGCTTGTCTCTCGTCTACTGCGGTGTTGCGGCGCGATCAGCTGTCGCGCGGCGGGCGCGACTTGTCGGCCGGCCGGTTGTTGTTGTTCTGTTGGTTGCCGTTGCGCGGCTTGCCGTGATGGGGCTTGGGGCCGGGCCGGCCATCGCCCCGGCCTTCGCGCCGGCGATCCTGTCCATCAGCGCCGCGGCCGTCGGGCCGGCGCTGGCCGCGGTCGAAGCGCTGCTCGCGCGGCGGCTGCTCGGCAGCCTCCTGCCGGGCCAGCGCGAGGATGCCTTCCAGCTCCTCTTGTGCCACACCCTTCAGCGCGCAGAAGTTGGCCACGGTGAGGGTGGTCCGCTCGAAGTCGCGCAGCAGGTTGGCGCGGTTGCGGCGCTGCTCCTGCTCTACGGCGCGGCGCTCCTCGTTGCGGGCGCGGCGGCGGGTGAGCTCGTCGGCGGCGATCTTGCGGTGTTCTTCGCTCAGCTCGCCGGCCGGCTGGCCGTCGAGGTCGAAGCGGCTCTGCGCCTTGGTCACCGCGATCAGGTACGAGGTGCTGCCGGTGTAGCGGCGGAAGAAGGCCGACAGGGCCTGCTTGCTGAACACGCCCGGTGCACGCTCCTGGATGTCGGCCTGGATGCGCAGCTTCAGCGGCTTGGGCGCACCGCCGAACAGCGCGGGAAAGCGCTGCGCCAGCTCGGCGCCGGTGGCGGCCGGGTTGGGCGCCTGCTGCTGCGGCTGCTTGGGCTGCTGTTGTTGCTGTTCGGCGGCTTCAGGCGCGGGAGCGGGGGCTGCAGCGGCGGTATCGGTAGAGGTCTCGGACATGAATCCAGGGGCAGACGCGCGCAGGCGCGGGAAGGCCGAATTGTGCCTACTGCCGCGGCATTTGGGTTTGACGTGGGCACAACGCCAGCGCGGCCAATATCACGGAGGTCTATACTCGCGCCCACGCTCCGGGGTGTGCCTGCAACCAGTGCTTGCAGGGGCTGAGACGGTGATCACCGAACCCGAGGAACTTGAACCGGTTCATACCGGCGTAAGGAGAGTCGCAGTCCCGCAGTCCGCGCACCCATCGCGCGTTGCAGGGCGTCCTTCCGGAGCACCCCATCTTGCCGAAGGAGCCTTGCGCATGACCACCTCCAACTCTCTCCCCCTCGACGAGCGGCTGAAGCTGTCGCGCGAGCCGTTCCCGGCGTCGAAGAAGCAATACCTCACCGGCAGCCGCGAAGACCTGCGCGTGCCGATGCGCGAGGTCGCGCTGACCAACGGCGAGACCATCACCCTCTACGACACCTCGGGCCCCTACACCGACCCCAGCGCCAACATCGACGTGCGCCGCGGCCTCGATGGCGTGCGCTCGAGCTGGATCGCCGACCGCAACGACACCGAGTTCTACGAAGGCCGCCTGGCCCAGGCGCTGGACGACGGCGGCAAGCATGAAGAGCGCGATGCCGAGCGCATCAACCAGCTGCGCAACGAAGCTGCCAAGCTGCAACGCCAGCCGCGCCGCGCCAAGGCCGGCGCCAACGTCTCGCAGATGCACTACGCCAAGCGCGGGATCATCACGCCCGAGATGGAGTACGTGGCGCTGCGCGAGAACGGCAAGCGCGAATGGATGGCCGAATACATGGCCGACGCCGAGCGCGAGGCCCGCCTGCGCGGCAACCCGATGGGCGCCAAGATCCCCGAGATCATCACGCCCGAGTTCGTGCGCCAGGAAGTGGCCCGCGGCCGCGCGATCATCCCGGCCAACATCAACCACCCCGAAGTGGAGCCGATGGCGATCGGCCGCAACTTCCTCGTGAAGGTCAACGCCAACATCGGCAACTCGGCGGTGACCAGCAGCATCGAGGAAGAGGTGGAGAAGCTGGTGTGGTCGATCCGCTGGGGTGCGGATACGGTGATGGACCTGTCCACCGGCAAGAACATCCACACCACGCGCGACTGGATCCTGCGCAACTCGCCGGTGCCCATCGGCACCGTGCCGATCTACCAGGCGCTCGAAAAGGTGGGCGGCATCGCCGAGGAGCTGAGCTGGCCGATCTTCCGCGACACGCTGATCGAGCAGGCCGAGCAGGGGGTGGACTACTTCACCATCCACGCCGGCGTGCGGCTGCCGTTCATTCCCATGACCGTGAAGCGCCGCACCGGCATCGTGTCGCGCGGCGGCTCGATCCTGGCCAAGTGGTGCATCGCGCATCACAAGGAGAACTTCCTCTACACGCACTTCGAAGAGATCTGCGAGATCATGAAGGCGTACGACGTGAGCTTCTCGCTGGGCGACGGCCTGCGGCCCGGCTCGGGCGCCGATGCCAACGACGAAGCCCAGTTCGCCGAGCTGCGCACGCTGGGCGAGCTGACCAAGATCGCATGGAAGCACGACGTGCAGACCATGATCGAAGGCCCGGGCCATGTGCCGATGCACCTGATCCAGGCCAACATGGAAGAGCAGCTGAAGCACTGCGACGAGGCGCCGTTCTACACGCTGGGCCCGCTGACGGTGGATTGCTCGCCGGGCTACGACCACATCGCCAGCGCGATCGGCGCCGCGATGATCGGCTGGTTCGGCACCGCGATGCTCTGCTACGTCACGCCCAAGGAGCACCTGGGCCTGCCCAACCGCGACGACGTGAAGCAGGGCCTGATCGCCTACAAGATCGCGGCCCACGCGGCCGACATCGCCAAGGGTCACCCCGGCGCCCGCTCGCGCGACGACGCGATCAGCAAGGCGCGCTTCGAGTTCCGCTGGCACGACCAGTTCAACCTCGGCCTCGACCCCGACACCGCGCGCGAATTCCACGACGAGACGCTGCCCAAGGAGTCGAGCAAGGTGGCGCACTTCTGCTCGATGTGCGGCCCGAAGTTCTGCTCGATGAAGATCACGCAGGACGTGCGTGACTACACCGCGGGCCTGGAAGCCGAGAAGGGCATGGCCGAGAAGAGCGCCGAGTTCCGCGCCGGCGGCGCCGAGATCTACGTGCCGGTGCCCAGCACCAAGGGCTAGCGAGCACAGGAGCAGGTCATGCGGATCGGTATCGCGGGCGCTGGGTTGTTGGGGCGCTTGCTGGCCTGGCGGCTGGCGAGGGCGGGGCATGAGGTCACCGCGTTCGATCCGATGGCCGGGCCCGAGCGCAGCGGCACCTATGCGGCAGCGTTCACCGCCGCCGGCCTGCTGAGCCCGCTGGCCGAGCTGGATTGCGGCGATGCCGACGTGGCGGCGCTCGGCTGGCGCTCGCTGCAGCTGTGGCCGCAGTGGCTGCGCGACATCGACGAGCCGGTGCACTTTGCGCAGCGCGGCAGCCTGCTGCTGGCGCACCCGGGCGACCGCGGCAGCGCGCAGCGCATGCTGGCGCACATCCAGGCGCAGGCGCCGGAGCATCTGCCGCAACAGCTCGACGCAGCGCAGCTGCGCGAGCTGGAGCCGGCACTGGTGCGTGGCCTGCTCGCATGGCAACTGGCCGGCGAAGGGCAGATCCACACCGTGCAGGCCATGGCTGCGCTGCATGCGGCAGGCACGCGTGCCGGCGTGCAGTGGCGCTGGGGCCAGGCGGTGGCCGAGGTGCAGCCAGGCCGCATCGACGACCAGCGCTTCGACCATGTGTTCGACGTGCGCGGCCTCGGCGCGCGGCCGCAGTTGCCGCTGCGCGGCGTGCGCGGCGAGGTGTTCTGGCTGCATGCGCCGGGCGTGCCGCTGCACCATCCGATGCGGCTGCTGCATCCGCGGCATCGCGTGTACCTCGTGCCGCGGCCCGGCGACCTGGTCGTGGTGGGGGCCAGCGAGGTCGAGAGCGAAGACCGCTCGCCGGTCAGCGTGCGTTCCACGTTGGAGCTGCTGAGCGCGGCGCACAGCGTGATCCCCGAGCTGTCGGAAGCGCGCATCGTGCACAGCGAAAGCAACCTGCGGCCGGCCCTGCCGGACAACCTGCCGAAGCTGGAACGCGAGGCGGGGCTGGTGCGCGTGAATGGCCTGTTCCGCCACGGCTGGCTGATCGGGCCGGCGCTGGTGGAGAAGGCGCTGGAGGGTGTGCTGTGACGGGCGAAACCACGAGCCTGCTGCGCATCAGCGTGAACGGCCAGCCGCGCGAGGTACCGGCCGGCTGCACGCTGGCCGTGCTGCTGCAGCAGATGTCGGCGGCGCCGGAGACGGTGGCCACGGCGATCAACGGCGATTTCGTGCCGCGCAGCGAGCGTGCCGCGCGCGTGCTGTGCGAGGGCGATGCGGTGATGTGCTTCCAGCCCATCACAGGAGGTTGAGAGAGATGAACGGTTTCGAACTCGCGGGCGTGGCGCTCAAGAGCCGCTTCCTGCTGGGCACCGCAGGCTATCCGTCGCCCGAGGTGCTGCGCCGGGCGATCGAGGCCTCGGGCACCGAGGTCGTCACGCTGGGCCTGAAGCGCCAGCTGGCGGGGCAAGGCGGTGACAACGGCTTCATCGAAGTGATCCGCGCCAGCGGAGCCCGCCTGCTGCCCAACACCGCCGGCTGCCGCAGTGCACGCGAGGCGGTCACGCTCTCGCACATGGCGCGCGAGCTGCTGGGCACGCACTGGATCAAGCTCGAGGTGATCGGCGACGACTACACGCTGCAGCCCGACCCGGTGGAGCTGGTGGAGGCCGCGGCGCAGCTGGTGAAGGACGGCTTCGAGGTCTTTCCGTACTGCACCGACGACCTCGTCACCTGCCAGCGCCTGCTCGATGCAGGTTGCAAGCTGCTGATGCCCTGGGGCGCCCCCATCGGCTCGGGCCAGGGGCTGATCAACCCCTATGCGCTGCGCACCTTGCGGGCGCGGCTGCCGGGCGTGCCGCTGATCGTCGATGCCGGCATCGGCGCGCCTTCGCATGCCGCGCAGGCGATGGAACTGGGCTTCGATGCGGTGCTGCTCAATTCGGCGGTGTCGCAATCGGCCGACCCGGTGAAGATGGCGCAGGCCTTCCGCCTCGCGATCGAAGGCGCGCGGTTGGGCTACGAGGCCGGGCTGCTGGCGCCGCAGGACATGGCGGTCGCCAGCACGCAGGTGACCGGCCGACCCTTCACGCTCTGATCCGATGAGTACATCTGCCAGGCCGGTGGTGTGGAGCGTGGCCGGCTCCGATTCGGGTGGCGGTGCCGGGCTGCAGGCCGACCTGCGGGCCTTCGAGGCCTTCGGCGTGCACGGCTGCACGGCTGTCGCCGCAATCACCGCGCAGAACTCGATGGCGGTGCGCCGCGTCCATGCGGTGTCGCCCGAGCTGCTCGATGCGCAGCTGGCCGCCCTGGCCGAAGACCTGCCGCCGCTGGCGATCAAGACCGGGCTGCTGGGCAGCGTCGACAACTTGCGCGTGCTGATGCGCCATGTGCGGCAGCTGCGCGAGCGCGCGCCGGTGGCGCTGGTGGTCGATCCGGTGTGGAAAGCCAGCACCGGCCAGGCCATGGCCGACGATGAATTGCGCCGCGCGTTGCGCGAAGAGCTGCTGCCGCTGGTCACGCTGTTGACACCCAATCGCGCCGAGGCCGCCTGGCTGCTCGGGCGTGAGCTGGCCGATGAGGCCGACGTGGAGGCCGCGGCGCGCGAGCTGCAGTCGCTGGGCGCGGGCGCGGTCGTGATCACCGGCGGCGACCATGCCACCGATCTGGCGCAGGACTTCATGCTCGCGCCGCAGGGCGGCGGCTGGTTGGCGCTGCCGCGCGTGGCCACGCGCCACAACCATGGCACCGGCTGCACCTTCGCGTCGTCGGCCGCATCGGCGCTGGCGCTCGGCTTCTGCGAGGCCGATGCCGTGGTGCTCGCGAAGATGGCCACCACCGATGGCCTGCGCCGCGCGACGCCGGTAGGCGAGGGCGCCGGCCCGGTGCGACCGGCCGCGGGCTTTGCGCTTGAAGGCGCGCTGCTGCCGACGCTGCAACCTTCGGCCCGTGCGCCGGCGCTGAGCTTTGCGCCCACCGGCCCCGAACCGATGGGCCTGTATGCCGTGGTCGACAGCGCGGCCTGGGTGCGGCGTTGCGCCGAGGCCGGCATCACGACGATCCAGCTGCGCATCAAGCAGGCGCTGGCCGAGGTGCTCGATCGCGAGGTGGCCGACAGCGTGGCCGCTGCACGCGAGCACGGCGCGCGGCTCTTCATCAACGACCACTGGGCGCTGGCGCTGAAGCACCAGGCCTATGGCGTGCACCTGGGCCAGGAAGACCTGCAGACGGCCGACCTCGCCGCGCTGGCCAGCGCCGGCCTGCGCCTGGGCCTGAGCACCCATGCGCCGTGGGAAGTGGCTCGCGCCCATGCGATCCGGCCGAGCTACTACGCCTGCGGCCCGATCCACGCCACGCGCACCAAGGACATGCCGTGGATCCCGCAGGGCGAGGGCAACCTGGCCTACTGGAGCGCGGTGCTGCCGGTGCCGGTGGTGGCGATCGGCGGGCTCGATGTGGCGCGGGCGGCCGAGGCGGCTCGCCATGGGGCCGACGGCATTGCGGTGCTGAGCGGCATCGTCAATGCGACTGATCCGGAGGCCATGATCCGCGCCTATCAACAGGCGATCTCAGCGGCTCCACGAGATGCGATGCCACCACCGCTGCCGCGGCCCACGCTGCCTTACATCCCCGAGTAGTTCGGGCCGCCGCCGCCTTCCGGCGTGACCCAGACGATGTTCTGCGTCGGGTCCTTGATGTCGCAGGTCTTGCAGTGCACGCAGTTCTGCGCGTTGATCTGCAGGCGATCGCCGCTGCCGTCGTTGACGAACTCGTACACGCCCGCCGGGCAGTAGCGGCTCTCGGGGCCGGCGAACTTGCTGAGGTTGATCTGCACCGGCACGCCGTTGTTCTTCAGCGTCAGGTGCGCAGGCTGGTTCTCTTCGTGGTTGGTGTTGCTGACGAACACCGACGAGAGGCGGTCGAAGGTGAGCTTGCCGTCGGGCTTGGGGTACTCGATCTTCTGGCACTCGGCCGCCGGCTTCAGGTACAGGTGGTCGGGCTTGTCGCGGTGCAGGGTCCACGGCGGCGAGCTGATGCCGATCTTGGGCAGGAACCACTGCTCGATGCCGGTCATCAGCTTGGCCACCACCGGCGGCTTCTTGAACCAGTGCTTGAAGTTGCGGGTCTGGTCGAGCTCTTCCTTCAGCCAGCTCTTCTCGAAGGCCTCGGGGTAGGCCGTGAGTTCATCGGCCGAGCGGCCGGCGGTGACGGCGGCAAAGGCGGCTTCGGCGCACATCATGCCGCTCTTGATCGCGGCATGGCTGCCCTTGATGCGCGCGGCATTGAGGAAGCCGGCATCGCAGCCTACCAGCGCGCCGCCGGGGAGCACCGTCTTCGGCAATGCCTGCGGCGTGCCATTGTTGATCGCGCGGGCGCCGTAGCTCAGGCGCTTGCCGCCTTCGATGTGGGCACGGATCGCGGGGTGCGTCTTCCAGCGCTGCATCTCCTCGAAGGGGCTCATGTAGGGGTTGGTGTAGTCCAGCCCGATCACGTAGCCGAGGGTGACCTTGTTGTCTTCGAGGTGGTAGAGGAAGCCGCCGCCGAAGGTGTCGTCGTCAAGAGGCCAGCCGGCGCTGTGCACCACCAGGCCGGGCTTGGCCTTCTCGGGCGGAATCTCCCACAGCTCCTTGATGCCGATGGCGTAGGTCTGCGCATCCTTGCCGGCGTCGAGCTTGTATTTGGCGATCAGTTGCTTGCCGAGGTGGCCGCGTGCGCCCTCGGCGAAGATGGTGTACTTCCCCAGCAGTTCCATGCCGAGCTGGAAAGCCTCGGTGGGCTCGCCGTCCTTACCCACGCCCATGTTGCCGGTGGCCACGCCCTTGACGCGGCCCTGCTCGTCATAGAGCACCTCGGCGGCTGCGAAGCCGGGGAAGATCTCGACGCCCAGCGCCTCGGCCTGCTCGGCCATCCACTTGACCACATAGCCCAGGCGCACCACGTAGCAGCCTTCGTTGTGGAAGTTGCGCGGCATCAGGAAATCGGGCACGCGCTTGCTGCCGGTTTCGGTGAGCACCAGCAGGTCGTCGCCGGTGACGGGCTGGTTCAGCGGGGCGCCGAGCTCCTTCCAGTTGGGGAAGAGTTCGTTCATTGCGCGCGGGTCCATCACCGCGCCGGAGAGGATGTGCGCGCCGGGCTCCGAACCCTTCTCGAGCACGACGACCGAGATCTCCTTGCTGGCCTCGGCGGCCAGCTGCTTGAGCCGGATCGCCGTGGCCAGGCCGCCCGGGCCGCCGCCGACGATCACGACGTCGTATTCCATCGATTCGCGGGGGCCGAACTGCTCGAGGATCTCTTGAGGTGTCATCGCACGTGTCCTTGTGATGGCTGCAAACTGCCGCGCATTCTACGGGCGCGGAAAACAGAATCGAACGATCGTTCGCTTTTCTGGAGGGTACTCTCCAGCGCTGCTGTTCCGCTGTCGGTTGCGTGACATGGAGGGCGCCCGGCTGCGTGATATCGTCGAGCGAACACAGAGGAGTCACAGCATGAGTTACTGCATCGACCTGTCGGGTCGCGTCGCCCTGGTCACCGGCGCATCCAGCGGCCTGGGCGCCCAGTTCGCCCGCTCGCTGTCGAAGGCCGGCGCCGCCGTGGTGCTGGCCGGCCGCCGCGTCGAACGATTGAAGACGCTGCGCGCCGAGCTCGAGGCCAATGATGGCGACGCGCACGTGGTGGGCATGGACGTGACCGACCACGACAGCATCAAGGCCGCCGTGGCCCACGCCGAGACGGAGATGGGCACGATCGACATCCTGATCAACAACTCGGGCGTCAGCACCACGCAGAAGCTGACCGAGGTCACCCCCGAGGACTACGACTACGTGATGGACACCAACACCAAGGGTGCCTTCTTCGTGGCGCAGGAGGTGGGCAAGCGCATGCTGGCCCGCGCGCGCGGCGCGGCGCCGGGCACCTTCACCGGCGGGCGCATCGTCAACATCGCGTCGATGGCAGGGCTGCGCGTGCTGAGCCAGATCGGCGTGTATGCGATGAGCAAGGCCGCGGTGATCCACATGACCAAGGCGATGGCGCTCGAGTGGGGCCGCTACGGCATCAACGTGAACGCGATCTGCCCCGGCTACATCGACACCGAGATCAACCACCACCACTGGGAAACTGAGCAGGGCCGCAAGCTGATCGACATGCTGCCGCGCAAGCGCATCGGCAAGCCGCAGGACCTGGACACCACGCTGCTGATGCTGTGCGCCAACGAGAGCCACTTCGTCAACGGTGCCGTGATCCAGGCCGACGACGGCTTCGGAGTCTGATCACCGATGCCGCTGAAACGTCCCCTGACATCGCTCGAGGCCCGCGTGCTCGGCGTGCTGGTCGAGAAGCAGCACACGGTGCCCGACAGCTATCCGCTCTCGCTCAACGCGCTGACGCTGGGCTGCAACCAGAAGACCGCGCGTGACCCGGTGATCAATGCCACCGAGGCCGAGGTGCTGCAGGCCATCGATGGGCTGAAGGAGCAATCGCTGGTCAACGAGGTGAGCGGCAGCCGCGTGGTGCGCTTCGAGCACAACGCGGCGCGCGCGATCGGCGTGCCCAGCCAGTCGGCCGCGCTGCTCACGCTGCTGATGCTGCGCGGGCCGCAGACGGCCGCCGAGCTGCGGCTGCACACCGAGCGGCTGCACCGCTTTGCCGACATCTCGTCGGTGGAGGCCTTCCTCGACGAGATGGCGGAGCATGAGCCGCCCTTCGTCGTGAAGCTGCCGCGCTCGCCCGGCGAGCGCGAGTCGCGCTGGGCGCACCTGCTGTGCGGCGAGGTGGCGATGCCGGCGTTGTCGGCGTCTGCGGCCTCGGGCAGTGAGGGCGTGGCGCCGAGCGAGTTCGAGGCGTTGAAGGCCGAGCAGGCCCGCATGGCCGCCGAGATCGCGGAGCTGCGTGCGCTCGTCACCCGCATGGCGCGCGAGCTGGGCATCGAGGAAGGCTGATGCGCTTCGACCTGCCCGAGCAGAAGAAGCTGACCCACGAGATGGTGATCCCCATCCGCTGGGGCGACATGGACGCGATGGGCCATGTCAACAACACCGTGTACTTCCGCTACCTGGAGATCGCGCGCATCGAGTGGCTGCATGCGATCGGCGGGCCGCCCGATCCCCATGGCGTGGGGCCGGTGATCGTCAACGCGTTCTGCAACTTCATCAAGCAGCTCGAATACCCGGGCGACGTGCTCGCGAAGCACTACGTGGCCAACCCGGGGCGCAGCAGCTTCGACACCTTCATCACGCTGGAGCGCACCGACATGCCGGGCGTCATCCACGCCAGCGGCGGCGCCACCACGGTGTGGGTGGACTTCAAGGCGCAGAAGTCGGTGCCCCTGCCAGACAAGCTCCGCGAAATCCTCGCTGATTGCTGAGAAGGTAACCGGATGCGGCCGGCCGTGCGAAATCGGCCGCTCCGCGACACAGCTCCTCACGTCTTGTCTGCAATGCATGCCGCGGCGACGATCGGCGACAGGATCGCCACGGCCGGCCCCGATCAAATCGCGCCCTTCATTCCACCCATGAGGAGGCGCATATGCGCAGGACGATCCGCTGGCCCGCACTGGCCGGTGCCTTGCTGCTGGGCATGGCCGGGCTGGCCCAGGCAGGCATTCCCTACCGCGACCACAGCTACACCTTCCGCCAGCCCAATGGCGAGCTGCTGAAGGTCTCGCTCGAGGGCAACGACTACTACGCCGAGCAGCGCACGGCCGATGGCTCGCTGGTGGTGTACGACGCCGCCCGCAAGGGGCTGTGCTACGCCCGGGTCAATGCCGCGGGCACCGATCTCGAATCGACCGGCGTGCTGGCGACCAACACGCGCATGCGCCCGTTCAACACGCAGTCGCGGCCCGAGCAGGGGCTGGATGCCGCCGCCCGCGCCCGCAAGGCGCTCGAGCATCGGCAGCAGCTGCTGGGCGAGCATGCGGCCAGGCTGTCGGGCACGGCGGCTTCGCCTTCGGCCATGGCCGCGCCGGCACCGGTGACGGGCTCGGTGCGCGGCCTCACGGTGCTGATCCAGTTTCCCGACGTGGCGTCTGCCATCGGCAAGGGCCAGATCGAGGCGTTTCTCAACGACCTGAACTACAGCGAGTTCGGCAACGCGCAGTCGATCCGCGGCTATTTCCGCTCGGTGTCGGGCGGTCTGCTCGACTACACCAACACCGCCACGGTCTACTACACCGCGCGGCATCCCAAGTCGTACTACACCGATGGGTCGGTGCGTTTTCCGTCGCGCGCGCAGGAGCTGATCCAGGAGGCGTTGGGCTGGCTGAAGAACTCGCAGGGCTTCAACTTCTCGACGCTGACCACCGATGCCAATGGCCGCATCCTGGGCCTGAACTTCCTCTATGCCGGCGAGCCCGACAGCGCATGGTCCACCGGACTGTGGCCGCACATGGGCGGGCTGCAGCAGTCGTTCTGCGCCAACGGCGTGTGTGCCGCCAAGTACCAGATCACCAACATCGGCACGCAGCTGGCCATCGGCACCTTCGCGCACGAGTCGGGCCACCTGCTGTTCGGCTGGCCCGACCTGTACGACTACGACGGCAGCTCGCAGGGTTCGGCCGCGTCCTTCGACATCATGGGCTATGGCTCGGTCGGCCCGCAGAACCGCTACCGGCCGGTGCCGCCCAACGGCTACTTCCGCTACCTCGTGGGCTGGGACACGGTGACCGAGCTGAACCCCGCGATCAACCGCAGCGCGCCCAAGGGCCGGCTCAGCCACACCTCGGGCTCGCATTCGCTCTATCGCTGGTCGAACCCGGCCAACCCGGGCGAGGCCTTCTACATGGAAGCGATCTACAAGGCCGACCAGAGCCTGTACCAGCCCGACCAGGGGCTGGCGATCTTCCACATCGACCCCAACGGCGACAACTCCGACGAATGGCATCCGTACGTGCAGATGGAGCATGCCGACGGCCGCCGCGACCCGGAGTACAACCGCAACCAGGGCGACGACACCGACCTCTACGACGGCGTGACGTCGAAAGCCTTCAACGACACCACGCCGAATGCGTCCACCAGCCGCGGCACCAACGCGAAGTGGTGGAATGCCACCAACTCCGGCTTCAGCATCGCCAACATCGGCACGCCGGCGAAGACGATCTCGTTCGACGTGGGGGCGGGCGGTGGCGGCGAGGTGTCGCAGGGCTACCTGAACGACCGGCAGACCTTGTCGCTGCCGTGGTTCCAGTACGCCGGCGGGACGATCAACGTGAAGCTCAACGGCCCCGGCGCGCCGGTCGACTTCGACATGCAGCTCGACCGCTGGAACGGCAGTAGCTGGCAGCGCGTGGCCTCGTCGACCGGGCCGACCACCGCCGAGAGCATCAGCTATGCGGCCAGCGCCGGCTACTACCGCGTGACGGTGTACTCGTACAGCGGCGCGGGCAATTACACGCTGACCGTCAACAAATAAGCAGGATGGCGTCGTTGGGAGACGCCCCGGGTTCAGCCGGCCAGCAGCTTGTGCACCAGCTCGGGCGTGGTGGCCGCGCCGAACTTCTTCATCAGCCGCGCACGGTAGACATCGACCGTGCGCGGGCTGATCTCCAGCCGCTTGCCGATCAGCTTGCTCGTCAGGCCCTCGATCAGCAACGCGGCGATCTCGCGCTCGCGCGCCGTGAGGTCGGCCTTGAGCTGGCGGCGCGACGACAGGTCTTCGAACGACCAGATGCCGGCCGCATGCGGCTGCTTCGGGTCGAGCGCGCGGCCCGACACGTGGCACCAGAACAGCTCGCCGCTGCTGCGCTTCATCACGCGCTCGTCGGCATAGAAGCCGTGCTTGTCGAGGCTGGCGACGATGCGGGCGCCGGTGCGCTCGAACTCGTCGTGCGTGGGGTAGAGCACCTCGAACGACCGGCCGATCAGCGCCTCGCGCGTGGCGCCGAACATCGCCAGCACCTGCTGGTTGCAGTCGACCATCAGCCGGTTGCGCGACAGCACGAGGCCGATGGGGGCGAGGTCGAAAGCCGTGCGGTAGTCGAGGTTCATGAGCCTGGTGGTCTGGTGCTTAGTCAATTCTACGTAACGACTACGTAATGCGTTACGTAGTACGCTTCGGCGCTGTACTTTCGAGCACAGGAGACAGTGCACATGAACAAGGTCTACCCCAGCGCGGCAGAGGCGCTGAAGGGCATCGTGAAGGACAACCAGCTGCTCGCCGTGGGCGGCTTCGGCCTTTGCGGTATTCCCGAGGCGCTGATCGAGGCGCTCAAGGATTCGGGGGTGAAGAACCTCACGGTCATCTCCAACAACGCCGGCGTCGACGGCTTCGGCCTCGGCAAGCTGCTCGAGACGCGGCAGATCAAGAAGATGATCTCCAGCTACGTGGGCGAGAACAAGGAGTTCGAGCGCCAGTACCTGGCCGGCGAGCTGGAGCTGGAATTCACCCCGCAGGGCACGCTGGCCGAGAAGCTGCGCGCCGGCGGCGCCGGCATCCCGGCCTTCTTCACCCGCACGGGCGTGGGCACCATCGTGGCCGAGGGCAAGGAAACCCGCGAGTTCGATGGTCACGTGTACGTGATGGAGCGCGCGTTGAACCCCGAGGTGTCGCTGGTCAAGGCCTGGAAGGCCGACAAGTCGGGCAACCTCGTGTTCCGCCGCACCGCGCGCAACTTCAACCCCGCGGCCGCGATGGCCGGCAAGACCACGGTGGTCGAGGTGGAGCAACTGGTGGAGGTGGGCGAGATCGATCCGGACGCCGTGCACCTGCCCGGCATCTACGTGCACCGCATCGTCGTCAACGCCCACCCCGAGAAGCGCATCGAGAAGCGCACGACCCGCCCGGCGGCTTAAGGAGACACACACATGGCCTGGACTCAAGACCAAATGGCCCAGCGGGCCGCCGCCGAACTGCAGGACGGCTTCTACGTCAACCTCGGCATCGGCATTCCCACGCTGGTGGCCAACTTCGTGCCGAGCAACATCGAGGTGTGGCTGCAGAGCGAGAACGGCATGCTCGGCATCGGCCCGTTCCCGACCGAAGACGAGGTCGACGCCGACCTGATCAACGCCGGCAAGCAGACCGTGACCACCATCGCCGGCTCCAGCATCTTCGGCTCGCACGACAGCTTCGCGATGATCCGCGGCGGCAAGATCAACCTCTCGATCCTGGGCGCCATGCAGGTGAGCGAGAAGGGCGACCTCGCCAACTGGATGATCCCCGGCAAGATGGTCAAGGGCATGGGCGGCGCGATGGACCTCGTGGCCGGCGTGCCGCGCGTGGTGGTGGTGATGGAGCACGTGGCCAAGAAGAAGGACGGCACCACCGACCTGAAGATCCTGCCCAAGTGCACGCTGCCGCTCACCGGCGTGGGCGTGGTCAACCGCATCATCACCGACCTGGCGGTGATGGACGTCACCCCGCAGGGCCTCAAGCTCGTGGAGCTGGCGCCTGGCGTCTCGTTCGACGAGGTGCAGGGCAAGACGGGCGTGCAGCTGCTGCAGTAAGCCCGTTCGCCGGGGCTAGGGCTCGGGATAGACGAGCGGATAGCTCGCCGCCAGCGCGGGCCCGAGCGCCAGCCCGAGGTGCCCCGCGGTGCGCGAGTTCACCGCGCCCAGTACCTCGCGCAGTGGCAGCATGCCTTCGGCGCTGTACTTCCCGGTGCCCAGGTACTGCAGCGCCACCGCGCCGAGCCGGCGCCCCAGCTCGGCGTTGTCGGGGAACAGCGCGAACAGCGCGCCGCGCTTCACGTGGGCCACGTTGCTCGAGAACACCACGAGGCTGTGGTCCCAGGCTTCCTTGAGCAGCAGCGGCAGCACGTTGCCTTCGTCCACCGTCGTGGAATCCTGAGGCAGCCACACCGCATCGCGCTTGGCATCTGCGGCCGACAGCGCCTGCTGGTACAGGCGCAGCGCGGCCGCGAGGTCGACGGCCTCCTGCGCCGAGAGCTCCAGCCCGCGGCTGCGCGCCGCCTCCCGCGCCAGCTTGATCAGCCAGGCGTTCTGCCGCGGGTCGTAGACCACCCACACCCGCCGGACCGATGGCGCCAGCCCCTGCAGACGCTCGAACAGCAGCGCGGGATCGGGCGCCAGGCTGTGCACCGGAAAGGCCCGCACCTGGCTCTCGGGCACCGAGAGCACGCAGCCGGCCACCACGCCGATGCCGGGGCCCAGGGTGTCGGCCACCTTGAGGCCGTTGCGGCCCAATGCGACGACGACGCGGATCTCGCGCCGGCGCAGGTCGTCGATGAACTGGGGTGCCGCGGCATTGGCCCCCACGGCCAGCCGCGCCACCGGGCCGCCGGCGCGCTCCTCGATCCCTTCGATGATCTTCAGGAAGGCGGCGCGGAACGGCTCGCCGATGTCGGGGTAGAGCACGGCGATGGCATGGGCACCCTCCGGCCGCGGCGCCGCCGGCGCAGGCGAGGGCCACCACGCGCAGGCCGTCGCGGCCAGGCATCCCAGCAAGGGCTGCAGCGCGTCGCGTCTCGCAAGAGCGGTCTTGCGGCCGGTACCCATCACGACCGGCAGGCTGTTCTGCCCATGCCGGCGGAACACCGGCTGTCGTCCGCCTCGATCAATCGACCACTCCCTTGCTCGAATCGCGTTGCGGCAGGAGCTTAACGCCACCGGCGACGCCACTGTCGCGCTGCCGCGTCGTCAGCGTTATCTCTACGCAGACTGCCGCGCGATTTGCGTATATCGTCGCGTGCTGCATCTGTCTGAAACCAGGCCGGGAGGGCGTGACCGCATGCGACTGCCATCTTGCATTCCTCTGCTGTTGATGGGGCCCTTGCTGCTGCAGACGCATGCAGCCTTCGGACAACAACAGGCCAGCGAGGAAGACGAGCTGGCGCTGGTCTACGGCGACAAATCGACGGTGAGCATCGCCACCGGGAGCCAACAGCCCTTGCGGCGGGCCCCGGCCGTGGCCACGGTGATCACTGCAGCCGACATTGCTGCGATGGGGGCGACCGATCTGGATGAGGTCCTCGAGACGGTGCCGGGCATACATGTCGGGCGTAGCACCCAGGCGTATGGCTCTCTCTACATCGTCCGTGGCATCTACAGTGAATTCAATCCGCAGACGCTCGTACTGCAGAACGGCGTTCCCATGACCACGCTGTTTATTGGCAACAAGGCCAATCTCTGGGTCGGGCTGCCAGTCGACAACATCGCGCGCATCGAGGTCATTCGCGGGCCGGGGTCGGCGTTGTATGGTGCCGATGCCTATTCGGGCGTCGTCAACATCATCACCAAGTCGGCGGCTGATATCCAGGGCACCGAGTTCGGCGCCCGCATCGGCTCTTTCCAGTCCCGGGACGCCTGGGTCCAGCATGGCGGCAAGCTCGGTGAGGTTTCGGTCGCTGCCTACCTGAGGGCAGGCAGCACCGATGGCTTCGATCGCACGGTGTCTGCCGACGCCCAGAGTGCGCTCGACTTGCTGTACGGCTCTCATGCGAGCCTGGCACCGGGCGCGGTCAGCACGCAGTACAGGGCGGTGGATGGCAGTGTCGATCTGTCTTATCTCCATTGGCGCTTCCGTGCGGGCTACAAGCTGCGCCATGACATCGGGCTCGGCCCCGGTGTCGCCAGCGCGCTCGACCCGGTCGGGCGAGCTCGCAGCGAACGCATCACTGCCGACATGTCCTGTAATGACCTCGATATCGGCTCGGGCTGGAAGATTGGCGTCACCGGCAGCTATTTGTTCTATACGCAGCAGTTTCCCGTACCGCTGCAGCTGTTTCCACCAGGTGCTTTTGGTGGGGCGTTTCCCAATGGCGTGTTCGGTGCGCCCAACACATGGGAGCGACAGTTGAGGCTCTCGGCCATCGCGACCTATACGGGCCTTGCCGGGCACAACCTGCGACTGGGAGCAGGGCACGACGACCTTGATCTGTATAAGACGCAGGAGTTGAAGAACTTCACGGTGGCTTCATCGGGCCTGCCGGTGCCGACCGCGGGCGGCCAGGTCGTGGAGTTTCCTGTCGATCAGTCTTTCCTGACGCCTCATCGCCGAACCGTCAACTATGTCTACGTGCAGGACGAGTGGAGCCTCGCTCGTGACTGGGCGCTGACCGCCGGCGTACGGCGTGATCAGTACTCCGATTTCGGCGCTACGACGAATCCCAGGCTGGCGCTCGTATGGGATGCGCAGGTCGACCTGACGGCAAAGCTCCTGTTGGGACGCGCCTTCCGTGCCCCTGCCTTCACCGAGGAGTACAGCATCAACAACCCCGTGATCCGGGGCAACCCGGCATTGCGGCCGGAAACGATTAGCACGCTGGAGGCCGCGTTTGCCTGGCAGGCGAGAGCTGACACACAGGTGAACCTGAGCCTCTTTCGCTACCGGATGCGCGACATCATCCGAGCCTCGGATGCCGGAGGCGGCACGATGTTCAACAACGTTGGCTCACAGCACGGCAGCGGCATGGAGGTCGAGACGATCTGGGACCCGAGCCGCAGCCTTCGCTTGACGGGCAACTATGCCTACCAGCATTCGATCGACGAAACGAGCGGGCAGGATGCGGGCTACGCCCCGCATCATCACCTGTTCGTTCGTTCCGACTGGACCTTCGCCAGCGGCTGGCTGTTCAGCACACAGGCGAATCATGTTGCAGGCCGCAAGCGAGCCGCAGGCGACACGAGGCCCGACATCGCTGACTACACAACCGTGGACATGACGCTGCGTACGAACGTGAATCGCCAGCGTTGGGAGTTCTCCGCGTCAGTGCGCAACCTGTTCAACGCCGACGCGCGAGAGCCCTCGCTGGCTCCCGGTACATCGCTGCCCAACGATCTGCCGCTGGCGCCGCGCTCGTTCTATCTCCAGGCGACGTACCGGCTATAGCGGCCAGGGGCGCTTAGCCGGCCCCTCGTAGTCCACGCGCTCGCAGGGGATCGGGAGGAAAGTGCCTTCCGTTCGTTCGGCGGCCTCGAGGTAGCACGGCGGCATGCCACCGAGGAAGACCGGATACATGAAGAGGTAGAACTCGCGCGGCGAGAAGCCAAGGTCGGCACCAAAGGCCGACACCAGGCCGCCGTAGTTCAACCTCAGCGGCTTCCCGTTGTCGAGCAGATGCTTTTCCACGGTGTAGGCGAGGCGCACGTGCGGCCCGTCAGCCAACCCGAGTTCGGCCGCAAGCGCCATCGTCGGCGCGATGCGTTCGTCTGCGTTGACCAGCGGTCGGCCATAGCCGGCAATCCGTCCATAGGTGGCCATCTCGCCGGTCAGGCAGTCCTCCAGCGAGGCGCCTGTTTCGAGTGCGCGGCACGTGTTGAGGAAGAAGGTGATCGCCTGCACCTCGTTGCCTCGACCATAGATGTGGGCCTCGGAGACGGCGAGCGCGGCCGACATGCCGAGTGCGCCGGTGCTACGTGTCGTGGCGGCCAGCGCCACGACACGGTTGTTCCAGATGCGGGGATCCGGGTAGCTGGTGAAGACGCACAGCGCCTCCATCAGTCGCAGTTGCTGTGGCGTGTGGTGGCGTCCGGTGATGCCGAAAACGCACAGCTCGAGCCAGCCCATGTCTTTCAGGTCGGCATGCAGGTCATGGCCGCGGAACACGGTGCGCTGCTCCGCGGGAAAGAATGCTCCCATGCGGCTTTTCCAGAGGCCGACGGCGTCTTGCAGGGGTTGGGGTCCGTTCATGCGGTTGCCTTTCCCGGATCGTCCAGGAGATCGAGCTGGAAGAATGGGAACTTCTTGTGGCCTGTCTCGCCCTGTTCCAGCGCATGCGCTGCTGCACCGGGCAGGCGCAACAGCAGGTAGAGCATCTCTCCCTGCGGGGGGGCGAACCCGAGGTCGGCCAACGCCGCTGCGGCCACGCCGGTCATCGCCGGAGAAGAACCGGCCGCTCTGGCGAGCGCTTCCCGATGCTCGAACAACCAGACCAAGCGCGATCCCGGACTGATACTGGCCAAGCAAGAGAGGGTTTGCCGCACGATACCGGCCATGTTGGCGCCATGCGCTTCGAAGCCCGGGGCGTGTTGCGTCGACGGCCAAACCGACGCTACTTCGGGAGCCCGGGATGACAGGTGCTGTTGCCAGGACTCGAGGTCCTGGCCGCAACGTTCCCAGGCCTGCATGGCCGAGAGGACTTCGCGGCCACCACCGAGTTGGCCAGCTCCGACCGCCAGTGCCGCCATCAGGCAGGATGCGGAGGTCGAGCCGCCGACTGCGCCGCACATGGCGGCATGTACGGCCGGATCGCGTGGACCGGCATTGGCCAGCGCAAGCGCCAGTGCTTCGAGCAGCGTGGCCTGAGCCTTCGACGGGACCTCGCCGCGGAACAGCAGGTACATCATGTCCGCCCAGCTGGCCCGGCCCAACATTTCGCGGTAGACGTCGTAACCGCGCAGCCATGCGTTGCGCGCAGCGAAGCCGTTGTCTGGTTCTGGCTCCTCCAGCCAGATGCGTGTGGAGACTTTCTCCACCTTCTGGGCCTGGCTCATAGCAGGCTCATGCCGCCATCAACCACGATTTCGTGGCCGACGACGTAGGACGACTCGTCGGATGCGAGGAAGAGGGCTGCATTGGCGACCTCGCTGCAGTCGCCGAATCGCTGGATCGGCGACTTCTGCTGGATTTGCGCCTTCACCGCCTGCGCCGCTTCTTCCGGCATGCCGAACTTGCCCCACATCGGAGTGGTGATCGGCCCGGGGCTGATCGCATTGGTACGGATGCCCTTGCCGATCAGCTCCAGCCCCAGCGTCTGCACCAGCGAACGCAGCGCGGCCTTGCAGGCGCTGTAGACACTGAAGTTGGGCGAACCCATCTGGTTGGCGATGGAGGTGGTGATGATCACGGAGGCCTTGCCCGACAGCAGCGGCAGCGCCTTCTGCACCGTGAAGAACACGCCCTTGAAATTGATGGCAGACAGCTCATCGAACTGCGATTCGCTCACCATTTCGAAAGGTGCGGGTCCGGCGACGGCGGCGTTGACGAACAGCACGTCGAGCCGGCCCCAGCGCTCCTTCAGCGAGTTCATCAGTTGCTCGATGTCGGCCACGCAGCTCGCATCGCTACGCAGGGCGAGCACGTCGTTGCCCAGTGCCTTGCGTGCCTCGGCCAAGGTGGCCTCATCGCGGCCGGTGATGGCCACACGCGCGCCGTGTTCGAGGAACAGCCGGGCGGTCGAGAGGCCGATGCCGCTGCTGCCGCCGGTGATCAGGACGTTCTTGCCCTGCAGTCTTTGCATGGTGGTCATTTCCCAGTTCCGAGTGTCTTCATCCGCACATTCATCGGCGGTACTTCCTCGCCATCGATGCGCACGTCCAGCATCGTCGGGCCCTTGCGGCTGAGGAGGGCGTCGAAATCCAGCGCGTGCAGGTCTTCGGGCGAGCGGATCACGTGGCCGGGGATACCCATCGCCGCGGCGAGCTGCACGTAGTCGACGGCCGGCAACTCGAAGCCGATCGGCTCGGCGCCGGCGATGCGCTGGCCGTGCTTGACCATGCCGAGCGCGCCGTCGTTGAGCACGACGAAGAGCACCGGCAGCTCCATCGCGGCGGCCACGGTGATCTCCTGGCCGTTCATCAGGTAGCTGCCGTCGCCGGTGATGCACACCACCGGGCAGCGGCGGTTGCCGGCCGCGATGCCGATGGCCGCGCCGATGGCCCAGCCCATCGGGGCGAAGTCCATCGTCACGCGCAGCCAACTGGTGCGGCCCGAGCGCTGCTCGCGCAGCAGCCAGGGCATGGCGTTCTGCTCGGCGGTGCGCGGCGCGCGGCGGTCCTGCGGCTGCAGGTAGTGCACCGCCCAGGCGGCGCTGTTGCCGGCATCGGCCACGAAGCGGGTGTTGGGCGGGCACAGCTCCGACAGCGCCTTCATCAGCCGCTGCGGCTTGATCGGCGTGCTGTCGTCGTGGTACTTGGCGGGCTCCCGGAACATGCTCTCGGGCGTGGTCGCGGCCACCGGTTCGGCCGTGGCGCTTTGGGTGTTGCCATCGGCGTGCAGCAGGTCGATCAGGCTTTCGCAGACCGAGAGGATGCGGCCGCGCACGTGGAGCCGCGCCATCGGCGAGCGCATCAGGTTCTCGTCGCAGTTGTCCACGTGCACGAGGCGCTCGTTGAGCACGCCGCGGCTCCAGCCGCCGCTGCTGAACTCGCCGAAGCCGGTGCCGAAGGCCACAACCAGGTCGGGCTCGCTGTCGAGCAGTTCGTTGGCGCTGGCGTGGCCGCCGAAGCCGAACACGCCACGGTAGGCCGGGTGGCGCGGGTTCACGAAACCCTTGCCGTCGGGCGTGGTAACGAACAGCGCGCCGGTCAGGTGGGCGAGCTTCAGGATGGCGGCGCTGGCTTCGCCGCAGCCGTCGCCGATCAGGAACACGGGGCGCCTGGCTGCGGCCAGCTCTGCATGCAGCTGGTCGATGGCGCGCAGGTCCACCAGCGAGGGCGTGGCGCGCAGCAGCGAGGTCACGTCGTTGGGCAGAGCCAGGCCCTGCGCGGGAGCGCGCAGGATGTCGACCGGGATCGACAGGTGTGCCGGCCCCTGCGGCGCCTGCGTGGCCTGCATCAGCGCGTTGAACAGCTTGATCTGCAGCTGGTCGCCGTGCGAGACCAGCGAGTTGTAGCGCGTGCAATGGCGGAACATCGCCACGGTGTTGATGCCGGTGCAGCTCGACTCCTGCAGCGCGCCCTTGCCGAACGAATGGATGGGCGGCTGGCCGGTGATCACCAGCATCGGGATGCCGTTGTCGTAGGCGCAGGCCACGCCGGTGATCAGGTTGGTGGCGCCAGGGCCGGAGGTGGCGATGCACACGCCCACCTTGCCGGTCTCGCGCGCGTAACCGTCGGCCATGAAGGCGGCCCCGGCCTCGTGGCGCGCGACGATGGCCTTGGGGCCACCGCGGCGCTCGCTGCGGGCGAGTGCGTTGTACAGCGGCTCGATCGCGCCGCCGGGCACGCCGAAGACGTACTCGACGCCCAGGTTCTCGAGGTAGGCCACGATCAGGTCGGCGGCCTCGATGCCTTGGGCAGGCACCGATGCATCGGTGCCGGGCAGGCGTTGAGGCTCCGCCGCCTGCAGGCGGTGAAGGTGTAGACGGTCCACGATGTCGATTCGCTCAGGCATCGCCATGCCGGCCGAAGCTCGCAGACCCGAGCGTCAGCCTGATGGCGAAAGTGTTAGGAAAACGGCCCCTGCAGATCTCTCTAGTCGGCAGCGCCGTCAAGGCGGGTAAGCCTCGAGGGCTGCCGCCGGTGCATGGAAGAGCCAGCACCGATGGCAAGGCGTGCAATGTATCGAAGGGAAACCCTTTATGGGAGGGTAAACACTGATACAAATTGACATCAGTCTGCCGAAGCGCGAGATCCTCCACGAATCGAAGGGGTCTCGCACGGTCGTCTTCCCCCATTTGGGGGTGGGGTCAAGTGACTTTGGTAATGGACTTGACGCCTGAAATTGGCTATTGCTGCGCTGCAGCAACGACCGGACGGGGGGTGTCGGTGATCCACCGTAGCGAGAGCAGTTCCGACAGGGCCTGCAGCAGCGCTTCCTGGTCGATCGGCTTCGAGATGAATGCCGATGCGCCGGCCGCCAGGCTTTGAGCCTTGTCGCCGCCGGAGGCATTGGCCGACACCGCGATGACCGGCAGCGGCGCCCAACCTGGATTCAAGCGGATGCGGCGCGTCGCCTCGAGACCGTCCATCACCGGCATCAACACATCCATCAGCACCAGGTCGATCGGATGCTGCTGCAATCGGTCGAGCGCTTCCTGCCCATTGTTGGCTTCGTGGATCGTGAAGCCCAGTGGCTGCAGCAGGTCGGCCAGCATCGCCCGGTTGCCGCTGACGTCGTCGACGATCAGCAGGCTGCGGCGCTCGCCTTCGTAGCCGCGCGGAAACTCGCTGTGGTGCACAGGCGCCAGCGGCTTCAGCCCCAACGGCAGCGCCACGTCGAACCAGAAACGGCTGCCATGGCCTAGCTGGCTCTCGAGCCGGATGTCGCCTCCCATCAGCCGCACCAGCTGGCGGCTGATGGCCAGCCCGAGCCCGGTGCCGCCGAAACGCCGGTGCACGTCGCCGCCCTGTTCGAAGGGCTGGAAGATGCTTTCGAGCTGGCCGGCGCCGATGCCCACGCCGCTGTCACGCACCTCGAAATGCAGCAGCGCATGCACCTCGTTGCCGGCCAGCCGCCGCGCGACCAGCGTCACCTGCCCGCGGTCGGTGAACTTCACCGCATTGCCGAGCAGGTTGAGCAGCACCTGCCGCAGCCGCTTCTCGTCGGCTTCGATGGTCTGCGGCAGGTCGGGCGATGCCTCAAGCACGAACTGCAGCTTCTTCTCGTCGGCCTTGATGCGGATGATGTCGGACACATCGCGCAGCAGGCCCGGCAGGTCGACCGTGGCCGGATAGAGCTCGGCCTTGCCGGCCTCGATGCGCGAGAGGTCGAGGATGTCGACGATCAGCGTCAGCAGGTGCTCGCCGCTGGTGTGGATGGTGTCGAGCCCGAGCGACTGCCGCGAGCTCAGCATCGGCTCCATCTTCAGCAGCTGCGCGTAGCCCATGATCGCGTTCAGCGGCGTGCGCAGCTCATGGCTCATGCGCGCCAGGAACTCGCTCTTGGCCCGGTTGGCCACCTCCGCGCGTTCCTTCGCCACCTGCAGCTGCGTGGTGCGCTCGTGCACCAGCTCTTCGAGGTGGTCGCGATGGCGTGCGAGCTCGTCCTCGCGGTCCTGCAGCGCGGCGATCATGCGGTTGAAGGCCTGGGCCATGATGCCGATGTCCTTGGGGCCGGTGACGCTGGCCTGCACCTTGGCCTCGCCGCGCTCGGCACGCGCCATTGCGCCGGCCAGATCGGTCAGTGGCCGGGTGAGGCGGGCGGCGAGCAGGCGGATCACCAGCAGGAAGACCAGCGCGAACGAGAACGACACCGCGAGGTTGACCACGAGCATGTGGGTCAGCATGCGGGTCAGCGTGGCCTTGCTCTGCACCACGCGGACGTAGCCGATCAGTTGCGCCGAGCGGTCGACCATCTCGAACGGCGAGGCGTCGCCCTGCGTACGCACCGGCGCGACGAAGCGCCACCACTCATCGGTCTCGGCCTCTACATGCGCGTTGGCAGGGGCGGGATGCGGCACCTGCGGATCGGCGGCGCTCGTATCGGCCTGGCTGCCGCGGGCCAGCAGCAGCCGTCCGCTGGCGTTGCGGATCTCGACGCCGGTGACGTCGGGGAAGGCGAGGGTGGAGTTCACCGCCTCGGCAGCGTTGTCGGGCGAGGCGTAGAGCAGCGCGAGCGCGCTCTGCGTGGCCAGGTTGCCGGCGATGCGCTCGCCCTGGCCGACCAGCGTGCTGCGGATCTGCCGGCTGCCCTGCCAGGAGCTGACGATCGAGATGCACAGCGCGAGCAGCAGGATCCCGACGGTGACCGTGATGCTGAGCTGGCGCCGGAAGGTCGTGCTGCGCATGAAGCGCTGCAGCCAGTGACCCTGGGCAGGCGCGGTTGACGCGGTGTCGATGCTCATGGCGCCGGTATCGGTCGGTGGCTTCAGCCCGCGGTGGCGCGCACGGCCCGGGCCGCTTCGCTCACCAGCTCCGAGCCGCGATAGATGAGCCCGGTGTAGATCTGCACCAGGTTGGCACCGGCCTCGATCTTGGCGCGCGCGGTGGCGCCGCTGGTCACGCCGCCCACGCCGATGATGGGATAGCTGCTGCCCAGCGCGTCGCGCAGTTCGCGGATCACCCGGTTGCTCGCCTCGAATACCGGCGTGCCGCTCAGGCCGCCGGTTTCCTCGGCATGGGGCAGGCCCTGCACTGCGTCGCGCGCGATCGTGGTGTTGGTGGCGATCACGCCGTCGATGCCGTTCTTCTTCAGCGTGGCGGCGATCACGCCGACCTGGGCTTCATCGAGGTCGGGCGCGATCTTCACGAACATCGGCACCTTGCGCCGGTGCTCCTGCTCGAGCTTGAGCTTGCGCTCCTGCAGCGCGGAGAGCAGGGCATCGAGCGCCTCGTCGCTCTGCAGCGCGCGCAGGTTCTTGGTGTTGGGGCTGGAGATGTTGATGGTGACGTAGTCGGCATGCGGGTACACACCGGCCAGGCCGATCAGGTAGTCGTCGGCGGCCTGCTCGATCGGCGTGGCGGCGTTCTTGCCGATGTTCAGGCCGAGGATGCCGCCGGCGGCGCGGAAGCTGCGGGCCTGCCGCACGTTGGCGAGAAAGGCCTCCAGCCCTTCGTTGTTGAAGCCGAGCCGGTTGATCAGCGCGGTGGCCTGCGTCAGCCGGAACATGCGCGGCCGCGGGTTGCCCGGCTGGGCCTTGGGCGTGACCGTGCCAACCTCGATGAAGCCGAAGCCCATGGCACCCAGGCCGTCGATGCAGCGGCCGTTCTTGTCGAGCCCCGCGGCCAGGCCCACGCGATTGGGAAACCTCAGCCCAGCCAGCGTCACCGGGTCGTCCACCCGGGTCTGCGACCACAGGCACTGCGCCGGCGTGTTCTGCAGCCGGGCGATCGAATTCAGGGTCAGTTCATGGGCGTGTTCGGGGTCGAGCCCGAACAGAAACGAGCGGGTGAGGGCGTAGGGCACGAGGGACATAATCCGATTGTCCTATCACCGGTCCCGATCACAGCGGACGAACGCAGGAAAAAATGACGCAAGACGAACTCAAAGCCCTGGTCGGCCAGGCCGCCCTCGAGCATGTGGTGCCCGGCACCGTGGTCGGCGTGGGCACGGGCTCCACGGTGAACTGCTTCATCGACGCGCTGGCAACGATCAAGGACCGAATCGTCGGCGCGGTTTCGAGCTCGGTCAAGAGCACCGAGCGGCTGCAGGCCCACGGCATCGCGGTGCTCGACCCCAACACGGTGGAGCGCATCCCGGTCTACGTCGACGGCGCCGACGAGATCGATCACCGCGGCTTCATGATCAAGGGCGGCGGCGCGGCGCTGACGCGCGAGAAGATCGTGGCCGACCTGGCCGACCGTTTCGTCTGCATCGCCGACGAATCCAAGCTCGTGCAGACGCTCGGCCGCTTTCCGCTGCCGGTGGAGGTGATCCCGATGGCAGCCGCGCAGGTCGCGCGCCGCTTCAAGGCGATGAGCGGCGACGCCCAATTGCGGGCCGGCGTGACCACCGACAACGGCAACCAGATCCTCGACGTGCGCGGCCTGTCCATCACCGATCCGCTCGGGGCCGAGACGGAGATCAACCAGTGGCCCGGCGTCGTGACCGTCGGGATCTTCGCGCGGCACAAGGCGCGCATCTGCCTGCTCGGCACCCCGCAGGGCGTGCGCCGTCTCGATTTCTGAGGCGGCGATGCGCGTCTGAATCGATTTGGCTTTGTTCACAGATTTCCGCCGTTGGCAAATATTTCTGGCCATAGGCGGGCGTGCCCGTCGGTTGTCAAGGGCTTGAAGGCGCTTTCTCGGTAGAGGCTGCAATACTCCGGCGCTTCCCCAAGGATGTCGACCGTGATGCGCAGCTCCTATCGCCTTGTTGCCCTCTGTTCGTTCCTCGTTGCAGCCCTGGCCGCCTGCGGCGGCGGGGACGGCAGCAAGCAGGGCGGCGGCGGATCCGGGGGCGCCCCGGGTGGCCCCGGGGCGATGCCCCCGCCGGAGGTGGGCGTGGTCACGGTCGCTCCGCGCACTTTGCCGCTGCCGAGCGAGCTGCCGGGCCGCATCGAAGCCTCGCGCGTCGCCCAGGTGCGCGCCCGCGTCACCGGCATCGTGCAGAAGCGGCTGTTCACCGAAGGCACCGACGTCAAGGCCGGCCAGGCGCTGTTCCAGATCGACCCGGCGCCCTACCGCGCCGCGGCCGACAGCGCGCGCGCCACGCTGGCCAAGGCCCAGGCCAACCTGACACAGGCCGCCGCGCAGGCCGCGCGCTTCAAGCCGCTGGCCGAGGCCAAGGCCATCAGCCAGCAGGACTACATCAACGCCACGTCCGCGCAGGCCCAGGCCGAGGCCGACGTGGCTGCCGCCAGGGCCGCGCTGCAGACCGCCCAGCTCAACCTCGGCTATGCCACCGTCACCGCGCCGATCAGCGGCCGCATCGGCCGCGCGCTGGTCACTGAAGGTGCGCTGGTCTCGCAGGCCGAGGCCACGCAGCTGGCCACCATCCAGCAGATCAACCCGGTGTATGCCAACTTCACGCAGTCGGTGTCCGATGTGCACAAGCTGCGCCGCGCGCTGGCCAGCGGCAAGGCCAAGGCGCTCGACCGCTCGATGCCGGTGCGCATCGTCACCGAAGAGGGCGCCGAGCTGCCGCAGAACGGCAAGCTGCTGTTCTCCGATCTCTCGGTCGACCCGACCTCCGGCCAGGTGACGTTACGTGCCGAGGTGCCCAACCCCGATATGCAACTGCTGCCGGGCATGTACGTGCGAGGCCGCATCGCGCAGGTGCAGGTCGACCAGGCGATGCTGCTGCCGCAGCAGGCCGTCACCCGCTCGAACCAGGGCGACACGGTGCTGGTGGTGGGGGCCGACGGCAAGCCCGCGCCGCGGCCGGTCAAGCTCGGCGGCGCGCAGGGCAGCGACTGGGTGGTGCTCGACGGCTTGAAGCCGGGCGAGCAGGTCATCGTCGATGGCTTCCAGAAGATGCGTCCTGGCGCACCGGTGAAGCCGGTGCCTTGGGCGCCTGCCGCCTCGGCCGCCGCTGCGCCGGCCTCTGCTGCATCGGCCGCCCCGGCCGCGAGCCGCTGAGGGGACCGCAGCGATGGCCAAGTTCTTCATCGACCGCCCGATCTTCGCGTGGGTGATCGCGCTGTTCATCCTCGTTGTCGGCTCGGTGGCGATCACGCAGCTGCCGGTCGCCCAGTATCCGCCGGTGGCGCCGCCGTCCATCGTCGTCAGCGCCTCGTATCCCGGCGCCTCGGCGCAGACGCTGGAAGACAGCGTGATCAGCGTGATCGAGCAGGAGATGAACGGCTCGCCGGGCCTGATCTACATGGAGTCGGTGAGCCAGGCCAACGGCACCGGCACCATCACGCTCAGTTTCGAGCCCGGCACCAGCCCCGACCTCGCGCAGGTGGATGTGCAGAACCGCCTGAGCCGTGCCGCGCCGCGCCTGCCGCAGGCGGTGACGCAGCAGGGCGTGCGTGTCGACAAGGCGCGCTCGAACTTCCTGCTGTTCACCATCCTCTCGTCGGAGAACGGCGAGTACGACCCGATCGCGCTGGGCGACTATGCCTCGCGCAACGTGCTGCCCGAGATCCAGCGCGTGCCCGGCGTGGGCCAGGCCCAGCTGTTCGGCACCGAGCGGGCGATGCGCATCTGGCTCGACCCGGCCAAGCTCGTCGGCTTCAATCTCTCGGCCGCCGAGGTCACCGCTGCCATCCGCTCGCAGAACGCGCAGGTGTCGTCCGGCACCATCGGCGACCTGCCCAACGTGCCGGGGCAGAGCATCTTCGCCACCGTGGTGGTCAACGGGCAGCTCTCGAACGTGGAGCAGTTCGGCAACATCGTGCTGCGCGCCAACCCCGACGGTTCCACCGTGCGGCTGCGCGACGTGGCCCGCCTCGAGCTCGGCGCACAGACCTATGCCACCTCGGCCCGGCTCAACGGCCGGCCCTCCACCGGCATCGGCGTGCAGCTGGCGCCCACCGGCAATGCGCTGGCCACCGCCACCGCGATCCGCAAGCGCATGGACGAGCTGTCGCACTACTTCCCGAAGGGAATGAAGTACAGCATCCCCTACGACAGCTCGCGCTTCGTGAAGATCTCGATCTCGCAGGTGGTCGAGACGCTGGTCGAGGCGGTGGTGCTGGTGTTCCTGGTGATGTTCCTGTTCCTGCAGAACTGGCGCTACACCGTGATCCCGACCATCGTGGTGCCGATCGCGCTGCTGGGCACCTTCGGCGTGCTGCTGGCGCTGGGGTTCTCGATCAACGTGCTCACGATGTTCGGCATGGTGCTGGTGATCGGCATCGTGGTCGACGATGCGATCGTCGTGGTCGAGAACGTCGAGCGCATCATGAGCGAGGAGGGGCTGCCGCCGCGCGCCGCCACGCGCAAGGCCATGGGCCAGATCTCGGGCGCGATCGTCGGCGTCACGGTGGTGCTGATCTCGGTGTTCGTGCCGCTGGCGTTCTTCAGCGGCTCGGTGGGCAACATCTACCGCCAGTTCTCCAGCGTGATGGTCGCGGCCATCGCGTTCTCGGCCTTCATGGCGCTGTCGCTCACGCCGGCGCTCTGCGCCACCCTGCTCAAGCCGGTGGAAGCCGGCCACCATCATGAAAAGGGTGGCTTCTTCGGCTGGTTCAACCGCGGCTTCTCGCGCACCGCCAAGCGCTACGAGAGCGGCGTGGCCCGCATCCTGAAGCGCGCATGGCGCTTCATGGCGATCTATGTGGCGATCATCGGCGTGGTGGCCCTGCTGTTCATGCGGCTGCCGTCGTCGTTCCTGCCCGGCGAAGACCAGGGCTACCTGATCGTCAACGTGCAGCTGCCGCCGGGCGCCACCGTGAACCGTACGGTGCAGGTGATGCAGCAGGTCGAGGGCTTCATCCTGAAGCAGCCCGAGGTGCAGAGCATGGTCGGTGTGCTGGGCTTCAGCTTCTCGGGCCAGGGCCAGAACGCCGGCCTTGCCTTCGTGACGCTGAAAGACTGGGACGAGCGCAAGGGCCAGGAGCACTCGGCCTCGGCAGTCGCCGGCCGGGCCTTCGGTGCGCTGATGCGCGTGCGCGATGCGTTCATCTTCCCGCTGAGCCCGCCGCCGATTCCCGAACTCGGCTCGGCCTCGGGCTTCAACTTCCGCCTGCAGGACCGCGGCGGCAATGGCCATGCGGCGCTGGTGGCGGCTCGTAACCAACTGCTCGGCATGGCCGCGCAGAGCAAGGTGCTCACCGGCGTGCGGCCGGATGGCCTGGAGGATGCCTCGCAGCTGCAGCTCGACATCGACCGCGACAAGGCCAACAGCCTCGGCGTGGGCTTCGATGCGATCAATGCGGCGATCTCCACCGCGCTGGGCTCCGTCTACGTCAACGACTTTCCGAATGCCGGACGCCTGCAGCGGGTGGTGGTGCAGGCCGATGCGCCCACGCGCATGCAGCCGGAAGACATCCTGAAGCTCAACGCGCTGAACACGCGCGGCCAGCCGGTGCCGTTGTCGGCCTTTGCGAGCACGCGCTGGATCACCGGCCCGATGCAGACGATCCGCTACAACGGCTATCCGGCCATGCGCATATCGGGCGATGCGGCGCCCGGCCACAGCACCGGCGAGGCCATGGCCGAGATGGAGCGGCTGGCGTCGCAGCTGCCGCCGGGCTTCGCCTACGAATGGACCGGCCAGTCGCGCGAGGAAAAGCTCTCGGGCTCCACGGCCTTCCTGCTGCTGGGCTTCTCGCTGCTCGCGGTGTTCCTGTGCTTGGCGGCGCTGTACGAGAGCTGGTCGATCCCGCTGTCGGTCATCCTCGTGGTGCCGCTGGGCGTGCTCGGGGCGGTGCTGGGTGCCAGCCTGCGCGGCATGAGCAACGACGTGTACTTCAAGGTCGGCCTGATCACCATCATCGGCCTGTCGGCCAAGAACGCGGTGCTGATCATCGAGTTCGCGAAAGACCTGCAGGCCCAGGGCAAGAGCGTGGTCGATGCGGTGCTGCAGGCGGCGCACCTGCGCTTCCGCCCGATCCTGATGACCTCGATGGCCTTCATCCTCGGCGTGCTGCCGCTGTTCGTCGCCAGCGGCGCCGGCTCCGCCAGCCAGCGCGCCATCGGCACCGGCGTGATGGGCGGCATGATCAGCGCCACGCTGCTGGCGGTGCTGTTCGTGCCGGTGTTCTTCGTCGTCGTGCGCGGGATGTTCCATGGCAGCGAGCGGCAACGCAGGCTGTATGCGCATCAGCTCGACGACAACGGCAACGGCGCGGGGGAGGGCACGCGATGAAACGGCTGTTCCTGCTCTGCGCCGTTTCGGCCAGCCTGGTGGGCTGCATGTCGATGGCGCCCCGCTACGAGAGGCCTGCGGCGCCGGTGGCCGCGCAGTTCCCGTTCGCGGGCGATGCGGCGGGCACGGCTGCGGCCGAGCGTGACTGGCGCGATTTCTTCGCCGATGCTCGGCTGCAACGGCTGATCGACATCGCGCTGCGCAACAACCGCGACCTGCGCACCGCGGTGCTCAACATCGAGGCGGCCCGGGCCCAGCTCGGCACCCGCCGTGCCGACGAGTGGCCCAGCGTGAATGCCGCCGCCACCGGCACCCGGCAGCCCGGCCAGAACGGCAGCATCACCAGCACCTACACCGCCGGCCTGGCGGTGTCGGCCTATGAGCTCGACCTGTTCGGCCGCGTGCGTTCGCTCACCGATGCAGCGGCCGCGCAACTGGCGGCGAGCGAAGAGGCTCGCAAGGCGGCGCAGATCTCGCTGGTGGCCTCGGTGGCCAACCTGCACTACGCGCTGATCGGCGACGATGAGCTGCTGCGCCTCACGCAGCAGACGCTGGCCACGCGCGACGAATCGCTGCGGCTGACGAAGCTGAAGTTCGACAACGGCGCCGCCTCCGACCTCGACCTGAGTACGGCCCAATCGCTGGTGGAGTCGGCCCGGGTGTCGCTGGTGCAGCAGCAACGCCAGCGCGCGCTCGACCGCAACGCGCTCGAGCTGCTGCTGGGCCAGCCGCTACCCGACGACCTGCCGCCGGTGCAGGCCTGGAATGCGCAGGCGCTGCCCGACGTGCCGGCCGGCCTGCCGTCCACCGTGCTGCTGCGCCGCCCCGATGTGAAACAGGCCGAAGACCAGCTGATCGCTGCCAACGCCAACATCGGCGCCGCGCGCGCGGCCTTCTGGCCACGCATCACCCTGACCGGCAGCGCGGGCACCGCCAGCAGCGAGCTGTCCAAGCTGTTCCGCAACACCGCCTGGACCTTCGCGCCGCAGCTGGTGATGCCGCTGTTCGACGCCGGCCGCAACCGTGCCAACCTTCAGGCCGCCGAAACCGCGCGCGACATCGCTGTGGCGCAATACGAGAAGGCCATCCAGTCGGCCTTCCGCGACGTGGCCGATGCGCTCGCCGGTCGCGCCACGCTGGACGAGCAGCTGCGTGCCACGCAGGCGCAGGCAGCGGCCGAGACCCGTCGCTTCGAGCTGTCGGACCTGCGCTTCAGAAATGGGGCGGCCAGCTCGCTGGAGCTGCTCGATGCGCAGCGCTCGCTGTTCACCGTGCAGCAGGCGATGGTGCAGGCCCAGCTCGCCGCACTGCAGAACCGCGTGGCGGTCTACCGGGCACTGGGCGGCGGCTGGACGGAACCTGCGGCGCGCTGACGCTCGGCCTGCCGCGCGCGGCGCGACACGAAGCGCGCCGCGTCCACCGTGTCGAGCAGGCTGGCCTCCAGCGGCAGCGGCGCGCCGGCGATCCATGCCGCCAGCGCCTGGGCAGCAAGCGGCGCCCAGGTGATGCCGCGCGATCCGAGCGCGGTGAGCACGTAGAGCCCGGCCTCGCGCGCGACCAGCCGCGGCTGTTCCAGCCGCTGCCCCTGCAGCAACGCGTCGGCCAGCGGCACCGGGCCGAGCACCGGAAGGCGGTCGTCGCTCGACAGGCGGAAGCCGACCCGCGCCTGGAGGCGCATCGAATCGATCGGGAGCGGCTGGCCCGTCATCCGCGCCAGTTGCGTGAGGTTGCTCAGATGGTCCTCGTCGCGGGCTGCGGGATCATGGTCGCCGACCTGTGTGGTTGCGCCGCAGAGCAGGCCGCCTTCGGGCAGCGTGATGGCATAGCCCGAGCCGGCGACCGGACGCAGGGGCTGCGGCAGACCTGGTGTGCCGCCGGGCAACAGCGTGATCTGGCCGCGCACGGTTTCAAGCGGCCAACCCGGCTGGCGGAGCAGCGCGAGGCCATCGGCGCCTGCCGCCACCACTAGCACCGGTGCCTGGGCGCAGACGGCCCCGTCGGCATCGAGCACCTGCCATTGGCCATCGACACGCCGGATGCCTTGTACCGCGATGCCGCTGCGAAAGACGATGCCTGGGGAGTCCCGCAGCCAATGCCGGGCAAGCGCCGGCGGCGACAGCCAGCCGCCGCCGGGATAGAACCAGGCGGCCAAGCACAGCTTCATGCCCGCGAGCCCCGACGCCTGGTCTGCCGACACCGCCTGCAGATAGTCGCCCGGCAGGCCCTGGCGATCGAGCAGCGCCTGCATCGCACCGAGTTGGGATGCCTCCAGCCTCAGCAACCCATCGCATCGGCCCGGCACGATACGCG
Organism: uncultured bacterium; assembly: GCA_966212505.1. GTDB lineage: Bacteria > Pseudomonadota > Gammaproteobacteria > Burkholderiales > Burkholderiaceae_C > CAMLIZ01. The sequence goes on from CBIHRS010000005.1 coordinate 151,068, forward strand.
CGGCGAGCAGCGGACCGTAGACACGCTGGGCCAGCAACGCAGCGGCCCGGTTGAAGCGCGCATGGGCCCCGTCTTCCGGCGTGACGACGCCGTGGAACAGGCCGGCCGGATTGCCGGAGGTCTCCGATGCCGGAAGGGGATGCCGATCGATCACCGTGCAGCGAAACCCGTGCGCCGCCAGCGCGTGGGCGACACCGGCCCCCGCAAGACCGCCGCCGATGACGACGGCTTCGCTTGCCGCGGGGCCTGCCATCGACAGGCGCGAGGGCGGTCGACGCGGCGTGAAGGCTGGTGCGTACCGGGCCACGCTCATCTCGCGCTTGCCCGAGAACCCAGGCGCCCGCTCCACGACGAAGCCGGCCTCGGCCAGGCCATCGCGCACGTCGCGCGCCACGCTCCAGGTGGCGGCGGTGGCGCCCGGTGCGGCCAGCCGTCCCAGCGCCTTGGTCAGCCACCGGTCCCACATCTGCGGGTTCTTCGAGGGCGCGAAGCCGTCGAGGTAGAACGCATCGACCTCGGCGACGATCTCCGGCAGCCAATCGGCCGCGTCGCCCAGCGCGAGCAACAACTGCACCCTTCCGGCCTCGAAACTGAGCGGATGGAGATTGGGCGTAAGGACGGGCCACGCGCGGATCAGCTGCTCAGCCAGCGCCTTCAGTTCGGAGCCGGCGTGTGCGCGCTCGAGATCCTCCCGCCTTGGCGGATGCTTCTCGATCGAGATGACATGAAGGCGCTCGCAGCGCTGAGGATCGTCGCGCCACGCGGCCCAGGTGGCGAGGAAGTTGTTGCCCAGCCCGAAGCCGGTCTCGAGCACGACGAACCGCTGGCGGCCCTGCCAGCGCCCGGGCAACTGGTTGCCGCCCAGGAACACATGCCGGGCCTGGGCGAGGGCACCCGCGCGGGAGTGGTAGACGTCGCCGAAATCCGTGGCGAAGGGCGCGGCCGGATCGCTGAAGTCGATGCGGGCGGGGATGATGGGCTGCGTCTTCATCGGCCGGGACACTACACCAATGAAAAAGGGCACCGAGGTGCCCTTCGTGTTTCGGCTCGAGCCGGCATCACACGCGCTTGCGGTACTCGTGCGTGCGGGTGTCGATTTCGATCTTGTCGCCGTTTTCGACGAACAGCGGCACCGGGATCTCGAAGCCGGTGCCCTTCACGCGGGCGGGCTTCATCACCTTGCCCGAGGTGTCGCCCTTGACGGCCGGCTCGGTCTCGATTTCGCGGACCACGGTGGTCGGCAGTTCGACCGAGATGGCCTTGCCGTCGTAGAACACCACTTCGACCGGCATGCCGTCTTCGAGGTAGTTGATCGCGTCGCCCATGTTCTCGGCCTCGACCTCGAACTGGTTGTACTCGGCATCCATGAACGCGTACATCGGGTCGGCGAAGTAGGAGTAGGTGCACTCCTTCTTGTCGAGGACGATCTGGTCCATCTTGTCGTCGGCCTTGAACACCACTTCGGCGCCGGAGCCGTTGAGCAGGTTCTTCATCTTCATGCGAACGGTGGCCGCACCGCGGCCGCCGCGGCTGTATTCGGTCTTGAGGACCACCATCGGATCCTTGCCCTGCATGATGACGTTGCCGGCGCGAATTTCCTGAGCGAGTTTCATAGCGATTCCGTGAAGGGGGTTGCGCGTTCTTGATGGAGAACAACGCGGATCAGCGCACTCAACATACAAGAATGCATACAGGAATGCGCAAAGCCTCTCATTTTAACCTTTCTGGCGCACAAAGCGGAGCAATTGCGTCGTGAGGTCATCCTGGCCGAGCAGCCTGTCACGCCAGCGCGCGCAGGTTTCCGCCCAGTCCCGATATAGGGGCAGGTGGGGCGGCCACAAGTCCAGGCCGTTCCAGCCATGCCACAGCGCATGGACTTCCCGCACCAGCGACTCCGGTGCTCCCTCGAGCAGGCGGTCGAGGTAGGCATCGAGCTTGGCGGCATGGGCGCCGTCGTGCTGGGGGTAGATGTGCCACACGAACGGAACGCCGGCCCAGTGGGCACGTGCGAAGGAATCTTCGCCGCGGACGAAGTTGAGGTCGCAACTCCACAGCAGGTGGTCGTAGTCGGGCTGCGGCAGCCACGGCAGGGCGTGGCTGCGCAGCGGGCCGAGGCAGCCATCGGCCGGCAGCGCGGCGGCAGCCTGCCTGGCGGCGCCGGGGGTGAGCAGCAGCAGCGTGGGCTCAGCGGCCAGCGCCCGCAGCAGGTCGGGCAGCGCGGGGTTGTCGTAGCAGAACAGGCTGACCACGCGCTCATCCTCGCGGCGGTTCAGTCCCTGCTTCGCGAGCCAGCGGTCGCGGTCGAAGGCGGCGTGCGCCGCCATCAGGCCCGGCTCGCGCAGCAGCCCGCCGGTGCGCTCGGAAAAACCGGGGTAGAAGAACCACTTGGTCAGGCCGGCGCCGGGGCCGCTGAGCTGCGGCGAGGGCAGGCCATGGCTGCGCTCCACGTAATCTTCGGCGCTGAGGTATTCGAGGTTGACCCACACGGGGCGCTTCTGCGCCTCGGCCATCCGCCGCACGAAGTCGGCCGGCGGGTCGCAGCCGAAGGCTTCGACGACCACCTCGCCCGGCTCCACCTGCGCCGGCGTGCCTGTCCAGGCCATCACCTCGACGCCGGCGGCGCCCTCGGGCGCCATCCAGGCCAGTGCCGAGGCGTCGTCGATCCAGAGCCTCACCGATTCGCCGCGGCTCCCGAGATCGGCCGCCAGCCGCCAGCAAACGCCGACGTCGCCGTAGTTGTCGATCACGCGGCAGAAGAGATCCCACTGCATCGGCGCATTATCGAAGCGGCACAATCAAAGTTCGATGAGTGATGCCGAGTTGCCTTCCCCTGACACCGCCGCTGCGGTGCCCGCCGATGCAGTCCGCGAGCGCCTGCTGGCCGAAGTGGCCGCGCTGCCCAGCCTGCCGGGCGTCTACCGCTACTACGACACGGCCGGCGGCGTGCTCTACGTCGGCAAGGCGCGCAACCTGAAGAAGCGGGTTTCCAGCTACTTCCACAAGGACCACGGCGGCACCCGCATCGGCCACATGGTCGGGCGCATCGCCCGCATGGAGACCACGGTGGTGCGCAGCGAGGCCGAGGCGCTGCTGCTGGAAAACAACCTGATCAAGACGTTGAACCCCAAGTTCAACATCCTGTTCCGCGACGACAAGAGCTACCCCTACCTCAAGCTGGTGACGCATGGTTTCCCGCGCGTGGCCTACTACCGCGGCTCGGTCGACAAGAAGCACCGCTACTTCGGCCCGTACCCCGGTGCCTGGGCGGTGAAGGAGACGATCCAGCTGATCCAGAAGGTGTTCCGGCTGCGCACCTGCGAAGACACGGTGTTCAACAACCGCACCCGGCCCTGCCTGCTGTACCAGATCCGGCGCTGCTCGGCGCCTTGCGTGGGCTTCGTCTCGGCCGAGGACTACCAGCGCGACGTGGCCAACACCGAGCGCTTCCTGCTGGGCGAGCAGCAGGAGGTGATCGATGCGCTGCAGGCGCAGATGATGGCCTACTCGGATGCACTGGAATTCGAGAAGGCCGCCGAGGTGCGCAACCAGATCTCGGCCCTGTCGCGCGTGCTGCACCAGCAGTCGGTCGAGGCCAGTTCGCTCAGCGCGACCGACAAGGATGTCGACATCCTGGCGGTCAAGGTGCAGGGCGGCCGCGCCTGCGTGAACCTAGCCATGGTGCGTGGCGGCCGCCACCTGGGCGACCGGGCGTACTTCCCCAGCCACGTGGAGGAGGCCACCGCGCTCCATGCCGAGGAGATCGAGGAACGCACCGACCTGCCGTCGCCCGAGGTGCAGGTGCTGGAGGCCTTCATCGCCCAGCACTACCTCGACAGCCCGGTGCCGCCGCAACTGGTGCTGAGCCACGCGGTGGACAAGGGCCTGATCGAGGCGCTGTCGCTGCAGAGCGGCATCAAGGTCACGGCCCAGCACCAGCCGCGCGAGCAGCGACGCATCTGGCAGGAGATGGCGGTCAAGGGCGCCGAGCTGGCGCTGGCCCGGCTGCTGGCGGAGGAGGGCTCGCAGCGCGAGCGCACGCGCGCGCTGGCCGAGGCGCTCGACCTCGCGCCGGAAAATCTCGACACCTTCCGCATCGAGTGTTTCGACATCAGCCACACGGCCGGCGAGGCCACTCAGGCAAGCTGCGTGGTGTTCGAGAACCACCAGATGCAGAGCTCGCAATACCGCCGCTACAACATCGAGGGCATCACCGGCGGCGACGACTATGCGGCCATGCGCCAGGTGCTGACGCGCCGCTATGCCAAGCTGGCCGAGGGCGTGGCCACCGGTTCGGCGCGCATGCCCGACCTGGTGCTGGTCGACGGCGGGCGCGGCCAGGTGGCGATGGCGCGCGAGGTGTTCGAGGAACTGGGGCTGGATCTTTCGCTGATCGTCGGCGTCGAGAAGGGCGAGGGCCGCAAGGTCGGCCTCGAGGAACTGGTGTTCGCCGACGGACGGCCCAAGGTCTACCTGGGCCACGACTCGGCGGCGTTGATGCTGGTGGCCCAGATCCGCGACGAGGCACACCGCTTCGCGATCACCGGCATGCGGGCCCGGCGCGCCAAGGTGCGCACCGGCGGCAGCCGCCTGGAAGAGATCCCCGGCGTGGGACCGAAGAAGAGGGCTCGCCTGCTGCAGCGCTTCGGCGGTGTGCGCGGCGTGACCAATGCGAGCGTCGACGACCTGGCCCAGGTCGACGGGATCTCGCGTGAACTGGCTGAGGAAATCTATCGTGCGCTTCACTGAACCGTCGTTCGCCAGGGCTGCCCTGGCGGTGACCGTGCTGGCGACCCTGGTCGCCTGCTCGACCGAGAAACCCGGGCCCACCGTCGTGCCGGTGCCCAGCACCCGGCCCACGCCCACGCCGGTGCAACCGGCCCCCGGCGGCAAGGGCTCGGCCTCCGCCCCCAAGGAGCTGTCGCCTCCGGTGGCGGCCCGCAACTGGGACGACTTCAAGAAGCAGGCGGCGCTCCGCATGGTGGCGGCCAACCCCAGCATCACCTACATCGGCAAGGTGCCCGACATCCTGCTGGCCATTCCGGTGCTCGAGATCGAGCTGAATTCCGATGGCAGCGTGCGCCGCGTGGAGGTGCTGCGCTACCCGAGGCAGGCCACCGACACCACGCAGATCGCGATCGACGCAGTCAAGCGCGCCGGCCCCTACGGCGACATGAAGTACCTGAAGAAACCGTGGAAGTTCACGGAGGTGTTCCTGTTCGACGACAACCGCCGCTTCAAGCCGCGCACGCTTGACGAATAATCGCCGCATGTTCTTCACCGTTCCCACCCTGCTGACCTGGGCGCGCATCGTCTGCATCCCGCTGATCGTCGGCATCTACGATCTGCCCGCAGGGATGATCACGGAGCCTGCCCGCAACTTGATCGCCACGGTGCTGTTCATCGTGTTCGCGCTCACCGATTGGGCCGACGGCTACCTGGCCCGCAGGCTCAACCAGACCTCGTCGTTCGGTGCCTTCCTCGACCCGGTGGCCGACAAGTTCCTCGTCTGCTCGACGCTGCTGGTGCTGGTGCATCTGCAGCGGGTGGATGCGCTGGTGGCGCTGGTGATCATCGGCCGGGAGATCGCGATCTCGGCGCTGCGCGAATGGATGGCGCAGATCGGCGCGTCGCGCAGCGTGGCGGTGCACATGCTCGGCAAGGTGAAGACCACGGTGCAGATGATCGCGATCCCGTTCCTGCTGTACCACGGCACCTTGTTCGGCCTGATCGACACCCAACTGTGGGGCACGGGCCTGATCTACATCGCGGCGGTGCTCACCATCTGGTCGATGGTCTACTACCTGCAGAAGGCGCTGCCCGAGATCCGCGCGAAGGCGCGCTGAGCCGATGGCCGCCCACCGCGTCGCGGTCATCCCTGGCGATGGCATCGGCAAGGAGGTGGTGCCGACCGCGCTGCGCGTGCTCGATGCCGCCGCGCGCCGCTTCAGCATTGCATTGCAACTCGACGAGTTCGACTTCGCCAGTTGCGACTACTTCGAGCGCCACGGGCAGATGTTGCCCGCCGACTGGAAAGACCGCATCGGCGGCCATCAGGCGATCTTCTTCGGCGCGGTCGGCTGGCCGGCCAGGGTGCCCGACCATGTGTCGCTGTGGGGCTCGCTGCTGAAATTCAGGCGCGAGTTCGACCAGTACGTCAACCTGCGGCCGGCGCGGCTGATGCCCGGCATCCGCTCGCCGCTGGTCGACCGCCAGGGCCAGCCGCTGAAGCCGGGCAACATCGACATGCTGATCGTGCGTGAGAACACCGAGGGCGAATACTCGAGCGTCGGCGGCCGCATGTACGAAGGCACACCGCGCGAGATCGTCATCCAGGAAACCGTGATGTCGCGCACCGGCATCGATCGCGTGCTGAAGTTCGCCTTCGAGCTGGCGCGCAGCCGGTCGCGGTGCAAGCTCACGTCGGCCACCAAATCCAACGGCATCTCGATCACGATGCCTTATTGGGACGAGCGGGTGGAGGCGATGGCCGCGTCCTATCCCGACGTGGCGGTCGACCGTTATCACATCGACATCCTCTGCGCGCATTTCGTGCAGCGGCCGCAGATGTTCGACGTGGTGGTGGCGAGCAACCTGTTCGGCGACATCCTCAGCGATCTCGGTCCTGCGTGCACCGGCACGATCGGCATCGCGCCCTCCGCCAACATCAACCCCGATCGCACCCATCCCTCGCTGTTCGAGCCGGTGCACGGTTCCGCACCCGACATTGCCGGCCGCGGCATCGCCAACCCGATCGGGCAGATCTGGTCGGCCGCGCTGATGTTGGATTTCCTGGGCCATCGCGAAGCGCACGATGCGATCGTGGCGGCCATCGAGCGCGTGCTTGCCGCCGGCAGCCATGCGCCGCGCACCCCTGATCTCGGCGGCAATGCGGGCACGATCGATCTGGCGCTGGCCATAGAGCAGGCTCTTTGAGCGCCGGTGCACGCGGCCTTGTCAAGGGAGGTAACGCCTGTCGCCCCCGTGAAGATTTGCCCCGCAGGCCGGGGGAGGATTACGCATAGAATCCGCATCCGCGCTTGACACTGCCAGGGCGCACCGCTGTAATCATTTGGGCGGTTCTGCCTTCCGGGCACGGCCCGGACCATCACCGAACACACTTCGTCGAGACACCTTTGAGAGGGGGTACCTTCGTGAACAAAAGTGAACTGATTGACCACATCGCGATGCAGGCCGACATCTCCAAGGCAGCGGCCGGCCGGGCCCTCGAGGCGCTCATCGGCGGTGTGAAAGCGACGCTCAAGAAAGGCAACTCGGTGTCGCTGGTCGGTTTCGGCACGTTCTCGGTCACCAAGCGCGCTGCCCGCAGCGGCCGCAACCCCCGCACCGGCGACACGATCAAGATCAAGGCCGCCAAGGTTCCCAAGTTCCGTGCCGGCAAGGCACTGAAAGACGCGCTCAAGTAATACAAGCCGCCGGGTGCTTAGCTCAGCTGGTAGAGCGGCGCCCTTACAAGGCGTAGGTCGGCGGTTCGAACCCGTCAGCACCCACCATCCGGCAATCCTCTCCGCGCTTCTTCTTCGGCGCATCCGCCTCGGCTAGAATCCGCCGCCGACGCGCAACAACCCCCACGTCAAAGGCGAACCGAGGTTCGCCTTTGTCGCATTTGAAGAGCGCCTTCACCGAGGTCTTCGATGTTCGATTTCGTCCGTACGCACACCCGACTGCTGCAGTTCCTGCTCGCGCTGCTGGTCTTCCCTTCGTTCATCCTGTTCGGCATCCAGGGCTACAGCCGCTTCAGCGAAGGTGCCAACAACTCCGTCGCCAAGGTCGCAGGCCAGTCGGTCACCCGCGCCGAGTGGGACACCGCCTACCAGCGCCAGCTCGAGATCGCGCGGCGCCGTCAGCCCAACCTCGATGCGAAGGCTTTCGACACGCCCGAACTGCGCATGCAGATCCTCGAGGGCCTAGTGCGTGATCGTGTGCTCGAAACCGCTGTGCAAAAGCTGCATTTGACGGTGTCGGGCGAGCAACTGGGGCGCCATTTGCAATCCATGCCCGAGCTGCAGCAGCTGCGTGGCCCCGATGGCCGCATCGATCCCGTGAAGTACAAGGCCTTGCTGCAGAACCAGGGCTGGTCGCCCGAAGCCTTCGAGGCACGCCTGGCGCAAGACCTGGCACTGCAACAGGTGCTGGCCGGCATCGAGGGCGGCAGCCTCGCACCCAAGGGCAATGCCAAGGCGGCGCTCGATCCGCTGCTGCAGCAGCGCGAGGTGCAGGTCCAGCGCTTCGATGCGAAGGACTATCTGGCCAAGGTGTCGCCGACGGATGCCGAGATCGAGGCCTACTACAAGGCCAACGAGGCGCAGTTCAAGGCGCCCGAGCAGGCCACGATCGACTACGTGGTGCTCGACGTCGAGTCGCTGAAGAAGGGCATCTCGGTGTCCGAGGACGAGGTGCGCAAGGTCTACGACACCGACCCCTCGCTGACCATGCCGGAAGAGCGCCGAGCCAGCCACATCCTGATCAAGGCCGAGAAGGGCGCGTCAGAAGCCGATCGTGCCAAGGCAAAGGCCAAGGCGGAAGCGCTGCTGGCCGAGGTGAAGAAAAACCCTGCCGCGTTCGGCGACCTCGCGAAGAAGAATTCGGAAGACCCGGGCTCCAAGGACCAAGGTGGTGACCTGGGCTTCTTCGCCCGCGATGCGATGGTCAAGCCTTTCTCCGATGCGGCCTTCTCGATGAAGCCTGGCGACATCAGCGGCGTGGTCGAGAGCGACTTCGGCTACCACATCATCAAGCTCGCCGAAGTCCGCGGTGGCGGCAAGAAGCCGTTCGAGAGCGTGAAGGCCGGTATCGAAGACGAGCTGAAGAAGCAGGCTGCACTGCGCCGCTATGCCGAGGTGGCCGGCGACTTCAGCAACACGGTCTACGAGCAGTCCGACAGCCTGCAGCCGGTGATCGACAAGCTCAAGCTCGAGAAGCGCACCGCCACCGTGCAGCGCATGACCGCCGCCCAGGGCGAGGGGCCGCTGACGTCGCAGAAGTTCATCGATGCGGTGTTCAGCGCCGATGCGCTGCGCAACAAGCGCAACACCGATGCCGTGGAGGTTGCGCCGAACCAGCTGGCTGCGGCTCATGTCGTCAAGTACACGCCGGCACATACGCTGCCGCTGGCCGAGGTGAAGGACCGTGTCCGCGAGCGGCTCGTGGCCACGCAGGCCGCCGCACAGGCCCGAAAGGATGGCGAAGCACGCTTGGCGCAGCTGAAGCAGGGCGGTGACACGGCGGGCCTCGCGCAGCCGGTGACCCTTTCGCGCGTGAAGCCCGAAGGACTGCCGCGCCAGATCGTCGATGCAGCATTACGCGCTGATGCTTCGAAGCTGCCGGCCGCCGTGGGCGTGGATCTGGGTGATCAAGGCTATGCAGTGGTGCGCGTCAACAAGGTCGAGGCGCCTGACAACGCGGGGCAGGAATTCAAGGCGCTTGAATCCCGCTACGCGCAGTCGTGGGGCAACGCCGAGGCCCAGGCCTACTACAACGCGCTGAAGGCACGCTACAAGGCCGAGATCAAGCCGAACGCCAAGAGCGAGGCGGTGGAATCGGCGGCTTCGGCAGCCGCTCGCTGACGCCGCGTCGATCCCACTGCGTGAAGCCGGGCCTGGTGCCCGGCTTTTTCATTTCTGCGCCGCCAGCATCAGTGGCAGGCAGCCCACTCACGCGTCTCGAGCTGGGCCGCCTCTTGCGGCGGCAGCTCGGGCGACTCGTGCCACAGCAGGCTGGCGACGTACAGCAGGGTCTCGGGTGGGACATCCGGGCGCAACCGGATCAACTGCAGCGCACACAAGTTGATCCAGGGCACCCGCGGCAGGGCAGGCATCGCGTGGCTCATCGGTGGTCGCTCCCGCCGGGTGACGACCACGGCTCCAAGGGATGAACGGGCAGGGGGCTCATGCGGACTCCTCGAATCGGCAGTGCTCTACCTGCCTGCTGGCAATCGGCGTGCGAGGAGGCCGGAAAAAGAAAAACGCGCCTCGGAGGGCGCGTTTTCATGCTGTCTGGGTGGGGTGGCTGATGGGACTCGAACCCACGACAACCAGAATCACAATCTGGGACTCTACCAACTGAGCTACAGCCACCGCAGCAAGACAGCGATTATAGCCTGCAATTTCAGCGTTTCTCCACCAGTTCGGGGATTCGCACGGTGCAGGTGATGCCGCGCGGCTCGTTCTCGCGCCATTCGACCTCGCCGCCCATCTGCTTGACGCGCTTGCGCACGCCACCCAGGCCCAGGCCGTGCGACCAAGCCTGCGGGTTGCGGCCGATGCCGTCGTCGCTGACGCGGAGCTGGAAGGCATTGCGTTCGAAGGTGATGTCGACGTTGACTTGCGTGGCCTGCGAATGCGAGATCGTGTTGCTGACCAGCTCGCGCAGCATCCGTGTGAGGGCCGACCACTGCACCACCGTCAGCACGATCTCGCGGTCGCAGCTGAAGGTCCAGCGCAGGTCGCACTGCGCTGCAGTGAGGCGCTGGGTGATGTCGGCCTTCCATTCGGCGGCGGCATGGGTGAGGCGATGGCTGGAGGCCGCGAGGCCGCGTGTCAGCGTCTTGAGGTCCTGCAGCGTGTGGCGCAGGTAGTCTTCCATCTCCGGGTTCGGCGCCTTGTACATCAGCGTCAGCAGGCGGGCGCCGATGTCGTCGTGCAGATCCTGCGCGATGCGGGTGCGCTCTTCGCTGCGGCCTTGCTCCACCGCCTTGTCGAACGCCACCGCGCGCCGCAGCTGTTCGACGATACGGTCGGTGAGGCGCGCGTCTTCTTGCGTGAACATGCGCTTGCCGCGCCGCGCGAAGCGGATCACGACCGAACCCGACGACGATTGTTCGGCATCCTCGACGAGATGGGGCACCGGCACCAGCATCGTGGATCCGTCGCCGACCACGCGCGCATGCGAGGAGCTGCGCTCCACATGCATCAGCTCCAGCGGCTCGAACAACTCGCGCAGCAGCCGCGACAGCAGCTCACGTGTCTTCTCCGGATGAACCTCCACTTCGCGCGCGATGCGGTAGAGCTGCTCGAACATGCGCTCCGTGGTGAGCATGTTGTCGCCCAGCATCTGGTTCAGGATCCACTGGCGCGCGCCGGCATACAGGCCGAGCGAGAGAAACAGCGACAGCGTCAGCGACGCGAACTGTCCGAGCGAGAACATCGCGACGAACAGCAGGTCGAGCGAGCTGGCCACGGTGCTGATGCCGGCCAGCATCGAGAACTCGCGCATGACCTGCTGCGACCGCGACAGGAAAGGCACGAGCAGCAGCAGCGACGCGAGGAACACATACCAGATCACCGAGCCGACCGCGGCGATGTTGAATTGCATGCCGGGCTGCCGGCTCGCGGCAGCGACCGCCACCGTGAGCAACGCCAGCGTACCCGCGGCCACCGTGCCGAACCGGCGCAGCACGATCGCGAACGGGTTGGGCTCGATCTTGTACGACCAGCTGAGCAGGGCCATCGAGACCAGGCCCGAGCCGATGGCATCGGCTTGCGCCCACCACCACACCTCGGGCAGCCGGTCGACCGCCACCAGGCCGGCCAGCACGAAGGCGATGAGCCAGCTGACCGTGCTGACCACGTGCCGCGCCGGCAGGGGACGGGGATGCACGCTCGTCGCGTGCACGATGGCGGCCGCCGTGAGCAGATCGAAGGTGACGCGCGCGACCAGGTCCCAATGCGCGAAGCCGGCCGGCAGGCCGATGCCGGGTGCCGACTCCACCGCGATGAAGAGCAGGTTGCCAGCCTGGCAGCTCGACATCACCGCATACAGCAGGTTGCGCAGCGAGGGGCGCGACAGCAGCACCACCATCGCGATCAGATACAACACCAGCGCAAGCGCGGACAGCAGCCAGAACAGCGCCCCGAGCGCCGCGACGCCGCGCGGCTTGCACTTGACCGTGACCATCGCACCATCGCGGAAGAACAGCTTCACTTCCGGATGCGTGAACACCTGCGCCAGCTGCTCCTGCAACTGCGCATGCCGCTCGCGTTGCGCGTCGCTGACGAGCCATCGTGCAGAGCGCTGGAGCACCAGCGCGTCGACCACCAGCACCGCGCCGTCGCTGCCAACGATGCCGAGCAGCTGGCGGCCTTCGAGCGGCTGCAGCTGGGGGTCGTGCGCGGCCACCAGTTCGAGCTGGCCCTGTGCATTGGCGCGCCACACGGCATCGACCTGCGGGGTGGCCGCGAGGCTGCGGATCAGCAGGAACAGGCCCAGGCAGCCGAGCAGGGCGGCTGCTACCAGCGCCCGCAGGCGCCAGCCCATCCAGCGCGCCGGGCGCAGCCGGTGGCCGAGGCTGCGCTCGAGCGTGCTGGCGTCGAAGCCCGAATCGCCGCCACTGCCCGGCGGCGGGCTCGTGCTGGTGCCGTCCGACGCCGCCAACTCGGGCAGCGGCGTGGCTGTGGAATGCGAGGCCATGGAGGCGCCTCAGGGCAGGTTTAGACCAGGCCTTGCTTGCTCGCCAGCACGGCGGCTTCGGCGCGGCTGGAGACGTTGAGCTTCTTGTAGATGGACTTGATGTGGTCGTTGACGGTGAACCACTTGATGCCCATCAGGCTCGCGATCTCCTTGATCGTGAAGCCCTTGCTCAGGTAGGTGAGGACCTCGCTCTCGCGCGGGGTCAGGCGCTCGTGGTCGAGCGGCTTTTCGATCGGCACCGGCCGGCTGGTCTGGAAGCCGGAGATCGGCGCGAAGCCTGAATCGGGGGCCTGGCCCTCGCCACCGCCGGGGCTGTGGCGGAAATGCGTGAGCAGCCGGCGTGCGATGGCGGGCGACAGCGGCGGCTGGCCGCGCACGATCTTCTGCAGCTCCTCGACCAGCACCTCGAAGCGGTCTTCCTTCAGCAGGTAGCCATCGGCGCCGCGCTGCAGCGCCGGAAAGAGATGGTCGTCGTCGGAATACAGCGTGGTGACGATCTTGGTGGCGGGGTATTGCGCCAGCTCGGTCAGCAGCTCCATGCCGTTGCCGTCGGGCAGTTCGAGGTCGACGAGGATGAGCTTGAACGGATCGACGCCATGCAGGCCGCGCGGTCCTCCGGTCAGACTGATGTGGCGGCGTGCGGTTTCCAGATCGCCGGCCTCGGTGATCACGATGGTGTCGCTGAAGCTCTCTCGCACCACGCGGCACAAGAAGCTCCGGGCAACCGGGTTGTCTTCCAGGATGAGGACCTTGACGGCCATGATGATGTTCTCCCCTTAACACCGAGGTGTTTGCGGGGCAGGATCGTAGCGCAGTTACGCGCGCTCACAGCTGCGGGCCCCCGTACTCGGGGAGGGGCACGCAGCTCGCTTCAGTCGTTCACGAGCAGCAGCTTGCCGCGCACCTGCCGCGTGCCCATGCGGGCATAGGCTTCTTTCAGTGAACTCATCGGCAGGCGGCTGTCGATCACCGGCTTGACCTTGCCCTGCGCATACCAGCCTGCCAGCTCGGCCAGCGCCTTGGCGTAAGCCTGCGGCTCGCGCTTGACGAATTCGCCCCAGAACACGCCGACGACGGAGGCACCCTTGAGCAGCGCCAGGTTCCACGGCAGCGCCGGGATGCCGCCGCCGGCGAAGCCGATCACGAGGTAGCGGCCCCGCCATGCGATCGAGCGGAACACCGGTTCTGCGAGGTCTCCGCCCACCGCGTCGTAGACGACATCCGGTCCTTTGCCACCGGTGAGTTCCTTCAGCCGGTCGCGGATGTTCTCGGTGGCGTAGTTGAGCGTCGCGTCGGCGCCGATGTCGCGGCACAGTGCGGCCTTCTCCTCGCTCGAGACGCCGGCGATCACCCGAGCCCCGGCGGCCTTGGCAATCTGCACCGCAGCGGTGCCCACACCGCCCGCCGCGCCGAGCACCAGCACCGTTTCGCCGGCGCGCAACTGGCCGCGGTCGATCAGCGCATGGTGCGAGGTGCCGTAGGTGAAGGCGAAGGCAGCGCCGTCGTCGAGCTTGAAGCCGGGCGGCAGCCGCATCACCTGCTGGGCGCTGACACAGGCATGGGTTGCGAATCCGCCGCTGACGCCGATGGCGGCGACCGGATCACCTACCTTCAGGTGGCTCACGCCTTCGCCCACCGCATCGATCGTGCCCGAGAACTCCGCACCGGGGACGAAGGGCAGCGGCGGCTTGACCTGGTACTTGTTCTGCACGATCAGCAGGTCGGGGAAGTTGAGGCTGGCGGCATGCACGGCGACACGCACTTCGCCGGCCTTGGGTTCGGGCGTGGGAGCCTCTTTCCACTCGAGCGCCTCGACGCCCACCGGGTTCTCGCAGATCCATGCCTTCATGCCGTTGTCTCCTTGCTTTCCATCAAGCAGGCGATCATAGAGAGCAGGCCGGGAAAGTCGCGTCACACAGGTGACGACTCCCTACAATGCCCGCATGCGCATCCTGATCGCCAACGACGACGGTTATCTTGCTCCCGGACTGGCTGCGCTGGTCAAGGCCTGCGAAGGGCTCGGGGACATCGAGGTGATTGCCCCCGAGCAGAACGCCAGCGGCACCTCCAACGCGCTGACGCTGAACCGTCCGCTGTCGGTCTTCACCGGTGCCAACGGTTTCCGTTATGTGAACGGCACACCCTCCGATTGCGTCCACATCGCGCTCACCGGCCTGCTGCCGCAGCGGCCCGACCTCGTGCTCTCAGGCATCAACAACGGCGCCAACATGGGCGACGACACGCTGTATTCCGGCACCGTCGCGGCCGCGATGGAGGGGTTCCTGTTCGGCGTGCCGGCCATCGCGTTCTCGCAGGTCGACAAGGGCTGGGCGAATCTCGACGCGGCGGCACGTACCGCGCGCGCCGTGGTCGAGCAGGTGCTGGCGAAGCCGCCGGTCGAGGGCCCCTGGCTGCTGAACGTCAACATCCCCAACCGGCCCGATGCCGATCGACTGCCTCGCGTCGTCACTCGGTTGGGCCGCCGCCATGCCAGCGAGCCGGTCATTTGCCAGCAAAGCCCGCGCGGCGAGCCGATCTACTGGATCGGTCCCGCAGGCGATGCACGGGAAGCGGGCGAGGGCACCGATTTCCATGCCACCGCGAACGGTGCGGTGTCGATCACGCCGCTGCACGTGGACCTGACGGATCAGGCCGGTCTTCCGGCGTGGCGGCAATATCTCTCGGGCAGGGGCGCCCCGTGAGCGGCAGCGGCTCGCGCCCGCCCAAATTCCCGCTGGGCCTGGACAAGGTCACGCCTGCCAAGCGCACGCCTGCGTCCACGGCCACGCTCCGGCCGCAGCGTCCGCTGCAGGAGGCCGCGGCCGAGGCGCAGCGCCGCAGCGCGCCCACGGGCGTGGGGCTCGATTCGGCGGGAGTGCGTGCGCGCATGGTCGCGCGCCTGCGTGCCGACGGCTTGCATTGCGAGCCGGTGCTGCAGGCGCTGGGCCGCGTGCCCCGGCATCTCTTCGTCGACAGCGCGCTCGTCGTGCAGGCCTACGAAGACACCAGCCTGCCCATCGGTCTCGGGCAGACGATCTCCAAGCCCTCGGTGGTCGGGCGGATGATCGAGCTCATGTATGCCTCTCCGGCCGTGCAGGCACGCGGCCATCTGGGGCGGGTCCTCGAGATCGGCACCGGCTGCGGCTACCAGGCCGCGCTGCTGTCGGAGCTGGCGACGCGGGTGGTGTCGATCGAGCGGCTGAAGCCGCTGCACGACAAGGCGCGCGACCTGCTTGCGCCATTGCGGCGCGACAACCTCCGCCTGGTCTACGGCGATGGCCGGCTCGGCCATGCGCCTGCCGCCCCCTACGATTGCATCATTGCTGCGGCTGGCGGTGACGACCTCCCGCAGGCCTGGCTCGATCAGCTGGCAGTCGGTGGAAGGCTGGTCGCTCCGATGCTGGCGAGCCGCGGCGGGCAGGTTCTGATGGTCGTCGACCGGCATGAGTCCGATTGGGTCCGTCATGTTCATGAAGCAGTGCACTTCGTCCCCTTAAAATCGGGCGTTGCTTGAAGAACAAGGTGTCACTGATGGGAGTCGTGCAAGCGTCACGCGTTCTGCGGGTATGGTGCAGCGGTGTGCTGATCGCCATGCTGGCAGCGTGCGCATCGTCTCAACACCGCGCTCCGGTCGAAGAGCGCGGTCCTGCCCAGCGTGCTGCGGCTGCGGCCGCTGCTCCGGCCGAAGCGCCGAAACCACCTCCACCGGGAATCGAGAATGCCGGCAAACCCGGGTATTACTCGGTCAAGCCGGGCGATACGCTGATCCGCATCGGCCTTGAGACCGGCCAGAACTGGCGCGACATTGCCAAGTGGAACAACGTCGACAACCCCAACGTCATCGAAGTGGGCCAGGTCCTGCGTGTCGTCACGCCGGGCGTCGATCCCACCGCTGCCGCGGCGCGCCCGGTGACACCGCCCAAAGTGGAGGCACGTCCGCTGACCGCTGCCTCTGCGGCCTCCGCGCCGGCGAGCGCGGCCTCGGGGGCAGCGCCGGCGGCTTCTGCGGCATCGTCGCCGGCCATCGGCACCATCGTGGCGCCTCTGGCGACGCCGCGTGAAACCGAAGACGAGCTGAACTGGTCATGGCCTGCCAGCGGTCCGGTGGTTGCGGGGTTCGACGATGCGCACAGCAAGGGGCTCTCCATTTCGGGCAAAGCCGGCGACCCGGTGCTGGCCGCAGCCGACGGTCGGGTTGTCTATGCAGGCTCCGGATTGCGTGGCTACGGCAATCTGGTGATCGTGAAGCACAACAACACCTACCTCACGGCCTACGCGCACAACCAGACGCTGCTGGTCAAGGAAGACCAGGTCGTCAAGCGCGGCCAGAAGATCGCCGAAATGGGGGCGAGCGACGCAGACCGGGTGCAGCTGCACTTCGAAATCCGCAAGCAGGGCAAGCCGATCGATCCGGCCAAGCTCCTGCCCCCGCGCTGAAGGCGCACCACGCAGGCCGCGGAGGTTTGACGGCATGACCCACAAGCGCGACACGCGGAACGGCCATGCCAGCAACCCGCCGAAGATCCCCGACGGCGTCGAGGATTCACCGGGTGCCGATGCAGATCCCGCTGCGGCCGAGGTCGCGCTGCAGAACGTCGGCAAGGACCTGCCGATGGGCGAGGCCGAGGTCGGCAACACGCTGCAGACCTACCTGCGCGAGATCCGCAAGGCACCGCTGCTGACGCCCGAAGAGGAATACGCCACCGCAGTGAAAGCACGGGCAGGCGATTTCTCGGCGCGGCAGGCCATGATCGAGCGCAACCTGCGCCTGGTGGTCAGCATCGCGAAGAACTACCTCGGCCGCGGCCTGCCGATGACCGACCTGATCGAGGAGGGCAACCTCGGCTTGATGCACGCGATCGGCAAGTTCGAGCCCGAGCGGGGCTTCCGTTTCTCGACCTATGCCTCGTGGTGGATCCGCCAGAACATCGAGCGGGCGATCATGCACCAGGCCCGTCTGGTGCGGCTGCCGGTGCACGTGGTGCGCGAGCTCAACCATGTGCTGAAGGCGCGGCGTGCGCTCGAGGCCGAAGCGGCGCGCGGCGTCCAGGGTGACCGTCCCGTGCGGGTGGAGGAGATTGCGGCAGCGCTCGACATGCCGGTGCAGAACGTGGCCGAGCTCCTCAAGTACGCCGAGCAGCCGGCCTCGCTCGACGCGCCGCTGGAGCGCAATGCCACCGATGCCACCGAATCGATGCTCGACACCGTGGCCGACGACCAGGCCACCGATCCGCTCGGCCTCACGCTGAGCCGCGAGGTCGAGCAGCTGCTGAACCATGGCCTCTCGGAGCTCAACGAGCGCGAGCGCGAGGTGCTGGCGGGCCGCTATGGCCTGCGCGATCGCGAACCCGAGACGCTCGAGGTGCTGGCCGAGCGCATGGGGCTGACCCGCGAGCGCATCCGCCAGATCCAGCAGGAAGCGCTGCTCAAGCTCAAGCGGCGGATGATGCGCCAAGGCATCGACCGCGACTCCATCTTCTGATCCTCCTGCGGCGCTTGGGGCGCCGGTACCACCCATGGCCTGGCCTGTCCTCGTCTTCGACATCGAAACCATTCCCGACATCGCGGGCCTGCGCGCGCTGCGCGGCGACGACGCCGCCCTCAGCGATGCCGAGGTGTATGCCAATGAGCTGGCCGAGCGCAGCGAAGCGGGCAAGACCGACTTCATGCCGCACTACCTGCAGCGCGTGCTGGTGATCTCGTGCGTGTTCCGCAGTGCCGAGGGGCTGCGCGTGCATTCGTTCGTCGACCGCGAGCCGGAAGGCGTGAGCGAGGAAGGGCGGGTGATCCAGCAGTTCTTCACCACGGTCGAGAAGAAGGTGCCGCAGCTCGTGAGCTGGAACGGCGGCGGCTTCGACCTGCCGGTGCTGCACTACCGCGGGCTCAAGCATGGCGTGGTGGCCAACAAGTACTGGGACCTCGGCGAGGACGATCGCGAGTTCAAGTGGAACAACTACATCAGCCGCTACCACATGCGCCATCTCGACCTGATGGACCTGCTGGCGATGTACCAGCCGCGCGCCAATGCACCGCTGGATGCGATGGCCAAGCTGTGCGGCTTTCCGGGCAAGCTGGGCATGGACGGCTCCGCCGTGTACCCGGCCTACCTGCAGGGCGAACTGGAAGACATCCGCCGCTATTGCGAGACGGACGTGATGAACACCTACCTGCTCTACTGCCGCTTCCAGAAGATGCGCGGTGGATTCACCGACGTTGAATACGAGCGCGAGATGGCGATGGTGCGAGACACCCTGGGCGGCATTGACGAGCCGCACTGGGCCGAGTACCTGGCAGCCTGGCGCTAGCCGCCCGTCGCGCAGCGGCGGCAGAGGCAGGCGCGGTTGCGATGCTCCTGCGGAACGCGCGCCAGCGCCTCGGGCGCGAACCTCACCTCGCTGCACCAGCACGGCACATCGAACCGCCCGGCGGCGGCCGGGGCGCAGGCGTTGGCTTCGCCGCACAGCGGGCAGAGGCAGTGCGGCAGCGGCGCGGAGGCAGGCGAGGAATCGTCGGCATCTGGTACAGGCATGGCGCCCGAGCATACGCCGGGGCGCCGCGATAATCGAGCGCATGACGGAACAGAACGAATGGCTTCAGGTCGAGTCGCTCGACCTCGAGGCGCAGGGCGTGGCCCGCAACGCCGAAGGCAAGGTGGTGTTCATCGACGGTGCCCTGCCCGGCGAGCGCGTGCAGGTGCAGGTGGGCCGCCGCAAGAACCAGTGGGAGCAGGGCACGCTGACGGCCATCGGCCGTGAGAGCTCGCAACGCGTGCGGCCGCGCTGCCCGCATTTCGGGCTGCATGCCGGCGCCTGCGGCGGCTGCAAGATGCAGCATCTCGACGCGGCCGCGCAGGTGGCGATCAAGCAGCGCGTGCTGGAGGACAACCTCTGGCACCTCGGCAAGGTGAAGCCCGAGACGATGATGCGGCCGATCGAGGGGCCGACCTGGGGCTATCGCTACCGCGCCCGCTTTTCGGTCCGCTATGTCGCGAAGAAGGGCACGGTGCTGGTGGGCTTCCATGAGCGCAAGTCGCGCTATGTGGCCGACATCCGCGAATGCCATGTGGTGCCAGAGCATGTGAGCGCGATGCTGCTGCCGTTGCGCGAGCTGATCGGCTCGATGGAACAGCGCGAGAGCATCCCGCAGATCGAGCTCGCGGTCGGCGCGCGGGTCACGGCACTCGTGCTGCGCCATCTGGCGCCCCTAAGTGCGGCCGATGCGGCCCGCCTGCGCGAATTCGCGGCACGCCATCCGGTGCAGTGGTGGCTGCAGCCCAAGGGGCCCGATACGGTGCATCTGCTCGACATCGACGACCCTGAGCTGGACTATGAGCTGCCGGAGTTCGGCCTGCGGATGCCGTTCAAGCCCACCGACTTCACGCAGGTGAACCACGCTATCAACACCGTGCTGGTGGGGCGGGCGCTGCGCCTGCTGGCCCCCCAGGCCGACGAGCGTGTGATCGACTGGTTCTGCGGCCTCGGCAATTTCACGCTGCCGATCGCCACGCTTGCCCGCGAGGTGCTGGGCATCGAGGGCAGTGAACAACTCGTGGCCCGGTCTCGCGAGAACGCGGTGCGCAACGGCGTGGCCGAGCGCACCCGTTTTGCGGCGCGCAACCTGTTCGAGCTGTCGCCGCAGGATCTCGTGGCCTATGGCCCGGCCGAGAAGTGGCTGGTGGATCCGCCGCGGGAAGGTGCGTTTGCGCTGGCCAAGGCGCTGGCCGACCTTCATCAGGCCGAGACGCGGCCCGAGGGCTGGGCGGCGCCGAAGCGCATCGTCTACGTGAGCTGCAATCCGGCGACGCTGGCGCGTGATGCCGGTCTGCTGGTCCACCAGGCGGGCTACCGCTGCGTGGCGGCGGGCGTGGTGAACATGTTCCCTCACACGGCCCACGTGGAGAGCATGGCGGTGTTCGAGCGCAGCGACGGTTGAAGCGGCCAACGAAAAACGGGGCCCTCGGGCCCCGTTCTTGTTTTGGCGCGTTGGTATCGACTCAGTCGCGCTCGCCGCCGAAGATGCCGAGCAGGCTCAGCAGCGACTGGAACACGTTGTACAGGTCGAGATAGATGGCCAGCGTGGCAGTGATGTAGTTGGTTTCGCCGCCGTCGATCACGCGCTTGATGTCGTAGAGCATGAAGGCCGAGAACAGGCCGATCACGATCACGTTGATCGCGAGCATCGCCGCCGTCGACTGCACCCAGAAGTTGATCAGTGCCGCGACGAAAACGACCACCGCGCCGACCACCAGGAACTTGCCCATGCCGCTGAGGTCACGCTTGATGACCGTGGCCAGGGTCGCCATCGCGAAGAAGACGCCGGCCGTGCCGCCGAAGGCCATCATGATCAGCGACGAGCCGTTCTTGAAGCCGAGGATCACACCCAGCAGGCGCGACAGCATCAGGCCCATGAAGAAGGTGAAGGCCAGCAGCATCACGACGCCGGTGGACGAATCCTTCGTCTTCTCGATGGCGAACATCAGGCCGAATGCGCCGGCCAGGAAGACGATCAGGCTCATGCCCGGGCTCATTGCCGCCATGATGCCGGTGCTGACGCCGAGCCAGGCGCCGAGCACGGTGGGGATCAGCGAGAGCGCCAGAAGCCAGTAGGTGTTGCGCAGCACCCGGTTGCGCTGGGCCAACGCGCCGGTGCCGTAGCTGGCATAAGCGGTTTGCAGGTGTTCGTTCATGAGACCTCCAGAGGGAGAACAGAGACCACGGGCAGCAGACCCGCTGCGGACCATTCTAGTTCCGCGGCGCGCCACGCCAACGCGCGGAATCTGAGGGCTTCGGCGCGGGTTTCAACGTCTCAGCAGCAGCAGGCACCCGCCGACGATCAGCCCAGCCGACAGGCCGGTCGTCGCGGTGGGCACCTCGCCGAACAGCCAGTAGCCGAGCAGCGTGGCCCAGACGAAGCTGCTGTACTCGAGCGGCGCAACGCGGCTGGCTTCGAGCCGTGTGAAGGCGTGCGTCAGCGAGAGCAGGCCCACCGTGGCGCAGGCCCCCGCGAGCACGATGAGGCCAAGGTCGGAAGGCAGCAGCGGCTTCCAGGTCAGCGCGGCCGGTGCGGCCAGCAGCAGCGTCGGCAGCAGGTTCTGGATCAGCAGGATGGTCCACATCGAATCGTGCTGCGCCTGGTGGCGCGCCATCACCATCACCCCCGAGAAAGCCAGCGCAGACAGCGCCGCCGAGGCGATGCCGATCACGCGCGCGCTGCCTTCGCCACCGAGACTGGCCTGCAGCGCGGGCCACAGGGTGACCGACACGCCGCCGAGACCGAGCGCGAGCGCGAGCCAGATCCAGCGCGAAGGCCGCTCGTGCAGCACGACGATGGCCAGCAGCGAGACGAATATCGGCGCGAGGTACGAGATCGCCACGGTCTGCGCGAGCGGCAGGGTGCGCAGCGCATGGAAGTACGTCACCAGCGAGACCAGCAGCAGCATCGTGCGCAGCAGGTGCAGCCGCCATGCGCCGCGCTGCGGCATCGCCGACCGCTTCCACAGCCACAGCGCGAGCGCGAACACGGCGCCGCTGGCGAAGCGGAAGAAGCTGAGCTGGATGGCGTCATAGCGCGGCGAGATCAGCTTGATCGACGCATCCATGCTGATGAAGCTGGCCGCGGCGGCGGCGCCGGCGAGCAGGGCCAGCGCTGGGCTGTTCATGAGCGCCTTGCGGCGGTCGGCGGCAGGTAAGACCACTGTCGAAGAGGGCATCCGCGGCAGTCTATCAACGGCCCTGAAAATGCGTGGCATGCTGCTCGCACAGCCCTATGACTGCTTGGTGAAAACCCGCGGCCGGGCTATACTCCCGCGGTTTACCTGCCAACACCGCTGCCTAGCGAAACTCGCCTCAAGTTTCACCACCGGACTCGAGCTCGGCGCCTCTTCAGGCGCCATGTGAGCGGAGCTGGGCGCGCATCTACCGGAGTTATTCCCGTGCTGCCCGTTCTGCCTCCCGCAATCCTCGCACTCGCAGACGGCACGGTCTTTCAAGGCACCTCGATCGGCGCAGCCGGTCACACGGTCGGCGAAGTGGTGTTCAACACCGCGCTCACCGGCTACCAAGAGATCCTCACCGACCCCAGTTATGCCCAGCAGATCGTCACGCTGACGTATCCGCACATCGGCAACTATGGCGTCAACGAAGAGGATGTCGAGGCCTCGAAAGTCCATGCCGCCGGTCTGATCATCAAGGATCTGCCGGTGCTGTCGTCGAACTTCCGCCAGTCGATGACGCTGCCGCAATATCTCGAGCGCGAGGGCACGGTGGCCATCGCGAACATCGACACGCGGCGCCTGACCCGCGTGCTGCGCAGCAAGGGCGCGCAGAACGGCTGCATCGCCACGTTCGCGGCCGGCCACAAGGTCACGCAGGCCGACATCGATGCGGCGGTGGCACGCGCGAAGGGTGCTCCCGATATGTCGGGCCTCGATCTCGCGAAGATCGTTTCCACTACCGCCACTTACGAGTGGACCGAAACCGAGTGGACGCTGGGCGCAGGCTACGGCAAGCAGGCTGATCCGAAGTTCCATGTCGTGGCCTACGACTATGGCGTCAAGCGCAACATCCTGCGCATGCTCGCCAGCCGCGGCTGCCGCATCACGGTGCTGCCGGCGCAGGCGCCCGCGGCCGAGGTGCTGAAGCACAAGCCCGACGGCATCTTCCTGGCCAACGGCCCCGGCGACCCGGCCGCCTGCGACTACGCGATCGCCTCGGTGCGCGAGCTGATCGAAACCGGCATCCCCACCTTCGGCATCTGCCTCGGCCACCAGATCATGGCGCTGGCCTCGGGCGCCAAGACCTTCAAGATGAAGTTCGGCCACCATGGTGCCAACCATCCGGTGAAAGATCTCGACAACGGCCGTGTCAGCATCACCAGCCAGAACCACGGCTTCGCGGTCGACGAGAAGACGCTGCCTGCCAACCTGCGCCCCACGCACGTGAGCCTGTTCGACGGCACGCTGCAAGGCCTGGCCCGCACCGACAAGCCCGCTTTCTGCTTCCAGGGCCATCCTGAAGCCTCACCCGGACCCCATGACATCGGCTACCTGTTCGACCGCTTCGTGTCGCTGATGGAGAAGAACAATGCCTAAGCGCAGCGACCTCAAGAGCATCCTCATCATCGGCGCCGGCCCGATCATCATTGGCCAAGCGTGCGAGTTCGACTATTCCGGCGCTCAGGCCTGCAAGGCGCTGCGCGAAGAAGGCTACAAGGTCATCCTGGTCAACAGCAATCCGGCGACCATCATGACCGACCCCGAGATGGCCGATGTGACCTACATCGAGCCCATCACCTGGCAGGTGGTCGAGAAGATCATCGCCAAGGAGCGGCCCGATGCGATCCTGCCGACCATGGGCGGCCAGACCGCGCTGAACTGCGCGCTCGACCTGCACAAGCACGGCGTGCTCGACAAGTACGGCGTCGAGATGATCGGCGCCAACCAGCATGCGATCGAGAAGGCCGAAGACCGCCTGAAGTTCAAGGACGCGATGACCTCCATCGGCCTCGATTCCGCCAAGAGCGGCATCGCGCACTCGATGGAAGAGGCCTGGGCCGTGCAGAAGCGCATCCAGGCCGAGATCGGCGGCTCGGGCTTCCCGATGGTCATCCGCCCCAGCTTCACGCTCGGCGGCACCGGTGGCGGCATCGCCTACAACCCCGAGGAGTTCGAAGAGATCTGCAAGCGCGGCCTTGACCTGTCGCCCACCAACGAGCTGCTGATCGAAGAGAGCCTGATCGGCTGGAAGGAATACGAGATGGAAGTGGTCCGCGACAAGGCGGACAACTGCATCATCGTGTGCTCCATCGAGAACCTCGACCCGATGGGCATCCACACCGGCGACTCGATCACGGTGGCTCCCGCGCAGACGCTGACCGACAAGGAATACCAGCTGCTGCGCAATGCGTCGATCCGCATCCTGCGCGAGATCGGCGTGGACACCGGCGGCTCCAACGTGCAGTTCTCGATCAATCCGAACAACGGCCGGATGATCGTGATCGAGATGAACCCGCGCGTGTCGCGTTCATCGGCCTTGGCCTCCAAGGCCACCGGCTTCCCGATCGCCAAGGTCGCGGCCAAGCTGGCCGTGGGCTACACGCTCGACGAGCTGCGCAACGACATCACCGGCGGCGCCACGCCGGCGAGCTTCGAGCCCAGCATCGACTACGTCGTCACCAAGATCCCGCGCTTCGCGTTCGAGAAATTCCCGGCCGCCGACCCGCATCTCACCACTCAGATGAAGTCGGTGGGCGAGGTGATGGCGATGGGCCGCACCTTCCAGGAGAGCTTCCAGAAGGCGCTGCGCGGCCTCGAGACCGGCATCGACGGCCTGAGCGAGCGCTCGACCGACCGCGACGAGATCGTCGAGCAGATCGGCAACCCCGGGCCGGAGCGCATCCTGTTCGTCGGCGATGCCTTCCGCATCGGCATGAGCATTCAAGAGATCTTCGAGGAGACCTCGATCGATCCCTGGTTCCTGTCGCAGCTCGAGCAGATCGTGCAGGACGAGCGCGCGCTGCAGGGCCGCACGCTAGCCGGCCTGTCGGCCGAGGAGCTGCGGTACCTGAAGCAGAAGGGCTTCTCCGACAAGCGCCTTGCCAAGCTGCTCGGCACCAACCAGCACGAGGTGCGCAAGGCGCGCCATGCCCAAGGCATCCGCCCGGTCTACAAGCGGGTGGACACCTGTGCCGCCGAGTTTGCGACGCAAACGGCCTACATGTACTCCACGTACGACGAGGAGTGCGAGGCCGAGCCCACGAGCAACAAGAAGATCATGGTGCTGGGCGGCGGGCCCAACCGCATCGGCCAGGGCATCGAGTTCGACTACTGCTGCGTCCATGCCGCGCTCGCGATGCGCGAAGACGGCTACGAGACCATCATGGTCAACTGCAACCCCGAGACGGTGTCGACCGACTACGACACCTCCGACCGCCTGTACTTCGAGCCGGTGACGCTGGAGGACGTGCTGGAGATCGTGGCCAAGGAAAAGCCGGTCGGCGTGATCGTGCAGTACGG
The DNA here is from genome assembly GCA_966212505.1 of uncultured bacterium. Lineage (GTDB taxonomy): Bacteria > Pseudomonadota > Gammaproteobacteria > Burkholderiales > Burkholderiaceae_C > CAMLIZ01. The sequence continues at coordinate 176,506 of CBIHRS010000005.1, forward strand.
CGGCCAGACACCGCTGAAGCTGGCGCTCGACCTCGAGGCCAACGGCGTGCCCATCATCGGCACCTCGCCCGACAGCATCGACATCGCCGAGGACCGTGAGCGCTTCCAGAAGCTGCTCAACGAACTGGGTCTGAAGCAGCCGCCCAACCGCACCGCGCGCACCGAAGAAGCGGCGCTGAAGCTGGCGCAGGAGATCGGCTATCCGCTGGTGGTGCGCCCGAGCTATGTGCTGGGCGGCCGCGCGATGGAGATCGTGCACGGCGACAAGGACCTCGAGCGCTACATGCGCGAGGCGGTCAAGGTCAGCGAGAAGTCGCCGGTGCTGCTCGACCGCTTCCTCGACGACGCGATCGAGGTCGACGTCGACTGCATCAGCGACGGCACCGACGTGATGATCGGCGGCATCATGGAGCACATCGAGCAGGCCGGCGTGCACTCGGGTGACTCGGCATGCTCGCTGCCGCCGTACTCGCTGTCGAAGTCGCTGCAGGACGAACTGCGCCGCCAGACCACGCTGATGGCCAAGGCGCTCAAGGTCGTCGGCCTGATGAACGTGCAGTTCGCGATCCAGGGCGAGGGCGACGATGCGGTCGTCTACGTGCTGGAGGTGAACCCGCGCGCCTCGCGCACCGTGCCCTACGTCTCCAAGGCCACCGGCCAGCAACTGGCCAAGATCGCCGCGCGTTGCATGGCCGGCCAGAAGCTCAAGGACCAGAAGGGCCGCGGCAACCGGGCACCGGAAGAGGTGATTCCGCCTTACTTCACGGTGAAGGAAGCGGTGTTCCCCTTCAACAAGTTCCCCGGCGTCGACCCGATCCTCGGCCCCGAGATGCGCTCCACCGGCGAGGTGATGGGCGTGGGCCGCACCTTCGGCGAGGCCATGCTGAAGAGCCAGCTCGGTGCAGGCTCCAAGCTGCCGACCAAGGGCACTGTCGTCATCACCGTCAAGAACAACGACAAGGCCCGGGCGGTCAAGGTCGCCGGCGACCTCTACAACCTCGGCTTCACGCTGGCGGCCACCAAGGGCACGGCGGCGGCGATCGCCGAGGCGGAGCTGCCGGTCAAGGTGGTCAACAAGGTGAAGGACGGCCGTCCGCACATCGCCGACATGGTCAAGGCCGGTGAAGTGCAGCTGGTGTTCACAACGGTGGACGAAACCCGCACCGCCATTGCGGACTCTCGCTACATCCGTACGGCGGCGCTGGCCAACCGCGTCACCTACTACACCACGATGGCGGGCTGCGAGGCCGCGACCGAGGCGCTGAAGCACCAGGACGACCTGACCGTGCTTTCCCTGCAGGAACTGCACGCCGAACTGCACTAAACTTTCTTCCCATCCATCCGCCGCCGGAGTGCCCAGACGGGCCCCGGGCGGCGGTTTTGCTTTGTCAGACACCACCCAACATGGCCACCATTCCTCTTACCAAGCGCGGCGCCGAAAAGCTCAAGGAAGAGCTGCAGCGCCTGAAGACCGTCGAGCGCCACGCCGTGATCCAGGCGATTGCCGAGGCGCGCGCCCAGGGTGACCTGTCCGAGAACGCCGAGTACGACGCCGCCAAGGACAAGCAGGGCTTCATCGAAGGCCGCATCCAGGAGCTGGAAGGCAAGCTGGCCGCGGCGCAGGTGATCGACCCCGCCGCGCTGGATGCCGGCGGCCGCGTCGTCTTCGGCTCCACGGTTGACCTCGAAGAGGAGTCGACCGGTGCCCAGGTCACCTATCAGATCGTCGGCGACGACGAGGCCGACCTGAAGCAGGGCCTCATCTCCATCAGTTCCCCTATCGCCCGCGCGCTGATCGGCAAGGAGGCCGGCGACGTGGCCGAGGTGCAGGCCCCGGGTGGCATCAAGCACTACGAGATCGTCGAAGTCCGCTACGTCTGAAGCGCCTGAACGCCGAGATGCTGGCGCTGCGCCTGCGCATGCTGCTGCCGGCCCTGTGGGCCGGGATGTTGCTGTGCATTGCGCTGATGGCCACGCCGGCACCGTTCGCCACGTTGGCCCCGGCCGACGCCGGCCGTGTGGTGGGGCGCATCTTCGCCGAGGAGGCCTACGTCAGCATCGCGATCGCGGTACTGCTGTTCCTGTTGGAGCGCCGCTTCGCGCGCGAAGCGGCCGAGGCGGGAAAGGGCTCGGTGCTCAGCACCAACCTCGTGCTGCTGCTGGGGACGCTGTTCTGCACCGTGGCCGGCTATTTCGCGATCCAGCCGATGATGGTGGCTGCGCGGGCGGGGCAGGGCGCCGTGTCGTTCGCGGCGCTGCACGGTGTGTCGATGGGGTTCTTCGCCCTCAAGATACTGCTGGTATGCAGCCTGGCGTGGCGGGTCGCGAAACCCGCCTGAGGATGCTTCTCAGATCGCGCGCTTCTTCACGCTGGTACCGGTGCGCTTCTTGGCCCGCTTGATCGTGCCGCCGCTGGTCACGCGCTCGTTGCCCAGCACCTTGACCTTCTTGACCTGCGGCCGATGGTTGCCGCTCTTGGAGAACTTGATCAGCTTGACGACCTTGGGACCGGGGCGTCGTTCGTCGTCCTCGGCCTTTTCCTTCGGCGGCATCGGCCGCCACAGCACCAGCAGCTTGCCGATGTGCTGGATGGGCGCGGCATTCAGTTCGTCAGCCAAGCGGGCGAGCACCGTGGCGCGTTCCTCGCGGTCGTCGGAAAACACCCGGACCTTGATCAGGCCGTGCGCCTTGAGCGCGGCGTCGGTTTCTTTGATCACCGCCGGCGTCAGGCCGTCGCCGCCGATCTGCACGACGGGATTCAGGTGGTGGGCCTCGGCCTTGTGCGCCTTGCGCTCGGCCGGTGTCAGTTCAATTGCAGGCATGCGCCGTATTATCCCCTCCGCATGAAGATCAAAACAAAGAGCAAGAAGGTCAACAAGGCTTGGCTTGCCGACCACATCAACGATCCCTACGTGAAGATGGCGCAGAAGGAGGGCTACCGCGCCCGTGCCGCCTACAAGCTGAAGGAGATCGACGAGACGCTGAAGCTGCTGCGCCCCGGCCAGGTCGTCGTGGATCTCGGGGCGTCTCCCGGTGCATGGAGCCAATATTTGCGGCGGAAGTTCGCCCCCAAGGAGGCCGGTGTGGGCGGCGCGGCGGTGGGTGAGCTCAACGGCACGCTGATTGCGCTGGATCTGCTGCCTTTCGAACCGATCGAAGGGGTTCACTTCATCCAGGGTGATTTCCGCGAAGATGCTGTGGTGCAGCAATTGGAAGAGGCGCTGGCTGGAAAAGCGGTCGACGTGGTCGTTTCCGACATGGCACCGAATCTGTCGGGCATCGAAAGCTCGGATGCCGCACGAATCGCGCATTTGGTGGAACTGGCGATCGAGTTTTCCAACAAACACCTGCGTCCCGAAGGTGCGCTCGTGTGCAAAGTGTTTCACGGCAGCGGCTACAGCCAGCTGGTGGAGTTGTTCAAGCGCAATTTCCGCGTGGTCAAGCCGATCAAGCCCAAGGCTTCACGCGACCGCTCCGCCGAGACGTTTCTCGTGGGAATGGGCCTCAAGCAGGCCTGAATGGCGGACGAAAACCGATTTGAGAGGCGTGGAATTGCAGGCAAAACACAGGGAAATGCGGGAGTCCATTTGCCTTCGTGCTTCTCTTGAGTCGCATAGAATCATCCCCAATTACCGTGGCAGCGTGCGCCACAGACCCCCGCAGTCTGAGATTTTCGCCGCTGTGTCGTTTGGTCAAAAAAAGGAGCCGCGGTGAACAATCAATGGTTCTCTAAAGTCGCTGTCTGGTTGGTGATTGCACTGGTGCTGTTCACCGTCTTCAAGCAGTTCGACCGCGGAGCGACGCAGGGCAACCAGATCGCCTATTCGGATTTCCTCGAGGAAGTCCGCAACAAGCACATCAAGTCGGTTACCCTGCAAGAGGGCAACGGCGGCACCGAGATCGTCGCGACGACGACAGACGACAAGCGCCTGCGCTCTACCGCCACCTATCTCGACCGCGGCCTGATCGGCGACCTGATCAACAACGGCGTCAAGTTCGACGTCAAGGCGCGCGAAGAGCCCTCGATGCTGCTGAGCCTGCTGGTCAGCTGGGGCCCGATGCTGCTGTTGATCGGCGTGTGGATCTACTTCATGCGCCAGATGCAGGGCGGCGGCAAGGGCGGGGCGTTCAGCTTCGGCAAATCGCGCGCGCGCATGCTCGACGAGAGCAACAACTCCATCACTTTCGCCGACGTCGCGGGCTGCGACGAAGCCAAGGAAGAGGTGAAGGAGCTCGTCGACTTCCTGAAGGATCCGCAAAAGTTCCAGAAGCTTGGCGGCCGCATTCCGCGCGGCGTGCTGATGGTCGGCCCTCCCGGTACCGGCAAGACGCTGCTGGCCAAGTCGGTTGCCGGTGAAGCCAAGGTGCCGTTCTTCTCGATCTCCGGCTCCGACTTCGTCGAGATGTTCGTCGGTGTCGGTGCGGCTCGCGTGCGCGACATGTTCGAGCAGGCCAAGAAGAGCGCGCCCTGCATCATCTTCGTCGACGAAATCGACGCAGTCGGCCGCCATCGCGGCGCCGGCCTGGGCGGCGGCAACGACGAGCGCGAGCAGACGCTGAACCAGATGCTGGTCGAGATGGATGGCTTCGAGACCAACCTCGGCGTCATCGTCATTGCCGCCACCAACCGGCCCGACATCCTGGATCCGGCGCTGCTGCGCCCCGGCCGCTTCGACCGCCAGGTCTACGTGACGCTGCCCGACATCCGCGGCCGCGAGCAGATCCTCAACGTGCACATGCGCAAGGTGCCCATCGGCACCGATGTGAACTCGAACGTCATCGCCCGTGGCACACCCGGTATGTCGGGTGCCGACCTGGCCAACCTGGTCAACGAAGCGGCCCTGTTCGCGGCGCGGCGCAATGGGCGGGTTGTGGAGATGATCGACTTCGAGAAGGCCAAGGACAAGATCTTCATGGGTCCGGAGCGCCGCTCGGCGGTGATGGATCCCGAGGAACTGAAGAACACGGCTTACCACGAGGCCGGCCACGCGCTCGTCGGTTGGCTGATGCCCAAGGCCGATCCGGTGCACAAGGTCACCATCGTGCCGCGCGGCCGTGCACTGGGCGTCACGTTCTTCCTGCCCGAGAAGGACAACCACTGCCACGACAAGGTGTGGTACCTCAGCCAGATCTCCGTCGCCTTCGGCGGCCGGATCGCGGAAGAGGTGTTCATGAACCAGCTGACCACCGGCGCGGCCAACGACTTCAACGTGGCCACGCAGATGGCGCGCGACATGGTCATGCGCTACGGCATGTCGGACCTGATGGGCCCGATGGTCTACGCCGAGAACGAGGGCGAAGTCTTCCTGGGCCGCTCGGTCACCCGCACGACCAACATCAGCGAAGAGACGATGCGCAAGGTCGATGCCGAAGTGCGCCGCATCATCGACGAGCAGTACGCTACCGCCCGCCGCTTGATCGAGGAAAACAAGGACAAGATGCACGCGATGGCCAAGGCGCTGCTCGAGTGGGAAACCATCGACAGCGATCAGGTTGCCGACATCATGGCGGGTCGCCCGCCGCGTCCGCCCAAGGACTGGACGCCGACGTCCAAGCCGGGTGGCCCGACGTCGCCTGCCGCCACGGATGGGGCGCCTGCCACGGCCTGACGACACTTTTCAGCACGAAGATACAACGGGGCCTCGTGCCCCGTTTTGCCTTGTTCCAGGTTGCCTCAACGCGATGACTTTCTGGCAGACCACGCGGTTTCGCATCGACCTGGGCCGTCCGCAGGTGATGGGCATCGTCAACGTGACACCCGATTCGTTTTCCGACGGCGGCCGCTTCGCGAGCATCGATGCGGCGATTGCCCATTGCGAGCAATTGCGTGATGAGGGCGCCGACATCCTCGACATTGGCGGCGAGTCGACGCGGCCCGGCGCACGCAAGCCGGGCCCTGAAGAAGAACTGTCCCGTGTCGAGCCGGTGCTGCGTCATGCCGTGACTCTGGGCCTGCCGGTGTCGGTGGATACCAGCGAGCCGGCGGTCATGCGAGTGGCCCTCGAAATGGGGGTCGACATCGTCAACGATGTCAGAGCTTTGCGGACCCCTGGCAGTCTTGAGCTCGTGACTGCACACCCTGCCGCGGGCGTTTGCTTGATGCATATGCGAGGCGAGCCGGGCACGATGCAGTCTGATCCCCGCTATGCGGATGTCGTACACGAGGTCTCCAGCTTTCTCTCCGAACGCGTCCAGACCTTGCGCGAACGGGGCGTTGCAAGCGGACGCATCACCCTCGATCCAGGTATCGGCTTCGGCAAGACGATGGAGCACAATCTCGCGCTGCTGCGGCGGCAGCCCGAACTGCTGATGCTGGGCTATCCCTTGCTTGTAGGCTGGTCGCGCAAATCCACGCTCGGCGCGTTGACCCGCAGGGCGGTCGCTGATCGCCTGCCGGCGAGCATCGCCGCCGCAGTGATGGCCGCGCAGTTGGGGGCAAGCGTGCTGCGCGTGCACGACGTAGGTCCGACCGTCGATGCATTGAAGGTCTGGGCCGCAGCGACCCGGTAAACATCACACTGAACAGACAGACAAACAAGATGAGCAGAACCTATTTCGGTACCGATGGCATCCGTGGCACCGTCGGCCAGGCGCCGATCACGCCCGATTTCATGCTTCGTCTCGGACATGCCGTCGGCCGGGTGCTGAAGCGCAGCGGCCAGCGCCCCACGGTGCTGATCGGCAAGGACACGCGGATATCGGGCTACATGATCGAGTCGGCGCTCGAGGCGGGCTTTGCATCTGCCGGCGTCAATGTGCTGCTGACCGGCCCACTGCCGACCCCCGGAGTGGCGTACCTGACCCGCGCATTGCGGCTCGACCTGGGCGTCGTGATCAGCGCCTCGCACAACCCGTTCGGCGACAACGGTGTCAAGTTCTTCTCCTCCCGCGGCGAGAAGCTACCGGACGAGTGGGAGTCGGCCGTCGAGAGCGCGTTGGCAGAGCCGCCGCAATGGGTCGATTCCGCCGGCCTGGGGCGGGCTCGCCGCATCGACGATGCGCGCGGCCGCTACATCGAGTTCTGCAAGGGCACGGTCGGAGGCGAACTGACCCTCAAGGGGCTGAAGCTGGTGGTCGATGCCGCGCACGGTGCGGCCTATCACGTGGCGCCCGACGTGTTCCACGAACTGGGTGCCGAGATCACGAGCATCGGCTGCTCGCCGGACGGCTTCAACATCAACGCCGGCGTGGGGGCCACCGCTCCGGCGGCGCTGGTCCGGGCGGTGAAGGAGCGTGGGGCCGACTATGGCGTTGCGCTCGACGGCGATGCCGACCGCCTCCAGATGGTCGATGCCGAGGGCCGGCTGTTCAACGGCGATGAGCTGTTGTACGTGATGGTCGCCGACCGGCTGGCGCAGGGGCAGCGGGTCGAAGGCGCCGTCGGAACCCTGATGACCAACATGGCGGTGGAACTTGCTCTTCGTGCGAAGGATGTGCCGTTGGTACGGGCCAAGGTCGGCGACCGGTATGTGCTCGAGGAGTTGGCGGCGCGCGGCTGGCAACTGGGCGGCGAAGGCTCCGGCCATCTGCTGGCGCTCGACAAGCACACCACGGGCGATGGGATCGTCAGCGCGCTGCAGGTGCTGCAGGCGGTGCGCCGCAGCGGTCGCACGCTGGCCGAGTTGCTGGAGGGCGTGAGCCTGTTCCCGCAAACGCTGATCAACGTTCGCCTGGGCGACGGTGTCGACTGGAAGAAGAGCGCGGCGCTGCGCGACGCGCAGCAGGCCGTGGAGCGCGAACTGGGCGATGCCGGCCGCGTGCTGATCCGCGCCTCGGGCACTGAGCCGGTGCTGCGCGTGATGGTCGAGGCGCGGGAGGCGGAACAGGCCAGGCGCTGTGCGGAGCGCCTGGCCCAGGCGGTCAACGCCTGACCGCTCAGTGCTTCTTCGGGGGCGTCAGCACCCGATCGATCACGTGGACCACGCCGTTGCTGGCCACCATGTCGGGCTCGGTCACGACGGCGTCTTCCACCGTCACGTAGGTGCCTGCCTTCGACAGGGCGACATCTGCGCCTTGCAATGTCTTCGCATTGCCGTTGTGGACATCGGCTGCCGCCAGCCGGGTCGGCAGCACGTGGTAGCTCAGCATTGCCTTCAGCTTCTCCTTGTCCTTCGACAGCGCATCGAGCGCACCGGGCGGCAGGCTCTTGAAAGCCTCATCGCTTGGAGCAAACATCGTGTAGGGGCCGCCGGCGCGCAGCGTCTCGGCCAGACCGGCTTCAGCGATCAGGCGATTCAGGGTGCTCAGCTGCGGGTTCCGGGCGGCTGTGTCGGCGATCGGAGCGGGCGCGGGGACGGTGCTGGCACAGCCGCCGAGGCCGAGAGCGATGACGGCAAAGCACGCAGCCAGCCACGAACGAAGCTTCATGAGAACTCCTTGGAGAACGTTTGGAAAGAGGGAATGAAACGCGCAGACGCGTTGCGTCTTGTTGCGGCCGAGAGGCTATTCGTCACGAATGACAGTCACGTGACGGCTTCATGACGGCAAATATGACAAGAAGAAGCGTTCGTCTTGTGTCACGGTGCTGTCATATGCCGTAACTAAAGTGCCGGCCATCGATGGACCCCCATGAGAAAGGCACGACCATGACCTTCACCACGCTCCGCTACGCCACCCTGACCACGGCGTTGTTGCTCGCAGCGGGTGCCTCCTTCGCGCAAGAAGTCACCGGCGCCGGCGCCTCGTTCCCGGCCCCGGTGTACGCCAAGTGGGCGGATGCCTACAACAAGGCCACCGGCGCCCGGATCAACTACCAGTCGGTCGGTTCGGGTGCCGGCATCAAGCAGATCAAGGCGAAGACGGTCGATTTCGGCGCCTCGGATGCCCCGTTGAAGGATGAAGAGCTCGCCAAGGACGGCCTGCTGCAGTTCCCGACCGTGATCGGCGGTGTGGTGCCGGTGGTCAACATCAAGGGCGTCCAGCCGGGCCAGCTCAAGCTGACGGGCCAGGTGCTGGGCGACATCTACCTCGGCAAGATCGCCAGGTGGAACGATCCCGCCATCGCTGCACTGAACCCCGGCGTCGCGCTGCCCGACGCCCCGATTGCACTGGTGCGCCGCGCTGACGGTTCCGGCACCAGCTTCATCTTCACCAACTACCTGTCGAAGGTGAATGCCGAGTGGAAGGCCAAGGTCGGCGAGGGTACCGCGGTCAATTGGCCCACTGGGGCTGGCGGCAAGGGCAACGAGGGCGTGTCCTCCTATGTGCAGCGCCTGCCCAATTCGATCGGCTACGTCGAATACGCCTACGCCAAGCAGAACAAGATGGCGTACGTGCTGCTGAAGAACCAGGCTGGCAACTTCGTGGCGCCCAGCGACACCAACTTCAAGGCGGCCGCGGCCAGCGCCGACTGGAGCAAGAGCTTCTACCAGGTGCTGACCGAGCAGCCGGGCAAGGATTCCTGGCCGATCACCGGTGCCACGTTCATCCTGATGCACAAGCAGCAGGACAAGCCCGGCCAAGCCACCCAGGTCCTGAAGTTCTTCGACTGGGCCTACGCCACCGGCGACAAGATGGCTGACGACCTCGACTACGTGCCGCTGCCCGACTCGGTCAAGGCACTGATCCACAAGCAGTGGGGTGACGTCAAGGACGCTTCCGGCAAGGCCATCGCCTACAAGTGACCGCAGCTGCAGACCGCTCGAAGAGGGACACGACCGTGACCGCTACACTGCCTGCGCCTCCATTCCCCGAGAACGCAGAAATGCAACGTGCGGACCTGTCGAGCGGCCCGCAGCCTGTGCGGCGCGTGTCGCCGTGGCCGGACCGGCTCTTTGCCGCGCTGGCCCTGGCGGCCGCGCTCGCCACGCTGGCCCTGCTGGCCGGCATTCTTCTCTCGCTGGTGGTCGGTGCAGCGCCGGCCATCCGCGAATACGGCCTCAGCTTCCTGTGGCGCAGCGAGTGGGATCCGGTGCAGGACCACTACGGTGGCCTGGTCATGATCTACGGCACGCTGGTCACCTCGCTGATCGCGCTGTTGATCGCGGTGCCGGTGAGCTTCGGCATCGCGCTGTTCCTTACCGAGCTGTCACCCGCCTGGCTGAAACGCCCCCTGGGCATCGCGATCGAACTGCTCGCCGCGGTGCCGTCGATCGTCTACGGCATGTGGGGCCTGCTGGTGTTCGGCCCCTTGCTCGCCACCTATGTGCAGCAGCCGTTGCAGGCGGCCTTCAACGGTGTGCCGGTGCTAGGCGCGCTGGTGTCCGGCCCGCCGGTCGGCATCGGCCTGCTGTCGGCCGGCATCATCCTCGCGATCATGATCATCCCGTTCATCGCCTCGGTGATGCGCGACGTGTTCGAAGTGACGCCGCCGATGCTGAAGGAATCCGCCTATGGCCTCGGCTCGACGACCTGGGAGGTCGTCTGGCGCGTGGTGCTGCCGTTCACCAAGACCGGTGTCATCGGCGGCATCATGCTCGGCCTGGGCCGCGCGCTGGGCGAAACGATGGCGGTCACCTTCGTGATCGGCAACGCCAACCAGCTGCAGTCGATCTCCCTCTTTGATGCAGCCAGCAGCATCACGTCGACGCTGGCCAATGAGTTTGGCGAGGCAGGGGAGGGGCTGCATCGTGCCTCGCTGCTGTACCTCGCGTTAGTGTTGTACTTCATCACGTTTGTCGTGCTGTCGTTGTCGAAGCTGCTGCTCGCGCGCCTCAAAAAGAACGAGGGGGCGCGGACATGAGCATGTCCTTCGACGCCAGCCGCTTGGCGATGCACCGGCGCCGCAAGCGCACGAACCGCATCGCACTCGCGCTCGCGATGGCCGCGATGATCTTCGGCGTGTTCTGGTTGGTCTGGATCCTCTACGAGACCGTGCGCCTAGGCGCCGGCGCGCTATCGTGGTCGGTGCTGACGGAAATGACACCTCCCCCGCAATCCGACGGGGGGGGGCTGGCGAACGCGATCTTTGGCTCGCTCGTCATGGTGACGCTGGCCACCTTCATCGGCACGCCGATTGGTGTGATGGCCGGGGTTTATCTTGCGGAGTACGGACAGCGTACGGTACTCGGGCGTTGCACGCGCTTCGTCAACGACATCCTGCTGTCCGGGCCCTCGATCGTCATCGGCTTGTTTGTGGCAGCCACCGTGGTGGCACAGATGCGCACCAACTCAGGCCTGGCAGGAGCCCTTGCGCTTGCATTGCTCGTGATTCCGGTAGTCATCCGCACAACCGAGAACATGCTGGCGCTGGTGCCCAATGCCCTGCGCGAAGCCGCTTATGCCTTGGGCACTCCCAAGTGGAAGGTGATTCTTTCGGTCACGTTGAAGTCGGCCCGCGCCGGCGTGCTAACTGGCGTGCTGCTTGCTGTGGCCCGGATTGCCGGAGAAACCGCGCCGCTGCTGTTCACTGCGCTGTCGAACCAGTTCTGGAATAGCAATCTTCTGCGTCCGATGGCAAGTCTGCCCAAGGTGATCTACGACTTCGCGATGGGTCCCGATCCCAACCAGCAGCGGCTCGCATGGGCTGGCGTGTTCTTCATTACCGTGGGCGTGCTCGCGCTGAACATCCTGGCGCGCGTGTTCTTCCGCAACAAGACCTGAGAACGACATGGACGTTGCAGTGCGACCCGAAGTCATCGAGAAGCCCAAGCTCTCGGTGCGCAACCTGAATTTCTTCTACGGCAGCTTCCACGCGCTGAAGCACATCAACCTCGACATCCCCGAGCGCAAGGTCACCGCCTTCATCGGTCCGTCGGGATGTGGCAAGTCGACGCTGCTGCGCACCTTCAACCGCATGTTCGAGCTGTACCCTGAGCAGCGTGCCGAGGGCGAGATCCTGCTCGACGGCGAGAACATCCTGCGCTCCAGGCTCGATGTCTCGCTGATCCGCGCCAAGGTCGGCATGGTGTTCCAGAAGCCCACGCCGTTTCCGATGTCGATCTACGACAACATCGCCTTCGGTGTGCGGCTGTTCGAGAACCTGCCGCGCGTGGAGATGGACGAGCGCGTCGAATGGGCACTGAAGAAGGCCGCGCTGTGGAACGAGGTGAAGGACAAGCTCGACCAGAGCGGCTCCGGCCTCTCGGGCGGCCAGCAGCAGCGCCTGTGCATCGCCCGCGGCATCGCGATCAAGCCCGAGGTGCTGCTGCTCGACGAACCGTGCTCGGCGCTGGACCCCATCTCCACGGGCCGCATCGAGGAGCTGATCCACGAGCTGAAGACCGACTACACGGTGGTGATCGTCACGCACAACATGCAGCAGGCCGCGCGCTGCTCCGACTACACCGCCTACATGTACCTCGGCGACCTGATCGAGTTCGGTCCTACCTCGGATCTCTTCATGAAGCCGAAGAAGAAGGAAACCGAGGACTACATCACCGGCCGCTTCGGCTGACCAACGGGAGTACCCAGATGACCGAGAAGCATCTGTCGACGCAATTCGATGCCGAGCTGAGCGGCATCTCCAACCGCGTGCTCGAGATGGGCGGGCTGGTCGAATCGCAAGTGGCGCAGGCTGTCTATGCGCTCAGCAACTTCAGCGGCGAGATTGCGACGCAGGTGCTGGCGCAGGAAGAGCGCGTGAATGCGATGGAGGTCGAGATCGATCGCGACCTGTCGTCGATCATCGCGCGCCGCCAGCCCACCGCGCGCGACCTGCGGCTGCTGATCGCCGTGTCGAAGACCATCGCCAACCTCGAGCGCGTGGGCGACGAGGCGGCGCGCGTAGCACGCACGGTGCAGCGCCTGATCAACACCGGCGTGTCGAGCCGCCTGCGGCTTCCGGTGGCCGACCTGGCCTTCGAGGCCGAACTGGCCACCAAGCAGCTGCGCAAGGCGCTCGACGCCTTTGCCCGCCTCGACACCGAGCGCGCGCTCGAGGTGCTGAAGCAGGACGACCAGATCGACCAGGAGTTCGACGGCCTGCTGCGCAAGCTGATCACCTACATGATGGAAGACCCGCGCACCATCTCCGCCAGCATCGACCTCGTGTTTGTCGCCAAGGCGATCGAGCGTGTGGGCGACCATGCGAAGAATCTTGCCGAGGTCATCATCTACATCGTCAAGGGCGCCGACGTTCGCCACAGCTCGATGGCCGACGTCGAGTCGATGGTGCGTTGAGTCCTTGGCGCCACAGGAGTTGCGATGAGCCAGGTGCTAGTGGTGGAAGACGAGTCGGCGATCGCCGAGCTGATCTCGATCAACCTGCGCCATGCAGGCTATGAAGTGACGATCGCCGCGAACGCCGACCAGGCCCAGCGCGAGGTCGACCGGATGCTGCCCGATCTGGTCATCCTCGACTGGATGCTGCCCGGCCAGTCGGGCCTGGCGCTGGCGCGCCGCTGGCGTTCGGAAGCCCGCACGCGCGAGCTGCCGATCATCATGCTCACGGCGCGGTCCGACGAGTCCGACAAGGTCTCGGGCCTCGATGCGGGCGCCGACGACTACCTGACCAAGCCGTTCTCCACGCATGAGCTGCTGGCGCGCATGCGCGCCGTGCTGCGGCGCAAGGCGCCCGAGGCGCTGGATGCTGCGGTGGAGATCGCTGGCCTGCGCCTCGATCCGTCCACGCGCCGCGTCACGCGCACGATCGACGGTGCGCCGCGTGAAGTGAAGATCGGGCCGACCGAATTCCGCCTGCTGCATTTCTTCATGACGCACCCCGAGCGCGTGCACAGCCGTTCGCAGCTGCTCGACCGGGTGTGGGGCGACCATGTGTTCATCGAGGAGCGGACGGTCGACGTGCATGTGAAGCGACTGCGTGAAGCGCTCAACGTGGTGCAGTGCGCGCAGCTGATCGAGACCGTGCGCGGCGCGGGCTATCGCATGACCCAGCGGGTGGACGCGCTGTCCGAATGAGCCGCCGCGCATCATGAGTTGGCTGTGGCCGCGCCTCTTCGCGGCGATGCTGTTCGTCCTGCTCGGTGCCGTGGGCGGTTGGCTGGCCGGCTTGGTCGTGCATGCGCCGCGCTGGGGGGCGCTGACGGGAGCCACCTGTGCTGTCATCGCGATGGTGCTGCTCGACGGCTTGCGTGCGCATCGGCTGATGCAGTGGCTTCGTGGCTCGCAGGAAGGGCCTGCGCCGCGCGGCAGGCGCTTCTGGGGCGAGGTGGGCTACCGTGTGGAGCGTGCGCTGCGCCTGCGCGAGCGTGCGCTCGAGCAGGAGCGCCAGCAACTGCAGCAGTTTCTCTCGGCGATCGAGGCCTCGCCCAATGGGGTGCTGCTGCTCGACGCGAACGACCAAATCGAGTGGGCGAACAACGTCGCCGCTGATCATCTGGGTCTTGATCCGGTGCGCGATCGTCGGCAGCGGGTGACCAACCTGGTCCGTGCCCCGGCCTTCGTTGCGCATCTGCAGAGTGGCCGGCTCAGTGAATCATTGGTGATTCCCAGTCCGCGCGGCGGCACGCTCTCAATCGTCGTTCGCCCGTACGGCGACGGCATGAAGCTCGTGCTGACGCAGGACATCACCGAGCGCGAACGCAACGAGGCGATGCGCCGCGACTTCGTGGCCAACGTGTCGCACGAGATCCGCACGCCCTTGACCGTGCTGGCCGGCTTCGTGGAGACGCTGGCCAACCTGCCGCTGACCGAGGCCGAGCGCAAGCGGGTGCTGGTCCTGATGCAGCAGCAGACGGATCGCATGCAGACGTTGGTCGGCGACCTGCTCACGTTGGCGCAGCTCGAGGGCAGCCCGTGGCCGTCGGCCGATCGGTGGGTGGCCGTGGCGGCGCTGATGCAGCGTGTGCAGGCCGATGCGACCTCGCTATCGGCCGGGCGGCACCAGCTCTTGTTCTCCGCAGGCGAGGCGGCCGAGATCGCCGGCAATGAAACCGAGCTGTACAGCGCCCTGGCCAATCTGGTGACCAACGCCGTGCGCTACACACCAGAGGGCGGCCGCATCGAGGTGCAATGGCGACCGCGTTCCGACGGAGGCGGCGAGTTCGAGGTCATCGATACCGGCATCGGTATCGAGCGCGAGCACCTGCCGCGCCTGACCGAGCGCTTCTACCGGGTCGACGGCAGCCGTTCGCGCGATACCGGCGGCACGGGACTGGGGCTGTCCATCGTCAAGCACGTGGTGCAGCGCCATGGCGGTGAGCTCGATATCCAGAGCGAACTGGGCAAGGGATCGAGCTTCCGCCTGCTGTTTCCCGCATCGCGCGTGCGGCGGGCCGCTACGGCAGCTCCGATGGCCGCGGCGGCGGCCGAGTCGTCGCGCTGAGGCTCAGGGGCCGATGCGGCGATAGACCGAGACCACCTCGTCCTTGTCGCGGATTCGGCGCTCCCGGCCCAGCAGGCGCCAGCCGGCCGGCGTCTCCTGAATTCCCGGCAGCAGCAGCAGCGGGCAGTTGCCGCGGGTCGATTCGAAGCGGCCGTCGACCCGCAAGCCGCCGAAGTCTTCCAGCGCCGCCAGCTGCGAGCGGGTCAGCCCGGGGGCGGCGAGGCATTCGTTGGGCGCTACGTGGCGTGCGACGCGACCGACCCACTGGCGATAGCTGCGGCCATG
This sequence comes from uncultured bacterium, assembly GCA_966212505.1. GTDB lineage: Bacteria > Pseudomonadota > Gammaproteobacteria > Burkholderiales > Burkholderiaceae_C > CAMLIZ01. Next base: position 191,954 of record CBIHRS010000005.1, read on the forward strand.
ATCGAGCAGCGGCAGCCACAGCGTCATCAGCAGCAGCCAGCACAGGGCCACACCGCTGGCCGGGAGCACGAGGCTCTTCCACATGGCCTGACGATGGCGCCCGGTGCGCCACCGCACCAGCCACAGCCACGCCAATGTCCCGACGACGGCCACGGCGAGCTCCAGGGGGGAGAACAGGGCCTTGAAGTCGGGCGCCAGGCGGGCGACGTTGGCGGCAGGCTTGGCGGGTACGCCGGTCTGCACGGCAACGTAGATCACCCACATCGTCGCCGCGCATACGGTGAAGAAGAAGACGGAGAACCAGTCGATCGCGGCCGAGGTGCTTCGCTGCAGCGTGGGCAGTGCAAAGGCTGCCAGCACGGCAAGCGCGGGCAGCGCCAGCATCAGCGCACGGTCGGAGCCGCCCATTGCAACGCAGGAGCCCATGGCCACCAGCACCATGCCCAGCGGCAGGGCCAGATGGGGTTGCCGCAGGTGCTTTCGCCAGCGCCAGATCGTCCACAGCGCGAGCGCCCAGGCCGGCCACAGAAACCAGAGGAAGAGCCGGAGCAACTGCTTCAGCTGGGTGAAGTCAGGCTGGAAGTACCAGCGCAGCGCCCAGGTGTGCAGCAGGGCTGCCGCCAGCGCCGACAGCAGCGTGCCGGCAGCCACCCAGTGCCAGAAGCCACGCGGGCTGTTGCTGGGCCGCATCAGGTGCAGCCAGGTACCCACCACGCCCATGCCCAGGGCCATGGCAGGCGCGCCGCTCGCGGCCAGCAGTGGAAGGGACAGCAGCACGGCGTACTGGGCCCGCTGTCGTCTGAAAGCGGCCGCCGACAACCCCCACAGCAGCAGGCTCACCGAGAAGAGCTGCACCAGTTCCGGCGTGGTCTCGTGGCCCAGCTGCAGCAGGCCGAGCGAGGCGATCAGGGCGAGCAGGGCACCGTCGGCCAGTGCACGGGCATAGTCCACTGCCTTGGCCTCCCCGCCGAAGGCAAAAGGAAGCGGCTGCGCGGCCTCGGTGCGCGCGAGGTGGAAGGTGGTGTACCAGGTCAGCACCAATGTCAGCGTCAGCAGTCCGGCGAAAGCGAACCGGGCGGCCAGCGCGGCATCCATCACCGGCGACAGCAATGCGATGAACAGGGCGCCCAGCCAGTGGGGCAGCACGGCGGTGTCGACCGGCAGCCCGGCCACGGTGGGCGTGATCCAGGAGGTCTTGCCTTGCGCGATGTTGAGCATGTAGCCGAACGCCGCCTGGTCGGCGCCTTTCCATGGGTCGCGGCCGAACAGGCCGGGCAGCACGTAGGCGGCGCAGAACAGCAGCAGCGCCAGGCGCGGCAGGCGCTGCACTTCGCGTTGGCTGACGAGGGCGGGATTGGGTGAGGTCACTCGCGGATGATGCAAGAAAAACAGCGGGCAACAAAAAAGGCAGCCAAGGCTGCCTTCTTCACGGGTGGTCCCAAGCTTACTTCTTGAGGCCGACCTTGGCGAACTTGTTGCGGAACTTCTCGACGCGGCCACCCAGGCTGTCGACGCTCTTCTGCGTGCCGGTGTAGAACGGATGCGTCTCGCTGGTGGTTTCCAGCTTGAACAGCGGCAGTTCGCGGCCGTCGTCCA